>CACYZM010000007.1 GCA_902778855.1 uncultured Bacteroidia bacterium
GTTCTTGTCGGTGTAGGTGTAGGATGTCATGCCGTTGGCGCGCGTAGCCAGGTTCGGGCTCAGCGAGAAGCTCATCGACGGCGTGATCATATGCCGGATCGCCTGCAGTTTGCTGCGCTTGCCGAAGGTGAACATACCGTAGAGGCGGGTGTTCATCGAGAGGCCGCCCGAATAGGTCTGGCTCACGCCGAAGGTGCTGAACTGGTCGGTGAAGCGCGTTTCCAACTGATTGGTTTCCGTGTTGTACACGCGGTACTGTTCCCGGAAATACCAGTTCATGCCATAGCTCACGCTGGGGGTGAACTGGAAGTATTTGAGCAGGGTGAAACCCGGCAGGCCGATGGCAAAGGTGTGGTTGACACCGTTCTGCATCTTGTTGAGCATATTCTTGTCGAAGGCGAACTCGCTCGCCTTGAAAGCCACCTTGTTCTGCATCGTGGCGCCGTACTGGAAAGAGATCTGCTCGTAGAAGCGCTCCTTGCCCACGCGGTTCTTCCGTTTGAAGGGAAAGAAGCGATTGACGTTGAACGTAACGTTGGGCAGGGTAAACGTGTAGGAACTGTCGCGCGAGTTCTGGCTGTGCAGCAGGTTGAGCGAGAGGGAGACGCCGCTCCAGGTCTTGGAGTAGGAGATCGACGACGACGCCGTTGACCGACGCGCGGAACGTGGTACCGGGCCGGGCCTTGGCATCCTGGGAATGGTTCCAGGTCACGCCGAAGTTCTTCGACTGGTTGAAGGAGGGAGTGCCTCTCTCGCCCGTGATGTCGTTGGAGTAGTTCAGCGAGAGGGAGCCGTCGAAGGAATATCTTTTCTTATAGCGCGAGGTCAGGCGCGCTGCCCACGATCCGTAGGTGTAGATGTCGCCGGTCAGGGCGATGTCGAGGTAGTCGCCGATGACGAACGAATAACCGAAGTCGCGCAGGTAGATGCCGCGGGCGTTTTCCTCGCCGTAGGTCGGGATCAGGATGCCGCTGGCGCGGTCGGGCTTTTCGGGAACGAAGCCGAAGGGGATGATCAGCGGCAGGGGGACGTCTTCGATCACCGCGTAGGCCGGGCCGAACATCGTTTTCTGCTTGGGGCCGGTCATGATCTTGGCGGTGGTCATCTTCAGGTAATAATGCGGATGCTCCGCGTCGCAGACCGTGTACTGACCGCCCGAGATGTTGATGGACTGGTCGGGCATCATCTTGAGCTTGTCGCCGATGAGCTTGCCTTCCTCCTGCTGCGTGGCCATGTTCTTGATCATGGACTTGCGCGTGTTGAAGTTGTAGTAGACCTCGTCCATTTCGTAGGTCTTGCCGCCGGTGGTCATCTGCGGCCGGCCGCTGAGGGTACCGGTGATCGTGTCTTTGACGCCGCGGGCGTAGACCATGTTCAGTTTGGTGTTGTAGGCCATATAGTCGGCCTTCAGCTGCATATCCTGGTAACTGGCGGTGACGTCGCCGAAGTAGTAGATGATGTTCTGCTCGAGGTCCTCCATCACCGAGTCGCGGGCCGACGAGAAGGCCGGCCGGTCGATCATGCCCTTGGGCTGGACGAACAGGGTGTCCTCCGTCCGGTCGAGACTGTCGCGGACGGCCCCCAGGCTGTCGCGGACGAGCGGCAGGCTGTCCGGCGGCGCCACGGCGCGCAGGCTGTCACGGACGACGGACAGACTGTCGGGTTCCTGCGCCCGGAGAAGATTCCCCGCAGCCAGCAGGAGCACGAAGGCCATCAGGACCCGGAAAAGGGGAGTGGACGATATTCTTATGTTTTGCAAAACAAATTTCGTATATTTGCTCTCGCGGATCAAAAAGACAAAATTAATAATTTTTCAGCAACTAACATGCCATCGCGCGCAAATATCGTGGTCAGACGCTTCCTCACGCTGCTTTTAGCCGTGCTGCTGCCGGCCCTCGCAGCCGCCGCGGTTCCGGGCCCCGAAGGCGGCGTCCGCCTGCGTACGGTCGTCATCGACGCCGGCCACGGCGGGCACGACCCGGGCGCGATTTCCAAGAGCAGCAAGCTGAGCGAAAAGCAGATCAACCTCGACATCGCCCTCAAGCTCGGCGCCCGTATCGAGAAGGAGTATCCCGACGTGAAGGTCATCTATACCCGGAAGACCGACCGCTTCGTGGAACTGGCCGAGCGCGGCAACATCGCCAACCGCAATCACGCCGACCTCTTCATCTCCATCCACGTGAATTCCGCCAAAAGCACCGCCGCCTCCGGCACGGAAACCTTCGTGATGGGTACCGACAAGAGCGCCTCCAACATGGAGGTCTGCAAGCGCGAGAACTCCGTGATCCTGCTGGAAGACGACTATACCACCACCTACGAGGGCTTCGACCCCAACAATCCGGAGTCCTATATTATTTTCAACCTGATGCAGAACGCCCATTTCGAGCAGAGCATCTCGTTCGCCGCCCTCGTGCAGAACCAGTTTACCCGCAACGGCCCCATCAAGAAAAGCCGCGGCATCCGCCAGGCCCCGCTGATGGTCCTCTGGCGGACCACGATGCCCTCCGTCCTGATCGAGGTGGGCTTCCTCTCCAATTCGTCCGACCGTTCCATCCTGGTGACCGAGGCCAACCGGCAGAAAATCGCCAACGACATTTTCCGGGCCTTCTCCACCTATAAGAAACAATACGACGGCGACGACGATGTCGCCACTGGCAAACCGGCACCCGCTCCGGCGCCTGCCCCCGCACCCGCGCCGGCTCCTGCCAAGGATACCGTAAAACAAGCCGCTCCGGCCGGTCCGCACTTCGAAATCCAGATTCTCGCCGCCTCGAAAAAGTTGCAAAACGGCTCTTCCGAGCTCAAGGGCGTCACCGGTTTCACCTGCCGGTTTATGAACGGTTTGTACAAGTATTCTGTTGGTAACTTTTCCACAAAAGAGGAAGCGGCCGCCCAGTTGCCCGCATTGAAAAAGAAATTTCCCGGCGCCTTCATCATCGCGGTCGACTGATCGCCGCGGCCTTTCAACTTGTCTGCTCTGATAAGTAGATTATTTTCAGGTAAATAAACGTTTATTGCGTTTGTAATCGGCTGACTATCAGTAATAAACAAAAGCGAGAAATTTTTTTATCTTGAAAATAAGCGAGTTGCGAAAAATTCGAAAAAAACAATAAAAAAAAGTTTTTTTTATCCCCGATTTTTCCCCAATTTTGTTGTCGGAACCTGAGACCTGAACATGACCCCCGACGTAAAAAACGAAGTTTGGACCCGCTGTCTTGAAATCCTCCGAGACAACCTCAATGAGGATACTTTCAAGACCTGGTTCGGCCCCATCAAGCCGATTTCGCTCGAAGACCAGCGGTTGACGATCGAAGTCCCTTCCGATTTCTGGCGGGAGTACATCGAGGAGCATTTCATCGACCTGCTGAGCAAAGTGCTCCGCCGGGAAATCGGCCCCTCCGCCTCCCTGGTCTACAAGGTCCGCATTCTCGAAGACGTCGTCATCGAGCAGCGCCCCAAGGGCGGCCGGGTCCGCAACGCGGATCTTCCCATCCCCGAACTGGGCGACCACTACACCGGCAGCGCCTGGGCCATCCCGGGTCTCCGCAAGCTCAACATCGAGCCCTGCCTCAATCCGATCTACAATTTCGAGAATTTCATCGAAGGTACGTGCAACCGCCTCGGCCGCTCCGCCGGCCTGAGCATCGCCGCCAACCCCGGCCGCAGCACGTTCAACCCGCTGTTCATCTACGGTGGTCCCGGCCTCGGCAAGACGCACCTCGCCCAGGCCATCGGCATCGCCGTCAAGGAGCGCTTCCCCGAGAAAGTGGTCCTCTACGTGAACGCCAACACCTTCCAGAACCAGTACATGAACGCCGCCTGCTCCGCCAAGAGCGCGAACAACGGCAACAAAGTGGCCGACTTCCTGCGTTTCTACCAGCTCATCGACGTGCTGATCATCGACGACGTCCAGGAATTCGCCGAGAAGAAGGGCACCCAGGGTGCATTCTTCCATATCTTCAACTATCTCCACCAGAGCGGCAAGCAGCTGATCCTCACGTCCGACAAGCCGCCGGTGGACCTGCAGGGGCTCGACCAGCGCCTGCTCTCCCGCTTCAAGTGGGGCCTCTCGGCCGAACTCCTCCCGCCGTCCTACGAAACGCGCCTGGCCATCCTCAAATCCAAGTGCGCCCGCGAAGGCGTCGAAATCGCCGACGACATCCTGGCCTTCGTGGCCGAAAGCGTCAAGACGAACATCCGTGAGCTGGAGGGCATCCTCTTCTCCCTGATTGCCAACGCCACGTTCAACCGCCAGGAAATCACCCTCGACCTCGCCCGCAAACTGGTCGACAAGATCGTCACCGATCCCAAGAGCGAGATCACGGTCCCCAAGATCCAGGAAGCCGTCTGCGCCTATTTCGGCATCACCGACGAGATGTTCCTCTCGAAGACCCGCAAGCGCGAAATCGTGCAGGCCCGTCAGATTGCGATGTACCTGAGCCGCAATCTCACCAAAACCTCCCTTTCCTCCATCGGCGCCCAACTGGGCGGTAAAGATCACGCCACGGTGCTGCATGCCTGCAACACAGTCGGGGATCTGATGGACACCGACCGCAGTTTCCGCGGTTATGTCCACGACATCGAACGGTCGCTCAACGTGTAGCGGCAGGGCCGCCGGGGAGATGAACAGCCAAATCCACAGCGACCTATGAATACCACAGAATCCGTATTGAACTTTTTCCGGGAAATTACCCGCATCCCCCGTGAGTCCGGTCACGAGGAGCAGATCGTTGCCTATCTCCAGCGTTTCGCCGCCAGCCGCGGCCTGAAATGCAAGACCGACAAGGTCGGCAACGTGATGATCGCCAAACCGGCTTCCAAGGGCTATGAAGACCGTCCGGCCGTCGTCCTGCAGGGGCACACCGACATGGTCTGCGAAAAGAAAAGTACTTCAAGCTTCAATTTTGCCACCGATCCCATCCAATATGTCATCGAAGACGGCTGGATGATCGCCCACGACACGACCCTCGGTGCCGACAACGGCATCGGCGTGGCCACGGCGATGGCCATCCTCGACGACGATTCGATTCCGCATCCCCGCCTCGAATGCCTCTTCACGGTATCGGAAGAGACCGGCCTCGACGGCGCGCGTGCCGTCAAGAAAGGCTTCATCACCGGCAAGACGCTCATCAACCTCGACGACGAGGACGAGGGCTACTTCTGCGTCGGCTGCGCCGGCGGCATGGATACGGTGGGCACGTTTACCTATCGTGAGCGCAAACTGCTGCCCGGTGCCGTGGTTACCCGCTTCACCGTCGGTGGCGGCCAGGGCGGCCACAGCGGCGACGATATCGACAAGGGGCGCATCAACGGCGTCCAGCAGATCGCCCGTTTCGTGAAGGAGATCCTCCCGTATCACGTGGATCTCTGCTGGATCGGCGCCGGCAACAAGCGCAACGCCATCGCCCGCGGCGGCGAGGCCGTCGTAGCCATCCCGGCCCGCAGCGAATCGAAGGTGGTCGACCGGTTCAACGATTTCGCGGCGCGCCTCAAGGCCGAATATGCCGTGACCGATCCCGGCCTCTACTTCCACGCCGAACCCGTCACCTGGACGGAAGGCGCCATCGACCGCCGCACGGCCGGCAATCTGATCGACGCCCTGATTTCGATTCCCCACGGCGTGGCGGCGATGAGCGCCGACATCCCCGGCCTGATCGAGACCTCCACGAACCTGGCCTCCGTCAAGATGGAGCCCGGCCGCAAGATCCGCGTCGGCACGATGCAGCGCAGCTCCGTCAACAGCCAGCGCATCTTCCTGTCGCAGCGTGTTGCAGCCGTGCTTGAGCTTGCTGGCGCAAAAGTCGAACATTCAGACGGTTATCCCGGCTGGAAGCCCAATATGAATTCCCACGTCAAAGACGTGTGCGTCGCCTCCTACAAACGGCTGTTCGGCCACGAACCCGTGGTGCGCGCCATCCACGCCGGCCTCGAGTGCG
Organism: uncultured Bacteroidia bacterium; assembly: GCA_902778855.1. Taxonomy (GTDB): domain Bacteria; phylum Bacteroidota; class Bacteroidia; order Bacteroidales; family UBA932; genus Cacconaster. Next base: position 5,937 of record CACYZM010000007.1, read on the forward strand.
GCCTCTTTACCGAGAAGTTCCCCGATATGGACATGATCGCCTTCGGCCCGACGCTCCGCGGCGTCCACGCCCCCGGCGAGCGCCTCGACCTGGCTTCGCTCGACCGCTTCTATGCCGTGCTGCTCGATGTCCTCAAAAACCTGTAGACCTATGGCAAGACTGATCGCTCCCTCGATGCTTTCCGCCGATTTCGGCAATCTGCATCGCGACTGCCGGCTCGTGAACAAGAGCGCGGCGGGCTGGTTCCATCTCGATGTGATGGACGGTATGTTCGTTCCCAACATCTCCTTCGGATTCCCGGTCTGCAAGGCCATCGCCGAAGTGGCGGAAAAGCCCCTCGACGCCCACCTGATGATCGTGGAGCCCTGGCGTTACATCGAGCGTTTCGCCAAACTCGGCGTCCAGTATCTCAGCGTTCATTATGAGGCCTGTAACGACCGTCACCTGAAGGATTGCATCAAGCAGATTCACGAACTGGGCATGTATGCGGGCGTAGCCATCAATCCCGAGACGCCGGCCGAGGTGCTGATCCCCTGGCTCCGCCAGATCGACTATGTGGTGGTGATGGGCGTCCATCCCGGTTACAGCGGGCAGAAATACATTCCCGAGACCACCGAGAAAGTGGCCGTCCTGGCCGAGATGATCGCCGGCGCCGAAGCCGACTGCTTCATCGAAGTCGACGGCGGCGTGGGCCTGTCGAACATCGCCGAACTCGAAAAACTCGGTGCCGGCGTGTTCGTCGCCGGTTCGGCGGCCTTCTCGGCCGACGATCCCAAGGCGGCGATCCGCGCCCTGGCAGGGAACTAGCGGACGTATTTGATCTCTTTGAACCCGTAGGAACGCAAGGTTCCGTCACGGTGTTCCAGCAGCAGGCGGGCCTCCGGGTCGATGCCCAGGATCCGGGCCTCGATCCGGAGGCCCGACCGGTGTTCGGCCGGAATCTCATTGGGCTGGAGTTCCTCGAAGAAATGCCATTCGCCTCGCCGGTACAGATGTTCCAGATAGAGCGCGTCGAAGCCGTTGCGGGCGTAGGGGGAATCCAGTTTGTCGTACCGGTCCAGGATGCATTGCACCAGGACGGGCAGTTCGTCCTCGATTTGGAAGTTCCGCCCCGTTTCCAGCGTCATCGACGTGGGATTGGGCAGGGAAGGGTCGAAGACCTGCTGGTTGACGTTGAGTCCGATGCCGGCGACGGCCCAGGAGACACGCTTGTCGGCCAGTCCGGTTTCGATCAGGGTGCCGCAGATCTTGCGGTCGCCCGCATAGATGTCGTTGGGCCATTTGATGGTGGCTGTCAGGCCGCGCGACTGGAGATAGTCGAGCAGGCCGAGGGCGACGATCTGGGACAGGATGAACTGGTCGGAGGCCGGCAGGAAATCCGGTTTGAGCAGGATGGAGAACATCAGGTTTTCGCCGGCGCGGCTCTCCCAGCGGTTGCCCTGCTGTCCGCGCCCCGCAGTCTGGAAGCGGGCCGCGTATACCGTGCGGTCGGGAAGCTCCGAATGGAGGGCGACCAGGCGGGTGTTGGTCGAGTCGATCGTGTCAAACCAGCGGATGTTTTCTGCCATTTTTGCAGTTTCGGCCGGATGGCCGGATATTTGAAAGATTATTGTATATTTGTAAGTTAAAACTTTGGCAAAGATAATCGATTTTGCATGAATATGAGCGATGAAATCCGCGTCATTGCCGACGCGATGCTGGAAAAGAAAGCCCAGAACGTAGTTTCCCTGGATTTGACGAAGATCGGTACGGCCATCGCCGACTACTTTGTGATCTGCAATGCCGACTCGACCACCCAGGTCGTGGCCATTTCCGATTACGTGGAAGAGATGATGGAGAAAAAGTGCGACCGCAGCGTCCTGCGCAAGCAGGGGCGCGAGAACGCTTTCTGGGTGATTCTCGACTACAGCGACATTGTCGTCCACATTTTCCTGACGGACCAGCGTCTGTTCTACCGTCTCGAAGACCTCTGGGCCGATGCCGTTAAAACCGAATATACCGACTAGGACAACCGATGGAAAACAACAATAGGGGGCAGAGGGCCCCGCAGAACAATCCTTCCAACCGCAGCCGCCAGCCCCGGCGCGGTTTCAACTGGTTTTCCCTGATCTATCTCGTCCTGCTGCTCGGCCTGGCCTATATGTGGTCGAGCACCGGCACGGCCGATCCCCTCAAGCGCGAATGGATCGACGTGAAGGAGACCCTCCTGACGAGCGGCGACGTGGAAAAACTGGTCTATGTGCGCAACGAGTACAAGGGCGAGATCTACCTCAAGCAGGCCGCCCTCGACAAATACAAGAACCTGTACGGCGGCCGCGAACCCAAGGGCGGCCCGCATTTCTATTTCCTGGTCTCCGAGAAATTCGACGCCGAGACCCAGTTCGCCGCGCTGGAAGAATCGCTGCCGGCGGAAAACCGCTTCAAGGTGGTGGTGGAAGAGCACAAGAGCTACTGGGGCCCGATCATCGAGTGGATCCTGTTCCCGCTGATGCTGCTGGCCATGTTCTTCCTCTTCATGCGCCCCATGCGCAATATGGGCGGCGGTGCGGGTGGCGGCATCTTCAATGTCGGCAAGTCGCAGGCGAAACTCTATGAGAAGTCCAACAACGTGAAGGTCACCTTCAAGGACGTGGCCGGCATGGAAGAGGCCAAGCTCGAGGTCAAGGAGATCGTGGACTTCCTCAAGAATCCGAAGAAATACACCAACCTGGGCGGCAAGATTCCCAAGGGCGCCCTGCTGGTCGGCCCTCCGGGCACCGGCAAGACCCTGCTTGCCAAGGCTGTGGCCGGCGAGGCCGACGTACCCTTCTTCTCGATGTCGGGTTCCGACTTCGTGGAAATGTTCGTGGGCGTCGGCGCCTCGCGTGTGCGCGACCTGTTCCGCCAGGCTAAGGAAAAGGCCCCCTGCATCGTCTTCATCGACGAAATCGACGCCGTGGGCCGTGCCCGCAGCAAGAACGCCGGCTTCACGTCGAACGACGAGCGCGAGAATACCCTGAACCAGCTGCTTACCGAAATGGACGGCTTCGGCTCCAACTCGGGCGTCATCATCCTGGCGGCCACCAACCGGGCCGACATCCTCGACAAGGCGCTGATGCGCGCCGGCCGTTTCGACCGCCAGATCCACGTCGACCTGCCTGAACTCAAGGAGCGCCTCGAAATCTTCAAGGTCCACCTGCGCAACATCAAGCTTGCCCCGGGCTTCAAGATCGATTTCCTGGCCAAGCAGACGCCGGGCTTCAGCGGCGCCGACATCGCCAACGTGTGCAACGAGGCGGCCCTGATCGCCGCCCGCAAGAACAAGGAAGTGGTGGAGAAACAGGACTTCCTCGACGCCATCGACCGCATCGTCGGCGGACTGGAGCGCAAGAGCAAGATCATCACGCCCGAAGAGAAGAATACCATCGCCCACCACGAAGCGGGCCACGCCACGGTCAGCTGGCTGCTGCCCAACGCCAACCCGCTGCTGAAGGTGACCATCATCCCGCGCGGACAGAGCCTGGGCGCCGCCTGGTATCTGCCCGAAGAGCGGCAGCTCACCACCACCGAACAGATGATGGACGAAATGGCCGCCACCATCGGTGGCCGCGTGGCCGAGGAACTGGTCAACGGCCGCATCTCCACCGGCGCCCTGAGCGACCTGGAGAAACTCACCAAACAGGCCTACGCCATGGTGACGTATTTCGGTATGAGCGAGAAGGTGGGCAACCTCTCGTACTACGATTCCACCGGCAGCCGCGAAATGGCTTTCAGCAAGCCGTACAGCGAGAAGACGGCCGAGCTGATCGACGACGAGGTCAAGCGCCTCATCGACCAGGCCCACGCCACGGCCACGAAAGTTCTGACCGAGAACCGGGAAGGCTTCGAGAAACTGGCCGCGCTGCTCCTCGAGCGCGAAGTGGTCTTCTCTGAGGATCTGGAAGAGATCTTCGGCCCCCGCCAGGGCGGCGTCGATCCCAACAAGATGCTGCGCGACGACGAGGCGGAAGTGCCGCCGCAGTCTGAAACGAAAAAAGAGGAGGAGGCCTGAGCATGGATTTGAAGGTGCTGGCCACCCGGTCGGGCAGTGGCATTTTATTTCTTGTCGTCGTCGTAGCCGGTCTGCTGGCGCCTGCCTGCTTCCTGGTGCTGGGCAATCTGCTCATCGCCGGTCTTTCGATGGAGTTCTACCGCCTGACGGTCGGAAAGCGTTTCCGCAAGGAAGCCGTCTGCATCATCCTGGCCGCGATGCTCGCCTTTACCCTGGGCTTCTTTATGCTCCAGTCCGGGCTGGAAGCCCGGTGGATGATGACCGCCTTCCTGCCGGTCATCGCCGCTTCCATCTTCCTGCTTTTCGACGGCGCCGCCGGGCACGAATTCCCGACTGCCGTCTATTTTCCGCTCATCTATGTCCTGCCGGCCTTCCTGGCAGCGGTCCTGCTGGCTTTTCCCGTTGACGGCGCCTACACCTGGAAACTGCTGCTGGGCATTTTCGTGATTATCTGGTGCAACGACGTCGGGGCCTATTCCTTGGGGATGCTGCTCGGCCAGCGTCCCAACAGCCGCAAGCTTTTCCCGGCCCTGTCGCCCAAGAAGTCCTGGATTGGCGTCGTGGGCGGAACGCTGTTCGCTTTCCTGGCAGCCTGGCTGGTTTCCGCCACATTCGGCGCGTCGGTGCTTTCCTGGCCGCACTGGCTGGCCATCGCGGGCATCGAGTCGGTGTTCGGCGTGCTGGGCGATCTCTTTGAATCGCTGCTCAAGCGCCACGCGCAGGTGAAGGATGCCGGCAAACTCATTCCCGGCCACGGCGGTCTGCTCGACCGCTTCGACGATATGCTATTTGTCTTCCCGCTCGTGGCCGTCTATCTGGCCCTCTTCCATCTGTTATGAAACTCGACCGCAATACCTACGGAACGGTCCTGCTCGTCTACCTGGTCAGCGCCGTGTTGATCGCCGTCGTGCTTTGTTTTGTGCCGCAATGGTGGCTCAAAATACTGCTGACGCTGGCCCTGCTCTGGGTGGCCGGCTGGCAGACTTATTTCCATATGGTCCCCGACCGGAAACCCGTGGGCGACAACCACGTAGTCTCCGCCGTGTCCGACGGCAAGGTGACCCACATCAAGACCGTCCGGGAATCCCGCTATTTCCAGGGCGAGGTGCTGATGATCTCCGTGTATATGGATTTCTGGGATCTCCACGCGAATTTCTGGCCGGTGACCGGCGACGTCGTCTTCGCGGATTATTATCCCGGTAAACATATGTTCGCCTTCAAACCCAAGGCTTCGGAGGAAAACGAGCATAGCTGCACCGTCATTCGGACCGCAGAGGGCCGCGAGGTGATGTTCAAGCAGCTGGCCGGCGGCGTTGCCCGCCGAATCGTCTGCTATTCGAAGCCGGGCCTGGCCGTGCGCGCCGGCGAGCAGTGCGGCATCATCAAGTTCGGATCGCGCATCGACTACTTCCTTCCCGTCGATGCGAAAGTGCGCGTCCGAGAAGGCGACCTGGTCAAGGCCGTCACTTCCATCATTGCCGAGATTTAGTTGATCAGCGGACGAGGCGGCTGAGCGCTTCGTCGACGAGGCTGCGCGGGCAGCCGACGTTGAGTCGGATGAAGCCCTCGCCGCCCGTGCCGTACATCGCGCCGTTGTTGATCAGCACGCCGGCGTCTTCCTGGAACCAGTCCACGACCTCTTTCTGGGACAGGCCCATTCCGCGGCAGTCCAGCCAGCAGAGGAACGACGCTTCGGGCCGGATGGCCCGGATGCCCAGTTCGTGCTCCCGGAAGAACTCCTCGACCCGCAGGATGTTGCCTTCCAGGTATTTTTTCAGGTCGTTGAGCCAAACGGGTTCGTGCGAATAGGCGGCGATCAGGGCGATGGCCGAGAGGACCGAGGCTTCGGCCAGTTTTGCATTTTCCAGACCGTCCATATAGCGTGTCCGCTTCTCTTCGTCCGGGATGATACAGTAGGCGATGCTGGCCAGGCCGGCGAAGTTGAAGGACTTCGACGGACTCGAGAAAATGATGCCTACGCGGGCGGCGGTATCGCTGACGCTGCAGAAGGGGAGGTGCGGTTTGCCGAAGAGGTTGAGGTCGGAGTGGATTTCATCGGAGATGACGAGGACGCCGTGGCGGTCGCAGATTTCCGCCAGCCGGGCAAGCGTTTCCCGCGGCCAGAGAATGCCGGCGGGATTCTGGGGATTGCACAGGACCAGGATCTTGGTGCGTTTGTCGATCAGGCGCTCCAGCCCGTCGAAATCCATCCGGTAATGGCCGTCTTCGAAGATGAGCGGATTCTCCACGGGAATCCGGCCCAGTTTCCGGGCATAGTCGAAGAAGGGGTTGTAGACCGGCGTCTGGACGATGATCTTGTCGCCGGGCTCCGAGAAGGTCAGGTAGGCCTGGTTGATCGACGTGATCACGCCGGGGCAGAAGTGGATCCATTCGGTCGGCACTTCGTAGTTGTGCTGCATGCGCTGCCAGTGCTGAATCGCGGCGGCGAAATCATCGGGCATATAGGTGTATCCGATGACGTCGCGGTCGATGCGTTCGCGCATCGCGGCACTGACGACCGGATCGGTCTTGAAGTCCATGTCGGCGATCCACATCGCCAGCTGCCCTTCTTTCGCCCGGTTGTACTTGATGCTCCAGGTGCCCGAACGGTCGATGATTTCGTCGAAACTCCAGGCCGGGGACGCCGGCTGCGCTTCGTTCTTGCAGGCGGAGAGCAGACCGCCCACCGCCCCGGCGGGCAACAGGGTCGTGGCGCCGGCGGCGGCCATGCCCTTGAGGAAAGATCTTCTTTTCATCGCCAGAGATGCTTTAGCGGTCCGCGTTGGCCACGGAGAGGCCGACGCCGAACATCAGATTGACGTGGGCGACCGTGCCGGCAAAGTCCCAGTCTTCCTTATACTCGTCGGACGGTTTGTGATACCAGTCGGAGCGGGGATACTTGTTGGGGCGGGAAGGATCCACCAGGTCCTTGCCGTATTCGATCACGACGGCGGGAACGCCCTTCTTCACGAAATTGAAGTGGTCGGAGCGGAAGAACCAGCCGTCGGAATTGTCGTCGTTGAACACCACGTACCGCCCCTGGGCGGCGGCGCAGGCCTGGATGTAGGCGTCGAGACAGGTTTTCCCGCCGCCCAGCACCACCACGTCGTGCGTCAGCGGCTCCGGCGCGATGCAGTCGAAATTGATGCAGGCAGCGGTCTTCTCCATCGGGAAGGCCGGGTGTTCGCAGTAATACTCGGAGCCGAACAGGCCGCTTTCCTCCAGGGTGGGGATCAGGAAGACCATGGAGCGGCGGGGCCGGACGGGCAGTTCGCCGTACTTCTTGGCCAGCATCAGCACGGCAGCCATACCCGAGCCGTTGTCGGCCGCACCGTTGTAGATGGCGTCGCCCGTATTGTCGGGGGTGCCGTGGCCGAAGTGGTCCCAGTGGGCGCTGAAGACCACGGCTTCGTCTTTCAGGTCGGTGCCGGGCAGGACGCCCGCTACGTTGCAGGTTTCCTGGATCTCGCAGGAGATGTTGAGGGCGAGGCTGCCTTTCGCCTTCAGGACGAAGGACTTGAAGCCCGGCCGTTTGGCGGCGGCGAGGGTCTTGTCGAAGTCTACGCCGGCCACCTCGAAGAGTTTGCGGCAGCCGTCTTCGTGGAACCAGCCTTTGACGGCGAGCGATCCGGCGTTGCGGGTTTCCTCATTGAAGAGGGCCAGGTTGCTGCCCACGTGGGTGGCGCAGACGCTCCAGGGGTAGCTGGCGGCCGCCGTGTTGTGCAGGACCAGGCAGCCGGCGGCACCCAGGCGTTCGGCCTGCTCGAACTTGTAGGTCCAGCGGCCGTAGTAGGTCATGTTCTTGCCCTGGAACAGGGAAGGGTCGTAGAAGCCGGGATCGTTGACCATGGCGATGATGATCTTGCCCTTGACGTCCACGCCTTCGAAGTCGTTCCAGCCGAATTCGGGCGCGTCGATGCCGAAGCCACAGAAGACGAATTCCGCGTTGGGGATTTCGATCTTGCCGGTGGCGCGGGCCGTCCAGACCACGAGGTCTTCGGGCTGACGCAGGTCGGTCTTCTTCTTGGCGCCCTTGATCCGCCATTTGCCTTCAGCCAGGCGGGTGACGGTTGCGATGGTGTGCACTTTCTGGAAATAGCTGTCACCGAACGCGGGCTCCAGCCCCAGCGCCTTCATCTCGCCGGCCAGGTACTGGATGGTCTTGTCTTCATAAGGAGTCATCGGCATCCGGCCGCCGAAGTCATCGGAGCCGAGGGTCGCGATCCAGTGGCGCATCAGGGCCTCCTCTTCGGTCGGCGTGACGGGTTTGTTCTGCCCCGGGAGAGAGAAGGTGGAAAACAGCGCGGCTGTGGCAGCCAGCAGCAGGAGGGTGATTCTTTTCATGGTCATCAATAATTGATCTTGACTTTCAGGACCGTTTCAGCCGGATGCTCCGGCAGGTCGATCACGGATTCGCGGGTTTCAGGGTCATAGGAGGCGGAGAGGGTCGTTCCGTCCGCGAGTTGGGCGCGGGGAGCCCGGTCGACGCCGCCCAGGACGAGGGTCCAGCGGCGGTTGGCGGACATGCCGCGGTACGCGCCTTCGCGGGCGCCGATCGTGACCGTCAGGCTGGAAGCATTCCCCTGGCGGGTGATCTTCGTGCGGGCGAACTGGGTGGGGTAGGCCTGGCTGGTCTGGTCGTCTTCATAGTGGGTGCACTCGCCGGTGCCCTTTCCGGGCGCCAGGTAGAGGCGCAGGACATTGCTCTGCTGCTGCAGATTCTGGATGCCGGGCTCCGCCATCGGGATGATGGCGCCGGCTTTCACGAACCAGGCGTTTTCGGCGATCGTGTAGGAAAGCTGCTGCACGGTGCCGCCGCGGAGCATCCGGTGATGGGCCATGTCGTACCAGTCGTTGCCGGCGGGGAGCCAAACGTCACGGCCGGCCTTTCCGCTGACGGAATCCACCGGCTCGCAGACCGTGGCCGCCAGGATGTCGTCGCCGAAGAAATACTCCTGCTTCCAGGTGTAGGCCTTCTCCTCTTCCGGATACTCGTAATAGAGCGGGCGGCAGAGGGAGATGCCGGTGTCATAAGCCTTGCGGGCCATATTGTAAATATAGGGCGACAGGGCGTAACGGAGTTCGAGCGCCTCGCGCATATACTGGAAATGGGTCTCGAACGTCCAGAAGCGGCGCTCCAGGATGTTGGAGGAAGTGCTGTGCGTCTTGAAGATGGGGGAGAATACGCCGTACTGCAGCCAGCGGGTGTAGAGTTCGGGCTCGGTGGGCGTCTCCTTGGGCTGCCAGTGGCCGCCCAGGTCGTGGCCCCAGTAGCCGTAGAGTACGTTGGAGGAAGTGGCCGTGAACCACGGCAGGAAGCCGAGCACCTCCCACTTGATCTGCGTGTCGCCGGAGAAGCCGAGCTGGTAGCGGTGGCTGCCCAGGCCGCCCCAGCGGTGGTAGATCATCGGGCGCGGCGCATCTTCCGGCGCCAGACCGCGGCTGCGCCGGACCTTGTCGTTGAAGAACGTATAGTTCAGCCAGAACGTGTTGCTCAGGCCGGGGACGTATTTGCTCAGTTTCCACTGCTGCCAGTCGAGCCACCAGAAATCCACGCCCTGCCGCTCCAGCGGATGGATGACGGAGTTGAAGTAGGCGTCGGCCCAGGCCTTCTGGTCCATCCGGAACGGGACGGCGGCGTGGTAGCCGTTGTCGCGGACATAGCCTTTCGGGCCGTCGTAGTCTTCGGTGCGGGAGAGATAGTCGGCCACGAAAGCAGGATACATCTCCTCGCGGACGCCGATGCCCGAGGCTGGATGCAGGTTCAGCGAAGTCTTCAGCTGCATCGCGTGGATCTCTTTGAGCATGCCTTCCGGGTCGGTGATCAGGTCGCGGTTCCAGGTATAGCCGGTCCAGCCGATGCCCTGGCCGAATTCGTCGCGGCCCAGCCGGCGCGCGGCACCCTGCCAGGTGTAGTGCCAGTCCATGTCGATGACCATCACGTCGATGGGCAGCTTGCGGCTGCGGAATTCCCGGGCCAGGCCGATGAATTCGTCATCGGTGTAGGCCCAGAAGCGGCTCCACCAGTAGCCGAACACGTATTTGGGCGGGAGCGGCATCTTGCCGGCCACTTTCGTGAAATCGGCCAGCGCGGCCTTGTAGTCGTGCCCGTAGGCGAACAGGTAGAGATCCTGTACGCCTTCTTCCGGGCGGGGGGCTACCCACTCGCCCCAGTCGCTGTCGTCTTTGACGAAGATGTGCCGGGCGCTTTCGTCCACCACGGCCCAGCCGTCGCGCGAAAGGATGCCGGGCTCCATCGGGTCGCTGTAGTTGATCTGTTCCGGACCGGAGCTGCCGTCCAGCGTGCGGGCCGTGCCCAGCAGGTTGCCGGAGGCGTCGAGGCCGGGATGCCAGGTGACGGTCTTGCCCTTCATTTTGAACGAGGCTTTCAGGTTGTCGGCCGAGAAGGCGTCGTCGCCCCGGTAGGTCAGGGTCACGGCCGCGGTCTTGATCGTCAGGCCGTTCCGCCCTTGCTGGACGGTGAAGCGGGGAACCGGCAGGTTCCGGTTGACGATGGCCAGGGTGGCGCGGTCTTCGAACTGGCCGGAAGGCGACCATTCCATACGGATGAGGCGGTCGGTCAGGACGGTGAAGCGGGCGTTGCCCGATACGACCTGCGCCTGCGGGGACGCTGCGGGATTGAACGGTTGGGCGACGGCCAGACCGGCCGAAAGCAGCAGAACGGACAGGAGGGAAAGGAGACGGTTCATGGTTTACGGACGATAGGAATACGTTCCTACAAATTTAATGAATTCTCGCGCAATTTTCCTAACTTTGAAGATATGAACAAGTCCATGCTGCTCCTCTTTTTTCTTGCGGCGCTCCTTTTCCCGTCTTTCGGGGCCGCCGCAGCCGATACGCTGTATGTCCGCGAAAAACAGGTGCCCGTCCTGATCGAGCGGGAAGACAATGTGCTCTTCGAATTGAAAATCACGACCGACGGGACTCCGCGGTCGCTGGATGAGATCGTGCTCGATTTTGGCCCGGAGACCCATCTGAAGGCGATCCGCAGCGTCAAACTGTATTATGGCGGGACGGAAACCCGCACCGGCCGCTTCGACGCGTTCCGCCCGGTCGACTACATCTCCTCGCTGGAGCCCGGCAAGACGCTGAAAGCGAACCCTTCGTATTCCGTGCTGAAGGCGCGGGTGCGCCGCCCGTCCGGCCGGGTCGTCCTGAAAGCTTCGCAGGATTTGTTCCCCGGCGTCAATTACTTCTGGATCGGCGTGGAAATGAAACACCGCCGCGCCCGGCTCAGCGACGTGATTACGGCGCAGGTCAGCGCGGCGACGGGCAGCGGCCCGGTCGCCCTGTGCCGGGTTTCGCCGGAAGGCATCGTCCACCGGATGGGCATCGGCGTGCGCAAGGCGGGCGACGACGGCAGCAATGCCTATCGCATCCCGGGGCTCGTGACCACCAACAACGGGACGCTGCTGGCCGTCTATGACGTACGCTACAACAACAGCAAAGACCTGCAGGAGCACATTGATATCGGCCTCAGCCGTTCGACCGACGGCGGCCGGACCTGGGAAAAGATGCGGAAGCCCATTTCCTTCGGGGAGCGTTATGGCCTGCCGGCCGCGCAGAACGGGGCGGGGGACCCCGCCATCCTGGTCGACAAAGTGACCGGAGACGCCTGGATCGCCTCGATCTGGTGCCACGGGATGGGTGTGGGCACCACCTGGTGGAGCACCGTTCCCGGCCTCTCGCCGCAGTATACCGCCCAACTGGTAATGAGCCGCAGTTCCGACGACGGCCGGACCTGGAGCGAACCCGTGAGCGTAACGCCCGCGCTCAAGGATTCGTCGTGGGCCTTTTTCTTCCAGGGACCGGGTCGCGGCATCACCACTTCTGACGGCACGATTGTCTTCGCGATGCAATACACGTTCTTCGACGGCGGACGGACGCCGCATTCGGGCCTGATCTACAGTCAGGACCACGGGCAGACCTGGCACCGCCACGCGGCGGCCAAGGACTCCGTGACCGAGGCGCAGGTGGCCGAACTCTCCGACGGTACGCTGATGCTCAATATGCGCGACAACCGCGGCGGCAGCCGCTCCGTGGCCACGACGCGCGACCTGGGCCGTACCTGGACCGAGCATCCCACTTCGCGCAAGGCCTTGCGCGAATCGGTCTGCATGGCCTCGCTCATCGCCGTCAAGGCCGACGAGAACGTGCTGGGCCGGCACATCCTGCTGTTCTCCAATCCCGATACGGTGCGCGGCCGCAACCACATCACGATCAAGGCCTCGCTCGACGACGGCATGACCTGGAAGGAAGTCAACCAGCTGCTGCTCGACGAGGATGAAGGCTGGGGCTACTCCTGCCTGACGATGATCGATGCGGAGACGGTGGGCATCCTCTATGAATCGTCCGTGGCCCAGATCACCTTCCAGGCCATTCCGCTGCGCGACATCGTCAAAGAACTCGAATAAGCCATTTACCCAAGACAGATAATGAAACGATTATTGATCCTCCTGGCGGCCGTCCTGGCGATGAGCGCCGCCGTTTCCGCCCAGACTTACGTCCCTTCCGAAGGAAATCTGCGCGCACGCGCTGAATTCCAGCAGCATCGGCTCGGCATCTTCCTTCACTGGGGCATCTATGCCACCTATGCGCAGGGCGAATGGTACCTGCAGACCTCCGGCATCGACAATGCGTCCTATTCCATCGCCGCGCAGTATTTCAATCCCGTGAAGTTCGACGCCGCGCAGTGGCTGGCCGCCTTCAAGGATGCCGGTGCAGGCTACATCACCTTCACCTCGCGTCATCACGACGGCTTCTCGATGTTCCGGACCGACGCTTCGGACTATGATATCATCGACGCCACGCCTTTCGGCCGTGACATCGTGGGCGAGTTGGCCAAGGCCTGCGAGGCGGCGGGCCTGGATTTCCATCTCTACTATTCGACCCTCGACTGGATCCGGGAAGACTATCCCCAGGGCCGCACCGGGCTCAATACCGGCCGCAAGGGCGACCGGCAGGACTATGACCACTATTTCAACTTCATGAAGGCGCAGGTCCGGGAACTCCTGACCCAGTATCCCAACCTGTCCGCCCTGTGGTTCGACGGCATCTGGGATCACGACAACGATCCCGGCTTCGACTGGCGGATGCCCGAGTTCTATGCCTATATCCACGGAATCAAGCCGGAATGCCTGATCGGCAACAACCATCACATCACCCCCTTCGACGGGGAAGACTTCCAGATGTTCGAGCGTGACCTTCCCGGCGAAAACAAGGCCGGCCTTTCCGGTCAGAACATCAGTTCACTGCCGCTGGAAACCTGCGAGACGATGAACGGCGCCTGGGGATACCGGATCACCGACACGAATTACAAGAGCGTGAAGGAACTGGTGCACCTGCTGGTCCGCACCGCCGCGAAGAACGCCAATCTGCTGATCAACATCGGTCCGATGGCCAACGGCGAACTCCCGCCCCTGGCCCTCGACCGCCTTCGCGGTCTCGGCGTCTGGATGCGCGCCCACAGCCGGTCGGTCGACGGGACGACGAGCACCCCGATCCCTGCCCAGCCTTGGGGCGTCACCACGCAAAACGCTACGACGCTCTTCCTCCACGTCCTCGCCCCCGAAACCCTTCCCCAGGGCGACGGCCGCTGCAAGCTGATCATCCCGCTTCCCGAAGGCACGAACCCTTCGCGCAAAGGCGCCGTCTCCCTTCTCTCCGGCACCCCGCTTACCTACGACCTCTCCAAAGACGGCTTCCTGACCATCACCCTTCCCTCCGCCCAGCTCGAAGACATCGACACAGTCATCGCCGTCACGAAATAACCCCGGTCAGCCGGGAAACTGTTGTTTTATTGATTTTTTTGTATATTTAGGTCGAAATATATAAAACTCAAACCATTATGAACATCATTCTCAGTATCATTATGGGAGCCCTGGCCGGTTTTCTGGCCGGTAAGATCGTGAAAGGCTCCGGCAACGGATTCCTGTTGAACCTGATCGTCGGCATCCTGGGCGGTTTCATCGGCGGCAACGTGCTGAACTGGCTGGGTGTCAGCTGGGGCGCCACCTGGTGGGGCTGCCTGCTGACTGCGGTCATCGGCGCCTGCATCCTGCTGTGGATCGTATCGCTCTTCAAGAAGTAGAATCGACTCCGCCAGGAGACACAAAAAAAGACAGCCTTTCGGGCTGTCTTTTTTCGTATCAAGTCGATCGCAGGAGCTTATTCCTGTTCGATGGCGCCCTGCGGGCAGACACCGGCGCAAGTGCCGCAGTCGACACAGGCGTTAGGATCGATTTTGTAGATGTCACCGGCGGAGATGGCACCCATCGGGCACTCATCGATGCAGGTACCGCAAGCAACGCAATTTTCAGTGATTTTGTAAGCCATGGTTGAAAAGTTTAAGTGTTTTTGTTATCGTTCGTCGGGAATGGCAAAGATAATACCAATTTTGCAAAACTTCAATTAATAACCGAAAATTTCATCGGTCGAGACCTGATTGATCTTGCCGTAGCTTTCCAGCGACTTGAGGTCGAGGTCGCCCTTGCGGCCCAGGATGCCGATGGTGTACGGCTTGTCCTTGACATATTCCTGCTGGAATTTGATCACGTCGTCGAGGGTGAGGGCGGGGACTTTCTCATAGATGACCTTGTTGAGGTCGTAGTCGAGACCGCGCTTCTGGGCGGCGAGATACGAGGCCAGGACGTTGCCCTTGACGGTGCGGGCGGTGCGGAGGTTCGAGAGCAGCGACTCCTTGGCGATGTTGAAGGCGTTCTCGGAGACCGGCATGTTGTTGATGATCTCGTCGAAGGCGCTCAGGGCGTCAATCAGCTTGTCGTTCTGGGTACCGATGGAATAGGTGAACAGCGACGGGTGGTCGAGGTCGGTCGGGATCGAGTAGTTGGCGCGGGCGCTGTAGGCGAGGCCGCGGGCTTCGCGGATTTCCTGGAAGACGATGGAGTTCATGCCGCCGCCGAAGTATTCGTTGTAGAGGCGGATGATCGGCGCGGTCTCCACGCTGAACGGAAGTTCGGTGTTGTAGTAGGCCTGGAGGGTAAGCTGGTTGGCGTCGTAGGGAGCCAGGACGACCTGATTCTCTTTCGTCGGCAGGTAGGCGAACGGATCGCCCTTGACCACAGGGTTGAGCTTCTCGGGAACCTGGTGATACTTGTTGACGGCGTCGACGACTTCATTTTCGGCGAGCGGGCCATAGTAGAGCACCTTGTGCTCATTGTCGAAGATGTGGTGGATCTTCTCGAGCAGGGCCTCGTCGCTGAGCTGCATCAGTTCGGCGGCGGAGAGGACGTTGGTCTGCGGGTTCTTCGGGCCGTACATCGCGTAGGCGGTCATCCGCTGGGCATTGCTGCGCTGGTTGAGCTTGGCGTTGCGACGCTCGTAGAGGGTGTTGAACTTGAGCATCTGCAGGGCCTCGGGGTTGGCTTTCGCGTGGGCGATGACCTTCTCGGCCAGCTGCATGGCCTCTTCCATATTCTCGGCCAGGCCGCTTACCGTTACCTGGGTCTCTTCACCGGAGCAGCTGACATACATGCTGCAGGCCAGTTTGTAGAAGGCTTTCTGCACTTCTTCCGGGGTCATGTCGTCGGTGCCCAGGAAGGTGAGGTAGTCGGAGGCGAAGGGCATCACCTTGTCGGCGTAGCTGCCGGTATCGAAGTGGTAGGACAGCTGGAAGGTGCCGTTGCTCACGTTCTTCTTGTAGAGCACGGGGATGTCGTTCTTGGCGCTGAGGATCGACATGTCTTTCTGGTAGTCCACGAACACGGGTTCGATGGGCGTGACGGTCGAGGCCTGGAGGTCGCGCAGGAACTGGCTGGAAGCGTCGCGGTTCATCATGATCGGCGTGATGGCCGGCTTGGCGATGCGGGTGTCGGTCGGGTCGGGCTTCTCAAGCTTGTTGATCTGCACGTAGTTGTCCTTGAAGTTCTCGTTGGCGAAAGCCACGACGTCGTCCTTGGTGATCTTGGAGAGCTCGTCGATCTCGTGGACGAAGTCTTTCCATTCGATGTCGTTGATGAAGCAGTTCACTTCGGCGCTCACCAGGAAGCGGGAGCGGTCGCACTGCTGCATGAAGCGGAGCTTGGCGTTGTTGATGATGGCGGTCAGCAGGTCTTCGTCGAATTCGCCTTTCTTGACCTTCTCGATCTCGGCGAGGGCGATCTCCTTGACTTCTTCCAGGCTCTGGCCCTGGAGCGGCTCACCCATCACCACGAAGGCGGAGTAGTCGGCCATGGTCTCGGCCATCGCGTACATGCTGAGGACCTTCTGCTGCTGGTTCACGTCGAGGTCGATCAGGCCGGCCTTGCCGTTGGTCAGGATGGAGCTGATCAGGTCGATGTATTTGGCTTCGGGGCTGTTGGCGCCCGGGAAGCGCCAGGCGAGGAGAATGTTGGGCGATTCAAGGCCGAGGACGTCCTTCACCACCGGGGCGGTGATGGGATCTTCCGGCTCGAAGGCCATCTTCTTGAGGTTCGGGTTGGGTTTGAGCTGGCCGAAATACTTGTCGATGACCTTGATGGCTTCGTCGGGGTTGAAGTCGCCGGCGAGGCAGACGGCCATGTTGTTGGGCACGTACCATTCATCGTGATACTTCTTCACGTTGGTGATCGACGGGTTCTTGAGGTGGTCGCCCCAGCCGATGACGGGGGTGTGGTACGGGTGTTTCGGGAACAGGGCGGCGAAGGCCGCTTCCTGGACTTTCTCCTGGTCCATCACCGCGTACATGTTGTACTCCTCGTAGATGGTCTCCAGCTCGGTGTGGAAGCCGCGGAGAACGACGTTCTCGAAGCGGTCGGCCTGGATCTTGGCCCAGTTCTCCAGCTGGTTGGAAGGAATGTTCTCGGTATAGCAGGTCACGTCGTTGCTGGTGTAGGCATTGGTGCCGCGGCCGCCGATGGCTGCCATCGCCTTGTCGTACTCGTTGGGGATGAAGATCTTGGAGGCTTCATACGAAACGGAGTCGATCTGGTGGTAGATGGCCTTGCGCTGTTCGGGATCGGTGGTCTTGCGATAGACCTCGAAGAGTTCCTCGATCTCGTTGAGGAGCGGCTCTTCCTTCGCATAGTCCGTCGTTCCGAGCTGTTTCGTGCCCTTGAACATCAGGTGTTCGAAATAGTGGGCGAGACCGGTGGTCTCCTGCGGGTCGTTCTTGCTGCCGACCTTCACGGCGACGTGCGCGTCGATGCGCGGTTCGTCCTTGTTGACAATCATGTAAACCTTGAGACCGTTGTCCAGCGTATAGATGCGGGCTTGGGTCGGGTCGTCTTTGACGGTTTCATACTTGTACTTGCTGCAGGATGCAACCGTCAGGGCAAGTACTGCCACGAAGAGCAGGGTAAAAATGCGTTTCATAGGTTGGCTCAATTTATGTAATTTTGGCACAAAAATACGCAAACAATCGTATCTTTGCACAATTATATAAGAAAATGAAAAGAATCTCCATACTTCTGTCGCTCCTGTTCCTCTCCTGCGTTTCGTTATTCGCTCAGGATGAGACCTTTTACAAGGAGGCCGATGTCATTCGTTTTGATAAGAAGGTGCACGATTTCGGCGACGTGCTGATCGCCGAGGGCCCCGTGACCTGCCTCTTCACGTTCACCAACATCGGCTCGCAGCCGATCGTGGTCCACAACGTCATCTCGTCTTGCGGCTGCACGACGCCTGAGTGGACCCGCGAACCGGTCCGTCCCGGCGCCACCGGCACGATCCAGGCCACGTTCAGCAACGACCAGGGCCCGTATCCCTTTGAAAAGACGCTTACTGTCTATGTGGGCGTGGGCCGCTCCAGCCTCGAGCGCCCCGTGATCCTCCGCCTCCGCGGCGTGTCGCACGAAAAGAAGAAGGATCTCGACGAGATCTTCACCACGAAGATCGGCCCCCTGGGCCTGCGCAAGACGGAAACGTCCATCGGCTACATCGACCAGGGCGTGGTCAAATCCGACCAGATGCAGGTGGCCAATCTTTCCAAATCGGACCTGACGGTTGAGGTGGCTTCGGCTACCCCGGGCTTGACGGTCACCGTCGCGCCCAATCCGATTCCGGCCCGCAGCATGGCCCGGCTCAACTACGTGGTCGATCCCGCCCGGATGGGCGGCACCTACTGGGGCAAGCGGCAGTTCGACGTGACATTCCGTCTGGGCGGCAAGACGTATTCCGACAAATTGACAGTGACCGGCGTCATCAAGGATCACTTCGAAGATATGACCAAGGCGCAGACCGAGCAGGCTCCCGTCCCGGTGGTCGAGCGCAGCTATTTCGAGTTCGGCCAGGTGAAGAAAGGCGCCACCGTCTCGGCCAGCTTCAGCATCCGCAATAAAGGCAAGAGCCCGCTCGTGATCCATCACGTCGAAGGGCAGGCCGGTGCCTCCACCATCCAGACATCCCTGCCGATCACCATCAAGCCCGGCGGAAAAGCCGACGTGAAGGTCCGCTTCAACACCGCTTCGCTCGATTATACCGGCGAGGTGATCGAAGTGCTGACCGTCATCACCAACGCGCCCACCAAACCCATCCTGAACCTCTTCATTACCGGAAACGTACAATAACCATATGGCCATCGACAAGACCCATCAGGGCGATTTCTTCGACGACTACCATAACGAAGATACAAAACTGATCATCAACGACGGAGTCAAGCAGCCCCCGATCGTCAATCCTTATCTCAAACGGGTGTTCAAGAAGCGTCCGGCCGTCAAGACGGCGGACGAATATATGGAAGGCATCGTGCGCGGCGACACCACCGTGCTCAGCCAGGCCATCACCCTGGTGGAAAGTTCGCTGCCGCAGCATCGCGCCATCGCGCAGCAGATCATCCAGCAGTGCCAGCTCATCTCCAACGAGAAGGAGACCATGCGCATCGGCATCACGGGTGTTCCGGGAGCCGGCAAGAGCACCTTCATCGAGGCGTTCGGCTCCTATCTGACGAGCGAAGGCCACAAACTGGCCGTGCTGGCCATCGACCCGAGCTCCGAAAAGAGCAAGGGCAGCATCCTGGGCGACAAGACCCGGATGGAGACCCTCTGCCACGATCCGAAAGCGTTCATCCGGCCCAGCCCGAGCGCCGGTTCGCTGGGCGGCGTCGCGCGCAAGACGCGCGAGACGATCCTCCTCTGCGAAGCGGCCGGCTACGATGTGGTGTTCATCGAGACCGTAGGCGTGGGCCAGAGCGAGACGGCCGTCCACTCGATGAGCGACTTTTTCCTGCTGCTGATGCTTTCCGGCGCCGGCGACGACCTGCAGGGCATCAAGCGCGGCATTATGGAAATGTCCGACCTGATTGCCATCACCAAGGCCGACGGCACGAACGTCGAGAAAGCGCAGATGGCCCGCGCGCTGTACGCCAACGCCCTCCATCTGTTCCCGCCCACCGAATCGGGCTGGGTGCCCACCGCCGTCACGTCTTCGGCCGTGACCAAGGAAGGCCTGCCCGAGATCCTGAAGAAGATTGAAGACTATTTCGCGCTGGTCAAGGGCAACGGCTTCTACCGCAAGAAACGGCGCGAACAGGCCCGTTACTGGATGTACGAGAGCATCAACGAGAGCCTGAAAAACATGTTTTACGAAGACGAGCGCATCGAGCGGCTGATCCCGGAATACGAGGACGCCGTGCTGCGCGGCGACCTGGAATCGTTCTCGGCCGCTACGGAACTAATTGAAAAATACCAGAAAAAACTATAGACCCTTATGGCAAATTTCTTGAAGAAACTCTTCGGTTCGAAAGCGGACCGCGACGTCAAGCAGATTACGCCGATCCTGAATCAGGTGCTGGCGGCCTACGACCGCCTCGACAAACTCAGCGACGACGACCTGCGCGCCGAAAGTGCGGCCCTGCGTGACAAGGTGCGGGCTTACACCGCGCCGGAAGAGGAGAAAGTCGCGGCCATCCGCGAGCAGCTTTCCGATCCCGAAATGGAAGTTTCCCGCAAGGAGCGGCTTGCGACCGACCTTGACGAACTGACCAAAACCATCGACAAAAAAATAGAGGAGATCCTCACCCAGGTCCTTCCCGAAGCCTTCGCCATCGTCAAGTCGACGGCGCGCCGCTTCAAGGAGAACGAGAAGATCCGCGTCAAGGCCACCGATTTCGACCGTGACCTGAGCGCCAGCCACGACTTCGTGAACGTCGACGGCGATTACGCCGTGTGGCGCAACAGCTGGATGGCCGGCGGCAACATGATCACCTGGGACATGGTCCACTACGACGTGCAGCTGATCGGCGGCATCGTGCTCCATCAGGGCAAGATCGCCGAGATGGCCACCGGTGAAGGCAAAACCCTTGTGGCCACTCTTCCCGTGTTCCTCAACGCATTGGCCGGCAAAGGCGTCCACGTGGTCACCGTCAACGACTACCTGTCGAAACGTGACTCCGAGTGGATGGGCCCGCTCTATATGTTCCACGGGCTGAGCGTCGACTGCATCGACAAGCACCAGCCCAGCACCGACGCGCGCCGCAAGGCCTATCAGGCCGACGTCACCTTCGGTACCAACAACGAGTTCGGCTTCGACTACCTGCGCGACAACATGGCCATCAACCCGAAAGACCTGGTGCAGCGCAAACACCACTTCGCCATCGTCGATGAGGTCGACTCCGTGCTGATCGACGACGCCCGTACGCCGCTCATCATTTCCGGTCCGGTGGAACGGGCCGGCGACGAGACCTTCATCGAATACAAACCCTACGTGGAGCGCCTCTACAACGCCCAGAAGAACCTGGTCAACCAGACCCTCAACGAAGCCAAGAAGCTCATCGCCGCCGGCGAGATCACCGACAAGGGCGAACTTCTCCTGCTGCGCGCCCACAAGGGTCTCCCGAAATACCAGCCCCTGATCAAATACCTCAGCGAACCGGGCATCAAGCAGATCCTGCAGAACGCCGAGAGCAAGATCATCCGCGCCGCATTCCAGGACAAGGACATCGAGCAGCGCATCATCACCAACGAGCTCTACTTCGTCATCGACGAGCAGCAGCGCACCGTGGAACTGACCGACAAAGGTAACGACGTGCTGGCGCAGGCCGTGGGCGACAAGGACTTCTTCCTGATGCCCCGTCTGGGCGACGAAGTGGCCCGCATCGAGAAGGGCGAGGGGACGCCCGAGGAGAAAAAGCGCCTCAAGGACGAACTCTACGCCAACTATTCGCTCAAGGCCGAGCGTATGCATACCGTCGACCAGTTGCTGAAAGCCTACGCCATGTTCTCCAAGGACGTGGACTACGTGATCATCGACGGCAAGATCAAGATCGTGGACGAAGGTACCGGCCGTATCATGGAGGGCCGCCGCTGGAGCGACGGTCTGCACCAGGCGGTCGAGGCCAAGGAAAACGTGAAGGTCGAGGCGGCGACGCAGACCTTCGCCACCATCACCCTGCAGAACTACTTCCGTATGTACCACAAGCTCTCCGGCATGACCGGTACGGCCGAGACTGAAGCGAAGGAGTTCTGGGACATCTACAAGCTCGACGTGGTCGTGATCCCGACCAACCGGCCGGTGATCCGCGACGATATGAACGACCTGATCTACAAGACCAAGAAAGCCAAATACGGCGCCGTCATCGACAAGATCCAGGAATATGTGAAACAGGGACGTCCCGTGCTGGTGGGTACGACGTCCGTGGAGATCTCCGAATTGCTGAGCCGCATGCTCCGCGTCCGGGGCATCAAGCACCAGGTGCTGAATGCGAAGCAGCACGCCCGTGAGGCCGAGATCGTGGCCCACGCCGGCGAGCCGTCGACCGTGACCATCGCCACCAACATGGCCGGTCGTGGTACCGATATCAAGCTGACGCCCGAAGTCAAGGCGGCGGGCGGTCTGGCCATCATCGGCACGGAGCGGCACGACAGCCGCCGCGTCGACCGCCAGCTCCGCGGCCGAAGCGGCCGTCAGGGCGACCCGGGCAGTTCCATCTTCTACGTGTCGCTCGAAGACGACCTGATGCGTATCTTCGGCAGCGAGCGCATCTCGGCGATGGTCGACCGCATGGGCATGGACGAGAACGAGGCCCTGGAAGCCTCGATGCTCTCGAGCGCCATCGAACGCGCCCAGCGCAAGGTCGAGGAGAATGACTTCGGCACCCGTAAGCGCCTGGTCGACTACGACGACGTGATGAACAACCAGCGCGAGGTCGTGTACACCAAGCGCCGCAACGCCCTCACCGGCGAGCGCATCGACGTGGACGTGCTCAATATGGCCACCGACTACTGCGAGATGTTCGTCGACCAGAACAAGGACCTCGACTACGAGAGCTTCTGCGACGAACTCCGCCGCGTCCTGTCGGTCGATCCCGAATTCGACGAGAAATTCTACGAGCGCGCCAAGCGCGACCAGCTGGTGGAGAAGCTTCAGCAGACGATCCTCGAAGTGCAGCAGCGCCGTTTCGACACGCTGGTCGAGCGTGCCTGGCCCATCATCAAATATGTCTACGAGACCAAACGCATGTTCTACCAGAACATCGCCATTCCCGTGTCGGACGGCAAGTTGGTCTACACGGTCCTGGTCGACCTGAAGAAGGCCTATGAGACGAAGGGTCGCGAACTGATCCGCGCCGTCGAGAAGACGGTCACCCTGCGCGTGATCGACGAATACTGGAAGAACCACCTGCGCGAGATGGACGATCTCAAGCAGTCGGTCCAGAACGCCGCCTACGAGCAGAAAGACCCGATCGTGGTCTACAAGAGCGAGAGCTACAACCTCTTCATCACCATGCTCGAGAACCTGAGCAAGGACGTCCTGGCGTTCCTGCTCCGCGCCCAGATCTATCTGCGCCAGGAGCAGCAGCCCGAAGACGTGGTGACGGAAGGCCACGAGAAGCGCTCCGACATGAGCCGGATGCAGACCAGCCGTCCCGACCTGCTGACCAACAGCTCGGAGCCCAAGACCAACGCTCCGATCCACGTCGAGAAGAAGGTCGGTCGCAACGACCCGTGCCCTTGCGGTAGCGGCAAGAAGTACAAGAACTGTCACGGTAAAGAAGCATAATATGAAATACGATGTCATCGTCATCGGCGCCGGCCCGGGGGGCTATGTCGCCGCTATCCGGGCCGCCCAGCTCGGATTCAATACAGCCGTTGTCGAACGCAGTGAACTGGGAGGCATCTGCCTGAACTGGGGCTGCATTCCCACCAAAGCCCTGCTCAAGAGCGCGCAGGCGCTGCACTATGCCGAGCGCGGCGCCGACTACGGCTTTACGGCCGAAAACGTGACGCCCGACCTGTCGGCCATCGTCGCCCGCAGCCGCGGCGTTTCCGCCACGATGAACAAGGGCGTGGAGTATCTGTTCAAGAAGAACAAGGTCACGGTGCTCAAGGGCTCCGGCCGCGTGCTGGCCGGCAAGCAGGTGGAAGTACGGCCGCTGGAAGGGGAGACCGCCGTTTACGAGGCCGACCACATCATCCTGGCCACCGGCTCCCATCCGGCCGAACTGCCGTTTGCGCCCATCGATGGCGAAAAGATCTGGTGCTACTACCAGGCCCTGACGCCCGAGGCGCTTCCCAAGAGCCTGGCCGTGATCGGCAGCGGCGCCATCGGCACCGAATTCGCCTTCTTCTACCGTTCGCTCGGCGTCGAGGTGACGGTCATCGAATTCATGGAGCGCGTGCTTCCCATCGAAGACGACGATACCTGCGCCCAGGTGAGCCGTTCGCTCCGCAAGGCGGGCATCAAGGTGATGGTTTCCTCTTCGGTGAAGTCGGTCGATACCACCGGCGAGCTCTGCAAGCTGACCGTGGAGACGAAGAAGGGAATGGAGACCGTCGAGGCCGAGAAAGTGCTCTCCGCCGTCGGCGTCCGCCCGAATACCGAAGGCCTCGGCCTGGAGGCGCTCGGCATCGAGCTTGTGCGCGGCAAGGTCCCTGTGGACAAGTTCTATAAGACGCCGGTCGAAGGCGTCTATGCCATCGGCGACATCATCGCCACGCCCGCCCTTGCGCACGTCGCTTCCGCCGAAGCGATCTGCTGCGTCGAAGCCATCGCCGGCCTGAACCCCGAGCCCGTCAACTACGACAACATCCCGGGCTGCACCTACATCACGCCCGAGGTCGCCTCGGTCGGTATGACTGAGCGCAAGGCCAAGGATATGGGCATCGACTACAAGGTCGGCAAGTTCCCGTTCACCGCGTCCGGCAAGGCCACGGCCGCCGGCGCCCGCGACGGCTTCGTGAAGCTCATCGTCGACGCTGCGACCGACAAGGTCCTCGGCGCCCACCTGGTGGGCGACAACGTATCCGAGATGATCGGCGGCATCGTCGCCGCCCGCAACCTCGGCGTCACCGCCAAGCAGCTCGCCGGCTCCATGTTCCCGCACCCCACGATGTCGGAAGCCCTCATGGAAGCCGCCGCCGCCGTCCACGGCGAAGCAATCCATATTTAATGAAAAGGATCCTATTATTCGTCACTTTGTTTGCGGGGCTCTTGTCGGCCCCGCAAATCGCAGATGCGCAAAGGCGGTCGGTGCGGCTGATGACGTATAATGTCGGAGCGTTTGGCAAGGAGCTGGAGGACAGTGCGCCGATGATTGCGCGGATGATCGGGGAACTGGGTGCCGAAACGGTCTCGCTCAACGAACTCGACAGCTGCAACCGCCGGCATGACATCGACCAGGCCCAGCACCTGGCCGATGAACTGAACGCCGTCGCCGCTGCCGCTAACCACAGACAATCCTGGAAAGGACAATTCGGCCGGGCCATGGCCTACGCCGACGGCGCCTACGGCTGCGGCATCGTGACCAAGGCGCGCATCGTCGACGGCTTCTACATCCCGCTGCCCAAAGGCGCGGGAAGTGAACCGCGTGTCTGCGTCGTCATCGAGACGCCGCGCTACGTCTACGCCGCCTGCCACCTCGACCATATCGGGGAAGAGGCGCGCCTGGAACAGGCCCGTGTCATGACCGAAACCCTGCAGGCCCGCTACGGCGACAGCCGCAAACCCGTGTTCCTGGCCGGCGACTTCAACGACACGCCCGACAGCGCCCTCATCCGGCAGATGTCGCACGACTGGACGCTCCTCACGCCGCTCGACGACAGCTATTCCGCCAAGAATCCCCACGTCTGCATCGACTACATCTTCGTCCTCCACAACGGCGCGCGCGTCGCCGTTACAGGCAACGCCGTGGCCAGGGACTTCGACACAGGCGACGTCCTGGTAGCGTCAGACCACTTGCCGGTCTATATAGACGTTGTGTTTTAAACGAAAAACCATCCGCGGTCAGCGGATGGTTTTTTTGATGTTGTACTGGTTGCGCTCGGTAGCGTTGCGGGCGATCAGTTCGCCGAGGAAGCCCGTGAGGAATAGCTGGGCGCCGAGGATGATGGCCACGAGCGCCAGGTAGAATAGCGGTTGGTCGGCCACGGGACGGAAATAGGCGCCGTGGGCCTGGGCCACGAGTTTGTCGATGATCAGCCAGATGGCGATCACCGCACCGATCAGGAACGTGAGCGTACCGATGCCGCCGAACAGGTGCATCGGTTTCTTGCCGAATTTCTGGAGGAACCAGATGGAGAGCAGGTCGAGGAAGCCGTGGATGAAGCGGTTCATGCCGAACTTGCTTTTGCCGTATTTGCGGGCCTGGTGGTGGACGACCTTCTCACCGATCTTGTCGAAACCCGCCTGTTTGGCCAGGTAGGGGATGAAGCGGTGCATTTCGCCATAGACCTCGATGTTCTTCACGACTTCGTTGCGATACGCCTTCAGGCCGCAGTTCATGTCGTGGAGTTTGATGCCCGTGACCTTGCGGGCGGTGGCGTTATAGAGCTTCGACGGGAGGTTCTTGGTGGCCACGTTGTCGTAGCGCTTTTTCTTCCAGCCCGACACGAGGTCGTAACCCTCTTCGCGGATCATCCGCATCATTTCGGGAATCTCTTCCGGCGAGTCCTGGAGGTCGGCGTCCATCGTGACCACGATGTCGCCGCGGGCGGCCTCGAAGCCGCAGTAGAGGGCGGCGGACTTGCCGTAGTTGCGCCGGAAACTGATGCCCCGGATCTGGGGATATTCCTGAGAGAGTTCTTCGACGATCTTCCAGGAATTGTCGCGGCTGCCGTCGTCGACCAGGATGATTTCGTATTCGTAGTGGTGCGGCGCCAGCGCCCGGTCGATCCAGGCGACCAGCTCACGCAGCGATTCCTCTTCGTTATAGAGCGATATGACGATGGAAAGGTCCATTGGCTAAAAATTGAATTCGTCGTCGTTGTTTTCCTTCATCTCCTCAGGCGTGAAGACACTGCGGTTGCGGCCGCTGCGCGAAAGGATGGCGCTGAAGATGATGCCGAGCAGCACGCACCAGAAGAAGCCGCTGATACAGTTGATCTGGGCGTAGTTGTCTTCCATCCGCAGCATCACGTCGGAAAAGCCTTCGGGGAGCATGGCGCCCATTTGGTCGAACTGGGTGTACATCTGCTCGAAGGCCTCGGCCACGGCATTGGGGAAGAGGAACTGGTATTCGACGAACGACCAGACGGCGCAGACGAGGGCGGAGAGGGTGCACACGATGACGCCGTA
Source organism: uncultured Bacteroidia bacterium (assembly GCA_902778855.1). Lineage (GTDB taxonomy): Bacteria > Bacteroidota > Bacteroidia > Bacteroidales > UBA932 > Cacconaster. The sequence continues at coordinate 32,434 of CACYZM010000007.1, forward strand.
TCCGAAGGTGGATTCATCGGGATGGGCCTTCCCGTAGCGCTTCATGATGACGCTGAGCAGCCAGATGCTGCCGCCCAGTTTGACGAGCCAGAGCAGGCCGCTGAGGAACCCGTTTTTGGTCAGGAAGGTGAGCGTCGAAACGACGACGGTGACGGCGGCCAGGATGAGGCCGTCCTTGGCGGCCAGGCTCCATTTGGAGGGGGCGGTATTGACGGTGTCTGTCATGATTGGGTTTCTTCTTTCGGTTTGGGGTCATCTTCTTCGTGGAGGCCGATCGCGTGGGAGACGGGAACGGAAAAGGCGATGCCTTTGCTGGGGGTCGAAAGGCCCACGTCCTGATAGAGTTTGTGCATCACGTCATCCTTGATCTCCTTGGGCACGATGAGCCAGAGGATTTCCTTGTCGGGCTGGATGGAGATCTGGTAGAATTCCTCCGCCTCGGGATTGGCCGTGCCGCGGCCGCGGATGATGGTGCCGCCTTTGGCACCGGCCTTGCGGGCGACTTCCATCGCCTCGACGGCGAAGCCGGCGTTGACGATGCAGAAGATGAGTTCGTATTTCTTGGTATTCATTGTTTGATGGTGCGCTTGTCGTTGCTGAGGAAACCGTAGACCAGGGTGCCGATGACGCTGGTCAGGGGGACGGTGATGGCGATGCCGCCGCCGTCCTTGATCGTGGAGAAGTTTTCGTCGAGAACCTCCAGCAGGTCCTTGAGCTTGTCCTCCCGGACGACGCTGAAGATGGCCGAACGGTTGGACTGGTTGAGGCCGAGGTAGTTCATAATGGCTTTCTCGGACGTGCCGCTGGCCTGGACCGCGAGGTAGAGGTTGGCTTCCGACGACTGGATGAGGTTGGTGTAGAACCGGACCTTGGGCGCATTGACGATGGCAATGAGCAGCTCCAGTTTTTCGGGAGCGATGTTCTTGACGTAAGTGGATGGACCGGTCGCCATGGCTTACTCGAAATAGATGATTTGTTCGTCATCGGCCGCCAGGATCTTGCGCATCGCGGCCTTGCTGTGGGCCTTGCGCTCCATCACGGCGCGGAAACCGAGGGTCTGGATGGTAATCAGCGGAGTCATCGCCACCATGGCGACGATACCGAAAGCCAGCGAAAGCACTTCCGCCTGCGAATGCAGGGCCACGCACGCGCCGATGGCCATCGGCAGGATGAAACTGGAGGTCAGCGGACCGCTGGCCACGCCACCGGAGTCGAAGGCGATGGCGGTGTAGAGTTTGGGTACGAAGAACGACAGCCCCAGCGACAGCAGGTAGCCGGGGATGAGATAGTACAGCAGCGAGAATCCGTAGATGATGCGGATGATGGAAAGGCCGATCGAGACGCCCACGCCGACGGACAGGGCGATCATCATCTGCCGGCGCGAGACCTGGCCGTTGGTGATTCCCTCGACCTGCTGGTTGAGGACGTGGACCGCCGGCTCGGCGAGCACGACCACGAAACCGAGGATGAAACTCAGGACGATCAGCAGTGTCTTGCTGTAGCCGGCCAGCTGGACGCCGATCTTGTAGCCGATCGGCATGAAGCCCACGACCACGGAAGTCAGGAAGACGACCAGGCCGAGGAAGGTGAACAGGATGCCGATGGCGATCTGGACCAAAGCCCGTTTCGGGAGCTTGAGGACCGTGAACTGCAGGATCAGGAAGAAGACGACGATCAGGGCCAGGGATTTGCCGACGTCGACCATGGTCTCGAGGATCTGGTCCCAGATACCGTCTTCCAGCACGTTTTCCATCGAATAGTCGGGCAGTTGGTAAGTGAGGGTGCCTTTCGAGAAGAGGGACAGGGTCATTACCGCGATGATTGGGCCGATGGAGCAGAGGGCGATGAGGCCGAAGCTGTTCTCATTGGCGTGCCGGCCGCCGACGGTCAGGGCGATGCCCACGCCGAGGGCCATGATGAAGGGGACGGTGATGGGGCCGGTCGTTACGCCGCCGGAGTCGAACGACAGGGGCAGCAGGCCGCCTTTCTCGCTGCCGAACAGGACGGTGGCGACGGCGAAGAGCACCAGGTAGAAGAAGAGCAGCAGGCTGGTCAGGTCGGTGCGCGAGACGATCTTGAGCACGGCCACGAGCAGGAAGATGCCCACGCCGACGCCGACGGTGGCGATCAGGAGCATGCCGTTCATCAGGGAACTGACCTGATCGGCGAGCACCGACAGGTCGGGCTCGGCGACGGTGATCATCAGGCCCATCAGGAAGCTGACCAGTAAAAGGATGCTGGCCTTCTTGCTTTTGGTCAGGCCGGATCCGATGTAGTTGCCCATCGGGGTCATGGACAGGTCGGCGCCCAGGTTGAAGAGGGCGATGCCGACGATCAGCAGGAGGGCGGCGATTCCGAATACCGTCATTTCCCGTGCGGAAAGGGTCACGAGCGGCGTAAGCGACAGGATCAGGACGATGATGCCGACAGGAAGCACGGAAGTCAGCGCTTCCTGCAATTTCTTGAGCAATGCTTTCCTCATATCACACAAAAGTAGTGAAATCTTCGCTGAAAGCAAAATTCCTTATTTAAAAAATGTATATTTGCAGGTTGAACCGAAAAACAACCGATAATCAAATATCAATTGTAGTGATGATGATAAAAATTACATTTCCCGACGGCAACGTCAAAGAGTTCGAGAAGGGCACGACGGCTTATCAGATCGCTGAGAGCATCAGCCCCCGGCTCGCGAACGATGTATTGTGTGCATCGGTAAACGACCAGGTTTACGACCTCGAACGCCCCATCCTCGAAGATGCAACGCTCAAACTCCACAAATGGGAAGACCGCGAGGCGAAGAACGTCTTCTGGCACTCCTCCAGCCACCTGATGGCCGAAGCGCTGGAAGCCCTGTATCCCGGCATCCGTTTCGGTATCGGACCGGCCATCGAGAACGGCTTCTACTACGACGTGGACCTGGGCGACAAACAGCTGGTCGAAGCCGACCTGCGCAAGATTGAAGAAAAAATGCTCGAGCTGGCCCGCAGCGGCGAGACCTTCGTGCGTACGGAAGTCTCCAAGGCGGACGCGCTCAAGACCTATACCGAAAAGGGCGACCCCTACAAGTGCGAACTGATCGGCGACCTCCAGGACGGTACCATCACCTTCTATAAGAACGGTGCCTTCACCGACCTGTGCCGCGGCCCGCATCTCCGCACCACCTCCGTCATCAAGGCCGTCAAGCTCCTGACCATCGCCGGCGCCTACTGGCGCGGCGACGAGCACAACAAGCAGCTGACCCGCATCTACGGCATCACCTTCCCCAAGAAGAGCATGCTCGACGAGTATCTGGTGATGCTCGAGGAAGCCAAGAAACGCGACCACCGCAAGCTCGGCAAAGAGATGGAACTCTTCACCTTCTCGCAGAAGGTGGGTATGGGCCTGCCGCTCTGGCTGCCCAAGGGCGCCGCGCTGCGCGAACGCCTGGAACAGTTCCTGCGCAAGGTTCAGAAAGAATACGGCTATCTGCAGGTGATCACCCCGCACATCGGCAACAAGGAACTCTACGTGACCTCCGGCCACTGGGCCAAATACGGCAAGGACTCCTTCCGTCCGATCACCACGCCTCAGGAAGGGGAAGAGTACCTCCTCAAACCGATGAACTGCCCGCACCACTGCGAGATCTACAAGTCGAAACCCCGTTCGTACCGCGACCTGCCGCTCCGCTTCGCGGAATTCGGCACCGTGTACCGCTACGAGCAGAGCGGTGAGCTGCACGGCCTGACCCGCGTCCGCGGCTTTACGCAGGACGACGCCCACCTCTTCTGCCGTCCCGACCAGCTCAAGGAAGAGTTCTGCAAGGTCATCGACATCGTGCTCTACATTTTCCGCACGCTGAAGTTCGACAAGTTCACGGCCCAGGTGTCGCTGCGCGACAAGGTCGACCGCAGCAAGTACATCGGCTCCGACGAGAACTGGGAGAAGGCCGAAGCCGCCATCATCGAGGCGGCCGCCGAGAAAGGCCTGCCCACCGTGGTGGAATACGGCGAAGCCGCTTTCTACGGCCCGAAGCTCGACTTCATGGTGAAAGACGCCATCGGCCGCAGCTGGCAGCTGGGTACGATCCAGGTGGACTACAACCTTCCCGAGCGCTTCGAACTGGAGTATGTGGGCGCCGACGACTGCCGTCACCGCCCGGTGATGATCCACCGCGCTCCGTTCGGCTCGATGGAGCGTTTCGTGGCCGTCCTGCTGGAGCATACCGGCGGAAAGCTTCCGCTCTGGCTGTCGCCCGATCAGGTGTCGATACTCCCTGTGAGTGAAAAATTTAACGATTTTGCAAAAAAAGTTTGCGATTTGTTGAATAATTCCGAAATTCGCGCCTCAATCGATGACCGTAACGTCACGATCGGCAAGAAGATCCGCGAGAATGAGCTCAAGCGGATGCCTTACTTGCTGATTGTTGGTGAAAAGGAACAGGCCACCGATACCGTTTCGGTCCGCAAGCAGGGTGGGGAAGACAAAGGTGTGATGACCCTCCAGGCTTTCACGGACTACATGAAACAGGAGATTGCGAACGAATTGAAGTAATTATACTTTAACATATTTATTAACAACCACTTAACTACAGGAGGACCAGACTATAGCAACGAACTACAGACCCCCGAAACCGAGACCGCAGGCCCCGCGTAAACCGGACCCGCGGCTTCCGCAGAACCGGAAGGACAAGGACGACGGACTCAGAATCAACGAAGCGATTACCGCCCCGCGCGTGCGCCTGGTGGGTGATAACGTGCCCGAGCAGGGCATCTATCCGCTTTCGCAGGCGTTGAAGCTGGCCCAGGAGCGGGAATTGGATCTGGTGGAAATCGCGCCTACGGCTGAGCCGCCTGTGTGCAAGATTCTCGACTATCAGAAGTACGTCTATCAGCAGAAAAAGAAGGCGAAGGAACAGAAGTCGAATGCATCGAAGGTGGTCATCAAGGAAATCCGTTTCGGCCCCCAGACCGACGAGCACGACTACCAGTTCAAGCTCAACCACGCCAAGAGCTTCCTGCAGGAAGGCTCGAAGGTCAAGGCCTATGTCTTCTTCCGCGGACGCTCCATCCTGTTCTCCGAGCAGGGTGAGAAACTCCTTCTCCGTTTCGCCCTCGAACTCGAGGAATACGGAAAGGCCGAGCAGATGCCCAAGCTGGAAGGCAAGCGCATGATCATGATGATCGCCCCGGTTAAGAAGAAGTAACCAACACTCTTTTATAATAATTTGTATTATGCCTAAATTGAAGACCAACACCGGTTCGAAGAAGCGTTTCACGCTCACCGGTTCGGGTAAGATCAAGAGAAAGCACGCTTATCACAGCCACATTCTCACCAAGAAGACGAAGAAGCAGAAGAGGAACCTCGATCATTTCGCCCTGATTGACAAGGCCGACGTGAAGCGGGTAAAAGCTTTGTTAGTCAAGTAATTTAATTTATTGTTGAACCGGACGGTCAGCCGGCAAGTCCCCGCGAGCCGGGGCGCTGACGTCCAAAAAACCAAACACACATGCCTAGATCTGTCAATAGCGTCGCATCGAGAGCACGCCGCAAGAAGATTTTGAAGGAAACCCGGGGCAACTTCCTCGCCAGGAAGAATGTCTGGACCGTTGCGAAGAACACTTACGAGAAAGGTCTGACCTACGCGTATCGCGACCGCAAGAACAAGAAGCGCAACTTCCGTTCGCTCTGGATTACCCGCATCAACGCCGCCGCCCGCCAGCACGGTATGAACTACTCCCAGTTCATGGGCCGTCTCGCGCAGCAGAACGTGGGTCTGAACCGCAAGGTCCTCGCCGACCTCGCGATGAACAACCCGGAGGCGTTCGAAGCCATTGTCAACTCTGTAAAATAATTTCCCGTTGAATCTCAAGGGAATCGATAGGAAATCCTGGGTGCGGTTCGCCTTTTGGGCCGCACTCTATGTGCTTTGGGTGGCCTGGCACGGGAACTGGTGGTGGCTTTTGGGCCTCCTCGTGGTTTTCGAGTTCTGCGTCTCCCGGAAGCTGAAGGGCTGGATCGACAAACTGGCCACGAAGAGCCGTGCGCTCAAGGTGGCGTTGGGATGGCTCGACGCCATCATCTTCGCCGTCGTCGTGGTCACGCTGATCAACATCTTCTTCTTCCAGGCATTCAAGATTCCTTCCTCCTCCATGGAGCGTTCCCTTCTGACGGGCGATTACCTGTTCGTCGGCAAGACGGCCTACGGTCCCAAGCTTCCGCAGACGCCGCTTTCCGTCCCCTTTGTCCACAACACGATGCCCGGTTCGGGCAAGGAGAGCTACTCGACCGCCCTGCAGTACGGCTACAAGCGCCTCAAGGGCTTCGGCTCCGTCCAGCGCGACGATTATGTCGTCTTCTCCTTCCCGCACGGCGACACCGTGCTGAGCAAAGCCCCGGCCGAGGACTACTACACGCACGTACGCATGACTTCGCGCGAATACGCTGAAAAGACGTACGGGCCGCTGAAAGTCCGGCCGGTGGACAAGAAGGACCACTATGTGAAGCGTTGCGTGGCGGTGGCCGGCGATTCGCTCAGCGTGATCGACGGCTGGGTCTGGGTCAACGGCGTTCCGCAGGAGCGGTACCCCGGGATCCAGAACACCTACCAGGTCGTGACCAACGGCAACGCCATCAACCCCATCGTCCTGCGTGACATGGGCTTCAATATGGCGGAAGTCTGGTACAGCCAGACGCTCCCGGGCTATCCGGCCCTTCCGCTGACCGACGAACAACGTGAGAAAATCGAAGCTTTGGCCAATGTGGAAAGTGTCGTGCAGAACGTCGACGTCTTTCCGCCCGACTATCCCGATTCGGAAATCATGCTTTTCCCCTTCGTGGAAACGGGCTGGACGCGCGACAACTACGGTCCGATCTGGATTCCGGCAAAGGGGGAATCCGTACAGCTGACCGCCGAAAATCTGCCGCTCTGGCGCCGCATCATCGAAGTGTACGAGGGCAACACCCTCGAGGTGACGGATGACGGCCGTTTCATCATCAACGGTGAAGCTACCGACACCTACACCTTCAAAATGGACTACTACTTCATGATGGGTGACAACCGCCACAATTCGCTGGACTCCCGCTACTGGGGATTCGTCCCCGAAGACCACATCGTGGGCAAGCCGCGGGTCATCTGGATGTCGACCGATGCGAACCTTCCGTTCCCGAAGAACATCCGCTGGAAGCGATTGCTGAAGTTTTTGTAAATGAAAATTTTATTTGTTTTTTTGGAGAAAAAACAAGATATTTGCAGCCCCTTTGGAAAATAGAAAATAAAAAAGATACAACAATGGCACGAGTTTGTCAAGTTACTGGAAAGAAGCGGGTGATCGGAAACAATGTTTCCCACTCCAAGAGACGTACTAAACGCGAATTCGCCCCGAACCTCAAGACCAAACGTTTCTGGCTCGAAGAGGAACAGCGATACGTGACCCTGAAAGTGTCCTGCAAGGGTATGAAGACCATCTACAAGAACGGTCTCGCCGAAACCCTGAAGGAATCCCGGGAAAAAGGTTTGATCAACATCGTTTAATTTTACGGATATGGCAAAGAAAGGTAACAGAGTTCAGGTGATCCTGGAATGCACCGAGCAGCGCCAGAGCGGTGTTCCCGGCATTTCCCGTTACATCACGACCAAGAACAAGAAGAACACGTCCGAGCGCATGGAACTCAAGAAGTACAACCCGTACCTCAAACGCTATACCGTGCACAAGGAGATCAAGTAAACCCTTAACTTTATTATACCATGGCAAAGAAAGCTGTCGCAACGTTCAGCGGCGACAAGTCGCAGCTGAAGAATGTGGTCAAGTGCATCAAGATGGTCAAATCCCCCCGCACTGGCGCCTACGCATTCGAGGAACAACTCGTCCCCACCGAAGAGGTGGCCGACTACTTCAAGAAATAATAAAGTGGGTAATTCTTTAAGAAGGCCGACGAAGCAATTCGCCGGCCTTTCTTATTATGTCCCCAAGCTGGAGAGACAAAAAAAGAGTCAGGACGATTCCTGACTCTTTTTTGAGCCACTTGGCAGACTCGGACTGCCGACCTGCGCGTTACGAATGCGCTGCTCTACCGACTGAGCTAAAGTGGCTTGGTTTGGGACTGCAAAAATAGTCAAAAGTCCCGGATTCTAAAATATTTTTTTAAAAATCGTTCAGCCGGACGACCCGCAAGCCGTTGTGGGCCTTGATGCCGTTGGTATACGGCACCAGCGGGGTCTTGTTGATGACCACTTTCTTATCGGTGTACGAAGCGTGGATGAAGGTTAGGGTGTCGCCTTCCCAGTAGGCGTAGGCCACGTGGGCGATGTCGAGGCCGGGGGTCGAGCTGTTGAAACCGACGATGTCGCCCGTCTTGATGTTCTGGATGCACTTGGGCAGGTCGGCCTTGGGGATGTACCAATAGTCCCAGGTTTCGAGGTTCTGCTCGGCGGCGCGGATCTTGGCCACGTTCTTCGGATTGTCCTTGAGCTGCTTGTACGAGGCCGGATGGTTCGACATGAAGTTGAACTTCTGGTCGAGGGGCGATCCGCCGCATTCGCGGCTCACTTCGCGGAAGATGCCGCGTGTAGTGCCCTGGATGATCCATTCGGAGGTGTAGTGCAGGCGGGAGGCGTAGCCGTCGACCTTGCCGTTGCGGTAGCGGAGCTTGCGGAGGTTGTCCACATATTTGTCGAAGGTCGGTTCGGCGTCCTTGGCGGTCAGGGACAGGGCCAGGCACATTTCCACGAAGAGGATGCAGTCGGTCTCGCGGGTGTTGACCGTCAGGCGTTCGGGTTCGATCTCCAGCGTGCCGGCCACGTACGGGGTGCCGAGGAAATGCTTGGCCACCTTGATGACCAGTTCGCTCATCGGCAGGTCGCGGTCGCCGGCCACGAGGTCCATCACTTGCTGGAAATTCTCCACGTCTTGCTGCGTGAAGCGCGCATCGCCCTTTTCATAGGCGGAAGCGTTGAATACGAGCCCGAGAAGGGCGCTGAGAAGTATGATGATGCGTTTCATATCTAAAAAAGGCAAGCCGGTAAGCCGGATTCTGTACCCTTGCGGGCTTCTGTCATTTATCTGATGCAGCCTACCCCTCGGCTCAGGCGAGCAGCCCTCAGACGCCGATATATTTGGCCTTGCAGCCCTCCGGTGCGTACCCCGGCGGCGTCGCCGACGCCGGTCGTGGGCTCTTACCCCGCGTTTTCACCCTTGCCGGACCCGGATCAAGTCCGAGCTAAACCGGCGGTTGTTTTCTGTTACGCGCTCCATGAACTTTCACCCATCTGTGCTTTCCACAGGGAGGCGCTCTGCGCTGTCCGGACTTTCCTCACCGCCCGAAGGCGGCGCGACAGAAAAGCTTGCCGCTTGCAAAGGTACAAGAAAAATGGTTTGTCGCGATTTTTTTCTATATTTGTAGCCCGTAAAGACTTTACGGGACTATGAAAATCGGCTTCGACAACGACAAGTATCTGAAGATTCAGTCAGATCGCATCAAAGAACGCATTTCGCATTTCGGGGACAAACTCTATATGGAATTCGGCGGCAAACTGTTCGACGATTTCCACGCCAGCCGCGTGCTGCCGGGTTTCGAGCCCGACAGCAAGCTCAAGATGCTGATGCAGCTGCGTGACGTGATGGAGATCGTCATCGTCGTCTCCGCCGTCGACATCGAGAAGAACAAGATCCGCAGCGACCTGGGCATCACCTACGACGTCGACGTGCTGCGCCTCCGCGAAGAGTTCGAAAGCCGTGACCTGAAAGTCAACTCCGTCGTCATCACACATTTCAACGGCCAGGCCAGCGCCGTAGCCTTCCGCGAAAGGCTGGAGCGGATGGGCATCAAGGCCTATTACCACTATATCATCGAAGGATATCCGACCAACGTGACCCTCATCGCTTCGGACGAAGGCTTCGGCAAGAACGACTATGTGGAAACCACCCAGCCGCTCGTCGTGGTCACGGCCCCCGGCCCGGGCAGCGGCAAGATGGCCGTGTGCCTGAGCCAGCTCTACAACGAGAGCAAGCGCGGCGTGAAGGCCGGCTATGCCAAGTTCGAGACCTTCCCCGTGTGGAACCTGCCGCTGAAGCATCCCGTCAACATCGCCTACGAAGCCGCCACCGCAGACCTGGACGACGTCAATATGATCGACCCGTTCCACCTGGAGGCCTATGGCCAGGTGGCCGTCAACTATAACCGCGACATCGAAATCTTCCCCGTGCTCGACGCGCTGTTCACCCAGATCTACGGCAGCAACCCGTACAAGTCGCCCACCGATATGGGCGTCAATATGATCGGCTTCTGCATCAGCGACGACGACGTATGCCGCGAAGCCGCCAATAACGAAGTGATCCGCCGCTACTATTCCGGCCTGTGCAACATGGCCGAAGGCGAAGACAATGAAAAGGAGGTGAACAAACTCACGCTCCTGCTCAAACAGGCCAACCTGGCCACGGAATACCGGCGCGTGACGGTGGCCGCCAAGCAGCGCGAAGCCAGCAGCGACGAGTACGCCGCCGCCATGGAGCTCCCCGACGGCACGGTCGTCACCGCGGAGCAGAGTTCGCTCCTCGGTCCGAGTGCGGCACTGCTTTTGAACGCACTCAAGCACCTGGCCGGCATCCCGCATCCGGTCAAGCTGATTCCCGCCGAAATGATCGAACCGATCCAGAAGACGAAAGTGTCGTACCTGCACGGCCACAATCCGCGCCTCCACACCGACGAGGTGCTGGTTGCCATCTCGATGCTGAGCCTGTCCGACGAGAACTGCCGGAAGGCCATCGACTGCCTGCCGCAGCTCAAGGGCTGCCAGGTCCACTGCACCGTGATGCTCACGGAAGTGGACCGCAAGGTCTTCAAGAAACTCGGCGTGGGCCTGACCTGCGAGCCGGTCAAGAAACAGAGCGGGAATTACCGGAAGTACTCCCAATAGCCCCGATTATGAAACGCCTTTCCCATATCCTTCTCGCCGCACTGATCGCCCTTTCTTCCTGTGCCTGCACCGCCTCGGCGCAGAACGTCAAGACCTACGGGTTCAAGGTGGAGGAAACCGTGCCGCACGACGTCGCTTCGTACACGCAGGGCCTGTTCTTCCACGAAGGGCAGCTCTACGAGTCGGCCGGGCAGTATGGGGAATCCAGCTTCCGCAAGGTCGATCTTCTGACGGGAAAGGTGCTCAAGCGCCTGAACTTCGAAGGCCGCTATTTCGTCGAAGGGTCCTGCGTCCTGAACGGCCGCCTCTTCATCCTCACCTGGCAGGAGCACGAATGCTTCGTCTATGACCTCGCTTCGCTCGAGAAGATCGGCACCTGCCGCTACAACGGGGAAGGCTGGGGCCTGACCACCGACGGGAAGAGCCTGATCATGAGCGACGGCTCCTCCACGATAACCTTCCGCAACCCTGATACTTTTGCTCCGGAGCGGACCATCACCGTCACCTTGCGCGGGCAGAAAGTCATGTATCTGAACGAGCTGGAATACATCAAAGGCGAGATTTGGGCCAATGTCTACGGCACCGACCAGATCGTCCGCATCAATCCCCAGACGGGCGCGGTGACGGGCGTGATCAACTGCCGGGGGCTGCTGCCCGCCGCGCTCCGCAAGCCCAGCACCGACGTGCTCAACGGCATCGCCGTCGACGCCCGCGGCGGCATCTGGCTCACCGGCAAATACTGGCCGAAAATGTACCGAATCACCTTAGTCGAAAAGAAATAGATGAGCAAAGAAAGCCTGATCGCCAGTCTGCGGACTGTGCCCGATTACCCCAAGAAAGGCATCCTCTTCTGGGATGTCACCACATTGTTCAAGGATCCCGTCGCTTTCAAGGAAGTCGAGGACATCCTCTATGAGGAATTCAAGGACAAGGGCATCACGAAAGTGGCCGGCATCGAAAGCCGCGGCTTCGTGATGGGAGCCGCGCTGGCCTCGCGCCTGGGCGCAGGCTTCGTGCTGATCCGCAAGCCGGGCAAACTGCCTGCCGATACGGTCAGTATGGAATATTCCCTGGAATACGGCCACGACCGGATCGAGATGCACACCGACGCCATCGTCGAAGACGACGTGGTGCTGGTCCACGACGACCTGCTGGCCACCGGCGGTACCTCGCTGGCGGCCGTCAAACTGGTCAAGCAATTCCATCCGAAGCAGGTGTACGCCAGCTTCATCATCAATCTGAAAGATTTCGGCAGCGTCGCCAAGTTCCCGGAAGATGTTCCGGTGAAGACGGTGCTCGACCTGGAAGGAGCCTAGCCCATGCTCGAGCAGGCGCTGGCCTATTTTGCCGGCCTGGATATCTGGGGCTGGCTGGAGATTCTCGCCATGGTCGTGGGGATCTATTACGTGTATCTGGAGATCCGCAAGACGCGGCTGCTCTGGTACGTCTGCATCCTGACCTCCATCCTGAACATCTTCGTCTACTGGCACAACAACTTCCTGTCGATGACGGTCATCCAGGTCTACTACATCGTGATGGCCTTCTATGGCATCCACGCGTTCAAGGAAATCAAGGAAGAAGCGATTGCCGAGTACGGGGAGGAGAAGAATCCCACCGGGCAGAAAGTGGCCATCCGCCGCTTCGACTGGAAGACGGGCGCCTGGACCCTGGGCATCGCCGTCCCGGCCTTTTTCGCGCTGGCCCACATCCTCCGGGTGTACGCCGAAGCCAACGGCACCGCCCTGTTCCCGAGCCAGCCCTACTGGGATGCCTTCATCGCCGTGGGCAGCATGGTCGGCACCTTCTTCCTCAGCAAGTCGTATATGTGCCAGTGGTTCATCTGGATCGGCCTCGACCTGCTGACCGTCGGCGTCTTCATTTATAGCGGCATGTACTGGATGGCCGCGATGTACGTCTGCTACATCATCATGTCCTGCTTCGGCATCCGCAACTGGCGCCGCAACGGGGTGTATGTAGATTGATAATGTCGGATTATTTGATTATCTTTGTTGGATAATCAATAATTTGACATACTATGCAACTGATAGCGGACAGCGGCTCGACCAAGGTTTCGTGGCGGGCCATTTTGGACGACGGGTCGGTCAAGGCGATCGAGACCGTGGGCATCAATCCGGTTTTTATGGAAGATGCGGAAATCGAACAGATTCTGACGGATAAACTGGTGCCCGTAATCGGGACGAAGGTTGACGCGATCTTCTTCTACGGAGCCGGTGTCGTGGGCGGCGAGCCTTCGGCGAAGCTGGAGCGTTGCTTCGGCAAGGTGTTCCCGGGTTCGACCTGCGAGGCGGTTTCCGACGTGCTGGCGGCGGCGCGCGCGCTGTGCGGCCACAAGCCGGGCATCGCCTGCATCCTGGGTACGGGCTCGAACAGTTGTTTCTATGATGGGGAGGGGATTGCGGAGAATGTCCGCGCCGGCGGATTCATCCTCGGCGACGAAGCCAGCGGCGCCTACCTGGGCAAGCGGTTGCTCTCCGATTTCATCAAGGGCCTGCTCCCGCCGCCCGTCGAGAAGGAATTCACCAAACGCTATGGCCTCGATTATATGGCCATCGTCCAGAAGGTGTACCGCGAACCGATGCCGAGCCGTTTCCTGGCGTCGTTCTCGCCCTTCATCGCCGAGTTCAAGAACCATCCCCACATCGCCAACCTGCTGAAGAGCAGCTTTGAGGAGTTCCTGCGCCGCAACATCGTCCACTACGACTACAAGAAGTATCCGGTGAACTTCGTGGGCTCCATCGCTTACTATTACAAGGATATCCTCGAAAAGGCCGTGAACGCCGCGGGCATGCGGATGGGCATCATCCTGCAGGGCCCGATCGACGGCCTGGTCGCCTATCACAAGAACACGAAATAAAACGATAATCCGATGAAAGTTACCGAGCAGAGTTCGAACTACACGAACCTGGACAAGATGACGACCCGGGAGTTGCTCGAGGGCATGAACCGGGAAGACCGGCACGTACCCGAGGTGGTGGCCGGCTGCATTCCGCAGATCGAGAAACTGGTTGAAGGCATCGTGCCGCGCGTGAAGCGCGGCGGCCGCGTCTTCTACGTGGGCGCCGGCACCAGCGGCCGGCTCGGTATTCTCGACGCTTCCGAAATCCCGCCGACCTACGGCGCGCCCTACGACCTGTTCATCGGCATGATGGCCGGTGGCGACAGCGCCATCCGCCGCGCCGCCGAAGGCGCCGAGGACGACAAGGCCCAGGGCTGGAAGGATATCGAAGCCTTCGAACCGACGACCGACGATACCGTGGTCGGCATCGCCGCCTCCGGCACCACGCCCTACGTGATCGGTGCCATCGAAGAGGCGCGCAAGCGCGGCCTGCTGACGGGCTGCATCACCTGCAATCCCGACGCGCCCGTGGCCGCTGCCGCCGAAGTCCCGATCGTGGCCGTGGTCGGCCCCGAGTTCGTGACCGGCAGCACCCGGATGAAATCGGGCACCGCCCAGAAGCTCATCCTCAATATGATTTCGACCTCCGCGATGATCCGCCTGGGCCACGTCAAGGGCAACAAGATGGTGGACATGCAGCTCACCAACAAGAAGCTGGTGGACCGCGGCACGAAGATGATTATGGACGAGACCGGTATCGAAGACTACGGCGAGGCTAAGGCCATGCTGCTGCACTACGGCTCCGTCCGCAACGCCGTGGATACCTATTTCGCCCAGAACCCCGACAAGCGCAAATAACCCGGCTCGCCGATGTTCCGCCGCACCTACTCGTCCGCCTTGCTGGAAGAGGCCGTCGCCCAGCTCTCCTCGCTTCCCGGGGTGGGGCAGCGGACAGCCCTGCGGCTGGCCCTTCACCTGTTGGACCTGCCCCGCGAGAACGTCGAGCAGTTCGCCGGCGCCCTGACGCGCCTCAAGCGCGACATCCGCTTCTGCCCCGACTGCGGGATGGTCTCCGACGACGGCGTCTGCCCGCTGTGCAGCGATCCGCGCCGCGACCGGAGCGTCGTCTGCGTGGTGGAAAGCCTGCGCGACGTGCTCAGCATCGAGAACACGGGCCAGTACCGTGGCCTGTACCATATCCTGGGCGGCATCATTTCGCCGATCGACGGCGTCGGCCCGGGAGACCTCCGCATCCGTGAACTGACGGACCGCCTGGAAAAAGGCGAGGTCCGCGAAGTGGTTCTCGCCTTGAGCACCAGCATGGAGGGGGAGACCACCGCCTATTATCTCTACAAGCAGATCGCCCGTTTTCCCGTGACCGTGACCGCCATCGCGCGCGGCGTGGGCTTCGGCGACGATCTCGAATACGCCGACGAGCTGACCCTCGGCCGCTCGATCGCCAACCGACAAATCTTCAAACCCTGACCTATGCGACACGACTTTCCCTTCGTATGGTTCCTGGTGGCATTCGCCGCTTATACCGCGCTCCTGTTCCTGATTTCCTGGATCACGGGGCGCAAGGCCGGATCGAACTCCTTCTTCTCCGGCGACAAGAAAGCACCCTGGCCCGTGGTGGCCTACGGCATGATCGGCGCCTCGATTTCCGGCGTCACCTTCATCTCGGTGCCCGGCAACGTCTGGGTCCAGAATTTCTTCTATATGCCGCTGGTGCTCGGTTTCGTGGGAGGCTACATCATCATCGCGAAGGTATTGCTGCCGCTCTACTACAAGATGAACCTCACCTCGATCTACACCTATCTTGGGGAAAGGTTCGGGCCGAAGTCGCACAAGACGGGATCCACCGTGTTCATGGTGTCCCGCGTCCTGGGCGCAGCCGTGCGCGTGTTCGTGGTCATCGTGGTGTTCTTCGCCTTCATGCCGCGCGGCATGGCGGACAAGATGTCGCCGCTGCTGCTGTTCACCCTCATTACGGCCATTTTCCTGGTGCTGCTCTATTTCTACACCTACAAGGGCGGCGTGAAGACCATCATCTGGACCGACGTGCTGCAGACCACGTTTATGTTGCTGGCCGTCGGCCTGACCATCTACTACATCTGCAAGAACATGGGCTGGAGCTTCGGGGAAATGTTCTCCGTGGTCGGCGGAACGGTCAATGAGAACGCCGGCTCGGTGGGCGCCGGCCATACCTTCACCAGTTGGTTCGACTGGGACTGGAGCCACGGCACCAACGCCGTCAAGCAGTTCATCTCGGGTATTTTCGTGACCATCGCGATGACCGGCCTTGACCAGGCGATGATGCAGAAGAACCTGGCCTGCAAGGATATCAAGGCGGCCCAGAAAAATATGTACACCACCTCCATCATCATCGTGGTGGTGAACTTCTTCTTCCTGCTGATGGGCGCGCTGCTGTGTGTCTATGCGCAGAGCCTGGGCGGCTTTGACGCCCTGGGCATCACCAAGACCGACGAACTGTTCCCGACCATCGCCAGCCAGTATTTCGGCGTCGGCGTGGGCGTGCTCTTCCTGATCGGCCTGATCTCGGCTTCCTATCCGAGCGCGGGTGCGGCGATGACTTCGCTCACCACGTCGTTCTGCGTGGACTACCTGCATTTCAACGAGCGCAAGGACCTGACGGAAAGCCGCAAGGAATCCATCCGCAAGAAAGTGCACGCCGGGGTGGCCCTGCTGTTCCTGATCATCATCGTCGTGCTGTTTGTCGTCAGCAGCGACGCAGTGGTCAACCTGGTCTACAAGCTGGCGTCCTATACCTACGGTCCGCTGCTGGGCCTGTTCTTCTTCGGCATCCTGACCAAGACGAAGGTGCGCGACGGCGCCACGCCGTGGATCGCCATCGCGGCGCCGGTGCTCTGTCTGGTGTTCAACCTGCTGAGCAAACGCTACCTCGGCTTCGACCTGGGCTTTACCCTGCTGATTGTGAACGGCCTGCTGACCTTCTTCGGGATGTGGCTTTTCCGGGTCAAAGAGACCGCCAAATAAAAATTAATTCGTAACTTTGCCGGATATGGTGAGAATTGCGGCTATCAACTATCTGAACACGATCCCGTTCATCTACGGGCTGGAGACCTGCATGGCCCCCGGCTCCGTGGCGCTGCATTTCTGCACCCCTTCCGAATCGGCGAAAATGCTCCGCGAAGACCGGGCCGACGTGGGTATCATGCCGGTCGGCGCCATCGCCGACCTGGCCGATCCCCACATCGTCGGCGATTACTGCATTGGCGCCACGGGCCCCGTGGCCAGCGTGATCGTCGTCTCCGGCCGCCCCATCGGGGAAGTCGGCGAGATCCGGCTCGATATCGACAGCCGCACCTCCGTGCTGCTGACCCGCTATCTCTGCCGCGAGAAGTGGGGGATCGATCCGCAGTTCGTGCCCTTCGATTTCTCCGCCCAGCCGCTCGATCCTTCGCAGTGCTACCTGCTTATCGGCGACAAGGCCATGCGCAATGCCGCCCGGTTCCCTTACGTGTACGATCTGGCCGAAGAATGGATCGCCCTCAAGCACCTTCCGTTCGTTTTCGCCGCCTGGATCGCCAACAAGCCGCTTGATCCGGCTTTCATCACTTCGTTCAACCAGGCCCTGGCCTATGGCGTCAGCCATCTGGCCGAGGCTGTAGCCATGGATGATCATCAGTTTCCCAGGGATTACGCCTGCAAGTATCTGCAGGAAAACATCTCCTTCCCGCTCGACCGCGAGAAACGCGCCGGCCTCACCGAATTCTGGCGCGTGGCCCTGGAGAAACTGACCCCTCGAGAATGGGTGTAGCGGTGACTGCCGGCGGAGGCCGGCCCACGGAATGCTCAACCCATTAAACTCGAGGAAAAATGATCAAAATCTTTTACCATAGCAACGGGCAGGCCGAAGTTTCGGAATCCCTCTCCATCCTGAAGAAAATCACGCGCGAGGATGCGCTCTGGCTCGATCTGTTCAACCCCACGGGTGAGGAGAAACGGGCCGTCGAGGTATTTCTCAACACCACGCTGCAGAGCCGCGCGCAGGCCGAGGAGATCGAGAGTTCTTCGCGTTACAGCGAGACCATCGATTCGATCTTCGCCAATACGAACTTCCTGATCCCGAGCTCCGAGAACTACACGATGGAGAGCGTCTCCTTCGTGCTGACCGGCCATACGATGACCTCCATCCGCCAGGTTCCCCTGCGCAGTTTCACCGACATCCAGCGCCGGATCCTGTTCAATTCGGGCCTCTATCCCACGGGCTTCCACGTGCTGGTGGGCATCCTGGAGAACCGGATCGACCTCGACGCCGACATGATCGAGCTGATGTCGAAGGAAATCGGCCAGTACAGCCGCCGCGTGAGCTTGGGCGAAGACGTCAACGAGGAATTCCTCCTCGATATCAACCAGCTCCAGGAAAACACGATGCTGGTGCGCGAGAACATCGTCGATAAGCAGCGCATGATTTCTGGCATCCTCCGTTCCGACAAGACCCCCGACGTGATCAACGGCAAGCTGGGCATCCTGCTCAAGGACATCTCGTCGCTGATCAACCATACGGACTTCAGTTTCGAGCGTCTGGAATACCTCCAGAACACCGTCCTCGGTCTGATCGAGCTCGACCAGAACAAGATTATGAAGGTCTTCACGCTGGTCTCGCTCCTGCTGATGCCGCCCACGCTCATCGCCAGCTTCTACGGCATGAACGTCAAACTGCCCCTGGTGGGCGGGAACTGGGACATGGCCATCATCCTGTCGGGCATGATCCTGATCGTGCTGGTGGTCTTCCTGATCTTCCGCAAGAAAAAGATGCTGTAGCTTATGAAGAAGCCCGGACTCCTTCTGTCGCTCGTACCCGTGCTGTTCCTGATCGCCCTGTTGATGATCGGGGTGTTTATTTTCGGGGACGAGCTCACCGGCGGACCTTCCCAGATCGCCATCTTTGCCTCGGCCGTCCTGACCTGCCTCATCGGCCTGTACGGCCTCAAGGTGCCTTGGCGCACCTTCGAGGAAAAGGTGGGGGAGAATCTGGGCAACACCAGCTCCGCCATCATCATCCTGCTCTCCATCGGTGCGCTGACGGCCACCTGGATGCTTTCGGGCATCGTCCCGACGATGATCTATTACGGCCTGAAGCTGATCCATCCGAAGATCTTCATCGTGCTGGCCTTCCTGCTGTGCGCGCTGGTGTCGCTGCTGGCGGGCAGTTCCTGGACGACGGTGGGCACCATCGGCGTAGCGCTCTTCGGCGCAGGCACCTTCATCGGCATTCCTTCGGGGTGGCTGGCCGGTGCGATCATTTCGGGCGCCTATCTGGGCGACAAGGTTTCGCCGCTGAGTGATACGACCAACCTGTCGGCGTCCATCGCCGGCGTGAACCTGTATACGCACGTCCGCTATACCCTGCTGACCACCTTGCCGGCGCTCGTCATCTGTCTGGCGGTGTACGGCATCGTGGGCTTCGTGGTTCCCGTGACGTCGGAAGTCGAGATCGGCCGCCAGATGGCGGTCCTGCAGGAGACTTTCCATATCTCCGGCTGGTACCTGCTCGTTCCCGTCCTGACGATTCTGATGATCTTCAAGAAAGTGCCGCCGATGGTGACGCTGTTCCTTTCGGCGCTTGCGGGCGGCATCCTGGCGTTCTTCGCCCAGCCGCAGATCATCGACCAGATCGTGGGGGCTGACGTGACCGGCTGGCGCCGGTTCTTCGGATCGCTGATGCAGATGATGTCGACCAACGTCGACATCACGACCTCCGATCCCCTCATCACCCGCCTGGCCTCGACCCACGGAATGGGCGGCATGGTCAATACCGTCTGGATCATCATCGCCGTGATGCTCTTCGGCGGCTGCCTCTCGGCCTGCGGCATGGTGGAGACCATCACCGCGGCCATCCTCTCCCGGGTCCGCCGCCAGGGCGGCCTGGTCACGGCCACCGTGCTGAGCTGCGTCTTCTGCAACCTCACGCTCTCCGACCAGTTCATGGCCATCCTGCTGCCGGGCAATATGTTCCGCTCCGCCTACAGGCGCTTCGGCCTGGCGCCGGAGGTGCTCAGCCGTACGCTGGAGGATTCCGGCACGGTGAGCTCCGTGCTGGTGCCCTGGAACACCTGTGCCGTGGTGCAGTCGAGCGTGCTCGGCGTGGCCACCATGGCCTATTTCCCCTTCGCGATCTTCTGCTTCATCACGCCGCTGATCGCCATCGCTTACGCTGCCTTCAATATCAAGATCCATAAACTACCGCAAAATGAAACTGCTCAATAACTGTATCGTCGCAGCAGCGGCCCTGCTGCTCTGCTCCGTGCCTTCCGGCGATGCCTGCACTTCCATTATGGTCGGCAAGAAAGCCTCCAGCGACGGGTCGGTGATGACCGCCCATTGCTGCGACTCATACTACAGGACTTTCATCACCATCGAGCCCCGCAAGACCTTTGCTCCGGGCGAGACGGAACCCTATTTCTTCAATGTTCTGCATAAGGAGGAACCGTGGGATCCCCGCGGCGTCTATGAGACGGGCCGCATCGTGCCGCCCAAGGCCCAGACCTACCGCTTCGTCAACACGGCCTATCCGTGCATGAACGAAAAGCAGCTGGCCATCGGCGAGACCACGTACGACGGCAACCGCGACCTGATCAACCGCAACGGCGTGTTCTGGATCGAAGAACTCTGCCGTCTCGCGCTCGAGTACTGCGACAACGCCCGCGACGCCATCCGCCTGATGGGGGAGATGGCCGAGAAATACGGCTATGCCGACTGGGGTGAATGCCTCACGGTGGCCGATCCCAACGAAGTGTGGCAGTTCGAGATCAACGGTCCCGGCCCGGGCGAACCCGGCGCCATCTGGGCCGCCCAGCGCATTCCCGACGATCACGTGGGCATCTCCGCCAATATCGCCCGCATCGGCGCCATCGATTTCAACGATCCCGACCATTTCATGTACTGCAAGGATCTGAAGAAGAAAGCGAAAGCCCTGG
Organism: uncultured Bacteroidia bacterium; assembly: GCA_902778855.1. Classification (GTDB taxonomy): domain Bacteria; phylum Bacteroidota; class Bacteroidia; order Bacteroidales; family UBA932; genus Cacconaster. Next base: position 53,147 of record CACYZM010000007.1, read on the forward strand.
GCTTGTGGGATGGTAAGGGCCCGCTGAAGTTCTGGAAGGTGGTCGGCGATGCCAACCGCAAGCCGTTCTCCGTCCGGGAATATTTCGTGCTGAGCACGCTGGCTCCGTCGCTGGGCCTGTCGCTCGACGATGAAGAACTTCCGTTCTCGGTCAAGCCGGAAGTGCCGGTCACGCCCGAAATGGTGCTGGCCTTCTACCGCGAGACCTACGAAGGAACCGACCTCGATATGGGCCAGAACCTCAAGATCAAGGCACACCGTCGCGTGAAGGATCCCAACAGCCCGCCGTATCCGAATTCGACCTATACCGAATATGACGAAGAAGTGACGCCGGTCTCCAACTGGATGTCGGCCGATATGCGCGCCATGCTCAACCAGATTGCGCCCGGCACCGTCACCAACCGCCGGACCATCGCGGTGATCCAGTGCAGCTATTCCTTTATCGCCCAGTGCCGCAGCTGGCTGCCCGACGAAGTGGGCGGCGTGCTGTGGATGTCGCTCGACAACCCGGGCCAGAGCCCGCGTTTCCCGATCTATGCGGGCGGCACGAAGCTCCCCGAGGCGCTCAACCACTGCGGACAGAACAGCTACCGCCCCGAGGCGGCTGTCTGGGCTTTCCGCGAAACCAACCGCATCGCCACCATCTACTGGGACAAGACGCGCAAGGTGCTGGAACCCCAGCGCGCGCTCTTCGAACGGATGATGTTCGAACAGGATGCCGCGCTCCAGGAGAAGGTCAAGGCGCTTCCTGCCGAGGGCAGGGAAGCGGCGGTCGCGCAGTTGCTCGACGACCAGACCGACAGCTTCTTCGCGATGGTGGCCGGTAAGTGGCGGGAACTCAAGGGCCGTGTCCTTGAAATCTTTGTCAGAAGTATGTAGATCCTGAACTTGAATATGAGAAAACTGACTCTTGTCCTTGCGCTATTGGCTGCGGTGCTCCCGCTTCGTGCGGAGCGTGTGCCTGGAGAAAGCGCAGGTGGTTGCGCGTGCCGTCTTCCAGCACGACCGCAATGCGGCGCTCCGCATGGCGCCGCTGCGGCAGGTGGAACTGGCCTCCGCGCCGCGTACCAAGGCGGGCGAAGAGCGCCCGGCCTTTTACATTTTCAACCGCGCCGGCGGCGGCTTTGTCATCGTAGCTGGCGAGGATGTCTGCACCCCGGTGCTGGCCTATTCCTACACGAACCGTTTCGAAACGGGCGACGACATGCCCGCCAACCTGAAGGAGTGGCTCGGGGAACTGGAGACGCTGGTCGCCTTTGCGCGCACCGATAACTCCCGGGCGCCGCAGGAT
>CACYZM010000008.1 GCA_902778855.1 uncultured Bacteroidia bacterium
GGCATGTATTGCTACACCCGCTGCCCCTCGACTTGCATGTGTTAAGCCTGCCGCTAGCGTTCATCCTGAGCCAGGATCAAACTCTTCATTGTATAATTTCTATATAACTCAAGCTGGATCCTGCAACTTTCAATTCTTTACCAAAAGAATCAACGCTTCGCTCTCTGATTTTACTAAGTAAAATCGGTACTTGCTTGTACTTGTTTTCTTCCTATTCTTTCAATGAACTGTCGTTTCTTCCGAAACGGGTCGCAAAGGTAAGAACCTTTTTTTAATCTGCAAAAAAAATTTGATTTTTTTTGCTTGAGGGCCCTGGAGGGCCGTTTTTCTGCGATTCAATCAACTTGCTTCCCGAACGGGACCGCAAAGGTAGACATTATTTTGATAAAACAAACTTTTTTTCGACTTTTTTTAAAAAAGTTTGGGATAATTGTCGTCAAGCTGCTGCAGGATGTGCGAAATGACGATATCGCGCATGAAAGCGGAGCGGTTGCGCACCGAAAACTTCTCGCAGTACTGGTCGATCAGCGAGAGTTCCCGCTCGTTGAAAAGGATGACCTTGCGGCGGGAGCGGATCAGCCGGGCACGTTCCTCGCTCCGGAATCCCGGAGCGAGGTTGTGCTTCTTCGATTTCTTTTTACGGGCCATACCTATATAATAGTAATAGAAATGGGTTATTCGATGGGCTCGCCGTCGGGCTTGCACCACGTGGCCTGCAGGAGCGAGTAGTCGGTATTGCCCTCGATCTTGATCTTGCAGGAATATTTACGGCACCACTTGCGGCGGATGCTGTTGAAACCTTTGGTCAGGTAGGCCTCGAAGATGGGGCTGACCTTGAGCACGAACGAATTCATGCTCCGTTCCTTGACGTAATAGGCGAGCTGGCGCTCGACGGTCTCGTCAAAGAGGATGGTCGGTCCGACCTTGCCCGTACCGTGGCAGGTGGGGCAGACTTCGGCCGTGTTGATCTCCGTGGCGGGACGGACCCGCTGACGCGTGATCTGCATCAGGCCGAATTTGGTCAGGGGAAGGACCGTATGCTTCGCACGGTCGCCGGCCATCAGTTCCTGCATATACTTGAAGAGTTGCTGGCGGTGGTTGCTGTCGTCCATATCGATGAAGTCGATGATGACGATGCCGCCCATGTCGCGCAGGCGCAGTTGGCGCGCGATCTCTTCGGCTGCATTTTTATTGACCTCGAAAGCGTTGTTTTCCTGGTCTTTCTGTTTGGCGCGGATACCGCTGTTGACATCGATCACGTGGAGGGCTTCCGTGTGTTCGATGATGAGATAGGCGCCCGATTTGATGGAAACGATCTTTCCGAAGGAGCCCTTGATCTGGCGGCTCACCTCGAAATGGTCGAGAATCGGTTCGTTGCCTTTGTAGAGTTTGACGATCTTCTCCTGTTCGGGAGAGATCATCGTCACATAGTCATCGACCTCCTTGTAGACGGACTCGTCGTTGACGTAGATGTTCGTGAACGAGTCGTTGAGCAGGTCGCGGAGGATGGTGGTGGTCCGGCTGTTTTCCGTGAAAAGCAGCTGGACGCCCTTGTTCTTGGCAATGCAGGGCCAGGAGTCTTCCCATTTCTTGATCAGGCTCTTGAGCTCCGCATCGAGCACGGCGGCGCGTTTTCCTTCAGCAGCCGTGCGGATGATGACCCCGTAGTTCGGGGGCAGGATGCTGTAAACCAGCCGCTCCAGTCGTTTTTTCTCCTCGCGGGAGGCAATTTTCTGGGAGATGCTGACCTTGTCGGCGAACGGCAGCAGGACCAGGTTGCGGCCCGCTATCGAAATCTCCGCCGTCAGGCGCGATCCCTTGGTCGAGATGGGTTCCTTGACAATCTGGACGGCAATCGGCTGCCCCGGTGAGAGGAAGCGTTCGATTTTGCCTTCTTTTTCCAGAATGTCATCGATCCGGGTATTCCGGTACAGTTGCGTAAAGTCGCTGTTGGCATTGATGCTTCTGACGAAGTGGTCGAATGCCTTGAAGTTCAACCCCAGATCGAGGTAGTGTACGAAAGCGTCCTTCTCATCGCCGATGTCCACGAAGGCGGCGTTGAGCGACGGCAAGATCTTTTTGACTCGTCCAAGATAGACATCTCCCACACTGAAGCCGCGTCCTTCCGTCTTCTCCCGGTTTAGCTCGATCAAGCGTTTGTTCTCGAGCAGGGCGATCGAAATTTCGGACTGGCCTACATCAATGATCAGATCTTTGTCCATACTTGTAAAAACGAAAATAATCTAAAGCAGAATGCTCTGCTTTAGATTAATCGGTGGATAAGAGTACCTTAGACAACCTTATTTCTTCTTATGTCTGTTCTTGCGCAGGCGTTTCTTACGCTTGTGCGTGGCCATCTTGTGCCTCTTATGCTTCTTTCCGTTAGGCATAATATATATAATTTAAAGGGTTTACGCTTCTTTGCTCACCTGGGCGATGAAGGTCTTGGCAGGCTTGAAGGCGGGAACATTGTGGGCGGGGATCACGATGGTCGTGTTCTTGGAGATGTTCCGGGCCGTTTTCTTCGCGCGGGTCTTCACCGTGAAGCTGCCGAAGCCACGGAGATAGACGTTTTCACCGTTGGCCAGCGAGTTTTTCACGCTTTCCATGAAGCCTTCCACAACGCCCTGCACCTTAATTCTTTCAACGCCAGTGCTTTTGGCGATTTCGTTTACAATTTCAGCTTTAGTCATAATAATAATGTATATTTTAAGTATCAATCAGTTGAGTCCCTTTTTCAAGGGGTTGCAAAAATAGGTCTATTTTTTTAATTATCAAAAACAAGTGACTATTTTTTTGCAATTTTGTTTGGCATAACTATTGACCATTTCTACCGCCGGCCCATTTCGGCCGCACTGACTGACATTTTGACACGAAATTATGGACAACAACGATATTTTGCAGAAGATTTTTGGCGGTTCCGGAAGTGAAGTCAACATCATTCCGGTCATGAACATGGACAACCCGGGCGGCGAGCTCCGCGAAGTGGACCTTCCCCCCACCCTGCCCATCCTCCCGCTCAGGAACGCGATTCTATTTCCCAATACGGTCATCCCCGTTACGGTGGGACGGCCCAAATCCATCCAGCTGATCAACGATGTCTTCCGCAGCGGAAGGCTCCTCGGTGCCGTCACCCAGCGTGACGCCAAGGTGGAAGACCCCACGCCCGACGACATCTTCCCCATCGGTACGCTCGGACGCATCGTCAAGACCATCGAGATGCCCGACGACACCATCACGGCCATCATCCAGGGCGTCAGGCGCTTCGACATCCGGCGGATCGACATCACCGCCCCCTATATGATGGCGGAAGTAGCCTATCGGCGCGAGATCATTCCCGCCCCGGGCGATGATGACATGGACGCCCTGACCGGTTCGATCAAGGACGCCGCCATCCAGATTGTCAAGCTCTCCCCGCACCTCCCCCAGGAAGCGGGCTACGCCATCAAGAACATCGAAGGCTACGACTTCATCGTCAACTTCATCGCCTCGAGCGCCGAGATCGATCCTCCGACCGACAAGGTGGCCCTCCTGGAGATCGACAGCCTGAAGGAACGCGCCCTCAAGCTGCTCGAACTGCTGGGCAAACACATCGACCTGCTCAAGATCAAGGACGACATCCAGAAGAAGGTCAAGACCGAGATCGACCAGCAGCAGCGCGAGTATTATCTGAACAACCAGCTCAAGACCATCCAGGAAGAGCTGGGCATCAACTCGGAAGAGGAAGACCTCACGCAGTTCCGCGCGCGGGCGAAAGACAAGAAATGGTCTGCCAAGGTGGCGGAGATCTTTGAAAAGGAACTCCGCAAGCTGGAGCACACCAACCCCAATTCCGCCGACTACAACGTGCAATACGCCTACGTGGACTTCCTGCTGGAACTCCCCTGGGACGAAGTCTCCGCCGACAACCTCGACATGAAGAACGCGCAGCGGGTCCTCGACGAGGACCACTTCGGCCTCGAGAAGGTCAAGGAGCGCATCATCGAATACCTGGCCGTGCTCAAGCTCAAGGGCGACATGAAATCGCCCATCCTCTGCCTCTACGGTCCTCCGGGCGTGGGCAAGACCTCGCTCGGCAAATCGATCGCCCGGGCACTGGGGCGCAAGTACGGACGGATCTCCCTCGGCGGCCTGCACGACGAGTCGGAAATCCGCGGCCATCGCAAGACCTACATCGGCGCCATGCCGGGCCGTATCATCCAGACCATCAAGCGTGCCGGCACCTCCAACCCCGTCATCGTCCTCGACGAAGTCGACAAGGTGACGGAAGACGTCCACGGCGACCCGGCCTCCGCCCTGCTGGAAGCACTGGACCCCGAGCAGAATACCACGTTCCACGACAACTACCTCGACATCGACTACGACCTGTCCAAGGTCCTGTTCATCACCACGGCCAACGACATCAGCGGCATCCACCCGGCCCTGAAGGACCGTATGGAAATGATCAATGTGTCGGGCTACCTGGCCGAGGAGAAAGTCTCCATCGCCCAGGGCTACCTCATCCCGAAGCAGCGCCAGGCGCACGGCCTGGAAGAGAAGGACTTTCAGCTGACGGTCCCGGCCATCGAGACCATCATCGACCAGTACACCCGCGAATCGGGCGTCCGCGGCCTCGACAAGCAGATCGCCAAGGCGGCCCGCATCACGGCCAAGAAAATCGCGCTCGAAGAGCCCCTGCCTGCGGAGATCGGTCCCGACGAGGTGAAGGAATACCTCGGCCTGCCGACCAATTTCCACGACATCCAGGAAGGAAACGAGGCGCCCGGCGTCGTCACCGGCCTGGCCTGGACCCAGATGGGCGGTGAGATCCTCTTCGTGGAGTGCAGCCCGAGCGAAGGCAAGGGCGTGCTCTCGACCACCGGCAACCTGGGCGACGTGATGAAGGAGTCGGTGACCATCGCCTACCAGTACATCAAGGCCCATCCGGAACTGGCCGGGACGACCGCGGAAGAACTGGCCAAGAAAGACCTCCACGTGCACGTGCCGGAAGGCGCCATCCCCAAGGACGGCCCTTCGGCCGGCATCACGATGGTCAGTGCCATGGCCTCCGCCCTCCGTGGCAAAGCCATCCGCAGCCACGTGGCCATGACCGGTGAGATCACCCTCCGGGGCAAGGTGCTGCCCGTGGGCGGCATCAAGGAGAAAATCCTGGCCGCCAAGCGCGCCGGCGTCAAGACCATCGTCCTGTCGAAAGAGAACGAGAAAGACGTCAAGGACATCAAGCCCCTGTACGTCGAAGGGCTCGAATTCCACTATGTCGACCGCATCGACGAGGTGCTCGACTTCGTATTCGCAGAATAGCCATGGACGTCAAGATCGAAGAAAGCTGGAAGCGCGTCCTCGCGCCCGAGTTTGAAAAGCCCTATTTCCAGGAGCTGGCACGCCAGCTGCACGAAGAAAAGCGCGCCGGGAGGACCATCTACCCGCCCGGCCCGCTGATTTTCAACGCCTTCAATCTCACACCCTTCGACCAGGTAAAGGTCGTCATCATCGGGCAGGATCCCTACCACGGGCCGGGGCAGGCCGAAGGCCTGTCCTTCTCGGTTCCGCACGGCATGCCGCTGCCCCCGTCCCTGGTCAACATCTACAAGGAGATTGAAACCGATCTGGGCGTGACGCTCCACAAGGACGGCTCGCTGCGCGGCTGGGCGGAGCAGGGCGTGTTCCTGCTCAACGCCGTGCTGACGGTGCGCGCCGGGCAGCCCACGTCGCACAGCCGGATCGGCTGGGCCGAGTTCACCGACGCAGTGATCCGCACGCTTTCCGACCAGCGCGAGGGGCTGGTGTTCCTGCTCTGGGGCAATTTCGCCCGCTCCAAGCGGGAACTGATCGACACCGGCCGCCACACCGTGCTGGAAGCGGCCCACCCGTCCCCGCTTGCGCGGGGGGCGTTTTTCGGGTGCCGCCACTTCTCCCAGACCAACCGGATTCTTCAGTCTCAAGGACTTGCGCCGATCGACTGGACGAAATGAAAAGTGCCTTTCGGCACTTTTTTTGTTTTTTTCCCGCCTGTATGTTTTTTTTTATAAATTTGTATGATTGTTCGAGTGAAAAACACGATAATCATACATAAACCATTAATCAATCTACTACCATGAAAAAAGTTTTAGTAGCCCTCATCTGCACGGCCCTCGTTCTTTCCGGCTGTGGCAACATGTCCAATCTGGCCAAAGGTACCGCCATCGGCGGCGGTTCCGGCGCAGCCCTCGGTGCCGGTGTCGGCGCCCTGATCGGTAAGGATGGCAAGAGCACGGCCATCGGCGCAGCCATCGGTACGGCTGTCGGCGCCGGCGTCGGTGCCCTGATCGGCAACAAGATGGACAAGAAGGCCGCCGAACTGGCCGCCGCCATGGAAGACGCCAACATCGAAGTGGTGACCGACGCCAACGACCTGAAGGCCGTCAAGGTGACCCTCGAAAGCGGTATCCTCTTCAACACCAGCAGCTCCACGCTGAACGAAACCTCGAAGATCGCCCTCAAGAAGTTCGCTGCCAACATGGCCGACATGCCCGACACGGACCTGACCATCCTCGGCCACACCGACAACACCGGTTCCCCCGAGTACAATGACAAGCTTTCCGTGCAGCGCGCCGCTTCCGTGGCTTCTTACCTGCAGAACTGCGGCATGTCGATCGACCGCATGACGATCGAAGGCCGTTCGTTCCACGAGCCCGTGGCTGACAACAGCACGAAGGAAGGCCGTCTCCAGAACCGCCGCGTCGAAATCTACATCACCGCCAACGAGAAGATGATCGACCAGGCCCAGAAGGGTACGCTCAACTAAATCACTGACCGCCCACTGACTTAAACGTTATGGCTTTCCAAGAAACTACACGGCAATCCTACGGAAGCAAAGTCAAAGGCTCCTTCCAGGGGATTCTGTGGGGTATCATCCTGATCCTTGCCGGCACGGTCGTCCTCTGGTGGAACGAGGGCCGTGCCGTCAAGGCCAGTGACGCCCTGAAAGATTTCCAGAAGAATTACGTCGAACTTCCCGACGTAACGACCGTCGATCCCGCCTTCGAAGGCAAAGCGGTCCACGCTACCGGTGTGGCCACTACCGACGAAATCCTCCGCGACGAAGCCTTCGGCATCGCCGTCAACGCCATCCGCCTCGCCCGCACCGTAGAATACTACCAGTGGACGGAGAACAGCGAATCCGAAAGCAAGGACAAGCTCGGCGGCAGCACGGAAACGACGACGACCTACACCTACGAACCCGCCTGGTGCAGCGAACCGGAGAACTCCAACGAATTCAAGGATCCCGACTACAGGGGCAAGAATTTCGTGTGGCGTTCCATCGACGATGCGGAAACCAGCGCGAAGAACGTGACCCTTGGCGCCTACCGGCTCACCGACGGCATTATCGCCCGCATCTCGGGTGAAGAGCCCGCCTATCCGGCGCTCGATACCGCGATGAAGGCCAAGCTGCTGGCCCAGGTCACCGACTCGACCGTCACGGTCACCGTCACGAACGACCAGGTCTACATCGGCGCCGATCCTTCCACGCCGCACATCGGCGACGTGCGGATCACCTTCACCCAGGTGACTTCGCCCAAGACCATCTCCCTGCTGGAGAAAGTGGTCAACGGCACGTTCGAGAACTACATCGCCAAGAACGGCAAGTCCTTCTCCCGCGTGGAGATGGGCACCGTCAGCGCCGAAAACATGTTCGAACACCAGAAATCGGCCAACAAGATGGTACTCTGGCTCTTCCGGGTCCTGGGCATCATCCTGGTCGTCGCCGGCTTCAAGTCCCTCCTGGGCTTCCTCAGCACGATCTTCGCCGTGGTTCCGTTCATCCAGCGGATCATCGGCGCAGGCGTCGGCCTCGTGTCCACCGTCCTTGGCCTCGTCTGGAGCCTCATCGTGATTGCGATCGCCTGGGTGGCGCACAGGCTGGTCCTGGCCATCGCACTGCTGGCCGTCGCCGTCGTCCTGATCGTCTGGCTCGTGGGCCGGTCGCGTAAAAAAAAAACAGCTGACGTAGTCGCCGTCCTCGTCCTTGTGCTGGCTCTCGGCCTGAGCGCCGGCTGCAAGAACACCGACAACGTAACCCCGCGTGGAGAGAATCCTGAAGCCCAGGATCTCTCCACGGTTTTTAAAGGCCCCGCCAAATCGATCTTCGTAACTACCTTATACGGGGAAGGCGAACCGTACTACCAGGAGTACCAGTTCGACGAGAAAGGAAAACTGGTCTCCAAGAAAGAATACTCCCCCTTCGAAGAGGAAGGAGACGGCCTGAACGAGGCGCTGTCGGAAAAGGATGCCCAGGGGCGGTACACGAAAGAAGTCTGGGGCACCGACGATGAAATCTACAACATCCAATTGACGGAATACACGGCCGACGGCCACATCGCCCGGAACCAATGGCTGGATGGCGACGGAACGGTCCGCACTACGACCACCTATCGCTACGACGGAGCCGGCAACCAGACGATGTCGCACACCGAGAACAACTACAACAATTCCACCTACACGAATGTCTACGAATTCGACGACCAGAACCGCCTGGTGAAATCCACTTCCTCCTATGACGGACAGGTCAACGACATCCAGACTTACCGCTATGACGTGGACGGTTGGGACCGGGTCTATGAAACGGAGTGGGTCAACCTCGGCAAAAAATCCGTATCGTATGAAAAGATCGGCAAAGACAGTCTGCTCTTAGCTTCCCGGCGTTATGAAACCGACGAAAACGGGACGCGCCTGACCTTCTGCGACACGACTTTCACCGATGCCAGCGGCTGCCGCCACCAACGCAATTATTACAATTACGACAAGGAGTATTCCTACGAAGGTGTTTACAACAAACAGGGTTATCTGACCCATTGCGAACTGTTTACCGGCAAAAGCACCCGTCCGGCCAAAACGCTCGACCTGGAAATGGCGCCCGACGGCGAGAGCCTGAAGAGCATCACGTTCCGCACCCAGCAATTCGGCCAGGTGGAGGAGGAAAAATCCAATCACCTCATGGAATTCGACTCGTTCGGCAACTGGACCGACCGGACGCTCGGCATGCAATACACCCCGGACCTGTTCTGGAGTGACAAACTGGAAGATTTCGAAGGTTTGCTAACCACCCAGCACCGCACTTTCACCTACTACGGCGACGACCAGGGGCAGAACTACGGCTTCGAAGGCAAGAACGGTGACAGCGAGCTGCGTATGCTCTGGACCAATGACAACGGCGTCTTCCGCGGCGAAGCCTTCCTCGACGGCGACCCGGTGCGTATCGTGGGCCACAAAGACAAGAATTCGACCAGCTGGCACATCGTAGCCTTGGAGAAAGACGGTACGATTCCCTGGCATATCTATCTGGATACCGCCGAAAACCCCTGCACGGCCACGGTTGTCAAGGGCATGGACGAGATCAAGATTCCGGTGAACGCCACCCGCAAAGACCTGAAAACCTACAGTTTCAAGGCCAAGGCCGATGACATCGTAGGCATCTACGAGTACAGCGACAAGGGCGGCGACACGGGCGACGGCTCGCTCAACGTCTCCCGCTGCGGCGACAACTGGGAGGACTACCAGTTTGAGATCACCAACAGCGGCCCCGCTCCGTCGTACAACATGGCGACCGACAAGTTCACAAACTCCCCCAGCGAGACGCTTGAGTTCTACAACTATCTCTGGGACGACAATTCGGATTCGGGCTTCTCCTACAGGATCCGTTTCTTCGACGACTTTGCCGTCATCGAACGCATGAGCGGTTCCCCGATGGGCTTCTTCGGCATGGGTATGACGGTCGAAGGCATTTATGCTAAACTTCCCTCCGTCGGTTAACGCTATGAGAACCGCCCTGTTCCCGGGATCGTTCGATCCCTTCACCCTCGGTCATATGGACATCCTCCGCTCCGCGCTTAAGATGTTCGACCGCGTCATTGTCGCCGTGGGTTACAACAGCGCCAAAAGCGGATTCTTCCATCCCGACCTCCGCGTCCAGATCATCAAGGACGCGGTGGCGGGGATGGAGAACGTGGAAGTGTGTTCCTACCGCGGGCTGACCGTTGAATTCTGCAAACAGATGGGCGTGAGCTGCATCATCCGCGGCCTTCGCACCACCACCGACTTCGAAATGGAGAGCGTCATCGCCCAGGCCAACCGCAAGATGGCCCCCGACATCCTGAGCATCTTCATTCCGGCCGGGCACGAATACTCGTTCATCTCCTCCACGGTCGTGCGCGACGTGCTCAACAACGGTGGCAACGCCCGTTGTTTCCTGCCCCAGAACGTGGATATCGACAAATATCTCCAACTGCGGGAAGTCTGATGCGACGGGGTCTGATCATCGGTATGCTGCTGCTGGGATGTCTGGCCTTCCAGGCCAAGGCCCAGCCGTTCACGCATCCGTCCGTCACGGCCTATCTGCAGACCCTGATCGAAAAGCCGGTCGGCGCCATCTGTGCGGATGTCGACCGGCTCATCGATTCGGTGGGCAGGCAAAAGCCGGAACTCCAGTCGAAAGTAGCCGGCATCTGCTTCGACTTTTTCACCGATTCTCCCGTGATGGGGCACGACGCCGTCGCCGTCCACATTGCCGACGACTGGTTCCTCAACGGCAAGCTCAAACTGGAAAACGAGCAGCTCTACCCCATCCTGTACACCTATGCCGAATTCAACCGGAGCTCCCTGGTGGGCAAGAGCGCCCCGGCCCTGACGATGGACGATCCGCAGGGCGTTCCCGTCAACATCCGGGCCGTCTCCGCTGACCACAAGATCCTGTTCTTCTATGATACCGAGTGCGCTACCTGCCGCAAGGAAGCGCCCCTGCTGGCCGACCTGCTCCGCAACTACGAGGGCGAAAGGCTCAGTTTCTTCGCCATCTACACCCAAAGCGACCGCGAAGGCTGGGAGCGCTATGCCGGTGAAGTCTTTGCCGGGATCGACAATCCCAACGTGAGCGTTTACCACCTCTGGGATCCCGAGGCGGCCACGAACTTCCACAAGCTGTACGGCGTCCTCTCTACGCCGCAACTATTCCTGCTCGACGGCCAGAACACCATTCTCGGCCGCGGCCTTGACAGCGAAGCGCTCGCCTTCATGCTGGGCGGTGAAAACGCCCGCGCCATTCAGTACAAGAACCTGTTCGACCAGATTTTCGGCGCCTTCTCACCACTGACCATCAATGATGTGGAAGGCATCGCCGACGCCTTCGCCGACCGCTCGCGCCACGACGCCGGCATCTACGTGGAGATCTTCACGCACCTGTTCAATTACCTTCGCACCAGCGAAGAGTCCCCCAAGCAGCAGGGCGCCCTCTACGTGGCGGAAAAATACATCGCGGCGGAGCCCGCCTTCTGGTCGGAAGAGTTCCTGGAAACCACCATCCACGCCCTGACCCGCGCCCGGATGAATCCCGTCGGCGCCCACGCGAAAGATCTCACGCTCCGCAACCGGCGGGGCCGGCTCGAGTATCTGCTGGAAGGGCGCAGACCCTATACGCTGGTGTTCTTCCACCTGCTCGACTGCAAGCAGTGCCAGGAAGAACTCTCCGCGCTCCGCCCTCTCGCAACCGACCTGCGGGAGGCGGGCATCAAAGTCAAACTGGTCTACGTCGGCCACGAGCAGGAGGCCTGGCGTAAATTTGCCAGAAAAGTACCCTGCGGCTGGGTCTGTCTCAGCGACTTTGAGGGAACCAGCGACATGCGGACCCTCTACGACCTGGAATACGTACCGCATCTCTACCTGCTCGACAACCACGGCACCATCCTGGCCAAAGACATCCAGGTGGCCGAACTTAAGCAAATGCTTCCCCTATTATGATCAGCGGCGAATATAAACAGTTCTACGAAGCGCTCCTGGCGGTCATCCCCAAGGAGCGCATGTTTCATGATGCGCTCAGCACCCTGGCTTACGGCACCGACGCTTCTTTCTACCGGCTCATTCCCAAGCTCGTGATCCGGGCCCGGGACGAGCGGGACATCGCGGCCATCCTCAGCGAGGCCGACAAGATGAACATCCCGGTGACCTTCCGGGCGGCCGGCACTTCCCTGTCGGGACAGGCCATCAGCGATTCCGTGCTGGTGATCGTCTCGCACGGCTGGCAGCAGTGGAAAGTCCTGGAAGAAGGCCGGAAGATCCGGCTTCAGCCGGGCATCCGGGGCGGACGGGCCAACACCTATCTGGTGAAATACGGCCGCAAGATCGGCCCCGACCCCGCCTCGATCGATTCCGCCATGATCGGCGGCATCGCGGCCAACAACGCCAGCGGCATGTGCTGCGGCACGTCGGAGAACTCCTACAAGACCATTGCCGACATCCGCATCATCCTGCCCGACGGCACCGTGCTCGATACGGCCGACGCAGCCTCCTGCGAGGCGTTCCGCCGTTCGCACGCCGACTTCCTCGCGGGCATCTCGGCCATCGCCGCCGACATCGCCGCCAACCCGGAACTGGCCGCCCGCATCCGCCGCAAATACAAGATCAAGAATACGACGGGTTACTCGCTCAACGCCTTCGTCGATTTCAGCGATCCGATCGACATTGTCAAGCACCTGGTCATCGGTTCGGAAGGCACGCTGGCCTTCATCTCCGACATCACCTACAACACGGTGGTCGACCACAAGTACAAGGCGCTGGCGATGATTACCTATACGAACATCGCCCTGGCCTGTGAAGCCGTGCAGATCCTCAAGAAACAGGGGCTCGTTTCGGCCGTCGAGCTGATCGACCGCACCGGCGTGCGCAGCGTCGACCAGACGCCCGGCATCCCCGAATTCCTGAAGACCATCGGCCCGGAGAGCTGCGTGATCCTGGCGGAAACGCGCGCCGCCTCCGCAGAAGACTTGGACGCCCGCGTCAAGGCCATCACGGAGGGCATCGCATCCGTTCCCACGGAACTCCCCTTCGCCTTCACGACCGATGCGCGGGAACAGGCCACGATGTGGAAGCTCCGCAAGGAGATGCTGCCCACGGTCGCGGGCCTGCGCCGAAGCGGCACCACGGCCATCATCGAGGACATCTGCTTCCCGATCGAACATCTGGCCGAAGCTACCGTCCGGCTGCGCGAAGTCTTCGCGGCCGACGGCTATGCCGACGCCGTGATCTTCGGGCACGCGCTGGCAGGCAACCTCCACTTCATGTTCAACCAGGATTTCTCGACGGCCGCCGAAGTGGAGAAATACAAGAAGTTTATGGACGACATCGTCCGGCTGGTCGTCGACCGCTACGACGGTTCGCTGAAAGCCGAACACGGTACGGGCCGCAACATGGCTCCGTTCGTGGAGTATGAATGGGGCAAACAGGCCTATGAACTGATGCAGCGGGTGAAGGCCCTGTTCGACCCGAAGGGCATCCTCAACCCGGGCGTCATCCTGAACACCGACCCGATGGCGCACATCTCGAACCTGAAGCCCTGCCCGTCCACGAAACAGATCGTGGACAAATGTATGGAATGCGGTTTCTGCGAAGGCTATTGCGTGGCCGAAGGGCTCACGCTGTCGCCGCGCCAGCGCGTGGCGGCGTTCCGCGAGATCGAGCGCCTGCGCGCCTCCGGCGAAGAGCCGCACCGCGCCGCCGAGATGCAGAAACTCTATCATTATGCGGGCGACCAGACCTGCGCCACCGACTCGCTCTGCAACCTGCACTGCCCCGTCGGGGCCGATGCCGGCAAACTCATCAAGGAACTGCGGCACGAGGGCCACGCGCCGCGCGGCGAGAAGCGGGCGGTGTGGCTGGCCGGCCATATGGCCGGCGTCACCGCGACGCTCCGCGGCGGCCTGAAGTGCCTCAATGGCCTTCGGACCATCTTCGGCACGAAACTCTTCGGCGCCATGGCCCGCGGCCTCCGCAAACTCACGGGCGGCGCCCTGCCGCTTTGGAACGAATATATGCCGACCGGAGCTTCCCGGATCCGCGTTCCCGCCGTTGCGCAGGAACGCGAGCGGAAAGTCGTTTATTTCCCTTCCTGCATCACCCGGAGCATGGGCACGACGAAAGCTTACAGCCAAGAGAAGGAAGTCACGCAGGTGACGGCGGCGCTGCTGGAGGCCGCCGGTTTCCAGATCATCTATCCCGAGAAGATGGATGCACTTTGCTGCGGGATGCTCTTCTCGAGCAAGGGCTATGTGGAAGCGGGCCAGAAGGCATCCGATACACTGAAGGCCGCCCTGGCCGCCGCCTCCGACGGAGGCCGGATCCCGATCCTCTGCGACATGAGCCCGTGCCTCTATACGATGAAGGCCAATTTCGGCGACGAACTGCCGCTGTACGAGCCCACGGAATTCATCGAGAAGTTCGTCCTGGATCACCTGACGCTGAAGCCGGTCGACGAAAAGGTGGCGCTGTTCGCCGTCTGCTCGGCCAAGAAGATGGGCGTCGATCCGTGCCTGAAGCGCGTCGCGGAGCGCTGCGCGCGCGAGGTCGTGGTTGTCGATTCCAACTGCGACGGCTTCGCCGGCGACCGCGGTTTCTTCTTCCCCGAACTCAACGAGCACGGCCTGCGCGACCTCAAGCGTCAGGTCGATGGCTGTGACGAAGGTTTCGCCGTGAGCCGGACCTGCGAGATCGGCCTGTCCCGCAACAGCGGCCTCATCTTCAAGTCGATCGTCTACCTCGTCGCGAGAGCCGCCGGTGTCGAGATCCGGAAGAACGCATAATGATCACGATCATTATCATTGTCGTCACGGCCGTCGTGAGCGTGATCTGCTTCTCGCAGGCGGGGCTGTTCGAGACGCTGAAGTTCAGCGCCTATGATGTCTGGCACCGCCGCCAGTGGCACCAGATGCTGACGTACGGTCTGGTGCACGGCGGATGGGGCCATCTGCTGTTCAATATGATCACGCTCTACTGCTTCGGACGGATCGTGGAGCAGTATTTCGGTGCCGCCTTCGGGGACAAGGGACCGGTTCTGTACGTGGTGTTTTACGTGACGGCGCTGATCGTTTCGACGATCGGCGACCTCATCAAATTCCGGGACAACCCTTCCTACAGCGCCGTCGGCGCATCAGGCGCCGTGTCGGCCATCCTCTTCGCCGCCATCCTGTTCGAGCCCCGGATGGGCATCTACATCTACCTGATCCCCATCCCGGTGCCGGCCTACATCTTTGCGCCTTTGTATCTGGTATACTGCATCATCATGGCGCGGAAGAACGTCGACAACATCGGCCACTCAGCCCACTTCTGGGGCGCCGTCTACGGCCTGTTGTTCCCGCTCCTCCTCCGCCCCGACATTTTCACGCATTTCCTGAACCAGCTGCACGGATAGCCTTACATCCGGCGGACGGCCTCGACGATCTCCTCGATCGTATCGCAGAAGGTAATGGCGCTGGCCATGAAGGGTTTCATGAAGCCGGCTTCCTGCATATTGGCCAGGAGCTGCTTCAGCGGATCGTAATAGCCCTCGAAGTTGAAGATGAGAATGGGCTTCATATGCTTGTCGATGGCGCGGTTGCAGGCGTAAGTGAAGAGCTCGTCCAGGGTCCCGAAGCTGCCGGGCAGGACGATGCAGCCGTCGCTGAGGTCTTCCATCACCTGCTTGCGTTCGGCGAAATCAGCCGTCTCGATGAACTCCGAAAGGCCGTGCTGCACGACCTCCAGGCCGCTTTCGCGGACTTCCTTCGTTCCGAGGAATCCGCGGGGAAAGACGCCAATCACGCGGCCACCCGCCGACGCCGCGCCGTCAGCCAGTGCGCCCATCGTTCCTACGGCCGCACCGCCGTAGACGAGCGTCACGCCGGCGCTCGCGATGCGGCACCCCAGCTCGTAAGCCAGACCTTTGTAGATTTCTTTGCAACCGGGCGCGGAGCCCAGATATACCGCTACGTTTTTCATCCGATTCAGTCTTTCAATAGTTCTGTCATCCGGGCGACCATTTCCGGATCGTGCGACACGATATCGGGCCAGCGGCGGTGGAAGCCGGGGGCGTTCTTCTTGGAGGTCGCGTCGAGGATCAGGTGGTCGCGCACGCGACCGTCGCGCACGGGGTCGCAGTTGGCGCCCAGCAGCCAGCGCTTGCGGTAGGGCGTCGCATTCTTTTCATCCGGGTCGTAGAGGACCTGGATCACCTGCTCGAGCTTTCGGTCCGCAAAAGGCTTGGCCTTATGGGTCGCGTCGATGCAGAGTTTGCCGCCGAAGCCGGTCTCCGGCGCCGTATGGTCGAGCACGTCGAGCGGGCCGCGGCTGAAGAGCAAGTCGCGCTGCACGTCCACGTTGCTGCAGATGGCATCCGCCAGGGAATCCCAGTTCCGGATGTCGATCTCTCCGTCGACGACCAGGAGGAATTTGTTGAACATCATCTGCCCCGCACCCCACAGGGCGTTGGCCACCTTGAAGGCCTGCCCTTCGTATTGTTTGCGGATCCGGGCGATGGCAAAGTTGTGGCCCACGCCTTCTTCGGGAAGGTACAGATCCTCGATCTCCGGCGCGATGGCCAGCTTGATGGGCGACAAAAAGATCTTTTCCGTGGCTTCCTGGATATATTTGTCCTCCATCGGCGGGATGCCCACCACCGTAGCGGGATAAATGGCGTCAAAGCGGTGCGAGATGCAGGTGACGTGGAATTTCGGGTACAGGTCTTCCAGCGAATAAAAGCCCGTATGGTCGCCGAACGGCCCTTCGGAGAACTTCTCTTCGCTCTTCTGCACGTAGCCCTCGATCACGAAGTCGCAGTCAGCGGGCACCATCAAATCCTGCGTGAAACACTTCACCAGTTCCACGGGCTTGCCGCGCAGGAAGCCGGCCAGCAGGTATTCGTCGATGCCTTCGGGCAGCGGGGCTGTGGCGGCATAGGTATAGACGGGATCGCCGCCCAGGCACACGGCCACGGGCAGACGGTGCGTACATTCGGACAGGTGTTTCGCGCCGGTCTTGTGCATATGCCAGTGCATGCCGGTCGTGGCGTCATCGAGCACCTGCATGCGGTACATCCCGACATTGCGCACGCCGGTCACCGGACTGGCCGTATTGACGAGCGGCAGGGTGATGAAACGGCCGCCGTCCTGGGGCCAGCATTTGAGGATGGGAAGCTGGCTCAGCTGCGCGGTATACTGCACCACATCCTGGCAGGGCGCGTGGCCCTTGTGCTCGCGGGGAATCCACGAGGCCGCCTGGTTGAGTTTCGGCAGGAGCCGGAGCTTGTCGCGGAAGCCGGGGCCGGAGCCCAGCACGCTGCCCACCAGTTCGTCGATCTTCGCCCCGATGTCATCGAGGTTGTTCACACCCAGCGCGTAGCGGATGCGCGCCTCGGAGCCCATCATATTGGTCAGCACGGGAAAAGCCGTGCCGGTATTCTCGAACAGCAGGGCCTTGCCGCCACCGGGCTTCTTCGATTCGATATCGGTGGCGCAGGCAATTTCGAGCACCGGATCCACAAACTCCCGGATCCGCCGGAGTTCGCCGCGCTCTTCCAGAAACTTCGTATAATCTTTCAGACTGTTGAACATCGTCCCAATGATTTCTCAGAAAATGCAATTTAGGGAAAAATTCCGGAAATTGCGTAAATTTGAGAAACGAATCATCCCGGCAGTTGTTTAAACAGAAAATCCTATCTTTGTGAAAAATACGCGTATACAATGAAAATCAGAACGATTGTCATAGCGGCGGCGATGCTGCTCAGCCTGATGTCCGTTGCCGGATGTACCGGCGAAGGGACCCAGCTTCCCTCTTTCAACGATGTGCTTACCTCGCGCCGGAGCATCCGCAGCTACGATGCGACGAAGAAAATCTCCGAAGCGGAAGTCCGGACGCTCCTGACCCGGACGCAGGAAGCTCCCTCGTGGGCGAACCAGCAGCCCAGCAAGTATTATGTGGCCATCAGCCCCGAGGCCGTCGCAGCCGTGCAGGATATGGTCGGCGGCAACAAGGAGCGGATCAAGAATGCGCCCGTGCTCATCGTCTCGACCTTCGAGAAAGGCAAGTCGGGATTCTTCCGCGGCCAGCAGACCAACGAGTTGGGCGACTTCTGGGGCGCCTACGACAACGGCCTGAGCAATGCCTACCTCGTGCTGGTCGCCCGTGCCATGGGCTTCGACACGCTGATCATGGGCATGCGCGACGCCGATATGATCCGCGACTATTTCCACATCCCGGGCGATGAGATGATCACCGCCGTCATTTCGCTGGGCTACCGGGCCGAAGAGCCGCGGACGCCCGTCCACCGCGAACTCGACGAAATCGCGAAGTTCTTCTGATGGCCGGCCGCACGTTCGGAACCTGCTTTTTTGAGCAATATGCGCAAGTCTCGCTTTCCGCGTTGCTGGGAAGCGGCTTTGACGCGCTGGTGAACCGTGACCGGCCGGACCTGCAGTCGCCAGACGGCAAGAGCATCGGCATCGAGGTGACGCGGGCGATGGAAGAGAACAAGGCTGCGGAGCAAGCCTTGCTGAAAGACCTCGCCGGCATCTCGACCGGCAACCACACCGACGACTACGACCGGATTCTCGAAAACGGCTACGGCTTCGGCCTGGAAGGCGGCAAATACATCGGCAAGAAAGAGTTCTTCTACTGGTCGATGGCCCTCCCCTTGCGCCGCATCCTGGAGAGCAAGGTCGCCAAGGTGGGAAACGGTTTCTACGGCCGTTTCGACGAGATGGGGCTCTTCGTCTTCTCCCGCGAGAACCTGGGGATGGCTGAAGCCGTCAAGGCCATGAACTATACCCTCTCCCTGCAGAAGCACCAGGACATCCGCTACAACCGCCTGTACCTGGCCGACGTGGACGACCTGTTCGTCTGCAACCTCGACGACGGGCTCAAAGACGACTCCCGGCTCGTCCGCTACCGGGTCTCCCAACAACAACGGCAGGACTTCTACCGGGAAGCCATCGACCGCCAGCGACCATAATCCCCTATGCCTGCCAACCGCCTCCGATATCATCTGCTTACCCTGGCCGTCGTGGCCGTGTGGGGCGTCACGTTTGTCAGCACGAAAGTCCTGATCGGGGCCGGCATGCATCCGGTCGCCATCTTCTTTGTCCGCTTTATGCTGGCGTATGCGGGCATCTGGCTGTATATCGCCCTCTCGCGCCAGCCGGCGAAACTCTGGTACGGCGGGAAAGAGGAACTGGTCTTCCTCCTGCTGGGCGTGTCGGGCGGTTCCCTGTATTTCCTGACGGAAAATCTGGCCCTGGCCTATACGCAGGCCACGAACGTCGCTTTCCTGGTCTGCTCCGCACCCCTTTTCACGGCAATCTTCACCCTGATTTACCGGCGATTCGGAAAAGGGCGGTTTGTGGACGGGCTGGAACCTGTCCGACTGGGCTGGCCGCTGGTGGGCGGAACGGTCCTCGCGCTGGCGGGCATGGCGATGGTCGTCTTCGATGGGGCGCGGCTGCAGCTGTCGGCCCGGGGCGACCTGCTGGCCATCGCCGCTGCGCTGTGCTGGGCGGTCTATAGCCTGTTCATGAGCCAGATGACGCGCGACCACGGAACGGTCACCGCCACCCGGAAAGTGTTCTTCTATGGCCTGCTCACCATCCTGCCTTTCCTGGGCGGATACAAGGATTCCTTCGCGCCAGCCATCCTGGGGCAGACGGCCGTCTGGTTCAATCTCCTGTTCCTGGGCCTGGTCGCCTCCCTGCTCTGCTTCATCCTGTGGAATCTGGCTATGGACAAGCTGGGCAATGTCACCACCACCAATTACGTGTATCTGAACCCGGTCTTTACCCTGCTCAGCGCGATGGCCCTCCTCGGGGAGCGGATGACGCTCCTCGCCGGCATCGGCTGCGCCGCCATCCTCGCCGGCGTCATCTGGGCCGGCCAGCGCAGCAATTCTCTGAAATAATTGCTATCTTTGCATCCAGTCTGCAGGGTGCAGGCGAAGGGGTGCTGCGGCGCAAGCTGCGGCTGAGATGATACCCTCACTACCTGATCGGGGTAATGCCCGCGTAGGAAACCGCTATCTTCCCATTTCCCCTTTTTTGTATAAATTATTTACAATTAAGGATTTATCATGAAATTTCGTTTGATTTGCGCTGCGCTGGCCGCTTGCGGGCTGGCTTTCGTCGCGCACCCCGCCCTCGCGCAGGAACCCGATTCCACGGAGGTTGAACATCTGCAGGAAACGGTCGTGAGCGCCGTGCGGGCGTCTAAGGACGCGCCGTTTGCCGTGTCGAACATCCGCCGGGCCGAACTGCAGGACTTTTCCAATTCGGGGCGAGAACTGCCGATGCTGTTCGCCCGGACGCCGGGCATCATCGCCTGGAGCGAGAACGGCGTGGGCACCGGCACTTCGTACCTGCGCATCCGCGGCGCGGGCGGCAGCCGCATCAACGTGACGCTCGACGGAGTGCCCCTCAACTCCCCGGAAGACCAGAGCGTCTTCTGGGCCAATATGAACTCTTACGGCAAGCTCCTGAGCAGCGTGCAGATCCAGCGTGGCGTGGGCACCTCGACCAACGGCGACGGCGCCTTCGGCGGCACGATCGCCCTGGGCATGAAAGCCCCGTCGCTCGTTCCGACCGGGGAGATGTCCGTCTCTTACGGCTCCTTCAACACCCTGCACGCCGGCGGCTCGATCTCGTCGGGCCTGATGTGGAACCACGTCATCCTGGACGGCGCCTGGTATCACACCCGCACCGACGGGTACCTGCCCGGAACCGACGGGCAGTCGGGCAGCTACTTCGCCGGAGTCACCTGGCTGGGCGCCGGCTGGAAGCTGGGCTACAAACTCGTGGGCAACTATGAGAACACGGGACAGGCCTGGAACGGCGTAACGGCCGGCAACGACGACCTGTCGATCATGGACGGCACCTACGGCGAGCATACGGGCATCAAGACCTACAAAGACCTGTACAACGCCGGCCTGGGCTTCTACAACTCGCTCTATGAGCAGCTGGTCTTCAACGACGTGATCCAGTATCCGAACGCCATCGCCCATACGCAGCGCTACCAGATGAACGACGGCAGCTACTGGCCGCGCACCACCGACAACTTCTGGCAGAACCATCATATCCTGAACCTGGCGGCGTCGCTCTCCGACGCGCTCGACCTGTCGGTGAGCGCCCACTACACAGGCGGCCACGGCTACTACGAAGAGTTCCGCTATAACAACAAACTGCTCAAATACGGCATTCCCACCTTCGTGGACGCCGGCGGCAAGACCGTCAAGCGCAGCGACTTCGTGCGGCAGAAGGGCCTCACGCAGCACACCTTCGGCGTCGTATCCAACCTCACCTATAAGAAAGGACCGTGGGATGCCGTGGCCGGCATCTCCGTCCAGCAGTTCCTGGGCAACCACTACGGATATCTGACCTATGTCGGCAATCCGGAACTCGCTGCGCGCATCCTCACCAGCGGCAATTACCGGTATTACGACTCCGACGCGGCCAAGTTCGACGGCAGCGCCTTCGTCAAGGCTTCCTACCGGCTTTCGCCGGACTGGAGCGTCTTCGGCGATGTGCAATACCGCCGCGTGCATTACCGCACCGACGGCTACAACGACAAATACATCGACAACGGCGACGGCACGGCCAGCAAGCATCTGCTCGCCGTGGACGTCCACTACAACTTCTTCAACCCCAAGGCCGGCCTGAACTTCAGCCACGGCCCGCACCGGGCCTACGCTTCTGTGGCGGTCAGCCACCGCGAGCCCGAGCGCAACAACTTCACCGACAACGGAAAATATCCCGCACCGCGGGCCGAGCGGCTCTACGATTTCGAAGCCGGCTACCAGGTCGGCGGCCGCATCGCGCGGGCCGGCGTCAATCTCTATTATATGCGCTACCGCGACCAGCTGGTGCAGACCGGCGAGCTGAGCGACATCGGCGAAGCGCTCACCACCAACATTCCGGACTCCTACCGCACCGGCGTCGAACTGACGGCAGGCGTAGATCCGACGTCGTGGCTGACGTTCGAAGCCAACGCCGCCCTGAGCCGCAACCGGCTGCTCGATTTCGACGAATACGTGGAAGACTGGGACAATGGCACCGCCGTCATCCATTATGACGACGCGGCTCTCGCCTACTCGCCCGACGCCATCCTCAACGGCTTCGTCAACCTGCATTACAAGGGCTTCCGGGCGCAGTGGCACACGGGCTTCGTGAGCCGGATGTATCTCGACAACACGGAGAACGCCGACCGCTCGCTGCCCGCCTACAGCCTGAGCGACCTGTCGCTGGGCTACACGTTCCGCCTGCGCGGCTTCCTGAAAGAGATCGACCTCGGCGTCGAAGGGAACAACCTGTTCAATGCCCGCGTTGCCCAGAGCGGCTGGGTCTACAGTGCCATCTACGCCAGCGGCGGCCATCCCAACGACCACCGCTACTACCAGATCGGCTTCATCCCCGTGGCCGGCCTTACCGTCCTGGGACACGTGACCTTGCGCTTCTGATTTTCGCCTATCTTTGGGCTATGAAACTCTACATTGTCGACGCTTTTACGGAAACGCCCTTTGGCGGCAACACGGCCGGCGTAGCGCTCCTCGAGCCGGGCGCCGGATTCCCCGATGACACCTGGATGCGGCAGCTGGCCGCGGAACTGCGCTATTCGGAGACCGCCTTCGTGCGGCGCGACGGCGTGACGGAATTCACGGTCCGGTATTTCACGCCAGCCGGAGAAATCGATCTGTGCGGCCACGCCACGATCGCGACTTTCGGCGTATTGTTCCAGGAAGGCCTCGTGCCGGAAGGCGCCCGTTGCCTCAACCATACGAAGGCGGGCGACCTGGAAGTCGTAGCGGGAAAAACCGTGATGATGCAGATGGCCTCGCCGAGGCTCGTGCAGACTTTCGACGAGGCGCCGCTGGTGAAAGACCTGCTGGCGGCCATGGGCGGCCTCACGCGCGAAGCGCTGGGCACGCTCCCGGTCCAGACCTTTTCCACCGGTCTGCCCGACATTCTCCTGCCGGTGCGCGACGTCGCCATGCTGCAGGATCTGAAGCCCGATATGGATGCGCTGAATGCGCTCAGCGAGCGGCTCGACGTCGTCGGCGTCCACGCATTCGCCATCAATCCGGTCGACAGCTATACGGCCCACGTCCGCAATTTCGCACCCCGCTATGACATCCCGGAAGAATCGGCCACCGGCACATCCAATGCCGCGCTGACGGCCTATCTCTTCCATCACGGAATCATCCGCGACGGCGGCCGCTGCACGTTCCTCCAGGGCGAAGCCATGGGCCGCCCTTCCCTCATTCAAACTACGGTAGAGCTTCGGGCCGGCGTCCCCGACATCCGGGTCGGCGGGCCCTGTGCGATTGTCGTCCGGGGCTCAGTTTAACTGTTTCAGCGCCCGGGCCAGCTGGTCCGGGCAGCTACTGCCCCGCCCCTTGCAGTTGATGCCGTCCAGCAGGGCGATTACCTCGTCCTTTTTCCTGCCGGCCACCAGCGCCGATAACCCCTGCGTGTTGCCGTTGCACCCGCCCGTGTAGCGGACGCTCCGGATGGTATCGCCATCCAGTTCAATGTCAATCTGCAACGAGCACACCACATCGCAAGTCTGGAAAGCGGCCTTCCGGATCCCGCCTTCCATTTCGTCGGATAAAAGCTTTACGTCGAACATAATCTGGGGTTTATTGCTCAGGGGCGTTACTCGCACGCCAGCGTTTCAGATGCGGGAAATACAGTTTCATCTGGCCGATGTATTCTTCCTTCGTAATAGGCTTCGGCAGGTTCTTGTTCACCTCATCCACGAACTGCGCGCAGAATTCGATCATCTCGTCCATCGTGCATTCCCGGGTGAACGCCCCGTCCTTGTAGCAATAGATGCAATAATCTTCGTTCTTGCTCCCGTCGGCATTCGTGCCGAGGATCTCATCGCTAAGCGGCATGCCGCAGCTCTGACAGAATTTCATTTCCATGGTCATTTGATTTTTCCCTCCAGCCAAAGGAGATCTTTATGATACAAATATAGCGATAAGTGACGGTAAGATCATTTTTTTTTGGACCGCTACCGTCAAAAAAGGCCCATTCAGCCGCCCGCGCCGTTCTATTTTTCGCTGCAATGCACACATTTGACTATCAGGAGATTACAAAAGTTGACCCCCTCCATTTTGAGGGGGATCAACTTTCGTAACTAGCTGATTGACTGATGCGTCCGTTCCAGAACAATTTCGATAACCGTTTTCAGTACTGACAACTTCAATTATCATACGCATCTACCCCGTTCCGTCAAAGTGTCCTCAGCCAACCAGCCCTAAGTGCGTACACTTTGGCGGGAAATAATTTCTCAGGGGCCGAACGTCCGATAAGGCAACGCAGAAATGGGAGCTGTTTGGCAGTATGGGCAAAAAGATGTAGTTTTGAGGTATGAAAAAAATGATTTTGTGGGATCTCGACGGGACGCTGATCGATACGCTGGATGATCTGGGGGAAGCGGTGAGCCATACTTTGAGGCTCCGCGGGCTTCCGACTCACGGAAGGGAGGATTATCGCCGGATGGTGGGGCACGGGGTACGGAACCTGGTGAAACGGGCTTTGGAGGCTTCCGGGGTGCAGATTGAAGACACGCCTGACGGAGATGCTTTTCTAGATGAAGCCTTGGCCGATTTCAAGGCATATTATTCAGCCCATATTGACGTTTATTCAAAGCCGTATCCCGGCATACCGGAACTGCTTGCGGAACTGGACGCCGCCGGGGTGAAACTGGCCGTTGTATCCAACAAATTTCAGGAAGGAACGGATCATCTGATCCGGGAGTTCTTTCCGAAGATCCGCTTCGTGGCCATCCTCGGGAACCGGCCGGGCTATCCGCTGAAACCGGATCCGGCGATTGTGGAAGAAGCGATTTCACTGGCGGACATTTCGAGGCCCGAAGCACTTCTTATCGGGGACTCCCCCACGGACATGCACACCGCGGAAAACGGCGGCATCGATTCTTTGGCTGTCAGTTGGGGCTACCGCACCCGGGAAGACCTGGCCGCCTATCCCATTGTCAACAGTGTAGTTGATTTGCGTAAGACCATTCTGGAACTATAGCCGGGCGGTCTTTCGGCCGCCGAGGGTGAGCACCAGGCTGAGTGTTACAGCGAGAGCGGCGACCGGATAAACCAGATAATGCTTCCAGGTCTCCAGAAAGACCCGGACGCTCTGCAGGAATCCGCCGCCGACGGATTGCAGATCAACGGGATACAGAAAAGCTACCGTCGTGGCGAACACGCCCAGGGCGAGGCCGGCGGCCAAGGCGATGATCAGGGCTACGCGGCCATGACTGCGCTGGCGGTCAACTTCGGCCTTGATGCCTTCCACCTGTTCCAGGCGCCGGCGGGTTTCCAGCAGGAAAGTTGGATCGTCTTTCAACGCGGGCTTGTTCTCACGGAGGAATTCATCTATCTCTTTCATAATCGGATATACTGTTTAAGGTGGGTCCGCCCCAGGGAGAGATGGTACTTGACGGTGCCTTGCGGCATATCGAGGATGGAAGCGATTTCCTTGATGCTCCGGTCTTCGAAGTAAAACAGGGCGATGGCGGCTTTCTCCTTCCCGGGCAACCGTTCCAGGGCTTGATAGAGTTGCTGGTACCGGAAGGCGGCATCGGTGCTTTCATCGGCCGGGACGGCAAGCGCAGCTTCTACGGGAGCTTCGTCCAGACGGGTTTTCCGATGGTGGTCGATGTAGCAGTTGTAGGCGATGCGGAAAAGCCAGGTGCTGAACTTGGAAAGTCCCAGGAAAGACCCGGAGGCCACATATGCGCGCACCAGCGCGTCCTGGGCGATGTCATCGGCCAGGGCAGCATCGCCATTGCACAGCGCAAGCAGGAACCTTCTCAAGGGCTCCTGCTCCACGCGCACGAGGTCGATGAACCGCTCCCGGGTCATACGCTGTTACTTCTGCTCTTCCAGTGCCTTCTCCTCAGCTTCAATTTCCTTGGCCAGCATCTTCCTGCTCACGAAGTAGGAGATGAAGAGACCGATACCGACGGCCATCATGATTCCTCCCGCAGGCAGCATCAACTCGTCGGGGCCGAATCTGAAAACTTTGAAATCGGGATCCGTGCGGGCAATGATACCCAGGGTAAGGAATACCACCCCCAACAACGATACAATGCAGGCTCCGTTAAATTTGTCCAGCATCTCTTTCTTGAGGGATACGGGTGTCTTCTTTTTGCTGAACTGTTCCATATCGACGGGGACGCCCGCCTCGATGGCCTTGAGCATGATTTCCGCTTTCTTGTCGGTTTCATGTTTTCTGGCGCGCATGACCATCCAAACAATCAGGACCGGAAGGATGACGCAAACACAAATCGGTACTAAAATGTCTCCCATAACTATTCTAATATACAGTGTTCAACTTTCCGCCGCTTTCCCGGGCGGTTTCATTCATTAGACGGAAGTCCCGGCCGAAAGGTTGGAAAATCTTTCGCGAATTTCACAATTATTTTCAAAAAACGGCGATTCATTGTAAATTTGTAGTATTGACAAATCCAAACCTTCAAAATATGAAATTCTTCTTAGACACGGCGAATGTCGACGACATCCGGAAAGCGAATGACATGGGCGTCATTTGCGGCGTAACCACCAACCCTTCCCTCATTGCCAAAGAAGGCCGCGACTTCAAGCAGGTCGTGGCGGAGATCGCCTCCATCGTGGACGGTCCCATCAGCGGCGAAGTCAAGGCGACCACGACCGATGCCGAAGGCATGATCCGCGAAGGCCGCGAAATCGCTGCCATCCATAAGAACATGGTCGTCAAGATCCCGATGACGGTCGAAGGACTCAAGGCCTGCCACGCCCTGGCTGCCGACGGCATCAAGGTCAATATGACGCTCATCTTCACCGTCAACCAGGCCCTCCTCGCCGCCCGCGCCGGCGCCGCCTTCGTCAGCCCGTTCGTCGGACGGCTTGACGACATTAGCGTCCGCGGCACCGATCTGATCGCAGAAGTCGCCGAAGCGTTCAAGATCCACAACATCTGCACGGAAATCATCGCCGCCAGCATCCGCCATCCGATGCACGTGACGGAGTGCGCCCTCGCCGGCGCCGACATCGCCACGGTCCCCTACAAGGTGATCGAGCAGATGACCAAACACCCCCTGACCGACCAGGGCATTGAGAAATTCCGCAAAGACTACGAAGCGGTCTTCGGCAAAGAATAACACCAACAGTATCACATATTATGGCTGATAAACAACTTCTCCTGGGTGATGAGGCCGTCGCCCTCGGTGCGCTGCACGCGGGGCTCAGCGGCGTGTATGCCTATCCCGGCACTCCCTCCACCGAAATCACCGAATATATCCAAGGTCACCCCCTTACGACGGAACGGCACGTCCACAACGTCTGGTCGAGCAACGAAAAGACGGCGATGGAAGGCGCCCTGGGCATGTCGTATGCCGGCAAGCGCGCCCTCGTGTGCATGAAGCACGTGGGTATGAACGTCTGCGCCGACCCGCTGATGGGCTCGGCGATGACGGGCGCCAACGGCGGCCTGGTCGTCACGGCCTGCGACGACCCGTCGATGCACAGTTCGCAGAACGAGCAGGACTCCCGTTTCTGGGGCACTTTCGGCATGATGCCCGTCTTCGAACCGTCTTCCCAGCAGGAAGCCTACGAAATGACCCGCGCCGCCTACGATTATTCCGAGGAAAACACGATTCCCGTCATCATGCGCCTGACCACCCGTATGGCCCACTCCCGGGCCGTGGTCACGCCTGCGGAGGACATCCGCCCGCAGAATGAGCTCCATTACCCTGAGTTCCCCAAACGCTGGGTCACTCTGCCCGTGAACGCCCGCGTCCGCAACCGCGAACTCATCAAACTGTACGCGAAGTGCGAGGCCGATGCCGTGGTCTCCAAGTTCAACCGGCTGACCGACGGCCCCGACCATTCGATGGGCGTGATCGCCTGCGGCATCGCCTACAACTACCTGATGGAGAACTATCCCGACGGCTGCCCCTACCCGGTGCTGAAGGTCTCGCAGTATCCTTTCCCGCGGGAGCTTGCCCTGAAGCTCGCCGCCCTGGTTCCGACCATCCTGGTGCTCGAAGAAGGCCAGCCGCTCGTGGAAACGATGCTGCGCGGCGTGTTCCCCACCCAGACGAAGGTCATCGGCCGCATCGACAATGCCGTGGTCCGCGACGGCGAACTGTCGCCCGACGCCGTCCGCGGCGCCCTGGGCC
Source organism: uncultured Bacteroidia bacterium (assembly GCA_902778855.1). GTDB lineage: Bacteria > Bacteroidota > Bacteroidia > Bacteroidales > UBA932 > Cacconaster. The sequence goes on from CACYZM010000008.1 coordinate 27,991, forward strand.
TGCCCGAACGCAAGGCCTTCGCACCCGCCCAGGTGCTCGCCCCGCGTCCGCCGGCCCTCTGCCAGGGCTGCGGCCACCGCGACTTCTACACGGCCCTCAACAACGTGCTCAAGAAAGACTACCCCACCGCCCGCGTATTCAGCGACATCGGCTGCTACACGCTCGGCTATATGGCTCCTTTCAACGCCATCCACACCTGCGTGGAAATGGGCGCCTCGTTCACTATGGCCCAGGGTGCCGCCTACAGCGGCTGCTGGCCGGCCGTGGGCGTGATCGGCGATTCGACCTTCACCCACAGCGGCATGACCGGCCTGCTCGACGCCGTCAACGGCAAGGCCGACGTCACCCTCTGCATCTCCGACAACCTGACCACCGCCATGACGGGCGGCCAGGACTCCGCCGGAACGGGCCGCATCGAAGCCATCTGCGCCGGCCTCGGCGTGGATCCGGCCCACATCCGCACCATCGTTCCGCTGCCGAAGAACTATCCCGACATGGAAAAGGTGATCCGGGAAGAAATCGAATACCACGGCGTCTCCGTGATCGTCTGCCGCCGCGAATGCATCCAAACCGCCAGAAGACACGCAAAGAAATAACGCCATGAAAAAAGATATCATTCTCGCCGGCGTGGGAGGACAAGGCATCCTCTCCATCGCCACGGTCATCGGATCGGCCGCCCTGGAACAGGGGCTCCACCTCAAACAGGCCGAAGTCCACGGTATGAGCCAGCGTGGCGGCGACGTCCAGTCGAACCTCCGCCTCTCGTCCGACCCGATCTTCAGCGACCTCATCCCGCGCGGAGGAGCCGACCTGGTGGTCTCGCTAGAACCGATGGAAGCCCTGCGCTATATCCCGTTCCTGGCGCCGGACGGCTGGATCATCACCAATACCGTCCCGTTCGTCAACATCCCCGACTATCCCGCGATGGAAGCCGTGATGGGCGAACTCGACAAACTCCCGCACGTGATCGCCATCGATGTGGACGCCATCGCCAAGGAGGCCGGCTCGGCCCGCAGCGCCAACATGGTCCTGCTGGGCGCCACCGCCTCCGTACTTGGCATCCTGGAGCCGGAGAAGCTCCGCGACGGAATCCGCCGCATCTTCGGCCGCAAGGGCGAAGCCATCGTGGAAGCCAATATCAAAGCCTTCGACGCAGGCCTGGCGTCGGCCCAAAAGCAGTAGCGTATGAAGTATATGACTGCCGACGAGGCCGTCCGCCTCGTGAAAAGCGGCGATACCGTCTGTTGCCAGGGCAGCACCTCCGTGCCCGTGATTCTGCAGGAAGCGCTTACCCGCCGTGCCGGCGAACTGCGCGACGTGCAGATCGTCTCGGGATTCAACATCACGGAAGGCCCGGCCCCGTTCTGCAAGCCCGAGTACAAGGATTCGTTCCTGGTCAACAGCATTTTCCTGTGCGCCGACCAGCGCAAGCACGTGGCCGAAGGCTACGGCTCGCTGACGCCCTGCTTCCTGAGCGAAGTGCCGGCCCTCTTCCGCAAGGGGGAACTGCCCATCGACGTGGCGTTCATCAACTGCTCGCTGCCCGATGAGAACGGCTTCTGCAGCTACGGCATCGGTTGCGACATCTCCGTCGCGGCCGTGGAAACGGCGCGCGTGGTCATCGCGCAGGTCAACGAAGCCATCCCATACCTCTATGGCGGCTGCCTGATCCACGAATCCAAGATTACCGCCGCGGTCCGCTGCAACGTGCCGCCTATCGCGATGCAATTCGGCGAACCCACGGAGATCGAGAAGGCCATCGGCGCCAACGTGGCGGCCGAAATTCCCGACGGCGCCTGCCTGCAGATCGGCGTCGGCGGCATTCCGAACGCCATCCTCAACGGCATCAAGCACCACAAGCACCTGGGGCTCCATACCGAGGCCATGACCGACGGCGTGATCCGGCTGATGAAGGAAGGCGTCATCGACAACTCCCTGAAGAAAGTCCACCCCGGCGTGAGCATCGCCGCACTCGCCCTGGGCTCCAAGGAGATGTACGAATACATCGACCACAACAAGACGATGGAATTCTACGACGTAGCCTACACCAACAACCCGTTCCTGATCGCCCAGAACCCGAAGGCCTGCGCCATCAACTCCGCCCTCGAGGTAGACCTCACCGGCCAGATCTGCGCCGACTCCATCGGCGAGATGATCTTCTCGGGCGTCGGCGGTCAGCACGACTTCATGTACGGCTGCTCGCTGTCGGAAGGCGGCAAGTGCTTCATCGCACTGCCTTCGCGCACGAACAAAGGCAAAGGGAAAATCGTCCCGACGCTGACACCCGGTGCCGGCGTGGTAACGACCCGCTTCCAGACTCAATACGTAGCCACGGAATGGGGAATCGCCTACCTGCGCGGCAAGAACCTGGCGCAGCGGGCCAAGGCGCTGATTGCCATCGCCCATCCCGACGACCGGGAAGAACTGGAGAAAGCCGCTTGCAAACGCTTCGGCTACAGTTTCTTAAGATTGAAATAAAGGAGACGGCCCTGCTAGCGGTGAATCCGCAGGCAGAGCATCGTCAGATCATCGCTCGCCTCAGCGCCGGCCACGTGGGAAGCCACGGCCTCGCTGAGGCGGTCGATTAAGGAGCGGGCGTCCAGGAACGGACCGTCGCCCAGACAGGCCAGCATCCGGTCGTTGCCGAACTGTTCGTGGTCGGCATTCTCCGCTTCATTGAGACCGTCGGTATAGAGGAACAGGATCTTGCCGCGCATATCGTCGACCCGCTGCCCTTCATAGTCGAAACCGCTCTCGATGCCGAGTGCGGTGTTGGACAAGCAATCGAGGAAGGCGGGCGCCTTGTCCGGGCCGGGGAACAGCACGGGAGCGTTGTGCCCGCAATTGCAGTATTCCATCACGCCGGTTTTCAGGTCGACGGCCGCCAGGAACATCGTCACGAAAATCATCTGGTCGTTCTTCTCCGACACCGTATCGTTGATCCGCCGGGCGATTTCAGCCGGCGCAAGGCCCTGCCGTGCCACAACACGGAACATGGCACGTGCCACCGACATAAACAGGCTGGCCGGGACCCCCTTGCCGCTCACATCCCCGATGCACAGATAGAGTTTGTCGTCCTGGACAAAACAGTCGTAGAGGTCACCGCCCACCTCACGGGCCGGGACCATCGAGGCATACAGATCCACTTTCTTGCCCAGATCGAAATCGTGCGGGACCATGCCCATCTGGATGTTGCGCGCGATCTGGAGTTCCCGCTCCATCCGCTCGCGCGAAGCGGTGGACTCCGTCAATTCCTGGATATGCCGGACCAGCGAAGACTGCATATGCACGAACGACTGGCTCAGCACGCCAATCTCGTCGTTTCGCTTCCGGACAGGCATCGGACGGTCGAAATTGCCCGAGGCGATAAAGTCGGCCTCTTCCGCCAATTTCGCGAGCGGTGCCAGCTGGTGGCGGATCAGGAGCACGGACAGGAGGAACACCAGGGCCAGGCCGGCGAGCAGACTCCACAGGATTTTACGCTGCAGACGGTCGTAGCCGCCGTAAATATCGCTCTCCGGGCAGAAGATGGCGATGTTCCATCCCGTTGTCGGAACGGGCCTGTAGAAGACATAGTAGTGCTGACCGTTCAGGAAGAGTTCCTGTTCCCCCCGTTCCTGTTTTTCCATGGATTCTCCCAACTTGACCAACTCGGGAACGGCCAGTTCCTCCGCATCCGAATAGATGGAATGGGTCATCAGCTTGTCGGAGTCCGGATGGACCAGATACTTTCCCCCTTCCCCGATCAGGATACAATAGGCGTTCGGGTAAGGCCTGACATTATAGAGGGCTTCGGAAAGCTGCTTCAGCGAGAGGTCGAGGGTAATCGCGCCCACAAAAACGCTGGTACTGTCAAAGACCGGGGTGCAGTACGAAATCAGCATTTCGACTCCCTTCCCGGCAATGCCCGTCGTGTCGAGGTACGGCTCCGTCCAGCAGTCATACCCCAGCTGCTTGGAATACAGATACCATTCTTTCTCGTAATAGCGGTAATCGTCGGCGCCCTCCTGCTCCCATTCAATTTTATCGTTCTCACCCGGCCAGGAAAAGATGGAGTAGTACTCACCTTTCGACGGATAATACCCGGGTTCGAAGGAAATGGAGCAGCCGCTCAGGGCCGAATTATAGCGAATGGTGTTGTTCGAATGGCTCACCATCATATCCGGCTTGTCCAGGTCGCGGACGACGAACCGGTACAGGACGGAGGCGGTACGCTCGACATCGTCGAGGATGTCATCCAGGCGCAAGACGGCATTGTCCAGAACCTGGGCGGCGTCCTTGTCCACTTCAGCGCGGACACCGGTACGCCATACCCTGGACAAAGAAATGATCATCGAGAGGAGCAGCAGGGCTGCGACCAGGACGATCCAGAAACTCAGTCGGGCGGAAAGAGATCGGCGCATTTGCGTATATTTTTGTAAATATACGAATAATTCTGAAAAACCGTATAATCAGTTGCTTCCCGAGGCCCCGCCTACTCTTTCCAGCGGACCGACTGGATGGCCATCGGCGGCACCTTGCAGGTGACGGAGTGGCGGTCGGTGGTAAACACGACCTTGGCCTCCACCGCATTCTCATTCAGCAGCAGCACGCCGTAGGATCCGTCGGGATTGCGGTACCACTGGTACGTGAGGCCGCGGTTGGTGTAGCCTTTCGTGCCCAGCCGCACGGCGCCGGGATCCAGGACCTTGGAGCAATGCGCCACCTGATAGTATTGCGAGCTGCGGTCGATCGAGCCGTAGGAATAGGTCGAAGAGGAGATGGTCACGCCGCCGTAGCAGGTGGAGCAGCCGCCGGGGCGGTACGGGCTGCGCTTGTCGTCGAGCATCAGATTCCAGTAGGTGACGCCTTTCCCCCAGCGCGAGAGCGTACCCAGGAAAATCTCGCGGAAATCGTCGATCAGGCAGCGCTCGTAGTTGTAGTTCCAGGTCCCGATGGAGGCTTCGGTAAAGAAGATGTCCTTGTCGGGGAACTGCTCGTGGACGCGGTCCAGCGTGCTCACGCTGCCGCCGTAGTTGTGCCAGGCGGTGCCGGCGGCATATTTTGCGGCGGCCGGGTCTTCGAGGATGTGGAGCGGATAGTTGACCTGCGATGCGATGTTGTCGAAGTTATAGTTGTGGTCGAAGAGCAGGACCTTGGTCTTGAGGCCGGCGGCGGCAAGCGCCGGGCCAACGGCGTCGCGCAGGAAGTCACGCTGCTCCTCCCACGACATATACAGCGACATGGAATTGCCCCGGTTCAGGGGCTCGTTCTGCAGGGTAATCGCATAGATGGGATAGCCCCGCTTCTCCATCTCGCGGATCCAGAGGGCGAAGTAATTCGCATATTCCTGGTAGCACACGGGATTCAGACGGCCGGAGGTCCAGCTGTCGAACGGCGTGCGGCCGTTGTCGTCCATCTTCATCCATTTCGGGCAGCTCCACGGCGAAGCGATGATCTTGACCTTCGGATTGATGGCGAAGATCTCGTCGAGGATCGGGAACAGATACTGCTCGTCGAGCGGATGGACGGCGAAATTGTCGAGCCCCTGCTTGTCGCACCAGGTAAACTCGTCGAGCGAGAAATCGGAGCCGCCGATGCACACACGGATCAGCGACGAGCCCAGCCCCTTCTCGCGGCTGAACATTTCGGTCAGGAACTGCTTGCGGTCGGCTTCCGGCATCCGGAGCAGATTGAAGCAGCTGGCCTGCGTGATGGCGAAGCCGAAGCCCTCCACCGTCTGTAAGGTCTCGCCCGTCAGCAGGACGCTGAAATCGCTCTTTTCGGCCGCTTCCAGCGCCACGCTGCTCTCCTGGAAGCGGAGGCCGGACGTATTGGTGGTATACACCTTGACGGCGCCCTCTTCCGGCACGGGTTCGGGCTGGACGGGCGGATTGCAGGAAAACGCCGCACAGAACGCGGCCAGGAGGAAGATGGCGATTCTGGTTTTCATTACAGGTTCTTTTGAATGACCGACAGACGCTCCTCGTAATTCGCACGGAGCCGGGCCACGGCGTCGTGGAAACTCATGTTCTCGTCGCCGTTGATGATATGTCCGCCGTTCTGCGAGGCGTCTTCGGCCGGATTCCAAAGCTTGAAGTTTTCCTGGGCGGATAGCGCCAGTTCTTTTTCCAATTCGTCGATATAGGCGGGAATCGTCTGGAGCTGAGGCAACAGTTCGTTGAAACGGGTGCGGACCCGCGCGGCGAAAGCCGGATCTTCGAACAGACGCGCATACCAGCAGGCGCCCCGGTTGATCAGGCCGCTGCGGGCCTGCGGTGAAGTGTAGTACGAGAGCACGCCCCAGTCGAAATCCCAGCACGGGCCGGCCACCAACTTGCCGCCGGGTTTGCAGTGGTAGTACACGCTGCCGGGATTGCCCAGCTCGTGGTTGCCCATCACTTCGAAAATGATCCAGTAATCGATAAACGAATCCACGTCGATATACGCGGCATAGCCTTTCTCCGGATCGCGGAAATCCGGTCCATAGACGGCCTTCGCCGTCCGTGCGATGATATCCTTGCCGGTCTGGATCTGATCGGGCGTGATGTCGTCGGAATCGGGCGACTTGATTCCGAACGGAATGCCGTCGCTGAACTGGACACAGCGTCCGTGCCAATCCATCCACTGGATCTCGTTGTCATAATGGAAATCCGATTCGAACAGGTAGCCGTCGTCACCGACGTTCACCCGGTTCTTGTCGACGCGGACCTGCTCGATGAGCAGATAGTAGCCCTGATGCACGCCGTTGAGCACCAGCTCGACGCTGTGACAACGCGGCGTCCAGGCCAGCGAAGTCATCGAGGAGACCTTCATCGCCACCAGGTTGCGCATCATCGTGCGGTCCATGAAATTGGCCAGCAGCACCCAGCGCTTGTGCGCCGGGAACCCGAAGAACGAAACCTTGCTGTCGAACTTGAGCAGATAGGGTTTCTTGGGCCACCACCAGGTTGTATTGCCCCGGCCGCGGACGTTGCACGGCAGGGCTTCCGAAAGGCTTCCCCCGTCTTCCAGGGTGATCGTCGCCTTGACATAGTCTTCCTTCGACACGATTTTGGCACCGTCCTGCGTATCGACGTACAGGAGGGGCAGACCGGTCTTTCGGGCGCGCCCCATGGGGCCGGCGTATTCACCGGTACAGAGGAACGTATTGGACAGTTTGAAATGGCCCTCCGGCAGACGGACGCCCAGGCATACCTCCGAACTATAATCATCGTGCTTGCCGGTATCGCTGACATACGCGCGATAGCGGCCCGGGACAGTATCTTTCTCGACCCGGCTCAGGAAGAAATCTTCCGAAGCGAGGAACTGGCCCTTCGCCAAGTAGAGGACGACGTCCTTTGCCAGATCGAAAGCATAGTCCGCCTCATCGACCGTAAAGAGAAACTCGGCCGTACCCGAAACGGGCAGGACGAGCGTTTCCAGGTCGACGGAAACGGAGCGCAAGGCTGCTTTCGGAGGCTCCTCACAGCCTGCCGAAAGCAGCAGCACGCTCAACAATACAATTAACCTAAAAACACGCCTCATTCCTTCTTCTCAACTTGAAACGACAACGGTTCTCCCGAAGCGCTGTCGGCAGCAACCCAGAGCTGGAAATCTCCGGGTTCCACTTTCTTGACGCCGTCCAGGCCATAGAAGGCCAGGTCGGCCACCGGGATCCGCACGTTCAGACGGCGGCTCTCGCCGGCCTTGAGGGCGACCCGTTCAAAAGCTTTCAGTTCCTTCACCGGACGGGTGACGGAACCCACCAGGTCGCGGACATAGACCTGCACGGTCTCCGTGCCGTCGCATTCCCCGGTGTTGGTCAGGGTGAACGAAACGTCAATCGTTCCGTCTTCCGCATAGACTTCCCGGTCGAGGGCGATGTCCGAATAGCGGAAGGTCGTATAGCTCAGGCCATAGCCGAAGGGGAAGAGCGGATAGGCGCCATAGTCCAGATAATAGGACGTATTGCCCAGGGACGTCTGTCCCGCCTCGGCGCCGATCTCGGACAGCAGCATTTCGCCGTTGTAAGGACGTCCGGTCCTGTTGTGCGCATAATAGAGCGGCGCCTGTCCTACGGTGCGGAGGAACGTGACCGGCGTTTTGCCGGAAGGATTCACGTCGCCGAAAAGCAGGTTGGCCAGCGCCGGGCCGCCCATCGTACCGGGATGGAAGGCATAGAGCAGGGCGCGGCAGTTGGACAGGTCGCGCTCGATGGTGAGCGGCCGGCCGGCCATCACCGTAGCGACCACGGGCTTCCCGGTCGCCTTCAGGGCGGCCAGCAGTTCGCTCTGGGAGCCCATCAGATTCAGGTCGGCCAGGCAGTGCGCTTCGCCCGAGAGGATCGCTTCCTCGCCGAGGAAGGCCAGAACCACGTCGGCCCGGCGGGCCGCAGCCACCACGTCGTCGAAACGTGTACGGACTTCGCGGCTGTTTCGCAGGCCCTGTACGTAGATGACCTTGCCCGGGAAACGCTCCTGCAGGGCTTTCAGCGGCGTGACCGTATGGTCTTTCTGGCCGTCGAAACTCCAGGTGCCCAGCTGGTCGTGCGGGGCGTCGGCCATCGGGCCGGTGACCAGGATGGTGCGGACCTTGTCGGCCCGGAGCGGCAGCACACCGTCGTTCTTCAGCAGGATGGCCGACGCTTCCGCCGCCTTGCGGGCGGCATCCAGGTGAGCCGGGGCGTATTGCACGGCCGCGGCGGCCTCGACATCGACATACGGATGCTCGAACAGACCGAGGAGGATCTTCACGCGGAGGATCCGGCGGACCGCCTCGTCGATGACAGACTCCTTGACACAACCGCTGGCTACGAGTTCTTCGAGGTGGGAGATGAACCCGAAGGTCATCATATCCATATCGACGCCCACGTTGGCGGCTTTGCAGGCGACGTCCTTGCGGTCGACGCCGAAACCGTGGGCGATCATCTCGCCCATCGAATTCCAGTCGGTCACCACCAGGCCGTCGAAGCCCCATTCGCCCCGGAGCACGTCCTGGAGGATGAAGGCGTTGCCGGTCGACGGCACGCCGTCGTTGTCGTTGAAAGATGTCATCAGCGTCATCGCGCCGGCCTTGACGGCCGCCTCGAACGGCGGCAGATAGACGTTGCGCAGCTGGCGTTCCGTCAGGAACGTGCTGTTGTAGTCACGGCCGCCTTCGGCTGCGCCGTAGCCCACGAAATGCTTGATGCAGGCCGCCATCGAAGTGGTGTCGAGCACCGGCCCCTGATAGCCGCGCACCATGGCCTCGGCCATCCGGGCATCCAGCCAGGGGTCTTCCCCGCTCCCTTCGGCCATGCGGCCCCAGCGGGGGTCGCGGGCGATGTCGAGCATCGGCGAGAAGGTCCAGCGGACGCCCTGCGCCGTCGCCTCCAGCGAGGCGATGCGGGCGCCTTCCTCCACCAGCGCCGGGTCGAACGTGGCCGCCAGACCCAGCGGGATCGGGAAGATGGTGTGGAAACCGTGGATCACGTCGCGGCCCACCAGCAGCGGAATGCCCAGCCGGGACTCTTCCACGCAGATACGCTGGTATTCATTGAGCTTGACCGGATCCACCTCGTTGAGGATGGAGCCGATCTGGCCTTTGCGCAACGCTTCGGCATAATGGGAGATATCGCCGCCCACGGAGACCTGGTTCATCTGACCGATCTTCTCAGAAAGGGTCATCCGGGCCAGCAGCTGGTCGATGCGCTTTTCAATCGCGGCATCGGAACCCACCGTTGAAGGCCGCTGCTGCGAACAGGCGGGCAGCAGGGCGATCATCAACGCCAGGATCAGGGTTCTCGTATGGTTCATCTGTGCTATTTTTTATAAACCCGGACATAGTCGACCTTCATCGTGCAGGGGAGCGCGTTTTCATCGACGCCGGCGTAGCCGCCCCAGTCACCGCCCCAGGCCAGGTTCAGGGTCAGGTAGAACTTCTTGTTGAACGGCCAGGTGCTCTCGCGCCCCGACTTGTCGTTGGGGAATTCCAGCAGCAGGATGCCGTCCACATACGTCTTGATATAGTCCGCCGTCCATTCGAGGGCATACACGTGGTATTCGTTCTCGGCGCCCGCCGTCTTCCGGCTGGCCGTCTTCTGCGTGTTCTTCACGTGGTTGTACGCCTCGCAGTGGATGGACGAAGAAGTGATGTTCGCATCCACGCCCACTTCTTCCATGATGTCGATCTCGCCGCAGGCGGGCCAGCCCTTGGACTGGTCATCGGGCATCATCCAGAAAGCAGGCCAGGTGCCTTTTCCTTTCGGCAGCCAGATGGCCGCCTCGAAATAACCGTACAGCCAGGATTCCCGGCTGTTCATGCGCGCCGAGATCACCTGTCCGCCGTCCTTGCGGGCGACGATGTACAGGGCGCCGTCTTGCGTATAGGAGGTGCGGCGGTCATCGGGCACGTAGCGCTGGAGTTCGTGGTTCACGAAGCCGGGCGCCCAATTTTCAAAGCGCCACAGCTTGATCAGGTCGGAAGAGGCTTCCGAGAAGTCGTCCTGCCACACCAGCTGGTAACCCGCCGGCACATAAGCGCCAGGTTCAACGGGCGTACCCTCTTTCTGGGTCAGGTTCAGGGTCTTCACGTGGTCGCCGCTGTGGAATCGGACCTGCGCGGAACGCTTCTGGGCCACATAGCTGCGGTTGAAGGTCACTTTCAGTTCGCCTTCGCCCCGGGTAATCGTTTTCGGCGACACCGAGAACCAGAAGTCCAGGTCGCTTTCATCCACGGTCCAGGTGGCGTTGGACGTCGTCTTGACGACGACTTCGCCGCCATTCCCTTCCCCGGTCGCCTCGCCCGGCGCGAAACTCAGATCCGGGACGAAAAAGGCCTGGGAAAGTTTGAGCGTGACGGTTTTCGCCCCGCTCTTGAAACTGAGCGTCGCCGTACGGGCCGACGCGGTGAAATTGGGCTCCGCCGTAATTTTCAGGATGCTCTCACCCGCATAGACCTGCGACGACGAGGCCAGCCGATACCAGGCCTGGCCGTCGGTCGTCACGCTCCAGGTCGTGGACGCCGTCACCTTGAGGGAGGCGTCGCCTCCCTCGGGGTTGACGGTCAGTTCACTGGCGGAGAAGCCGATGACCGGCTCCGGCTCCGGTTCCGGGGTCGGAACCGGATTGCACGAAACCAGCATAAAGAGGAGTGACAGCAAGTACAACATCCTGTCCATTACTGAATGTACTCCTGAAGCACGAAATCGGTCACCGTGATTTTGGTGCCGGCCGGCGTGCGGCCGAAGTCGAAGATCAGCATCGCCGCCTCGGCATCCGCGGAAGCGGGTTTGATGCCGGCCTTGCGGACCTTCACCGTACCCTCGGTCATATTGAGGGCATTGTCGTAGAAGCAGACCTTGGCGTCGTCCTCGGGATCGTTCGTCAGTTTCATCGTGAACTGCGAACCGTTCGTGGCCGTGACGTTGCAGGAGAACTCATACTCGTGCGAAGCGAACAGTTCGATGTCGGTGTGGAGGGCGAACTGGCCCATCCATTCCGAACCGCCGACTTCCGGCACGGTCAGCTCGAAGCCGTTGCCCTCGAGCATCGTGAACTCGGGCGTCAGCAGACCGTCCCAGGCGGGACCGCTGAACCAATAGGTGGTGGTCACGTTGGCGGAGGGCCACAGGTTCACGACCTCGGGTTTGTCGCTCAGCGGAATGTGTTTCTGGAGGCACAGGTCGGAAAGCGTGATCACCGTACCGGCTGGGAAGCGGCCGAAGTCGAAGACCAGCAGGATGCTTTCCGTATCCTTGTTGAGCATATGGTCGGCCGACTCGAACAGCGTGGCGCCGTTGACGCCGACATTGCCTTCATAGAAGAACTCGTCGTCGCCCGGGTCGTCGGCCGCCGTCATCTTGACCGTGGCGGTGCCGGGGTTCGTCGCCGCAATGTTGCAGCTGAAGTCGAAGCGCTCGCGGGCCGCAGCCGGGATGTGGGTGCGGATCTTGAACTGACCCATCCACTCGCCGCCGCCGATGCCGTCGGGCACCGTGATGGTGATGTTGTTCTTCACGGAGATACCCGGTTCCAGGCCACCGGCCCAGTCGGCGCCGCTGAACCAGCTCTCATAGTCGACGGCCGTGCGGAGCAGGTTGGTTTCCGCGTTGGGACGGAACCAGGCCTCTTCCGGCTCCGGTTTCGGCTCCGGCGGGGTGACCGGTTCCGGATCGGGTTCCTTCAATTCGTCCTTCGGGACAAGGATGAAGTACCAGGCGTTGCCGGGTTCGGCGGCACTGCCGCACCAGACGTACATCTCGTGCTCGGTCAGGCGGATGATCCGGTAGACGCTGTCGCCGGTATAGAAACCGAAGAAGGCGTTGCCGCTGAGGGTCAGGGTCATGTTGTCTTCGTCGAGGGCGAAGGTCAGGTTGTCGGCGGGCACGTAGGGCACGTCGAAGTCACCGACGTTCGGGTTGGGCGTGCCGCCCATGCCCAGGTGGTTCATACCGTTCTCGTTGGTGTAGATGTAGCCCTGGTTCTTCCAGATGAGCTTGGTGCCTTTCTGGATGAAGGTGTACTCGTTGTCATAGAGCGAGCAGCCTTCCTTGCCCTTGGGGTCGCACTGCCACCAGGCCGGACCGTTCACTTCCGGAGCGGCGTTGACGTCGCCCACGCCGAAGTGGCCGCGGGTGTAGCGGGCGAAGACCCAGGTCTTGCCCTCGGTGGCGTCGGCGCCGCCGGTCAGGGCGTTGAAGCCGGGCGTGTCGAGGAGACCGTAATCGTCGTCGGCGATGTTGACCACCTTCGAGATGGTGGCGCTGCCGCCCTGCGTATAGAGCGACATGGCGATCGTGTAGTCACCCTTGAAAGGATAGGAAACAGACACCTCGTCACCTTTGGCGGTGGTGCCGTTGCCCAGGTCCCACAAGGCCACGCCGGCGGCCGCAGAGGTGTTCTTCAGCACGATGATGTTCGGCGTGCTGGCGGAAGGCGTAGCGGTGAAGGAGAGCTGGCTCTCGCTCACGGGCTCGCCGAGCTTGTACGCATCCTTGTCCAGCGGAGCGCAGGAGAAGAGGAAGGCCCCCGCTATGGCAAGGATCAGGCTGACTTTGAAAATATTTTTCATCTTGATTGACAGTTTTGGGGTTGCCATTAATAACCGGGGTTCTGCTTGAGTTCGAATTCGCCCGTACCGGCGGTACGGCTCAGTTCGCTCTGCGGAATCGGGAGATACTTGTCCTTGGAAGGATCGAAGGTACGGACACTCTGGAACTCGACATCGTTCTCGGTGAGCACGCTGGCGGCGTCACCCCAGCGGATGAGGTCCCAGAAACGCATGCCCTCGCCCACGAACTCCTTGCGGCGTTCGGACTTGAGGTTTTCGGCGGTCAAGGGGATGGAACCCAGACCGGCGCGGGCGCGGATCTGATCGAAGCAATCCTGGGCGGAAACACCGCCGGCAGGCGCGGCTCCCTGCAGGCCGACGAGCTCGGCGTAGTTGAGCAGCGTCTCGGCGTAGCGGAAGAGGATCAGGTTGTTCGGATAGTTGAGGTCCACGGTGCCGATCGGCGAACGGAGCGCCGTACGGGCGGCATACTTCTTCTGGAAGAGGCCGGTGTTCTGGAAACGCGGGCCGTAGGTGCCGTCGGCGAACTTGTTGATGGAACCTTCGCGGCGGACGTCGCCTTCCTCATACATATCCCAGGTGGCCTTGCGGACCGGGCCGAAGCCCCAGCCGCCGCAGAACACGGGATCGCTGAGTTCGTTGGGCGAGATGTAGGCCGGCAGGTTGGTACCGCAGCCGGTCCAGGCGCTGCCCCAGTCACGCTTGCCATCGGAGATCTGGTTGCTCTCGAAGATCGACTCCGGGGTGAAGTCGTTCTCGTCTGCACCCGTCCAGAGGGCGTCGAAAGCGATCAGGCCGTAACGGCCGCTGGTGATGATGGCCGCCATGTTGGAGGCGACTTCACCGTACTTGGAAGCGTCGTTCTGATACATCACCACGCGGGCCTTCAGCATATAGAGGGCGGCCAGGTTGGCGCGGGCCTGCTTGGCGGTGCCGTTGGTGTACATCGGGAACTCGTCGCCGGCTTCGCCCGCGGCCTTCTCGGCGGCGGCGATATCGGTCATGATGTCCTGATAGATCTCATCGGCGGTCTTCTGACGGGCCATGAAGGGATCTTCGAGCGGCTCGGTGAAGAAAGGAATGTTGCCGAAGAGTTTCCACAGGTGGTGGAGGTAGTAGGCGCGGAGGAAGTGGGCCTCGGCCTTGTAGCCGGCGAGCTTGCGCTTGGCGGCGTCGCTGTCGAAACCGACGGCGTTGTCGATAGCCATCAGCGTGTTGTTGGCACGGGCGATGGCGGTGTAGTAGAGCGACCAGATGCCGGTCGGGCTTTCCGAAGCGGGAATCTGGAAGAGGGACATATGGTACATCCAGGACTGGTCGCCGGCGTCGCCGCCGCCTTTGTAGACGTCGTCGGAACGGAGGTCGGACAGCAGGAGGATGTGGTTATAGTTGTAGTTCGCGTAGGAGTCCATCAGCAGCGGCTGGTAGGTCGCCGTCAGGTAGGACAGGATCGCACTTTCGGTAGCGGCCGCGCCGGCAGCGCCCTGATGGGTCGTGTGGGACGTGAGGAATTCTTCACCGCAGCTGGTCAGAACCAGACCGGCAATCGCGACAACTGCAAAGAATCTATTGAGTTTCATATTCATCAGCCTTTAAGGATTAGAAAGTGATGGAAGCGCCGACCGTGATGGTACGGGCCTGCGGGTAGATGCCGCGGTCCACGCCGATGGTCGTATAGCCGTCGGAGGCCATTTCCGGGTCGAAACCTTCGTACTTCGTGAACGTGAGGAGGTTCTCACCGGCCACATACACGCGGAAGTTCTTGATGAAGATGGTCTTGAGGAGCTTGGCGGGAAGCGTGTAACCGAGCTGGGCGGTCTTCAGGCGGACAAAGGAGCCGTCTTTCACCCAGAGGTCGGAAGAACGCCAGTTCTGGTTGGGGTTGGCATTGGTCATGCGCGGAATCTTGTTCGAGGTTCCCTCGCCGATCCAGCGGTCCAGCACCCAGCCGGGACGGTTCTGCGCGGGGATGTCACCACGCATGCAGTAGTCGAAAATCTGGTTGCCGAAGGAGCCCTGGAAAAACAGGGCGGCGTCGAAGCCTTTCCAGTCGGCGGTCATGGTCAGACCCGCAGTCCAGTCGGGCATGCCTTTACCGATCTTCGTACGGTCGTCATCATTCACATAACCGTCTTTGTTGAAGTCCACGAACCGGACGTCACCCGGCTGTGCATTGGGCTGCATCAGGCCGCCGTCCTTGTTCTTGTAGGCGAAGACCTCGTCCCAGTTCTGGAAGATGCCGTCGGTCTTCATACCATAGAAGTACGGCCAGACCTCGCCGTTGGAACCTTTCACATAGTCGCCGATACCGGAAGCACCGTTGCTTTGGTACACCGCTTCACCCGACTCGTTGCCGAGGTTGATCAGGCGGTTGCGGAGCAGGGAGGCGTTGGCGTTGATGGAATAGTGGAAGCCGCCGACCTGGTGCTGCCAGCCGAGTTCGAACTCGTGGCCCCAGTTGCGCATGTCACCGAGGTTGGACATCGGAGCGCCCTGACCCACATAGGACGGGATCGGCTTATCCATCAGCATGCCGTTCGTACGCTTGTTGTAGAAGTCGTAGCCGAAGCTCAGCCGGTCGTTGAAGAGGCGGGCGTCGAAACCGACGTCGACCTGTTCGGATTCCTCCCAGCGGATGGTCGGGTTAGCCAGCGCGGCGGGAGAAGCGCCCGAATACATATTGCCGTAGGCGGCGCTGCCGATACCGAAGTAGTATTCCTGGCCGGTATCCATCAGCGAAGCGTAGCGGAAGTTACCGATGTTCTCGTTACCGTTGCGGCCCCAGCTGGCGCGGAGCTTGAGCTGGTTGATCCAGTCGGGACGGCCGTCACGGAACCAGGGCTCGTTGGTCACGTTCCAACCGGCGGAGACGGCCGGGAAGGTCGCCCACTTGTGGCCCGGGCCGAAACGGCTGGAACCGTCGCGGCGGATCGTGAACTCGAGCATATAGCGCTCGTCGAAGTTGTAGTCGAAGCGGAAGAAGTAGGAAGCCAGGCGCTGGTAGTCATAGCCGCCCGTGCCGCCGCTCGTGCGTTCGTCGTCGGTGCTGCCGATGGCCGAATCGATGTAGGCCATGGCCGGGTTGGTTTCCTTGAGGTTGTAGTCGGTGCCCGACACATACGTATAGGAATAGCTCATGGCCGACTGGCCGAGGACCGCCGTGAAGCTGTGGCGGCCGACCTGCTGGTTGTAGGTGAAGTAGTTTTCAACCTGCCAGCGGAGGCCTTCGTTCATCCCCATGTTGACCCAGCTGGTGAGCGTCTGGTTCATCGAGCTCTTGTACTGCTCGAAACCGTAGCCACGGTTGCGCCAGAACGACAGGTCGGTGCCGAAGCTGCTCTTGAACTTCAGGAACGGGAGGATCTGCAGTTCCGCACCGAAGTTGGTCACGAACTTATGGGTCTTGTAGAGGGTGTTCGAGGGGGTGTCGAGGTTGGCCACCGGGTTGGTGAGTTCCTGGTAGCCCGTCGGCGGCAGCGAGTAGACGCGGCCGTCGGCGGCGACGATGGCGGTCGGATGCTCAGCCAGGATGCGGGCGGCCGTCGCCTCGTCGGCGAACACCGGAATCGCGGGATTGAAGCCCACGGCGGAACCCAGCACCGAACCGAACTCGGAGTTCGTGGTGATGCCGGTCGCGTTGATGTTGGAGTAGGCGATGTTCGCCGACAGCGTGAGCTTGTTCAGGAAGTTGCGCTCCTTCGTCTCAAAAGGAATATAGGTATTGTTGGAGCGGAGGGAGAGGCGGTCGTAGTTGGACTTGCCGTAGTTGCCGCCCACGATACCGTCCTGCTTGAAGTAACCGACGGAGACGAAATACGTGGCTTTGTCAGTACCGCCGCTCACGGACAGCTGGTGCTGCATGATGGGCGCATTATAATAGAAGGTCTCGTCCTGCCAGTCGGTGCCGACACCGGCGGCGGCGATTTCAGCTGCGGAGTAGAGCGGAGCGCCGCCGTCGTTGATGCGGGCTTCGTTCATGATCACCATATATTCCTTGGCATTGAGGACTTCCTTCTTGCGCCAGGGATTCTGCCAGCCGTAGCTGCCGTTGTAGTTGATGGTGGCCTGTCCCTTGTCGCCGTTGCGGGTCGTCACGAGGACGACGCCGTTGGCGGCGCGGGCGCCGTAGATGGCGGCGGAAGCCGCATCCTTCAGAATCTCAACCGACTGGATGTCGTTGGGGTTCAGGTAGTCGATACCGCCGTCGACCGGCATGCCGTCCACGATGTAGAGCGGATCGGAGTTGTTCACGGAACCGATACCGCGGATCTTGATCTGCGAACCGGAACCCGGCTGGCCGGAAGCCTGGGTGATCTGGACACCGGAGACTTTGCCTTTGATGGCGTCGTTGACGGTAGAGGCGCGCACCTTGTTGAGGGCATCGCCGTCCACTTTGGAGATGGATGCGGTCACGACGCTCTTCTTCTGGACACCGTAACCGACCACGACCGTCTCGTCGAGCATCTCCATGTCATCCTCGAGGATGATTTCCAGATGCTGGGCCTGCGAGACCGTGACAGTCCGGGTCACATAGCCGATGCAGGATACTTCCAGCGTGGCGCCCGCGGGTACGCGAAGGGTGAAGTCACCGTCCACGCCTGCGGCTGTGCCGTTGCTGGTTCCCTGCTCAACTACGAAAGCGCCGACAATCGGCTGGCGCGCTCCGTCGAGAACGACACCCGTTACGGTGATGTTCTGCGCGAAGGCCGCCAGGGTCAATCCTAATGCAAGGATCAATGCAGCTAATCTTTTCATACGATTAATGAATTAGTTGGGCGTTTTTTGTTAAATAATTGATCGTAAAACTGATTATTCACTTCAATTTGACAAGTCGTCAATACAAAATTAGACAGATTATCAACCCCTCGCGCACGCAAGAAAATAAAAGTAGTGGAATAGAAAAGTCAACCGACTGTTTTACAGCCGGTTGATTCTTAACATAGGGCAGGAAAAAGTAGTGATTGAGGAAAGCGGAAACGCTACTTTCCGATCCTTTTCACGCAATCTTCGAACGTGTCGCGGTCCACGGCCGCCTGATTCTTGACGGCGACCTTATAATTATAGATCGTGCTGAGGGAATAGTCGAGCATCGAGGCGATGCGCTTCGAATCGTCCACGCCCAGCCGGATCAACGCGAAGATGCGCAGTTCCGTGGTCAGCCTTCCTTCCGGCGGACAGATGCGGGCTTCCTCCTTGAGGAGTTCATTGAAACGGTCCACGAAGTCCGGATACATCGCCAGGAAGGTTGTGTCGAAGGTGCGGTAGAACTCTTCGCGCGCTTTCTCAGAACGCTCGGAGAAGGCCGCATCCTTGAGCAGGAGGTCCGCCCTGCCCCGCTTGACCAGATTGCGCAGCCGGTTGTCTTCCGCCCGGAACGAATGGATCTGCCCGGAGAAGTTCTCCAGGAACGAAACGATGAACCCTTCCTTCACCTTGTCGGCATTGGAGATCTCGCGGTTGAGCACGTTCAGCCGCTCGTTCGCCTCCGTCAGACGGGCGTTGCTTTCTTCCAGCCGCTGCCGCAGTTGGGTAAGCTTCCGGGAACGGGATACGTAGAACCAGGTAACCACTGACAGCGCGACAGCCAACAGACCGAGCAGGATGGCCGCGATGTCGGCCAGTTTCTGCATCTGCGCCTGCCGGCCGGCGTAGGCGTCCTGCACTTCGATCAGGAAGCGGGAAATCTGCCAGGGCCGGAGTTTGGCATTGTAGAACAGGGCGTCTTCCTGCGCGATGCGCAGATAGCGGAACGAGCGGTCCACGTCGGCCGGCAGGATGCTCTGGGCGACCATCGTCAGCGACGCGTAGTCCTTGACGGCATTGATCAGGTCGCTCTCCGCGGAGCGCACGAGCCAGGCCATGCGCTCGGAAGAATTCCCCATCCGGTCGGCGATGTCGGCCAGATAGAAAGCGTAGATGGCGTAGGCGTGTTCTTCCGGACGGGTGCCGGCCAACAGCAAGTGGCCGACGCTGTCGGCCTGCGCATACCGGCCTTGCGCAAAGAGTTCGTCGCGAAGGATATTGCGCCAGGTTTCGGAATCGCGGGGAATGCGTTCATACAGGATCGGACGGAAAGACGCCGCATCCGCGATCCGCAACTGCTCCACCATCCCGGAATTGCCCGCCAGGTCGAGGCTGAAATCGTAGAGCGCCAGCAGGTATTCCGTCATCAGCGCGGGCGTCAGCGAAGCCGTATCGATCTGCTGATAGAGCAGGTTGTAGGCTTCCATATAGCTGCCGGCCTTGGCGTACAGATGACCCAGCCGGATGGAGGCCTCATTGAAGCGGTCGCGGTCTCTCAACCGTTCGGCGGCGATTTCCTGACAGTGTTTGAGGTAATGCTGCGTCGAGTCGAAACTAAAGGAGAAATAGGCGTCGGCGATGCTCATCTCCGTCTCGAAACGCAGCGCCGGATCGGAAATGGACTGGGCCATCTTCCGGAGCGCCTCCATCTGGTCGAGCTTGTGGGCCACATAGACCTCGCGGGCGGAGACATAGCCGTCCAGTTCGGTAAGCAACTGGCGCGTGGACCGGTCCAAAACGGCCGTACGGCCGCAAGCGCAGGAAAGCGCCAGGGCGGCCAACGACAACAGTATGAGGATTCGGCCCCGTCTCATACCGTAAAGTTACAAAAAAAACTGATACTCAGCAGCCTTTCGAAGTCATGATGCGCAGCACCATCTCGTCGGTGATGCACATCGCGTCGGCGCCGATGGCGGTCAGGTTGTGGATGGAGCGGTCGATATCGTCGTCCACGATGCCTTCCTGCGAAGTGACGCACTTGCCTTCCATCGCCAGCAGGGCGGAAAGGATGGCCGTCGAAACGCCGGAAGTGAGTTTCAGCGAGCACGACGGCTTCGCGCCGTCGCAGATCATGCCCGTGAGGTTGGCCACCATATTCTTGACGGCCGCGCAGCAACGCGCATAATCGCCGCCCATCAGATAGGTCACGCCCACACTGCTGCCGGTACTCGCCACCACGCAGCCGCACAGGGCCGAAAGCTTGCCCAACGACTGTTTGATGTAGATGGCGGTCAGGTGGCTCAGCGTCAGGGCCCGGATCAGTTCTTCTTCCGTATTCTCGTTTTCCTCGGCATAGACGCACACCGGGTTGGTGGCGCAGATGCCCTGGTTGCCGCTGCCGGAGTTGCTCATCACGGGGATCATCGCACCGCCCATCCGGGCGTCGCAAGCGGCGGCCGTGCGGGCGATCATCCGGGAATAGATGCTGTCGCCCAGGATGCCCTTGGCGAGCGGCCGGTCGATGCTCTTGCCCAGGTTGTGCCCGTAGTTGCCCTTGAGGGCTTCGCGGGCCGCACGCATATTGTATTCCTTGGTTTCGAGGATAAAGCGGATTTCGTCAAGCGGCGCCGTGGTGGCGAAGTCGTAGACGAGTTTCAGGTTCAGGGCGATGTCCGCATCGTCCGCATTGCCGGTGTCGGCGCAGGAAGGCAGAATCTTCTGCAGCGTCGCATCGTCGAGCCGCCCGTCGGCCACGTGGATGAAGCCTGTGTGGCTGCGGGCGATGACGGCCGTGGCCTGGCGGTCGCCAGCAGAGGCGATGATCTCGATATACAGTTTTTCCGTAATCCCTTTCTTCAGCTGGATGTCGATGCGGTTCTCCGAGACATACTGTTTTCCTTCCGCGAGCGTTTCGGGCGTCAGGTCGCGCAGCACTTCGAGACGGTATTCGCTCTTGCCGATGAGCGCGCCCAGGGCGATGGCGATCGGCAGGCCGGTCATTCCCGTGCCGGGGATGCCCACGCCCATCGCGTTCTTGAGGATGTTCGCGCTCAGCAGCGCTTCGATCTTTTCGGGCTGGCAGCCCAGCTGCTCGACGGCGCGGGCCGTACACAGGGCGACAGCCATAGGTTCGGTGCAGCCGATGGCCGGCACCACTTCCTTGTGAATCAGCGCAAGGATACGTTCTCGAATATGCGGATCGATCATTTCAGTACGTTTTGAACATTAAATATACAAAATAAACGGCCGTTTCCCGTATCACCCACGGAAAAAAAATGTAAATTTGTCCAAACGATTCAAAACCCTACTGCTATGTGTGAAGAAACCCCCAAGGATCCCAGAGATCTCAACGGTGACGGCAAAGTGACGCTCTCCGAGAAAATCCAGTACAAGGCCGACCAGGCGAAAGACAAGATCGAAGCCGCGCTGAAAGACGCCAAGGAGGATGCCAAGGAACTCTACGCCAAGGCTTCCGTGAAAGCCAAAGAGTTTGGCGAAAAAGCGAGCGAGAAGTCCAAAGAGGTCGTCGAGAAAGCCAAGGACGTCTATGCGGACGCTTCCGCCAAAGCCAAGGAAAAAATCGACGACTTCAAGAACAAGGAAAAGAAAGCCTAGCCCCTATCGGCTGGCAAATTTCAAGGCCACAGGCTCGTCGGCCAGCCCTTTGGGCAGCCGGATGGTGACGACACCGTCGGACGAGACCTGTGCCTTGACTTTTTTACCCGTGTTGAGCACGATCACCTTCCCGGCAGGCAGGTTGCCCGTCCACGTCAGGGTTTCAGGCAGAGTTTCTCCGTCGGGCAGGGCGTACACGGCATAGCGCGTCGCGCCGTCTTTCGAAGC
The DNA here is from genome assembly GCA_902778855.1 of uncultured Bacteroidia bacterium. Taxonomy (GTDB): domain Bacteria; phylum Bacteroidota; class Bacteroidia; order Bacteroidales; family UBA932; genus Cacconaster. The sequence continues at coordinate 49,588 of CACYZM010000008.1, forward strand.
CGTGAACCAGATGTTGCCGTCCTGATAGCGCTCCGTGATGCGCGTGGCGTAAATCGCCTCGCCGCAGCGGCGGAGCCAGCCGCCGATTTCCCGCAGGATCACCGCGGCCTTCTCCTCGATGATGCCTTCCGGCGTCGGACCGACACCCAGCACCAGACAACCACCCTTGGCCGTGATCTCGGCCAGGATGCCGATCACGCGGCGGGCGCTCTTGTAGCGGGCACGGGGCGTCCAGCCCCAGTCGGTGCCCAGCGTCACGCAGGACTCCCAGGGATGGTCGATCTGCCGGTTCGGAACGGACTGTTCGGGCGTCTGGTAGTTCTCGTTCGGGCCCTGGATGGTCCGGTCGACGGAAATCAGGCCGGGACTCACCTTCCGGGCTTCCACGAGCACTTCGTCGAGCCCCACCTGGTCGCCGCGGATCCAGCCGCCGTCGAGCCAGAGGATGTCGAGTTGGCCGTAGCGGCCGCCCGTCAGTTCCCCGAGCTGGTTCTTCGTGAAGGTGACATACTTCTCCCACCAGTCGGGATGCATGTTTACCTTATAGTTGATGTGGCGGTTCGGCGTCGCATAATAGGGATTCCAGAACCACGGGCAGTGCCAGTCGGGCTTCGAAAAATAGGCGCCGATCATAAAGTCCTTCGCCCGGAAGGCGTCGAAGACGTGCCGGGCGATATCCTTGCGGGGGTCGCTGGCGAAAGGCCCGGCCTTGGCAATCGAGAAATCGGTGTATTCGGTATCGAACATACAGAAGCCGTCGTGGTGCTTGGTCGTGAAGATCATATATTTCATACCCGCGTCGGCGAACACGTCGGCCCACTGCGCCGGGTTGAAGTCCACGGGGTTGAAGGTCTCGGCGAAGCCCCAATACCACTTTTTATAGCCTTCGTACGTCGATCCTTCCGGCCGGACGATCCAGTCCTCATTGCAGAGATTCCAGGACTCGACGATCCCCGGTACGCTGTAAAGGCCCCAGTGCATCAGGACGCCGAATTTCAGATCCTGCCATTGCGCCAGTTTCTCCAGCACGAGCGGGTCGTCGGGCCACTGATAGCCGTCAGATTTTTCGTGGACGTAACTGTTCTGCGCCCAAAGGGCCGGGGCGGCCAGACAGCAGGCCGCCAGAAGGATCATCAATCGTTTCATCGGTTAAAAGACATATTTGATACCGCCGCAGGGGCCCTGCGCGCCATAGCCGATCTCCACGAAGCCGCGGAAATGTGCGCCCCCGAAATCGACGCAGACCGGCGATAACTGAAAAGCGATAATGAACTGGTGCCCGGGATCGCCTCCAACGAAATCCGACACGCCCGCCCCGATCTTGGAATACATCCCGACGTGCTCATAGTTGAACCAGGACAACTTGACCGTAGGCAGGGCTGAGAAGACCGTCATGGTATAGTCGGCCGACTGCCCGTCATTCACGGTCGATGTCATATGGTCGCCCGTCGCCAGCAAGCCCAATCCAACCCACCGGCCCACCCAATGGGTATACTCCAGGCTGAACTGTCCCAACATCCGGGTATCCTGCGGCTTGAAATTGCCCATACTCAACGCCACGCCGAGGACTTCGCCGAGCACATAAATGGTCTGCGGAAAACTGATCTGGCCATACGACACGGCCAGTTCATTCTGATGCAGCCGCCCCAGGGACTCCGCCCGGGAAGGCGCGGCCAGCGAAAGGGTCAGCGACACCGCCAGCAAGAAGGACAGGTATTTGTTCATAACTTGTTCTGATTTCATTCGTTCTTACAAAGATACGCATTTTCTATTTGACTATTTTTGCAAAAAATAATCAACAACAGATACGCTATGACTACTGGTAACGTCCGCCCTGCGACAATGGAGCGAATCACGACGGCCGAACTGGCCCAA
>CACYZM010000009.1 GCA_902778855.1 uncultured Bacteroidia bacterium
CCGCGCATGTTGAGGCCGCCCTTGCCGCCGCGCTGGCGCTCCAGGTGCGTCCACATACCGGTCAGGCGCGGATACAGGTATTGGTATTGCGCCAGTTCGACCTGGGTCTTGGCATAGGCCGTCTGGGCGCGGTCGGCGAAAATGTCGAGGATCAGGCCGGTGCGGTCGACCACGCTGCAGTGGTGGTCGGGCCATTTGAAGTTGATCTCCCGCTCGATGTTGCGCATCTGCGACGGCGAGAGCTCGTCGTCGAAAAGCACGTAGTCGATTTCGTGCGCACGCACGTATTCCTTGATTTCCTGGAGTTTGCCCGATCCGATATAGGTGCGCGGATGCGGGTGGTCGAGCCGCTGGGTAAAGCGCTTCTCCCCTTCCACGCCGGCCGTCAGGGCCAGGAACTGCAGTTCGTCCAGATACTCCTTCACTTGGTCTTCGTCCTGCTCCCGGGTAATCAGGGCCACGAACACCGCCGTCACAATGCTGTTATCTACCGTCTCGTACATGCTTATTCCGAATCTCAGATTGCAAAATTACGACTATATTTGTAAAAAATACCTGCCTTATGAAGAGAATCTGCGTTTCTTTCGTGTTGCTGACCCTTTGTGTCGCGGCATTCGCCCAGCCGGCCCAGCGGGGCCGCATCAGAGATTTCGGCATCGCCCCGGGAGTCTTCAAGCCCGGAACCTATAACGCCATTACCGACGTGCCCGGCGTGAAAGTCGGCCAGGTCACGATCATTGAAGGCGACGACGTCCGTACCGGCGTCACGGCGATCGTGCCGCACGAAGGCAATCTCTTCCGTCGGAAATGCCCCGCCGCCGTGTATGTGGGCAACGGTTTCGGCAAACTTGCCGGCGTGACGCAGGTCCGCGAGCTCGGTACCATCGAGACGCCGATCGTGCTGACCAACACGTTGTCCGTGGCCCAAGGCATCGAAGGGATCATTACCTATACGATCAACCAGAAAGGCAATGAAAACGTCCGCAGCGTCAACGCCATCGTCGGCGAAACCAACGACGGCCAGCTCAATGACATCCGCGGCCGGCACGTCAAGGCCGACGACGTGGTGAAAGCCATTCTCGAGGCCAAGGGCGGCCCCGTTGAGGAAGGTTGCGTAGGTGCGGGTACCGGCACCATCTGCTTCAACTGGAAGGGCGGTATCGGCACTTCTTCGCGCGTTCTGCCGGCCGATCTCGGCGGCTATACCGTGGGCGTGCTGGTGCAGACGAACTATGGCGGAATCCTGGAAATCGAGGGTGTCCCTGTCGGTCGCAAGCTCGGCCAGTACAGCTTCAAGAAAAGTGTGGAGTCGCCCGATTATAATATGAGTCCTGACGGCTCCTGCATGATGGTGGTCATTACCGACGCGCCGGTCGATGCCCGCAATCTCGAGCGGATGGCCAAACGCGCCATGATGGGCCTGGCCAAGACCGGCGGCATCGCCAGCAACGGCAGCGGCGACTATGTCATCGCCCTGAGCGTCAACCCCGAAAACCTGATCGACGAGAACACCGACCGCTACTACCCCACCCTGCTTCACAACGACGATATGTCGCCGCTCTTTGAAGCGACCATCGAAGCCACGGCCGAAGCCCTTTGGAACTCGCTGTTTATGGCAACCGATATGAAAGGCCGCAACGGCCTCGTCATTCCGGCCCTCCCGATTCCGTCGGTCCTCGAAGCCATGCAGCAGCCGATGCTGCCGTAATGACCGATAAAAAAATGGCCGCTCTTTTCGGAGCGGCCATTCGGTTTAAAAGCCTGAAAGTTTAGCGGAGCTGGAACACCACCGGGAAGTTGTAGACAACTTTCACCGGACGTTCACGCTGCTTGCCGGGTTCCCACTTCGGGGACATCGAAACGATGCGGACAGCTTCTTTGTCGAGCGAGGAGTCGACGCCACGGAGCACCTTCACGTCGCTCACGGAACCATCGGTGTTGACCGTGAACTGAAGCGTCACGCGGCCCTGGACACCGTTTTCCTTGGCGATTTCAGGATACTGGAGGTTCTTGTTGACCCACGCGGAGAACGTGTTGGCGTCACCGCCCTGGAAGCGCGGTTTCTGCTCCACCAGTGCGAACGGGATGGCTTCTTCCTCCACTTCTTCTTCTTCGACAGCTGCATGGTAGTCCATGATTTCAACACCGAGGTTGGCGTTGTCTTCCATGTCGATGAAGAGGTCGTCGTTGACCTGGATGTCATCGTCGACGATGTCGATGATGTCGGAGAGTACAGGAATCTTCGGAGCCTCAGGCGGGGTCTCGATCTGCTCCTGCGTGTTGATGATCTCTTCTTCTTCGATGGTCTGCGTCTGAGCGGTCAGGTCCATCGTTTCGACCTTGTCAGAAGTCGACCATTCGAAAGCGAGCAGGCAGAGCGCCAGGGCGGCGATCAAGCCAATCTCGAGGAACAGTCCGTTCTTCTTCTGAAGATCCGCTTTGGGAGAAATTTTGCTTTCCATATCGTTACGTTTTTTATTGTTTCGTTTTCAACTTTCGCGCCGTACTCGACGCTGCAGTACCCAAAATTAAGAAGAAAAAATCATTTAAACCAATTTTTCTTCAAAAAAATTGTTGACAACTTTCAGGGTTTTTAACCCAATTTGCTGATAATTAGCGAGATAAAATCTTGCTCTCGTAAAGCACGTTATTAACATTCTTCACGGCGGCGGCGCTCTTTGCGAACGCGGCTTTCTCTTCAGCGGTCAGATCGTACTCGAGGATCTTCTGGCAGCCGCGGCGGCCGATGACGGCGGGCACGCCGATGCAGAGATCTTCCTGGCCATACTCGCCTTCGAGGTAGCAGCAGCACGGGAACACCTTCTTCTCGTCGAGCAGGATGGATTTGACCATGGCGGCGCAGGAAGCACCCGGAGCGTACCAGGCCGAGGTGCCCAGCAGTTTGGTCAGCGTGGCGCCTCCCACCATCGTGGCGGCGACGACCTTCTGGCCGGCGGGTTTGGTGAGCAGCTTGGTGACGGGCATGCTCTTGCAGGTGGCTTTGCTCAGGAGCGGAATCATGGTGGTGTCACCGTGACCGCCGATGACGATGCCTTCCACATCGCTCGGAGCGGCCTTGAGGGCCTGGCTCAGGTAGTAGCAGAAGCGGTTGCTGTCGAGCTGGCCGCCCATGCCGATGACGCGGTTCTTCGGCAGGCCGGTGGCCTTGAGGGTCAGGTAGGTCATCGTGTCCATCGGGTTGGAGATGATGATGAAGATGGCGTTGGGCGAGTACTTCAGCGCGTTGGAGACCACGCCGTTGACGATACCGGCGTTGACGCCGATGAGTTCCTCGCGGGTCATACCCGGTTTGCGGGGAATACCGGAGGTGATGACGATCACGTTCGAGTTGCGGGTGGCCGCATAGTCGTTGGTGACGCCTTTGATGCGGGTATCGAAGCCGTACATCTTGGCAGTTTGCATCATATCGATAGCTTTGCCTTCGGAGAGACCTTCCTTGATGTCGAGAAGAACGAGTTCCGAGCAGATCTTCATGTGTGCAATGGCGTTTGCACAGGTGGCGCCTACGTTGCCGGCGCCGATGACGGTTACTTTAGACATAATAAATATTGTTTAAGCCTTATTTTGTGTTAATTTTGTCTGTCCAATCCGCAAAGATATAAATTTTTATGATACGGTATTTCTCGGAAGACACGTCTTTTACGCCTAAAAGAAAACGTTTGATCAGCAAATGGTTAGGTGAAGTGGCGGCTGGCCGCGGCTACGCCATGGGCGAGCTCAACTACATTTTCTGCTCCGATCCCTATCTGCTCGAGATCAACAGGCAGTTCCTGGGTCACGATTATTACACCGACATCATCACGTTCGACAACAGCGACGACTATCTGCTCGAGAACGGCCGTCGCGGCGTGAGCGCCGACATCTACATCAGCATCGATACCGTGAAGGCCAACGGTGCCACGTATGGCGAAGGGTTCGAGCGGGAGCTGTTGCGCGTCATGGTCCACGGGCTGCTGCACCTGATCGGCTACGATGACGGCGACGCCTGGCACCAGCAGCGGATGCGTGCCGCCGAGAACCGGGCGCTCGCGCTGTACAACAAGATGCGGGCAGGGGAGTAGGCGATGGTTGCCGCGTACGACATCATTGTGATCGGCGCCGGTCATGCCGGCTGCGAAGCGGCGGTGGCGGCGGCCCGGCTCGGGTCGCGCGTGCTGCTCGTCACGCAGGACATGACCAAGATGGCCCGGATGTCGTGCAACCCCGCGATGGGTGGAATTGCCAAAGGGCAGCTCGTTCGCGAGATCGACGCCCTCGGCGGCTGCTCCGGTGTCGTGACCGACGAGTCGACCATCCAGTTCCGGATGCTCAACCGTTCGAAGGGTCCGGCGATGTGGAGTCCCCGCGCTCAGTGCGACAAAATCCGTTTTTCGATGAACTGGCGCAAAGTTGTCGAAAATGCCTGTGGCTTAGACATTTGGCAAGATTCTGTCGTCGCGATAACCTTCCGAGAATCGCATATTTCGGGTGTCCGCACGGGGATGGGAGCTGAATTTGGCGCCAAATCGGTGATTCTGACGGCTGGAACCTTCCTCGACGGGAAGGTGTTCGTCGGCCTCGAGTCGGCCGAAGGGGGCAGGATGGGGGAGTTGCCGTCGAAAGGTCTCGCCGCCCAATTGGGAGAATGCGGACTGACCGTCGGCCGGATGAAGACCGGGACACCGCCGCGCATCGACGTGCGCTCGATCGATCTGTCGCGGCTGCAGATGCAGCCGGGCGATGAGAATCCCGCCCGCTTCTCTTATCTTCCCGTGAAGACGGAGATCCAGCAGGGGAGACCCCAGAAGTGTTGCTATCTGGTTCACACCAACGAACGCGTCCACGACATTCTGCGGACGGGCTTCGACCGCTCGCCGCTGTTCACGGGTCGCATCCAGGGCATCGGACCCCGCTATTGCCCGTCCATTGAAGACAAACTCCGGACCTTTGCCGGAAAAGATTCCCACCAGCTCTTTCTGGAGCCGGAAGGATGGAATACCCACGAGTATTATTTGCAGGGCTTCTCTTCGTCGCTTCCGTTGGAGACGCAGATCGACGCCTTGCATGCCATTGAAGGATTGGAGAACGTACGCATTTTCCGGCCGGCGTATGCCGTTGAATATGCGTATTTCGATCCCGTCGAATTGCAGCCCACGCTCGAGTCCCGCATCATCCCCGGTTTGTATCTCGCCGGGCAGGTCAATGGCACGACGGGCTATGAGGAAGCGGCTGCCCAGGGCTTGGTGGCCGGCATCGACGCCCATTTGAAACTGGCTGAAAAAGAGCCGCTTATTTTAAGCCGTGATCAGGCTTACATCGGTGTCTTGATCGATGATCTGATTACCAAGGGTGTGGACGAACCGTATCGGATGTTCACGTCCCGCGCCGAGTATCGAATCCTGCTTCGGCAGGACGATGCCGACATCCGGCTCACGCCGCTCGGCCGCCGGATCGGACTGGTCGACGATTTCCGGTGGCACGCTTTCGAGCAAAAGCGCGATGCTGTTGACGCGCTGGTCGAAGACCTGCAAGCCTGGTCGCTCAAGCCGGAAGAGATCAATCCTTATCTCGAATCGGTGGGTTCGGCTTCGATCGATTCTTCGAAACGCGCCGCCGATCTTCTGGTGCGGCCATCCGTTTCTCTGGACGGAATGCTGAAGGATGTTCCACGTGGAACAGTTTCATCGCAATATGCAGATCCTGAGGTACTTGATGCGGCTGAAATCCGCATCAAGTATTCCGGTTATATTGAGCGTGAACGCAAACTCGCCGAAAAGATGCAGCGTCTCGAGTATGTCGAGATACCGGAAGATTTCGATTTCCGAAAGATTACCGCTCTCTCCATGGAGTGCCGGATCAAACTCGAGCGCTATCGTCCGCGTACGATCGCACAGGCTTCGCGTATCTCCGGGGTTTCTCCCGCCGATATTTCCGTCCTGCTGGTGTATTTCGGCCGCTGATCGCGCCGGATTGTTCCACGTGGAACATTCCCGGGCGCAAATCGCTCATATCTAGCAGATTTTTATTATATTTGTTTTCATATATCAATCGCCTTTATCGAATTATGGAAATTCTTCGCACTTTCGACCTCCTGGAGAATTTGAAATCGTACCCTCCGAAGGATGACATCCTTGCCCGGCGCACGCAGGGAAAGTGGATCAAGTACAGCATCGATCAGTACATTGAAATTGCCCACGCCGTGGCCTACGGCCTGCTGGCTCTCGGCTACAAGCCCGGTACCAAGGTCATCACCATTACCACGAACCGCCCGGAATGGAACTTCATGGATATGGGCATCAACCTGGCACATATGGTTCACGTGCCGGTCTACAGCACCCTGAGCCACGACGACTATGTCCATATCTTCAATAATTCGGATGTTGAACTCATTGTGGTGGGAACCCCTTCGCTCTATAAAAAGATCGCTCCCATCGCCGCCGAGATCGACCGGGACATCCGCCTGATGATGATGGATGATTCCGAGGAAGTGATGTCGCTGTCCAAACTTTATGCGCTGGGTCGTGAGAACAAGGAGCGGTTTGCTCCGGTGGTGGAAGAAAACAAGAAATCCATCAGCCCCGACGAATGTGCGAGTATCGTCTATACGTCGGGCACGACCGGCCTCCCGAAAGGCGTGATGCTTTCGCATCGCAACATGACTTTCAACTCGCACGGCCATGCCATCCGACAGACCAAGAATTATAGCCACAGAATGGTCAGTTTCCTGCCGCTCTGCCATATGTACGAGCGTACGATGAACTATGAATACCAGGAACTGGCCATCAGTATCTATTACGCCGAGAGTCTGGCCACCATCGCCTCCGACCTCAAGGACTGCCACGCCGACGGTTTCTGTGCCGTGCCGCGCGTACTCGAACTGATGTACGGCAAACTCGAAGAGGCCGGCAAGAAACTCACCGGGTTCAAGCGCAAGATCTACGATGCGGCCTGGAACTACGCCAACAACTTCGACAACGAGAATACGGGCTGGTTCTATCTGCTGAAGCAGAAACTCTTCGACAAACTTGTCTACAGCAAGTGGCGCGAGAATCTTGGCGGGCACGAGATGCTGGTGGTGAGCGGCGGCTCCTCCATCCAGGCCAAGATCGTGCGCTGCTTCAATGCGGCCAAGCTCTATATCTTTGAGGGCTATGGCCTTACGGAAACCTCTCCCGTCATTGCCGTCAACTCGCCGGCCGACAAATACAATGTGATCGGCACGGTGGGCAAGGCCATGGACGGAACCGAACTCTCGTTCGCGGAAGACGGCGAGATCCTCACGCGCGGTCCGCACGTGATGCTGGGCTATTACAAGAATCCCGAAGCTACGAAGGAGATGATCGACGCCGACGGCTGGCTCCATACGGGCGACATCGGTTTCCTGCAGGACGGGAAATACCTCAAGATCACCGACCGCAAGAAAGAAATCTTCAAACTCTCGTCGGGTAAATACATCGCCCCGCAGGTGCTTGAAACCCTGCTGCGCGAAAGCGAATACATCGACAACGCCTTTGTCTTCGGCGCCAACGAGAAGTTCGCTTCGGCCATCATCCTGCCGGCCTATGCCAAGCTGAAAGCCTATGCCGACGAGCTCGGAATCAAGGCTGAGAAGAAAGAGCAACTTCTTGAAAACGAGAAGATTATGGCCTTGCTTAACCAAGAGGTGATGGTTGTCAACAAAAAGGTTGCCGACCACGAGAACATCAAGAAACCCCACTTCGCCTTCGACGAATGGACGCCCGATAACGGCATGCTCTCCCAGACCCTCAAGCCCAAGCGCCGCAACCTCAACAAGCGCTACGCCGAGGTCATTGCCAACACCTACAAAACGCCCGCTTAAAAAACAAAACCATGAAACGGATTTATTTTGCACTGCTTCTCCTGTGCGCGATGGTTTCTTTTATTCCTGCACGCGCGCAGAATGATAAGGGACCGGAACGGCATGCCCTGCTGGCGCTGACGCCCAGCGACAAGGACAGTCAGACCGCCGGAATCCTTGACCAGACGGCCTGGGAGTTTATTTATTATAAACCGCAACAAATCAAGGACTTTGCAGAACAACTCTGTAAACGGATCAAGTGGGACCTGCAGGTCACCGATGAAATGGCCGAAGGGAAGCGGCCGAAGGATGCGGCGCTGGAACGGGCGCTGATCGACGAATGCCGTGTTTTTGTGGATTTTATGCTCCGACTCGGCCAGATTGCCGAGCAACATACGAATGTCCGGATGAACCGCAACGCGCAAGGCGAATGGGCTTATTCGCTGACGCCGGCGCCGGAATTCGAGACGGGTCTTTGGACGCAACATGTCCCGAAAGCCCTGAAAAAGAAAGATGTGAGCACCTATGCGGCTTGTATGGTCAAGGGCGTTTATTATTTTTGTGAGCGGCCTTTTGGCGGCGGCTTTGTTCCGGTCGTGCTGGATGACGACGAAATGTATGTGCCCGGTGTATCGCTGGCATTGATCCGGAATATCGGGCTGATGTATGAGAATGGTATTCTGGACCTTCTCAAGGAAATGACGAGTGACAAGTATTACCAGAACATGTATGATCGTTCCTATCAGACCTGCCTGCTTTATATGGAAGCAGTAAACCAGGCCATCAGCAACAACGACAAGATCGAAATCAAATATGAGCCGATGCCCGCAGCCGGCAAGATGAATGCGTCGATGAAGGCCAAGGTGCTGCCGCTGGAGAAAGCCGTCACCGACAAGGTCGTGGACTGTGTCGTGACTTCGGACGGCTGGAAAGTGGAAACCGACGCGACCGGTACGCCGATCCGGCGGGTCATATACGGTTATTCCATTGTCCAGACCAAACGCGGAAAACAGGCCACGCGCGTATCCTGGGCCGAGGATTACCAGGGAGGCGGCCAATATGGCGCGCTTCACGCGTATGGTGTCGGCGGTGGCAAGTTTTATGTAAAATAAAGGCGAAGTATTTGTTAATCACGAAAGTTTTATTTATATTTGCGCACTGATAGTTATTTTTAAGGAGAATTATGAACACCCCTGCTGAACTGAAATACACCAAAGATCACGAATGGGTTCGCCTGGAAGGCGACGTAGCCATTGTCGGTATCACCGATTTCGCGCAGAGCGAACTGGGTGACATCGTGTTTGTCGACATCCAGACGGAAGGCGAGACCCTCGCCAAAGAAGAGGTTTTCGGCACCATCGAGGCCGTTAAAACCGTTGCGGACGCTTTCATGCCGGTTTCCGGCGAAGTGGCGGAAGTCAATCCCGCCCTCGAAGGCGCGCCTGAACTGGTCAACTCCGATCCTTACGGAGAAGGCTGGATGATCAAGATCAAATACTCCGACCCGTCGGAATTTGATAACCTCCTTTCTGCAGCGCAGTACGAGGAAATAATCTGATTTGTAAAAATCAAAATGTGATGTGTTCAAGGGGGCCCGCAAGGCCCCCTTGGTTATTTTACATCATCTTGAGGGCGCGCTTGATGAGTTCTTCGACGGTGTAGTCGGATTTTTCCTTGAGGAGCTTGTCGAGGGTCTTTTCGACGGCGGGTTTCGAGAAGCCGAGCATGGTGAGGGCGCCGAGGGCTTCCTCGCGGATGGCGGAAGACGGGCTGATGACGGCGCCGTCAAAGATCAGGGCTTCGCCGCCCTTGCCGATCTTGTCCTTGAGGTCGATGATGATGCGCTGGGCGGTCTTCAGGCCGATGCCTTTGACGGCCTTGAAGCGGTTGACGTCGCCTGTGACGACCGCTTCTTTCGCTTCTTCGGCGGTCATGGCCGAAAGGATCATCCGGGCAGAGCCCGGGCCGACGCCGCTCACGGAGACCAATTGGGTGAAAACCGCGCGCTCCGCCTTGTCCGCGAAGCCGAAAAGCGACTCGTCGTCTTCGCGGACCTGGTGGAATGTGAAGACCTTGACATTTTTCCCCACGGCACCCTGCAGTTTGGAGAAAGTGCTCAAGGAGATGATCAGGTCGTATCCTACGCCGGCGGCTTCGACGATGGCGTCGGTCGGCGTGATTTCCACAAGCGTACCGTTGATATATTCGTACATGGCAGGGTCTTTTCGTTAAATTTCCGTAAAAATAGTTAATTTTGCGGGATATATGGACGTCAGACAACATTTTCCCGCCCTCGACCGGCAGATTTACGGCAAGCCGCTCATCTATTTCGACAACGCGGCGACGGCCCAGCGTCCGCGTGCCGTCCTGGACCTCCAGGAGCGCCTGGCGCTCGAGTCCAACGGCAACATCCACCGGGCCATCCATACGCTGAGCGCCGAGGCGACCGACCGCTATGAGGCCGGCCGCGAAGCCGTGCGCCGCTACCTGAACGCCCCGGCGCGGGAAAACGTCATCCTGACCAGCGGCACCACCGCGTCCATCAACCTCGTGGCCGCGTGCTTCACGCAGCGCTTCGTGGGCCCCGGCGACCGCATCCTGGTCTCCGAAGCGGAGCACCACAGCAATCTCGTACCCTGGCAGCTGGCCTGCAGCCGATGCGGCGCGAAACTCGCGGTGCTGCCGGTCGACGAACGGGGTGAAATCTCCCTGGATGAACTGGACCGCCAGTTGCGCGAAGGGGCGGGGAAGATCCGCCTCGTGGCCGTGACGCACGTTTCCAATATCCTGGGCGTGATCAATCCCGTGCGGGAAATCGTGGAAATTGCCCATCGCTACGAAGTGCCCGTGCTGCTCGACGGAGCGCAGGGCATCGTCCACGCGCCGGTCGACGTGCAGGCGCTGGACTGCGACTTCTACGCGTTCTCGGGGCACAAGATCTACGCACCCACCGGTATTGGCGTGCTGTACGGCAAGCGTGAATGGCTCGAAGCCATGCCGCCGTATATGGGCGGCGGCGAAATGATCGACACCGTGACCTTCGAGGAGACCACCTACGCGCCGCTGCCGCTCAAATTCGAGGCGGGTACGCCCAATTTCACCGCCGCAGCCTGCTTTGTCCCGGCCCTGGCCGTCGCCCGCGAAATGGCGGACGATCCGGCCCTGCAGGAAAACCTGCGCGCGATGCGCGATTACCTGCTGGAAGAGCTCCCGAAAATCGAAGGCCTGCACCTCTACGGCACGCCGCGCGACCCGGAAAAGAAGATTCCGCTGTTCTCCTGCGCGGTGGAAGGCGCGTTCCCGGCCGATCTGGCGCAGATTCTCGACAAGATGGGCATCGCGGTCCGCTCGGGGCACAACTGCGCCGAGCCGCTGCTGCGCCGCTACGGCCTGACCTCCGTCCTGCGGGCGTCGCTGGCCCCGTATAATACGCTTTCCGAGTGTGAGGCTTTTGTCAAGGCGCTCCGCCGGGCCATTCAAATGTTGCGTTGACTATGAAGACAATCCAGGAAATCCAAGCCGACATCGTCGAAGAGTTCGCCGTCCTGACGGACTGGATGGATAAATACGAATACCTCATCGAACTGGGCAAATCGATGCCCCTGATCGAGGAGAAAGACAAAACCGAGGAGAACCTGATCCGCGGCTGCCAGTCGCGGGTGTGGCTTTCCTGCCACGCCGAGGACGGCCGGCTGCATTTTGCCGCCGATAGCGATGCCATCATCACCAAGGGCATCATCTCGCTGCTGCTGCGCGTGTATGACGGGCAGACGCCTGCCGACATCCTGGCGGCCGACGAATCGTTCATCGAGAAAATCGGGCTGAAGGAGAATCTCTCCCCGACGCGGGCCAACGGGCTGGTGTCGATGATCCAGACCATCAAGGGCTATGCGATGGCTTTCCAGAATGCCAAGCCGCAAGCCAAAAAGAACGATGACGATCTGGAGGCCGATATCGTGGCCGCCCTGCGGAACGTCTATGACCCGGAAATTCCGGTGAACGTGTATGACCTGGGGCTCATTTACGAGGTCAAAGGCGACGAAGACGGGAAGATTTCGGTCAAAATGACCCTTACCGCGCCCAACTGCCCGATTGCCGACGAAGTCGTGGCGCAGGTGCAGGAAGCCGTGGCCGATGTGCCCGGCGTGACGGCCGTGAACGTGGAACTGGTCTTCGAGCCGGAATGGACGACCGATATGATGAGCGAAGAAGCCAAACTGGAACTGGGCATGCTATGATCTATCTGGTGCTGGGATCGAACCTGGGCGACCGGGCGTGGAACCTCGAACAGGCGAAAGCCCTGCTCGCGGAATCCCTGCACACCGATATGCTCTGCTCCGACATCCTGGAGACGGAAGCCGTGGGCTTCGACGGGCCGCCGTTCCTCAACCAGGCCGTTTGCTTTGAAAGCGACATTACGCCCGAGGCGCTGCTCGACCTCTGCCAGGCGGTCGAGGCGCAGCTGGGGCGCCCGGCGCACGCGGCGGAGTTCGACGCCGCCGGCCGCCGGATCTACCACGACCGTACGATCGATATCGACATCCTGACTTTCAACGGGTTGGAGATCCACACCGACCGGCTGGACATCCCGCATCCCCAGCTTTGGGAGCGGCCTTACGTACAAGAATTATTAAACGACATTACGATATGACACAGGAAGAAGTTTTCAAGACGCTGGTGGCACACGCCAAGGAATATGGTTTTATTTTCCAGTCTAGCGAAATCTACGACGGCCTGAGCGCCGTGTACGACTACGGCCAGATGGGCGTCGAGATGAAGAACAACATCAAGAAATACTGGTGGGAAGCGATGGTCCATCTCAACGACAACATCGTGGGCATCGACTCGGCCATCTTTATGCATCCCCGCATCTGGGAAGCCTCCGGCCACGTGGGCGCCTTCAACGACCCGCTCATCGACAACAAGGACTCGAAGAAGCGCTATCGCGCAGACGTGCTGATCGAGGATTATCTGGCCAAACTCGAGGAAAAGATGAACAAGGAAGTCGAGAAAGGCCGCCGCAAGTGGGGTGAAAGCTTCGACGAGGCGCAGTTCCGCGCCACCAACCCGAACGTCCTGCGCAGCAAGACCAAATACGACGAAGTCCACGCGCGGATGACCAAGGCCCTCAACGATAACGACCTGAAGGAGCTCCGCCAGATCATCGTGGACTGCGAGATCGCCTGCCCGATCTCCGGCACCAAGAACTGGACCGACGTGCGCCAGTTCAACCTGATGTTCAGCACCCAGCTCGGCAACGTGGACGGCGGGGTAGGGACCATCTACCTGCGTCCCGAGACCGCCCAGGGCATTTTCGTCAACTTCCTCAACGTCCAGAAGACCGGCCGTATGAAAGTGCCGTTCGGCATCGCCCAGATCGGCAAGGCCTTCCGCAACGAGATCGTGGCGCGCCAGTTCATCTTCCGTATGCGCGAGTTCGAGCAGATGGAGATGCAGTTCTTCGTCCGTCCGGGCGAGGAGATGAAGTGGTTCAACCAGTGGAAACAGACGCGCCTGGCCTGGCACAAGGCCCTCGGCCTGGGCGATGAGAAGTACCGCTTCCACGACCACGAAAAGCTGGCCCACTACGCCAACGCCGCCACCGACATCGAATTCGAATTCCCCTTCGGATTCAAGGAGCTCGAAGGCATCCACAGCCGCACCGACTTCGACCTTTCGCAGCACCAAAAGTTCAGCGGCCGCAAGATCCAGTATTTCGATCCCGAGACCAACGAGAGCTACACCCCGTACGTCATCGAGACCTCGATCGGCCTGGACCGTACGTTCCTGGCCGTGCTGTCGTCTTCGTACTGCGAAGAGGCGCTGGAAGGCGGCGAGACCCGCGTCGTGCTGCGTCTGCCGGCCTGCCTGGCCCCCGTCAAGCTGGCCGTGCTGCCGCTCGTCAAGAAAGACGGTCTGCCGGAAAAGGCCCGCGAGATTCTCGACGGCCTGCGCTTCGACTTCAACTGCCAGTACGACGAGAAAGACTCGATCGGCAAGCGTTACCGCCGTCAGGATGCCATCGGCACCCCGTACTGTATTACGATCGACCACGATACCCTGGAAGACGGCTGCGTGACGCTGCGTGACCGCGATTCCATGAAGCAGGAACGCATCCCCATCGAGCGCCTGCACGACATCGTGGAGGAACGTGTCAGCATGAAGCCGCTCTTCAAGCAGATTCACAAGATTTAGACGCCATACCGACCATGAAGAGACTCTTTACCGCCTGGCTGGTGCTTGCGGCACTGGCAGTCGTTTCGTGCACGCCTTCCGTGGAATGGAAGGAAGGTCCTGCCGGCGATGACGGCCGGGCCCCGCACGCCTTCGTTTTCAAGAACGTGCCGGCCGGAAGCCGCATCTGGTTTCAGGAACTGTTCGACAACCACGTGATCACGGCAGGTCCTGTCGCTGAAATCAAGCATTTCCAGGGAACCTCTTTCTACTTCGATGTTCCCGAAAAGGCCGGAAAGGAGTTTACCATCGCGTATTCGGGCCGGCCGCTGCCCCGGCATTCCTGGGCGCCGGAGGGTTTCGTGCTGCAGGTGAAAGGGAAGAAAGACAGGCCTTTACAGGTCAGCTACCAGTTCCTGCCCCACGAAAGCACGGAACTGGACGCTTCCTGGTTCGCCGCTTCGTATGAGCCTGCGGCCACGGATATCATTCCGGCCGTGAAGGCCGTCGGTACGGAGAGCACGTGCGGCGTCCAGCCGCAAGGCTGGTATCGGCTGCGCATCGATTCCGACGGCGTCGCCACCGTTGAGGCGAACGACGAGGACGGCGCCTTTTACGCCAAGGTAACGCAGAGCAAGTTGCCCGCCGGCACGAAGGACGTGGTCATCGAAGACTGGCCCGACCTGCGCCTGCGCGGATTCATGCTCGACGTCGTCCGCGATTTCCGTACGAAAGAAGAGGTCTTCCGGGTGCTGGACATCCTGGCGTCCTATAAGCTCAACCTGCTGCATTTCCACCTGGGCGACGACGAATCGTGGTGTCTGGAGATTCCGGCACTGCCCGATCTGACCGCTTTCGGCGCCCATCACGAGCTCCCGGACTGGGATCTGAAAGAGACGCGCGGCCTGAAACCGCAGGCCGGCGGCCGGATCGGCGTGGACACGTATTATTCCGAGGCGGAATTCAAGGAGATTCTCCGCTATGCCTGGGACCGCCGCATCGCCGTGGTACCTGAATTCGACGCGCCCGGTCACTCCCGGGCATCCATCCGGGCGATGGAAGCGTATGAGCGCCGGACGGGCGATGCCTCGTACCGGCTGCAGAACCCGGCCGACACATCCCGCTACTGGTCGGCGCAGGATTTTACCGACAACGTGCTGGATCCGGAGCTGCCGGGCGTCTATGCGTTCTACGGCATCGTGTTCGATGAAGTGATCCGGATGTACCGCGAAGCGGACGTTCCGTTGTTGGGCATCCATATCGGCGGCGACGAAGTCCCGGGCGGCGCCTGGGCCGGCCGCGACCGCCGGGAGATGAAAGACCTGTTTACCCGCGGCATCGTTTCCCTGGCCCGTGAGCGGGGGATCAAGCTGGCCGGCTGGCAGGAGATGGTCCAGGGCATCCATCCGGAAACGCTCGAGGCGCTCAAGGAGCAGCTCCTGTTTGTGAATGCCTGGAGCACCCAGGGCGACAACATCGAACTGACCTATCAGCTGGCGAACGACGGCATTCCCGTGCTGCTGTCCAATGTGCAGAACTGCTATGTGGACCTCGCCTACGGTGACAGTCCTGAAGAGATCGGCCTCAACTGGGGCGGCTTCGTGGACGAGCGCAAGAGTTTCGCCCTCCAGCCGTGGAAAATCTATGAATCGGTCCGCTGGGAAGGAATCGACACGCCCGTCGACTGGAAAGCCAACGCGATCGGACGTCCTGTCCTGACGCATCCCGAAAACATCGTCGGCGCCGAAGCCCTGCTCTGGTCGGAAAACAACCGGAGCCTCGCCAATGTAACCTATCAGATGCTTCCCAAAGCCGTCGGCATCTGGGAGCGCGCCTGGAACGCCGCGCCCGACTGGCCGACCGATGAAGCCTTCGCCGCCGATTTCAACCGTTTCTACAGCATCCTCGTCAAGAAAGAAATGCCCGCATGGTCTGCCGCCGGCTATACCTACAAACAACGATAAAGGCGGCTTTCGTCTGGCTGCTCCTGCTGTCGGCTGTCCTGCCGGCGGCCGGGCAGAAAGTTGTTTTGTCGGGATATGTGAAGGAGGCTTCCAGCGGAGAACCGCTCATCGGGGCGGTGGTCTTTACGGCGGATCTGTCGGCCGGCGTGTCGACCAATAATTATGGCTTTTATTCGCTGCAGATCGACCGGAAGGAACAGGTCATCAAGTGTTCCTATGCCGGCTATGTGACCGCGGAAGCCAAGATCGACCCCAAGGCCTCGCTCAAATACGACTTTGAGCTGGAGGAAGACCACGTGATGCTGGAAGCGGCCAAGGTGTTTTCCAAGAGCAAACGGGAACAGCTGACCCTGCCGCAACTCGGGATGGAGACGGTCAGCGGCGACATCATCCGCAAACTGCCGGCGCTGATGGGGGAGGCCGACATCATCCGGGTGATCCAGATGATGCCCGGCGTGCAGACGCCGAGCGAAGGCTCCACCGGTTTCAGCGTGCGCGGCGGCGGCATCGACCAGAATCTCGTGCTGATGGACGGTGCGCCGCTCTACAATTCCGGCCACTTCCTCGGCTTTATGTCGATGTTCAACGGCGATGTAGTCAAGAACGCACAGCTGTATAAGGGTGATTTTCCCACCAATTTTGGCGGACGTCTCTCCTCCGTGCTCGACGTCAGTACGCGCGACGGCAACAACAGTCAGTTCAAGGGCGATTTCTCCATCGGCCTGATCACCTCCAAACTGGCCATCGAAGGGCCTATTGTCAAGAACAAGTTGTCCTTTATGCTGGCCGCCCGCCGGACCTATATGGACATCTTCTTTCCTCTCTTCGGCGAAAAGATTCCCAAAAACACCCAGATGTACTTTTACGACCTCAACGGCAAGATCAGCTGGGTGGCGGGGGAGAAGGACCGTGTGTACCTGAGCGCCTTCAGCGGAAAGGACGTCCCCAAGGTGTTCTTCAACACATCCCTGTATAATTCCCGTTACAAAGCCGGCCTGGACTGCGACATGACCAGCACGAGCTTCGACTATCAGACGGGAATCGGGGAAACGGGCCTGAAGGCCGGCATCACCTGGTACATCAATCCGAACAATACGGTGAAGGCGGGCGTCCAGGCCGCCTATTTCCGGATGGATCCGGGCGACGTCGACCCCTCGGACGAAGAATCCATTGTCCAGGCGCTGCATATGCCGCAAAGCTACGGCGTGATGCCGTCGGTGTACGCCCAGAACGAGCAGAAGATCGGCAAACTGACCCTTCGTTATGGGTTCCGGCTGTCCTCATTCTCGACGCTCGGCGAAGCCGACCAGCGCTACTACGATCCCAAGACACACGAGCCGACCAAGACCGTGCACTTTGACAAAGGAAAGCCGATCAAAACCGACATCGGGTTCGAGCCGCGCATTTCGGCCTCGCTCTCCGTCAGTCCCGATTTCTCGCTGAAGGCGGCCTACTCCCGTTCCTTCCAGTATATCCAGCAGGTGCCCATCAGCATTTCCGGCAACCCGGTCGACGCCTGGTTCATGGCTTCGCCGAATATCGAGCCGCAGTGTTCCGACCAGTTCTCGGCCGGCCTCAACGCGCTCTTCGTCAACCAGGCGCTGGAGCTTTCCGCGGAAGTGTTCTACAAGAACAACAAGAACACGATGGACTTCAAGGAAAATCCCGGTTTCGTGTTCGACGACGCCGAGCGGGAGAAACTGCTGCGTTTCGGCACCTCGTATTCTTTCGGCACGGAACTGATGCTCCGCTACGATTTCGACCGCTTTGGCGGCTGGGTGTCGTACACCTGGTCGCGGGCCATCTACGACATTCCCGAACTGAACGGCGGAAGGCCGTACCGTTCGCCCCTGAACCACGAGCATTCCATCAATTTCGTCCTGTCGTACGATTTCAACCGGCGGGTTTCCGCTTCGGCCGACTGGGTGTTCTACAGCGGCGCTCCCACGACCTTCCCGAACGGCCGTTTCGTGTACGGCGGTTCCTACGCGAACATCTATTCGTACCGGAACGAAGATTCCCTGCCCGACTATCACCGGATGGACCTTTCCCTGACGCTGAAAAGCAAGCGCCGGGCGGAAGGCAAACCCTGGGGCAGCGAGTGGAGTTTCTCCTTCTACAACGCCTATTCGCGCCACAACGCCTGGTCGCTGGCCTTCCTCTACAGCCAAAGGGAGGAGCGGCCCCTGGCCATGAAAGTCTATTTGTTCACCATTATTCCGTCGGTATCCTACAATGTCTATTTCTAATAACAGATTCTGGGTGGCGCTGGTGTGCTTCGCCCTCGTCCTGCTCTCGGGCTGCAGCGAGGAAGTGGATGTCCACACGCGGAGCATGGACCGGGCCTATCTGGTGGTTGAGGCGATGCTGACCGACCGGGCCGACCGGCCGCAGACCGTGCTGCTGACGGAATCCATCGACTTTTTCGAGGATGAGAAGCCGCCCTTGGTCACGGGCGCCGAAGTGTCAGTCAGCGACGGGGTGGGAACATACCGCTATACGGAATCTCCTTCGGGAAGCGGCCGCTATGTCGGGCCGGAGGGTTTCCACGGCGCGCCGGGAAACACCTACACGCTTTCGATTGATGCCGTGGTCGGCGGAAAACGCAACCACTATGAAGCCGTCTCCACAATGGAGAAGCCGGGTTTTGAAGTCCAGGCGGTGGACTATATGTATCTGGGTGCGACGAATCCCCAGGCCGACAGCCTGTGGTCTGTCGCGGTATGGGGCCAGGACAGTCCGGAGACCAACTACTATTATGTCAGCGCCCAGCTGAACGAAGCCGTCTTCCCGCTCGGCCTCTCGCTGGTGATGGACGACAAGTATTTCAACGGGCAGAAAGTCGTCTGTTTCCCGATTACCACGCTCTATCAGACGGAAGGCACCCGCCGGCAGTATGGCGACTGCGGCAAATATCTGGAAACCGGAGACGTCTTTACGCTGAACGTTTATTCGGTCCCCCAGGAATATTTTACCTTCTATATGGGCTTCGTCTCCAGCAGCGTCGGCGCGGCCATTCCGATGCTGCAGTCCCAGCCGGCCAACTGTCCCACCAACGTGAGCGGCGGCGACGCCGTCGGCTACTTCGTGGCCTGCTCGTCCTCCTCCGCCAGCGTCGTCATCGACAATCCTTTCCGCCCGTTCTACAAGAAAGCCTTCGGCGGGCTCCCGTTTTAACACAAAAACAGGCTCATACAATCGTATAAGCCTGTTTTTGCGGTGAGGGGGGGATTCGAACCCCCGGTACGGTAATCCCGTACGTCAGTTTAGCAAACTGGTGGTTTAAGCCACTCACCCACCTCACCGTGTTGTCGGGGCTCTGCCCCGTGCCCCGCGCCTCCCGGCCTTAGTACTTTTGCTATGCGAGCATTCTGCGTATTCGAGCTTTTGCTGCAAAAGTACCGGCCTCCGGCGGTCAGCTGATGCTGACTTGGCTAGGGAGTGCAAAGATAGAGGGTTTTCGGTAATAAGCCAAATTTTTTTCATATCTTTGTTGTCTATCGGGATGTGGCGCAGTTGGTAGCGCACTTGGTTTGGGACCAAGGGGTCCCCCGTTCGAGTCGGGGTATCCCGACGAAGCGACAAAGCGAAAAACTGACAACAAGATATCCAGCCATGAAAAAGATCCTTGCTTCCGTGGTATTGCTGCTGGGCCTGACGGCCGTGTTGGCGGCGCAAGACTACAACTGCTTCTCCATCATCGCCGGGCGGAACGCCACAGTCGACGGCTCCGTGCTGATGGCCCATAACGAGGACGACAGCGGCGAGCAGATGCTCAACATCTATGTCGTGCCCGCCACCGACAAGAACCTCCGCTACATCTGGTGCGAATTCCCCGGCATGGAGGTGTCCGACGTCTTCATGAACCAGTTCGGCGTGTCGGTCGCCTCGAACGGCTGCCCGTCCCGCGAAGACAAGGCTGACCTCAAGGGCAAGGGCGTGCTCTATGAAATCCGCACGTCCGTCGCCAAATACGCCCGTACGGCCCGCGAGGCCGTGGCCATCATCGGATCGATGGTCGAGACCTTCGGCTATTCCGGCAGCGGCCGCTCCTACATCGTGGCCGACCCTTCGGAAGGCTGGGTAATCTCCGTGGTCAAGGGTCGTCACTGGGTGGCCCAGCGCGTGCCCGACGACAAAGTGATGACCATTCCGAATTATTATGTGATCGGAGCGGTCGACCTCGATGACGAAGAGAACTTCGCCGGCAGCGACGACCTCGTGGAATACGCCATCTCCCGCGGCTGGTACGATCCGGCCAAGGACGGCGACTTCTCCTTCGCCCGTGCCTATTCGTCGGAAAAATCCATCGCTTCGACCAACAACCAGCGCCGTCATCACCAGGCCTGGATGTACTTCTTCGGCATGGACCGGCCGGGCGAGTTCGCTTCCGTCCCGATGAAGAAAGTCTCGCTCCGCGATATGATGAATGTCCTGGCCATCCACGATCCCGCCACGCCCGACGGCCACCTGGTCAACAGCATCTGCAACGACCACACCATCCTTTCCTCGATCTTCCAGCTCCGTCCCATGCTCGACTTCGAGACGGGCTGCGTGATGTGGAACGCGATGGGTCACCCCTGCTCCGAAGTGTATGTCCCCTGGTATGCCGGCATCACGAAGGCGCCGGCCGGCCTGGGCCGCTACAAGACGGCGCAGGAAGCCGAGAAGAAGCATATGTCCGCCGGCAAGGATCTGCGCAAGAACCATCCCGATCACTTCTACTGGCAATACGTCGACGGTTGGACCGTGAATCCGGACCCGCAGGCCATGCACGACCGTCAGCGCGAAATCTTCCGCGAGCGCAACAAATTTGAAAAGAGCGCCACGAAAGACTACAACGCGTTTATCGAGAAATTCTATTAGCGGAGGCTGCGCGCTAGCGCAACCGTTTGATATACGTGCTCAGGGTGATCACTTGGTCACCCTTTGCTGCGTAATAGCCCTGCTTGGGATTGCGTTCCAGGCTCTCGATGACCGTGGTCAGCGGGGTGGAGGAGAGGACTTCGTTGTAGCGGCGGAGGTCGTCGAGCGAATAGGTGTTGACGGCGTCCCAGAGCCCCTGCAGGGCGGGGATCTGCTCCATTTCGTTGCGGTTCCAGCGGTTGTGGGAGGCCAGGTATTCCACGCCCAGCGTCGCTTCCTTTTTCGAAGGGCCCGTTTCGACGGGCTCCTGCGGCGGCTCGGGCTCGACGGCGACCGTGTCGGCCGGAAGCGTGTCGACCGGATGGAGGTCGGCGGCCGTTTCGGCTTCGTGCCGGCGTTCACGCCAGCTTCCGGTGCGCAGTCCCAGGGCGAAGCCCAGCAGGATGGCGCAGACGATGACCGCGATGGCGGCGGTCAGCTGCAGGGCCTCCTTGCGGCGGGTGCGCGGGTCTTGGGAAGGATGCGGGTTTTGTGTCATTGCGCGCAAAAGTAATCAAATCTTAGCATTTTTGCTATCTTTGCAAGTTATTATTAAAAAGTGAAACATGGCTTTGAAATGCGGAATCGTAGGCTTGCCGAACGTCGGTAAATCGACCTTGTTCAACTGCATCAGTTCTTCGCGGGCCCAGGCGGCGAATTTTCCGTTCTGCACCATCGAACCCAACGTGGGTTCAACGACCGTGCCGGACGACCGTCTCGGCGTCCTGACCGATATCTGCCACCCCAAGCGGACCATCCCGGCTACGGTCGAGATCGTGGACATCGCGGGCCTGGTGAAGGGCGCGAGCCGCGGCGAGGGCCTGGGCAACCAGTTCCTGGCCAACATCCGCGAAACCGATGCCATCCTCCACGTGCTGCGTTGCTTCGACGATCCGAACGTGACCCACGTCGACGGTAGCGTCGATCCGGTCCGCGACAAGGAGATCATCGATGTCGAGCTGCAGATCAAGGACCTGGAGACGGTCGAGAACCGGCTCTCCAAGCTCCAGAAGCAGGCCCAGACGGGCGGCGACAAGCAGGCCAAGAAGGCCGTGGACGTGCTGCTCCGCTATAAGGAAGTGCTCGAGCAGGGCCGCAATGCCCGCGAAGTGGAGCTCGACAATGCCGAGGAGCGCAAGATCGCGCGCGAGTTCTGCCTGCTCACCAACAAGCCCGTGCTCTATGTCTGCAACGTGGACGAGGCTTCCGCCGCCAGCGGAAACGCCTACGTCGATGCCGTGCGCGCGGCCGTGGCGGGCGAGGATGCGCAGCTGCTGGTGATTTCGGCCAAGATCGAATCGGAGATCGCCGAACTCGACGATCCCGAGGAGCGGGCCATGTTCCTCGCCGAGATCGGCCTCGAAGATTCGGGCGTGGTACGGCTCATCCAGTCGGCCTATGCGCTGCTGGGCCTCCGAACCTTCTTTACCGCAGGTGCTGACGAGTGCCGTGCTTGGACCATCCACCAGGGCGACAAAGCCCCGCAGGCGGCCGGCGTGATCCATACCGATTTCGAAAAAGGCTTCATCCGGGCCGAAGTCATCAAGTACGACGATTTCGTGGAACTCCGCAGCGAAGCGGCCTGCCGGGCGGCGGGCAAACTTGCCAGCGAAGGCAAGGAGTACGTGGTGCAGGATGGCGACATCATGCACTTCCTGTTCAATGTATAATATTGCAAGATTCGACCATATGAAAAAACTTCTGTTAGTCGCGACGATGGCGGCGGTCCTGGCGGGCTGCCTCACTGGATGCAACCAGCATCCCGTCGCAGAACCGGGCTGGTATACCAATGCCACCTATTTCGACGAGAAAAACGGCCTTTACGAAGAAATGCCGATTTACCCGAACAACATCGTGCTGGTGGGCGACGACTATATCGACCGCGGCCTCTGGAACGAGTTCTACGGGGATACGACCCTCAAGAACCGCGGCATCACCTACGATGCCACCGAACACGTGCTCTACCGCATCGGCAAGATCGCCGCACAGCATCCCGCCAAGATTTTCGTGAGCGCCGGCTATAACGACCTGCTGCACGGCACTTCCGTCGATACGGTGACGGCCAACCTCCGCGCCATCTTCGACCGGATCGCCAAGGCTTCGCCCAAGACGAAATGCTACTACCTGAACATCGTGCTCACGCCCGACCTCAACGCTGAACAGGCCGCTGCCGGCCAGGCCGTGAACCAGGCGGCGCTGGAGCTTTCCCGCAACGGCAAATTCGAGGTGATCGACATCGACGCCGCCCTGCGCGAAGGCATCGCCTCCGGAGCCTACTCCTGGGACGAAGGCAAATATCTGAACGGCGCCGGCTACGAAGCCCTGGCCCAGGCCATCGAACGGCAGATCGGCAAGCCGCACCAGAACCACGCGGCCGACAAGGAGGACGCCCTGGAAGTGTCCGACTACTACAAGCACCGCGTGTCGGTATTCCGCTCCCTGCCCGAGACCGAAAACCAGATCATCATGCTGGGCAACAGCTTGATCAACAACGGCCCCTGGGCCGAGCTTTTCCCGCTGGGCCTCGTGGTCAACCGCGGCATCAGCGGCGACGTGGCGATGGGTGTCGACCAGCGCCTCGAGGAGATCGTGGCCGACAAGCCGTCCAAGATCTTCCTGATCACCGGCACGAACGACCTGATCAACGAACCTGAACTGCCCGCCATCAAGCTGTGGGACCGCTATGAGAAACTCATCAAGGACATCCGCGAACAGCTGCCCGAAACGGAACTCTACGTGCAGAGCATGCTTCCGCTCAATCCGAAGACGAAGTTCTACGCCGGGTTCAACGACCGCGCCGCCGAGCTCAACAAACTGCTCGACGCCGGCGCCGGCCGCTATGGTTACTACTTCATCGACATTGCCTCCAAGATGACCGACGAAAACGGCGACCTGCAGGAAGAATGCACGACCGACGGCATCCATCTTTCCGCCATCGGCTACTTCAAGTGGGCGGCCGAGCTGGCCCGGGGCAACCGGATGATGCATTCCCTGAAAAACAATCTCCCTAACTTGTAATCAATATGTACAGGACACATACTTGTGGTGAACTTCGTCTCAGCCACGTGGGTCAGACCGTGACCCTGGCGGGATGGGTACAGAAAAGCCGCCGGATGGGCGGTATGAGTTTCGTGGACATCCGCGACCGCTACGGCATCACGCAGCTTCGCGTCGATGACAGCACCGAACCCGCAGTCAGCGAGGCCGTGGCCCGGCTGGGCCGCGAATTCGTGATCCAGGCCACGGGCGTGGTCGAGGAGCGGCAGAGCAAGAACGCCAAGATCCCGACCGGCGACATCGAGATCCGCCTGACGGACCTCAAGGTGCTCAATGCGTCGCAGACGCCGCCCTTCACCATCGAGGACGAGTCGGACGGCGGCGAGGACATCCGTGCCAAATACCGCTATCTCGACCTGCGTCGCGGTCCGCTGAAGCGCGCCCTGATGCTTCGCCACCGGATGGCGCACGAAGTGCGCAATTATCTCGACGGCAAAGGCTTCCTGGAGATCGAAACCCCGTTCCTCATCAAGTCGACGCCGGAAGGCGCCCGCGACTTCGTGGTTCCTTCCCGCATGAACCCCGGCGAGTTCTACGCGTTGCCCCAGAGCCCCCAGACCTTCAAGCAGCTGCTGATGGTGGCGGGCTATGACCGCTATTTCCAGATCGTGCGCTGCTTCCGCGACGAAGACCTGCGCGCCGACCGTCAGCCCGAGTTCACGCAGATCGACTGCGAGATGAGCTTCGTGGAGCAGGAAGACGTGCTCGACCTGTTCGAAGGCATGATGCGGCACCTCTTCAAGGAAGTGATCGGGGTGGAAATCGCTCCGAAGATTCCGCGGATGAGCTGGTACGACGCGATGGACAACTACGGCTCCGACAAGCCCGACATCCGCTACGGCATGAAGATCCACGAGATCACCTCGCTGGTCCAGGGCCACGGTTTCAGCGTTTTCGACGGCGTGGAGTATGTGGGCGCGATCGCCGTTCCCGGCTGCGCCGGCTATACCCGCAAGCAGACCGACGAACTCACCGAGTGGGTGAAACGGCCGCAGGTGGGCGCCAAAGGCCTGGTCTATATCAAAGTGAACGAAGACGGTTCCGTCAAGTCGTCGGTCGACAAATTCTACACGCCGGAAGAGGTGCAGGCCATCGCCGCCGCCGCCGGTGCGCAGAAGGGCGACCTGGTGCTGGTGCTCTGCGGCGCCAAGCGCAAAGCCCAGACGATGCTCGGCGTGCTCCGCATCGAGATGGGCAACCGCCTCGGCCTGCGCAATCCGAAGGAATATGCACCGCTCTGGGTGGTCGACTTCCCGCTCCTCGAATGGGATGACGAGACGCAGCGCTTCTATGCGATGCACCATCCGTTCACGGCGCCGAAGCCGGAACATCTGGACTGGTTCTACAGCAATAAGAAGGAAGACCTCGAGCGCGTCTGCGCCAACGCCTACGACTTCGTGCTCAACGGCGTGGAGCTGGGCGGCGGCTCGATCCGTATCCACGAAGCCGATGTTCAGCAGCGGATGTTCGAGGTGCTCGGCATCTCGAAGGAAGACGCCGACTACAAGTTCGGCTTCATCATCAACGCGTTCAAGTTCGGTGCCCCGCCGCACGGCGGCCTCGCCTTCGGCTTCGATCGCGTCTGCGCCCTCTTCGGCGGGCAGGAGACCATCCGCGACTACATCGCCTTCCCGAAGAACAATATGGGACGCGATGTGATGCTCGACGCGCCTTCGCGCATCGACGATGTCCAGATGGACGAACTATTCCTGCGGAGCACGGCGCCCGCGAAATAGAGCTGCAACGGACGCAGTTGTGAATCAGCGCGTTATGTAAAGTGATCCCCCTCAAAACGAGGGGGATCAAAACAGCAGATCATCGCCCAGGAGATTGTAACTCTTTCGGTGATGAGGCGTAATGCCATAGCGGCGGATGGCCTGGCGGTGCTCTTCGGTGGGATAGGCCATGTTGCGGTCCCAGCCGTATTGGGGATAGTCCACGGCCAGGCGCCGCATATACTCGTCGCGGTGGGTCTTGGCCAGGACGCTGGCGGCGGCGATGGCCTGGACGGTGGCGTCGCCCTTGACCACGGTGTGGGCGGGCGTATCGCGCCAGGGAGAGAAGCGGTTGCCGTCGACCAGGACGAGATCGGGTTTGACCGGAAGCTGGTCGAGGGAGCGTTTCATGCCTTCGATCGAGGCGTTGAGGATATTGATGCGGTCGATTTCTTCGGCGCTGACGGCCGTGACGGCCCAGGCCAGCGCTTCGCGCTCGATGACGGGCCGCAGTTCGTCGCGCTGCGCCTCGGTCAGTTGTTTGGAGTCGTTGAGCAGCGGATGGGAGAAGCCTTCCGGCAGGATGACGGCGGCGGCGAAGACGGGGCCGGCGAGGCAGCCGCGGCCGGCTTCGTCGCAGCCGGCCACGAGCGTCCGGCTGCCGGAGAGCAGCGCCGCCGCATCGGCCATGCTGCGCGCCGGGTCGGGCTCGATTTCGGAGAGGGCATAGACGTCGGCGACGCCGGCCTTTTTCCAGACGGAAACCGGCAGCGTGCAGCGGCCGCAGACGACCAGGGGTTTCTTTTTATAGGGTTTGCAGAGGGTCAGGATGCCCGAGATGAGTTTTCCGTCGAGGCTTTGGGCGTCGAAGCTGCCTTCGCCGGTGATGATGGTGTCGGCCTCGGCGATTTTCGTCTCCAGGCCGGCCATTTCGCCGAAGAGGCGCCAGCCGGGCACGAGGGTAGCGCCCAGCTTATGAAGGGCCGCACCCACGCCGCCTGCCGCGCCGCCTCCCGGCAGCACCGTATCGAGCCCCGCCTCTGCCGCAAACGCCTCCATCCGTCGTTCCAGCCGCTCCAGCATCGCCGCATCCGCCCCCTTCTGCGGCCCATACACCATCGTCGCCCCATTGGGCCCGAGCAAAGGATTGTCCACATCACAGGCAACAACGATCGATGTTTTGTCGCTGATCCAGCGAATGTGCGCAGGCCTGGTGGAGCGGCAGGTTCTTTCGAGGCAAGGCTTGTCCTGCCTCGAAAAGGTTCTGACGCGCTGAGGAAAATTCGCTGGATCAGCGACAGCGCGTAACAAGCCTTCGCCGCCGTCGTTGGTGGAGCTGCCGCCGATGCCGACGACGATTTTTTCGCAGCCGAGGGCGGAGGCGGCGGCAAGGAGGACGCCGAGGCCGTAGGTGGTGGTCTTTTCGGGGTTTCGCTCTTCGGGGGCGAGCATCGCCAGGCCGCAGACTTTGGCCATCTCGATGAAGGCCTGGCGGCCGTCGTCGAACAGCAAGATGGGCCACGCGCCGGCAGGTGTCGCCGAGTGCGGCTTCGACCACTTCCATCGAGCCGTCGCCGCCGTCGGCCATCGGCAACTTGACGATGCGGGCCTGGGCGCCGCCGACCAAATGCCGGCGGACAGCCGCTTCCAGCGCGTCCGCCACGTCCGTGGCCGAAAGAGACCCTTTAAATTTGTCGGGAACCAGCAGAATATTGCGTATCTTTGTCATCGCTACGACAAAAATACGCAAAATATGAAACCCTTCGAAATCAAAGGCCCTTATAATCCGAATCCCCCGAAACCCAAGCCCAAGAAGCGTCCGCTCGAACTGGGTATGGAACAACTGGCCGACGTCGGCCACATCATCGCCATCGCCTCCGGCAAAGGCGGCGTGGGCAAATCCACCGTGGCCGTCAACCTGGCCATCACCCTCGCCCGGATGGGCTACAAGGTCGGCCTGGCCGACGCTGACGTCTACGGCCCCTCCATCCCCACGATGACCGGCACCGAAGGGGAAATCCCCGAAGTCGAGGTCTACGACGCGATGGGCGAACCGCTGCCCATCGACGCGGAAATTACCGAAGACTGCAAGGAAATCATCCTCCCCATCGAGAAATACGGCGTCAAATGGATGAGCATCGGCTACTTCGCCCGGCCCGAACAGGCCCTCATCTGGCGCGGCCCGATGGCCTGCAACGCCCTCAAGCAGATGCTGCTGCAGATCCGCTGGGGCGAACTGGACTTCCTGCTGATCGACCTGCCTCCGGGAACCGGCGACATCCACATCTCCCTGGTCCACGACATTCCGTTGACCGGCGCCGTCATCGTCACCACGCCCCAGGCCGTGGCCCTCGCCGACGTGGAGAAGAGCGTCAATATGTTCCGCAACCCGCAGATCGAAAAGCCCATCCTCGGCGTCATCGAGAACATGTCGTGGTTCACGCCCGCCGAACTGCCGGAGAACCGCTACTATCTCTTCGGCCGCGACGGCGGCCAGCTGATCGCCGACAAATACGGGATTCCGCTCCTGGGCCAGATTCCGCTCGTCCAAAGCGTCCGCGAGGGCGGAGACGAAGGTGTTCCCGCCGCGCTGGAAGACGGACCGGTGTTCGATGCGATGAAAGATGCCGCGCAAATGATTCTCTCATCGGAACATAACCTTTGAGAAATCAAAAAGAATATTTACTTTTGCAGGCTATTCCACACTGAGAAACAAATATTATTAAACGTTTAATATCCCCATGAAGAATTACACCACCCAGAAGATCCGCAACGTCGTCCTGCTTGGAGGTACGCGTTCCGGCAAAACCACGCTGGCCGAAGCGATGCTCTACGAGGGCAAGGTCATCGACCGCCGCGGTACTGTCGAGGGCAAGAATACCGTCTCCGACAACACCGAGGTCGAACAGCTTTTCCAGCGTTCCATCTACTCCACTCCGCTCTATGCGGAATATAACGACCACAAAATCAATGTGATCGACGCTCCCGGCGCCGATGACTTCGTGGAAGGCGCCATCCTGGGCCTCAATGTCTGCGAGTCGGCCGTCATGCTCGTCAACGCGGGCCAGGGCGTCGAGGTGGGCACCGAGATCCACGGCCGTTATGCGGAGCAGTATGGCAAGCCGGTGATCCTCGCCGTCAACCAGCTCGATACTGAGAAAGCCAACTGGGACAACACCCTCGACAGCCTGCACCAGGCTTTCGGCGGCAAACCGGTGGTGATCCAGTTCCCCGTGAACGCCGGCGTCAACTTCGACAGCATCGTCGACCTGCTGAAGATGAAGATGTACAAGTTCAAGGATGAAAACGGCACCTTCGAAGAGTGCGAAATCCCCGCCGACCTCAAAGGCAAGGCCGAGGATATGCACGCCGAACTCGTGGAGAAAGCCGCTGAAGGTGACGAGGAGCTGATGATGAAATACTTCGACGAAGGCGAACTTTCCGAAGAGGAAGTGCACCAGGGTCTTCGCGTGGGCTTCGACAAGGGTGAGACCTATCCCGTGTTCTGCATCTGCGCCAAGAAAGACACCGGCGTCCGCCGCCTGATGGAATTCATCACCGAGTTCTGCCCGGCTCCCGCCCAGGATCCCGCCGGCCAGACCTCCCTGTTCGTCTACAAGACCGCCCTTGAGCAGCACCTGGGCGACGTCACCTACTTCAAGGTGATGTCCGGTAAGATCACCGAAGGTCAGGACGTGATCAATATGCAGAGCGAGACCAAGGAGCGCATCACCACGCTCTACGCCGTCGCCGGTAAGAAGAAAGAGCGTGTCACGGAAATCGTGGCCGGCGACATGGGTTGCACCGTGAAGTTGAAAGCCGTCAAGACCAACCAGACCCTCAACGCCCCGGGTTACGACAAAGTCGTCGATCCGATCACCTTCCCGCCGTTCAAGTACCGCTGCGCCATCAAGGCCGTGGACGAGAAAGACGAGGAGAAGCTGGGCGAGGCCCTGAACCGCGCCGGCGCCGAAGACCCGACCCTCCGCATCGAGTACTCCCGCGAGCTCAAGCAGACCATCATCAACGGTATGGGCGAGCAGCAGATCAACATCCTGAAGTGGAACCTCAACAACAACTACAAGATCGACGTCGAGTTCCTCGCGCCGAAGATCCCGTACCGCGAGACCATCACCAAGGTGGCCAACGCCATGTACCGTCACAAGAAGCAGTCCGGCGGCGCCGGCCAGTTCGGTGAGGTGCACCTCGTGGTCGAGCCGATCGTCGAAGGTGTGGAAACCACGGCCAAGTTCAAGATCGACGGCAAGGAGACCCAGCTCAACGTCAAGACGAAGGAAGAATTCGAACTGCCTTGGGGCGGTAAATGGGAATTCCTCAACTGCGTCGTCGGCGGCGCCATCGACGCCAGCTTCATGCCCGCCATCAAGAAGGGTATCAACCAGCGTCTGGAAGAGGGCCCGCTTACCGGTTCCTACGCCCGCGACATCCGCGTCTTCGTCTACGACGGTAAGATGCACCCGGTGGACTCCAAGGAAATCGCGTTCATCATCGCCGGCCGCAACGCCTTCCGCGAGGCCTTCAAGAACGCTGCTCCGAAGATCCTCGAGCCGATCTATATGGTGGAAGTGATGGTCCCGGCCGACTGCATGGGTGACGTGATGAGCGACCTGCAGAACCGCCGCGGCATGATCGAAGGCATGACCTCCGAGAAGGGCTTCCAGATCCTCCGCGCCCGCGTTCCGCTCGCCGAGCTCTACAAGTACTCGACGATCCTGAGCTCGCTGACCTCCGGCCGTGCTACCTTCACGCAGGAGTTCATCGAATACCAGCAGGTCCCGGCCGACGTCCAGGACAAGCTCCTCAAGGCCTACGAGGCCGAACAGCAGGAAGAGGACTAAGCGCCCTCCTGATGATTCAGGCCCAACACATCGACAAATCCTTCGGGACCCTCCGGGTCCTGAAGGATGTTTGTTTTACGGCCGCCCCGGCCGAGGTCGTGAGCATCGTGGGCGCCTCCGGCGCCGGCAAGAGCACGCTGCTCCAGATCCTCGGGTCGCTTTCGCGCCCCGACGCCGGCACGGTCAAAATCGACGGCACCGACATCTTTTCGCTCTCCGACAAGGAACTGGCCGCCTTCCGCAACCGGAAGATCGGTTTCGTGTTCCAGTTCCATCATCTGCTGCCGGAGTTCACGGCCGTGGAGAACGTGATGATTCCCGCCCTCATCGCGAAGGTGCCGCGCGCGGATGCGCACAAGCGGGCGGAAGAACTGCTGACCCTGCTCGGGCTGGGCGAGCGTCTCACCCACAAGCCTTCCGAGCTCAGCGGCGGCGAACAGCAGCGCGTGGCCATCGCCCGCGCCCTGGTCAACAATCCGAAGGTGCTTTTCGCCGATGAGCCCTCCGGCAACCTCGACAGCAAGACGAAAGGCGAACTCCACCGCCTCTTCTTCGACCTGCGCGACCGTTTCGGCATCACCATCGTCATCGTCACCCACGACAAGGACCTCGCCGCGATGAGCGACCGCACCGTCGAAATCCGCGACGGCCAGATTCTCTAAGGGAACAATTCGCCATTTGAATTGTAGAAGATGTTTCGTATCTTTGTTAACTGGATACGACAAACCTCTTCTACATTATGGATTATACCCTTCAACAAATCGCTTCGCAGGTGCGGAGGGATATCGTGCGCATGGTCACGGCGGCCGCTTCGGGGCATCCGGGCGGGTCGATGAGCGCCACGGATGTCCTGACCTATCTGTTTTTCAAGGAAATGAACGTCACGCCGGAGACGTGGACCCGCAGCGGGGAAGGACTCGACCAGTTCTTCCTTTCGGCCGGACACATCTCCCCGGTGCTCTACAGCCTGCTCGCCCGTCGGGGTTATTTCCCGGTGGCTGAGCTCGCGACCTTCCGCCGCTTCGGTACGCGGCTTCAGGGCCATCCTTCGGTGGACAAAGGCCTGCCGGGCGTCAACCAGGCGGCCGGTTCGCTGGGCCAGGGCCTCTCGGTCGCCATCGGCGCCGCCGTGGGCAAGCGCCTGAACGGCGACCCGCACACGGTGTACGTCCTGGTGGGCGACGGCGAGAGTGAAGAAGGCCAGATCTGGGAGGCCGCCATGTCGGCCGCCCATTACAAGGTGGACAATCTCATTGCGATGACCGACTGG
Source organism: uncultured Bacteroidia bacterium (assembly GCA_902778855.1). Taxonomy (GTDB): domain Bacteria; phylum Bacteroidota; class Bacteroidia; order Bacteroidales; family UBA932; genus Cacconaster. The sequence continues at coordinate 31,764 of CACYZM010000009.1, forward strand.
AACCACCAGCAGATCGACGGGCGCGTCGAAGACGTGGCCGGCCTCGGCAACCTGCGCGCCAAGTGGGAAGCCTTCGGCTGGACCGTGATCGAGGCCGACGGCCACGATTTCAAGGCCATCGAAGAAGGCTTCGCCGAAGCGCATCGCCGCCAGGGGCTGGGCAAGCCCGTGATGATACTCTGGCATACCGAGATGGGCCACGGCGTGGACTTCATGGCCGGCACCTGCAAGTGGCACGGCAAGAATCCTTCGGTGGAACAGTGCGCCGAAGCGATGAAACAACTCGAAGAAACGATGGGAGATTTTGCCTTATGAAAGAATATGTAGATACCGGAAAAAAAGATACCCGTTCGGGCTTCGGCGCAGGACTTGCCGAACTCGGGGACAACAATCCGAAAGTGGTGGCGCTGACCGCCGACCTTAAAGGCTCGCTCAAGATGGACGCTTTCGCTGCGGCCCATCCCGACCGCTTCTTCGAAGTGGGTATCGCCGAAGCGCATATGGTCGGCATGGCGGCCGGCCTCTCCCTCGCAGGCTATATTCCCTTCATCGGCACCTTCGCCAACTTCGCCACGGCCCGCGTGCTCGACCAGATCCGGCAGTCGGTCTGCTATTCGCAAACCAACGTGAAGATCGCCGCTTCCCACGCCGGCATCACCCTCGGCGAGGACGGCGCCACGCACCAGACCCTCGAAGACATCGGCCTGATGCGGATGCTGCCCGGGATGGTGGTCATCAACCCCTGCGACTACAACCAGACCAAGGCGGCCACGCTGGCTGCGGCGGCCTGGAACGGCCCGGTGTATCTCCGCTTCGGCCGCCCCGGCGTGCCCAACTTCACCCCGGCCGACGAGCCGTTCGTCATCGGCAAGGCCATCAAGCTGAACGACGGCGCCGACGTGTCGATCTTCGCCACCGGTCACCTCGTGTGGGAAGCCATCCAGGCAGCGAAACAGTTGGAGGCCCAGGGCGTGAGCGTCGACCTGATCGACATCGCCACCATCAAGCCGCTCGACAAGGAAGCCGTCCTCGCATCGGTCCGCAAGACCGGCCGCGTGGTCGTCGCCGAAGAACATCTGATCGCCGGCGGTCTTGGCGAGGAAATTGCAGGTTTCCTCGCGCAGGCCTGCCCCGCACCCATGCGTTTCGTAGCCATCGACGACAAATTCGGCCAGAGCGGAAAACCCGCCGAACTGATGGCGGCCTACGGACTCGATGCGGCGCATATCGTAGAGGCAGCCCTGTCGCTGCGATGAGTACCGATCAGGAGATATTGAAATTATATCGGGAAGGCGGACGCGAACAGGCGTTCCGCCTTCTTGTGCAGACGTACAAGGAACGCCTGTACTGGCATATCCGTCGGATGGTCCTCGACCACGACGATGCCGACGACTGTCTCCAGAATACCTTCCTGAAGGTATGGCGCTCGCTCGAAAACTTTCGCGGCGACGCGCAGCTCTACACCTGGCTCTACCGCATCGCCACCAACGAGACCCTGACTTTCCTCTCCCGCCAGCAGACCCGCGGAGAGTATTCCGGCCTCGATGCGGCCGACCGGCTCTCGTCCGATCCGTGGTTCGACGGCGACCGGCTGCAGCTGACGCTCCATAAATGCATCGCCAAACTGCCGCCCAAGCAGAAGGCCGTGTTCAACCTCCGCTATTTCGAGGAAATGCCCTACGAGAAAATCGCGGAAGTGCTCGAAACCTCCGAAGGCGCCCTCAAGGCTTCCTATCACCACGCCTATGAAAAGATCAAGGCCTGGATGAAAGAGGAAATGGATGCGAATTATTGATTAAACCTTTGACTGTCCTCAGAGTCTAACAACCGTATGAACGAACAAAAGGATATTTTAAGCAGCTGTGCGGGAAGCGGCAATCCCTTCAAGACGCCCGAAGCCTACTTCGAGGGCCTGGAGGATCGCCTGCTTTCCCGAATCGCTGCCGAAGAACAGCCGGCGACCCCGGCCAGGCATCCCGCCTGGCGGATCATCAAGCCCGCCCTCACGCTGGCGGCTATGTTCGCCCTGATCTTCGGTATGGGTTACGGCGTGCTTTCCCTCACGCACACGCTGGGCCGCGGCGTCGGCTCCGCCGCCGAAGAATACGCTTCCGCGGAAGAGGCGCTGATCCGTCCCGTTTCGCTCATCGACTATTACCAGGCGGACGAGTCCGAAGAGACTTCCGAACTCGATGAAGAGACCCTGGTCAGCTACCTGGCCTCCGAACTCTCCTTCGCCGACCTGGCCGACATTTATGCCCAAACCTACCAAGAGAAATGAAAAAGTTTTTTGCTTTGACCCTTTGCCTGTTTGCGTCCGTCCTTCTTTTCGCGCAGCCGCAGGGCAAACCCAACGATGAGCAGCGCAAGAAAGACTGGGAGCGGCTGCAAGCCGAGAAAATAGCCTTCATCACTCAGGAACTCGACCTGACCCCCGAAGAGGCCCAGGTGTTCTGGCCGGTTTACAACCAGTGCTGGAAAGAGGTCCTTGCTTCCCACAAGGCTACGCGCGAGGCTTTCGCCGATATCCGCGGCAAACAGGCCGAAGGCCTTACCGACAAAGAGATGGAAAAGAAGCTGGACGCCTACATCCAGGCATCCACCCGATCCAATCAGGTCCTGGCCGACTGGTATCCCAAATTCAAGCAAGTCCTTCCCATCCGGAAAGTAGCCAAACTCTATCAAGCCGAAGAGGCCTTCCAGCAGCGGATGATCAACAATTTGCGGAAACATCCGCAGCATCCTTCGAAGTAGAAGCAGAAATGAAAAAAGCGGCGCGAGCCGCTTTTTTTGTGTCTAGTCGAGCTTGAGCACCGCCATAAACGCTGACTGGGGAACTTCCACCTGACCGATCTGGCGCATGCGCTTTTTGCCCTGCTTCTGCTTTTCGAGCAGTTTGCGCTTGCGGGTGATGTCGCCGCCGTAGCATTTGGCGGTAACGTCCTTGCGCACTTGGCGGACCGTTTCGCGCGCGATGATCTTGGCGCCGATGGCGGCCTGGATGGCGATGTCGAACTGTTGGCGCGGGATGAGTTCCTTGAGCTTCTCGCAGATCTTGCGGCCGAAGTCGTAGGCGTGGTCCTGGTGGATGAGCGTCGAGAGGGCGTCGGCCGGCTCGCCGTTGAGGAGGATGTCGAGCTTCACGAGTTTGGCCGGCCGGAAGCCGATGACGTGATAGTCGAATGAAGCGTATCCCTTGGAAATCGATTTGAGCTTGTCGTAAAAGTCGAAGACGATCTCGGAGAGCGGCATCTCGTAGGTCAGTTCCACGCGGTCGGCCGTCAGGTAGTGTTCGCTCTTGAGGATGCCGCGCTTGTCGAGGCAGAGCTTCATGATGGGGCCGTAGAATTCGGTCTTGCTGATGACCTGCGCCTGGATGAACGGCTCTTCGATGTGGTCGATCAGGGTGGGAGCGGGCAGACCCGAAGGGTTGTGCACGTCGACCACCTGGCCCTGCGTGGTATATACCTTATAAGATACGTTCGGCACCGTGGTGACGACGTCCATATCGAACTCGCGGAACAGGCGTTCCTGCACGATCTCCATATGGAGCAGGCCCAGGAATCCGCAGCGGAAACCGAAGCCCAGCGCGAGGGAACTTTCGGGCTCGAAGACGAGCGAAGCGTCGTTGAGCTGGAATTTCTCGAGCGAGGCGCGCAGGTCTTCGTACTGGTCGGCCGTCACGGGGAACATACCCGCATAGAGCATCGGCTTCACGTCTTCGAAGCCGGCGATGGCTTCCTTGCAGGGGTTTGCCACGTGGGTGATGGTGTCGCCCACCTTCACTTCGACAGCCGTCTTGATGCCGGAAATGATGTAGCCCACCGATCCGCAGGGGATTTCGCCCGTGGGGCAGAGTTTCATCTTGAGCACGCCCACCTCGTCGGCGGTGTATTCCTTGCCCGTGTTGACGAATTTCACGCGGTCGCCGGTGCGGATCGATCCGTTTTCAACCTTGAAGTAGGCGATGATGCCGCGGAACGAGTTGAACACCGAGTCGAAGATCAGGGCCTGGAGCGGGGCTTCCGGGTCGCCTTTCGGCGCAGGGATGCGCTCCACGATGGCGTTGAGGACGGCCTCGACGCCTTCGCCCGTACGGGCGGAGGCCAGGAGCACGTCGTCCGGATCGCAGCCGAGCAGGTCGACCACCTGGTCGCGCACCACATCGACCATCGCCGCTTCCATGTCGATCTTGTTGAGGACCGGGATGATCTCCAGGTCGTGCTCGATGGCCAGGTAGAGGTTCGAGATCGTCTGGGCCTGGATGCCCTGCGTGGCATCGACCACCAGCAGCGCCCCTTCGCACGAAGCGATGGCGCGCGAGACCTCATAGGAAAAGTCCACGTGGCCGGGCGTGTCGATCAGGTTGAGAATATACTTCTCTCCTTGGTACACATACTCCATCTGGATCGGGTGGCTCTTGATCGTGATGCCTTTTTCCTTCTCCAGATCCATCGAGTCGAGCACCTGGTTTTCCATTTCCCGCTGATCGAGCGTATGCGTCCGCTCGAGCATCCGGTCGGCCAGTGTGCTCTTTCCGTGATCGATATGGGCGATGATGCAGAAATTCCGGATGTGCTTCATGCCACAAAGATAGACAAATTTCCCGCTCCCCACCGTCTTTCTGTCCTCCGCGGGACAGAAAGACCCTCCCCCTCTTCTCATCTTTCTGTCCCCGCTGGAACAGAAAGATGTTAGCAAAGCGCTGAAGATCAAGGATATAAAAAACAAAAATCAAAAAGATTTGGAGAAAGCTCCAGAATAAACGATCTTTGAATACAGAAAGATACCGTTTTTCTTTCTTAAATAGTGACGGAGATATGAAGGGACGATACAAGCGATTCAGGCCAAATACGGTACAGCATGTGTACCAGAGAACAGTCAAGGGCCATCTGCTTTTTTACACCATCAAGGATTATCTGGTTTTTTATACCATCCTTTCGATCATTGCGCGAAAATATGGCGTGCAGATTCTTGGGATCTGCCTGATGGTCGATCATATTCATATCCTGTGTATCTGCCAGACGAAAGCGCAGTTCTCGTCTTTCATGCGCGATGCGACGCGGTGGTATGCGTTGTTGTTCAACAAGTACTATGGCCGGAAAGGATCGGTTTTCACACCACGGTTTGGCAGTGCGTCCAAAGTAGGGGACAAAAAGGTCAGGACGGCAATCGCGTATTTGTATAATAATCCAGTGGAGCGGAAAATATGTGTCAGGGCAGAAGCGTATCGTTGGAATTTCCTGGCATATGCCGGGAAAAAGAATCCTTTTTCGGAAGCAGGCGATGAAAACCGGCTTGGCTCTGCCTTTCGCAGGGCAGTTGCGGGAGTCAAGGCTTATCGGCGAACCGAGGAACCGTTGAACTTTCTGGTTCTGGACCGTCTGATGGAGCCTTTGTCTCTTTTCGAAAAACAACGGCTGACGGACTACATCATTAAGGAATACGAATTCATCGACTTTAACAGAACTGTCTCCTATTATAAGAATTATCGGAAGATGGTCTCTGCCATCAACGATAATACAGGTGCCGAGTATGATGTCCAAGAGGTATTTGAGCCAGGTACGGACAAAAGCTATTATCGCTTGATGTGGGCTGTCGATAGGATGGAGAAGTATCGCGATATCCGTCAACTCCTGCTGGCGCCGGAAGCGGAGCGGCGGGCAATCGGCCAGCAGTTGCAGATCATGACGCGTTGTAGTCGGCGCGAATTGGAAAAATTCCTGAGGCTTTAATTATTTGTGTTTTATAAATGGCTAAAAATCAACTATTTGCTAAAGTCTTTCTGTTCCAGTCGGGACAGAAAGACGGGAGAGGGTGTAGGGATTTGGATTATAAATAATTAGTTCTTACCTTTATACATATATGCGGAACACGTTATTGCTTTTCTTTTTGGTGGTAGGTTTGCTTTTCTGGCCGGGGACGGCGGGAGGGCAGGTGGTGTATGCGCCGGAGAAGGTGTTTGTGCATATCGACAGGACGTATTTTGCCGTGGGAGAAACGATCTGGATGAAGGGGTATGTGGAGAGTGCGGCACCCGTGCCGGATACGAGCCGGTTTTTGTATGTGGAGTTGCTGGATGGGCGGCAGGGAGCGGCAAAGCTGCGGACCAAGATCCGTCTGGGAGAAGAGGGATTTGCCGGTCATATGGATTTGCCCGACGACCTGCCCGGCGGCCGCTACACGCTGCGTGCCTATACCCGCTGGCAAGTGAACTGGCCGGAAGAACGAATGTTTCATACGCCGATCGATATCTACGACGGCAGTGATCCGCTTGCGGCACGGTCCGATGACGGAGACCTGGATATGAGTTTCTATCCGGAAGGCGGCCGCTATTTCAATGGTTCGTTCGCTTCCGTCGGTTTCAAGGCGATGGCGCCCGATGGACAGTGTGTGGATTGGGAAGGTGCTTTGTATGACGATGAGGGTACGCTCATTTGCACCAGCCGTACGGAGCACGCAGGAATGGGTTTGCTCGGCTTCACGCCGCAGGAAGGCCGCCACTACCGGCTGGTTTCCAAGGACGGCGGCCCTTCCTGGGACTTGCCGCCGGCCGCGACGGAAGGGGCAACACTCCAAGTTCGCAGCCGGGGCGATCTTTTTGTCGTGCAAGTCATCAACCGGACCGGCGGCCGAATCTTCCTTCAGATGAGCAAAGACGGCAGCCGGGTTGTGCTGGCCGAAATCGAAAAGACCGACCGTATCGTGCGCATTCCGGCGACGATTCCCGGCCTGCAGAAATTCCTGCTGGTGAATGAAAGCGGTCTCGTTTTGGCCGAACGGCCCGTTTATGTGGAAGATCCCGCTGCCAGCGCGCCCATCGCCATTGTCTGCGACACGCCGGCCTACACGCAGAAAGAAAAGTGGGACGTCCGGCTGCAACTGCCGGAAGAAGCGGCGGCGGAGTCCGCAGAAGTGTCCGTTTCCGTGGTCCGGAGTGCATTCCGGAACTATCAACAGGAAGGGAATCTCCTGTCCTATATGTTGCTGAGCAGCGAGCTGCGAGGCCATATCGAAGCACCGGAATACTATTTCAACCCTGAAATCCTTGTCTCCACAAGGCAAACCCACCTCGACTTGTTGCTCATGATCCAGGGTTGGACGTATTACGACGATGCCGAGCTGGTTACGGAGACGCTCTTCCCGAAGGAAACGGTGCAGTCGCTCCGCGGCGAGGTCCGATCGGTATTCAAATCGCAGCCCAAACGCTTCACGCTGACCCTAATGGCGCCGGAGCGGGGCCAGATCCAGATCACGGAGGTGGACAAAGGGTCCCGCTTCGTGGTGGACAGCCTCGATTATCCCGACAGCACCTTGTTTGTCGTCATCGTCGACAAGGTGAGGGGATCCAAGTCTTACTATCCTACGATAGAAGAAGATTTTGCGCCCGTCGTCCTGCAGGAACGTCAAGGCGGTCCAAAATACAAAAAGAAGAACGATCCGGCATCTGTCAACCTGAACGCCGCGCCGGATTCCAGGACAGACCCCGTCTTTCGGCAGGCAGACGTGCTGCGCGATACGATCCAGACAGCCGTTATCCAGGCCATCGCCCCGCGCATTCAGTCGCCGTTCGGCTATTCCGAACTGCCCAATATCAAGGAGCAGAAGGACTTTGTGGCCTACGGCAATCATAATCTCCTCGATTACATCTTGATGTCCCACGTCAACTTGCGCTACAATGGCCAAGAAGTCATTAATTTGAAAACAGCTTATGTAAGCCAGGTTACCCCAAGCGACGACCCTGAAGGTGAGACCTCGCCCAAGTACCAGGGAGTCTCTCTCTTCGTCAATGGAAGGAGAATGCCTTGGGATATGGCGGAGACGATTATGATGGGAGATGTCCAGCGGTTGAGCGTGACCACATATACGAGTTCCGATGCTTTCCTGGCCAGAACGTATGGCGGCATCGTGTTGGTGGAACTGGTGGAAGGGGGCCGGGTCTCTTCGCTCGACAAACAGACCAATGCCATCGTGATCCGTCCGCTGGGTTACCAGTTGCCAAAAGAATTCTACAATCCGGTGTATGACCGTCGCCGGAGCTACACGGTCCCTGACCGCAGGAATACCGTTTACTGGAATCCGTCCGTCCGGATCGACGCCGACAAAGCTGCCACCCTGCACCTGATGACCGAAGACCGCGCCGACGGCCCGTATTTCCTCCGCATCGAAGGCCGCACCTCCGACGGCCGCTGGATATCTCAGACCCAGATTCTCCGCTGACGGCCTTCGGCCGCTTGTCGTAAAAACCCCGTCTTTCTGTCCCCATCGGAACAGAAAGAACTTGAAAAACGCAAAATATTTTTAAAAAATGGGTACTTTGTGATACAAGGTACTGAAATTTTTATATATCTTTGCATCGTCAAAACTAAACACTGTATGCTAATCGAACTCAAGGGAGTCCACAAGACTTACGACAACGGGCAGCCGCTCCACGTGCTGAAGGGGATCGATCTGGAGATTGAGAAGGGAGAATTCGTGTCGATCATGGGTGCTTCCGGATCGGGAAAGTCGACCCTGCTCAACATCCTGGGCATCCTCGACAACTATGACGAAGGGGAGTATCACCTGGCCGGCAAGCTCATCAAGAACCTGAGCGAGCGCGAAAGCGCGACCTATCGCAACGAGATGATCGGGTTCGTGTTCCAGTCTTTCAATCTCATCGGCTTCAAGACGGCCGTCGAGAATGTGGAACTTCCGCTGTTCTACCAGGGGGTAAGCCGTCATCGCCGCCACGAAGCGGCGATGGCTTACCTCGAGAAGATGGGCCTTACCGACTGGGCCTCGCACTATCCGAACGAGATGTCGGGCGGCCAGAAGCAGCGCGTGGCGATTGCCCGGGCGCTGATCACGCACCCGGAAATCATCCTGGCCGACGAACCGACCGGCGCTCTTGACTCCAAAACTTCCGTCGAAGTGATGGATCTCCTCACGCGGCTCAACCGCGAGGACGGCGTGACCATCATCGTGGTGACCCACGAGAGCGGCGTGGCCAACTGCGCCGACAAGATCGTCCACATCAAGGACGGCCTCATCGAAAAGATCGAAGACAACCGCCAGCACCACAGTTCGGTGTTCGGCGCCGATACCATTATGAAATAAGGAGAAAGCGATGCGCGACCTCTTCATCGAAATCTGGGAGTCCATCCGGCGCAACAAGGTGCGCACCTGCCTGACGGGTCTGGCCGTGGCGTGGGGCATCTTTATGCTGATCGTGCTGCTGGGCGCCGGCAACGGCCTGCTCAACGCGTTCATGGGCGATTCCGACGATTTCGCCGTCAATACGATGAACGTGTTTCCCGGCGTCACCTCCAAACCGTACGACGGCCTGAAGCAGGGCCGCCGCATCCGGATGACCGAGCAGGATATGGAGATGCTGCGGCAGCCCGCTTTCGCCAATCACGTGGACAAGGTTTCCACGCAGGCGACGCAGGGCGGCTACACGATGACCTATGGCCGCCGCTACTTCCGGAACATCGTGCTGACCGGCTGTATGCCGGAGGTCGAAAAGGTGGACCGGATCCAGATGCACGCCGGCCGTTTCATCAATGAAAAAGATATGGATTCCCGGCGGAAGGTGGCCGTCATCACGCATCTCCACGCCAAGAACTTCCTCTCCGGCAGTACGGAGTACGACCGGTTGCTGGGCAAGCGGATCAAAGTGGGCAACCTGTCCTTCGTCATCGTCGGCATCCGCCACGGTGCCGAAAACGAGGACGACCGCGCCGTCTACATTCCCTATTCCACCTACAAGCACCTGTTCAGCCTGGGCAACCGGATCGACGAACTTAACATTTCGTTCCACGATCTGGAGACCGAAGCCGAAGCCCAGGCCTTCGAAGACGAGATCCGCGCCTCGCTGAACGCGGCGCACCGGGTCGCGCCCGATGACAAACGGGCCTTCTGGATCTGGAACCGCTTCACGCAGAGCCTCCAGATGGAGAAAGGCCGTTCGCTGCTGATCACGGCCCTATGGATCATCGGCCTCTTCACGCTGGTGAGCGGCATCGTGGGCGTGAGCAACATCATGCTGATCACCGTAAAGGAACGGACCCACGAGTTCGGCATCCGCAAGGCCCTGGGCGCCCGCCCGGGCAATATCCTGAAGTTGATCGTTACCGAAAGCGTCCTGATCACGGCCTTCTTCGGCTACATTGGCATGCTGCTGGGCATGATCGCCTGCAAGGTCCTGGATCTGACGGTCGGACAGTCGAAGGTGGAGATCTTCGGCGAGAGCTTCAAGATGCTCGAGAATCCGACGGTCGGCCTGAGCACGGCCATCGGTGCGACCGTCGTCCTGATCATCGCCGGCACCGTGGCAGGCATCTTCCCGGCCATGAAGGCCGCCAAAGTCAAACCCATCGAAGCGTTGAGGGCCGAGTAAAATGAGACACCGTCTGGACATCGATACGTTCCGCGAGATCGGCGATTCGCTCTTCCGCAACAAGCGGCGGACGATCCTCACCGGCTTCGGCATCTTCTGGGGCCTGTTCATGCTCCTGTTCCTGGTGGGCGGCGGCCAGGGCCTCAAGCAGATGCTTTCGATGAATTTCGAAGGCTTCGCCACCAACACGATGGTGATGATTTCTTCCAATACCTCGAAGCCTTACAAGGGAATGAAGGAAGGCCGTTACTGGAATATGAACACCCGGGACGTGCAGCGCCTGAAGGCCCTGGTCCCTGAACTCGACGTCGTGGCTCCGATCGTGAGTATGTGGAGCCAGACCGCTTATTATCAAGGCAACACCGCCGCGCCCAACGTGAAGGGCATCGCCGGCGACTATCATAAGATCGAGGAGCCGATCCTCAAGTACGGCCGCACCATCAGCGATGCGGACGTGGAGCAGGTCCGCAAGGTCTGCGTGCTGGGCAAGCGCATCTACAACGACCTCTTCCCGCAGGGCGGCAATCCGTGCGGCGAGTTCATCCAGGTAGGATCCATCTTCCTGCAAGTGATCGGCGTGGACGTGTCGTCCGGCAATATGAATATCAACGGCCAGTCGTCCGACGCCGTGCTGGTCCCGTACTCGCTGGCGGCGCAGCTCTATCATCGCGGCCAGAACGTCGACCTGATCTGCATGTCGGGCAAGCCGGGCGTGAAGATGAGTTCGCTGGAGAGCCGGGTGCGGGGCATCATGGCCCGCGAGCACCAGTTCGACCCGACCGACAACCTGGCGATGCCGCTCATCAATACCGAGCAGATCTTCGGCATCATCGACCGGCTCTTCCGGGGCGTGAACTTCCTGATCTGGCTGGTGGGCATCGGCACGCTGCTGGCCGGCGCGGTGGGCGTGAGCAACATTATGATGGTGACGGTGCGCGAGCGGACCGTGGAGATCGGCATCCGCCGGGCCATCGGCGCCGTGCCGCGCGACATCCTCTCGCAGATCATCTGGGAGAGCGTGGCGCTGACCCTGGCCGCCGGCAGCGCGGGCATCGTGTTCTCGGTGCTGATCCTCAACGTGGTGGAGGCCCTGACCAAGCACCAGGCCGTGTTCCAGATCAGTTTCTGGACGGCCATCATTTCGGCGCTGCTGCTGAGCGTGCTGGGCGTGCTGGCCGGCCTGGCGCCCGCCCTGCGGGCGATGAAGATCAAACCGGTCGATGCGATGAGAGACGAATAATAAAACTGTAACAAACGATATGAAACGCATTTTCAAGTACATTCTGGTCGCGCTGATCGCGATTGTGTTCCTCGGAACCTTCCTCTTCCTGTTCTGGAATTCCAAGCCGAAGGAACGGCAGTATCAGGAGGTCACCGTGGCGCGCACCGACATCCAGCGGAGCGCCGTGGTCACGGGTAAGATCGTGCCGCGCAACGAGGTGAACATCAAGCCGCAGATCAACGGCATCATCGCCGAACTTTACAAGGAGGCGGGCCAGCCGGTGCAGCAGAACGAGGTGATCGCCAAGCTGAAGGTCATCCCCGACATGAACTCGCTGAGCTCCGCCCAGAGCCGCGTACGCCTGGCCGACATCAACCTCAAGCAGGCCGCGACCAATCTGGAGCGCGAGAAAGCCCTGCACGACAAGAACCTGGTGAGCGACGACGAATACGACAAAGTGCTCCAGCAGTACAACCAGGCCAAGGAAGAGCGGGCCGCCGCTCAGGACGCCCTGGAAGTGATCCGCGACGGCGTGTCGAAAGCCAACGCCAAGTCGAGCTCCACGCTGGTGCGTTCCACCGTGACCGGCCTGATCCTCGACATCCCCGTGAAAGTGGGCAACTCCGTGATCCAGGCCAACACGATGAACGACGGTACGACCGTGGCCACCGTGGCCGATATGAACGACCTGATCTTCGACGGCCAGATCGACGAGACCGAGGTCGGCGCCCTGTCGGAAGGCATGCCGGTGGTCATCACGATCGGCGCCCTGCAGGACTACTCGTTCGACGCCACGCTGGAGTACATCTCGCCGAAGGCGGTGGAAAGCAACGGCACCAACCAGTTTGAAATCAAGGCCGCCGTGCGGACCGACCCCGGCAAGACCATCCGCTCGGGCTACAGCGCCAATGCGGAGATCGTGCTCCAGCGGGTCGAGCAGGTGCTCTCCGTGTCGGAAAGCGCCCTGGAATTCGCCGGCGACTCGACCTTCGTCTGGCTGAAGGGCGCCGACGGCAAATACGCCCGCACAAGCGTCGTCACCGGCATCAGCGACGGTCTCAACATCGAAGTCAAGGAAGGCCTCAAGGAAGGCGACATCGTCCGCGGCAACCAGATCATTGAGGAGAAGTAATATGAAAAAAGTGTACACTCTTTTGTTGACGGTATTTGTCCTGACCGGGCATCTCGCCGGTGCCCAGGAAAAACCCTGGACGCTGCAGGATTGCATCGGCTACGCGCTCGACCACAACCTGAGCGTGCAGCGGAGCGCCCTGCAGGTCCTGCAGCGCGAGGTCGACGTCAATACGGCGGAGAACAACCGGCTTCCGGGCGTGCACGGCAGTGCGTCGCAGAATTTCTCGTTCGGCCGCGGCCTGACCGCCGACAACACCTACGCCAACACGAATACGACCAACACCTCGTTCAGCCTGGGCGCCGATATGACCCTGTTCAATGGCTTTCGCCTGCGCAACAACATTTTGCTCAGCAAGCTGAACCTTGAAGCGGCGACGGTCGACCTGGAAAAGGCGAAAGACGACATCCGCGTGGCCGTGGCCAAGGCCTACGTGCAGATTCTCTACAACCGGGAGATCCTCGCCGTGGCGCAGCGCCAGATCGAGATCGATTCGCTGCAGGTGGTCCGGCTCGAGACCCTGAAGGCCAACGGAAAATCGACGGCCGCCGAGGTGGCCGCGCAGGAAGCCACGCTGGCGCACAGCCGCCTGACCTGCGTGCAGGCCGACAACAACCTCCGCCTGGCCCGGCTCGACCTGGCCCAGTTGCTGGAGCTGCCTTCGCCCGAAGGTTTTGACGTGGTGGTCCCCGATGACGACGCGCTGGCCGTCCCGATGCCTGCCGGACCGGAGGCCATCTACGAGGAAGCCGTCGGCATCAAGCCTGCCGTGCGGGCCGAGGAGACCCGGCTGGCCTATGCGGAACGCAACATCGACCTGGCCCGCAGCGGCTACCTGCCTTCGCTCTCGCTCAACGGCGGCCTCGGCACGAACTACTATACCAGTTCGGGCTACCCGTCGAAGACCTTCTTCGAACAGCTGGGCAACAACTTCAGCCAGTATGTCGGCCTGTCGCTCAACGTCCCGATCTTCTCGCGGATGGCCAACCGCAACCAGGTGAAGACCGCGCGCATCAGCTACGACAACCAGCAGCTGCAGCTCGAGACGGCGAAGAAGCAGCTCTACAAGGAGATCCAGCAGGCCTGGTACAACGCCCTGGCCGCGCAGAGCAAGTTCGAGAGCGGCACGCAGGCCGCCGCCGCCGCGGGCGAGAGCTTCGCCCTCACCCAGGCGAAATACGAGAACGGCAAAGCCTCGATCACCGAATTCAACGAATCCAAAAACCAATATCTCAAAGCCTGCTCCGACCTGGCACAGGCCCGTTACGAATTCCTTTATCAAACCCGCCTGCTCGATTTCTATCGGGGACGGGAACTGACGCTATGAAAAAGACCCTCAACATCGCCATCGGCGGCAAGAGTTTCATCATCGATGAAGATGCGCACGAGCGCCTCAAGAATTACCTCGACACTTTTCGCTCGCGTCTCACGGACGAGCAGGGCAGCGAGGTGATGAACGACATCGAAGCCCGCATTGCGGAGCTTCTGCTCTCGAATCTGGGTTCCGGCCAGCAATCCGTGAGCCTGGCCCTGGTGAACCAGATTACTGCACAGCTGGGCATGCCCGACGGCAAGCCCGAATTTGAAAACGAAAACGACAAAAACGAGGAGGAACAAACCATGAGCAACCCTGTCAAAAAACTCTATCTCGACGTGGAAGACCGCAAACTCTGCGGCGTGTGCAGCGGCCTGGCCGCCTATTTCGATATCGACGTGACCCTGATCCGCATCCTTTTCCTGGCCGCATTCTTCTGCGGCGGTTTCGGCTTCTGGCTCTACATCATTATCTGGATCGTCGCGCCCCGGGCGCTGACGCCCGCACAGAAGTGCGAACTCCGCGGCTGGGAGACCAGCGCCGAGAATCTGGCCAAATTCACCGACAGCAGCAAAAAATAAGACCATGGACATCAATTCCGAAAACGTACGTTCCCAGATGCGGAAAGGCTTGCTGGAATACTGCATCCTGAGCATCCTGGACAAGAAGGAATCCTACGCTTCGGCCATCCTGTCCGACCTCAAGGCGTCGGGGATGCTCGTGGTGGAGGGAACCCTCTATCCGCTGCTCATCCGCCTCAAGAATCAAGGGTCGCTGACCTACCGCTGGGAAGAATCCCCGCAGGGGCCTCCCCGGAAATACTACTGCATTACCGAGGACGGCCGCAGCCTGCTCACTGAAATGGACCTTTCGTGGAACGAACTGGTCGAAACCATCAAAACCCTGAAGTCATGACCGAAGTTGAGAAAGTAAGCATCGGCGGCTACGCCTTCACCCTGGAAGTGGAGGCCTATGCCATGGTCAAGCAATATCTTGACGAACTGAATCAGTTCTATTCGCAGCGCGAAGGCGGTGCGGAAGTGATGGAAGGCTTCGAGGAACGGATGGCGGAGCTCCTCTACGAGAAATGCGCCGACGACGGCGTGGCCACGGTGGCCGAAGTCCGCGAGATCATCGCCGTCCTCGGCAAACCCTCGGCCATCGAGGCCGAAGACGGCCCGGAGCCGAAACGGGCGGCGAATCCGGAGCAGGCAGACAAGCCCAAGGAGAAGAAGCGCCTGTTCCGCGACCCGACCAACAAGATGATCGGCGGCGTGTGCAGCGGCCTGGCGGCGTACTTCAAGTGCGACGTGGTGCTGATCCGCCTGATTTTCCTGGGCCTGTTCGTCGCGTCCTTCGCCGTCGGCTGCCACATCGGACACAACGACAGCTGGACCGTCAATCTGCCGATGGTGGTTCTCTACGTAATTCTCTGGATTGCGATGCCGGAAGCCAAAACCGTACAGCAGCGCTGGCAGATGGGCGTCACCAATCCGCCGGCCGCTTCAACGGCGACGCGGCGAACCGAACCGATCGGCGCCGGCCTCGGCCGTGCCTTGCGCGTAGTCATTGGTATCCTGCTGCTGCTGATCGCCGTCGTCGGCCTGACGGCTGGCGTGGCCGCCCTGTTCGGGCATACGCTTTTTGGCTGGAACCTGACTGATGCCGGCTTGTTCGACGGTTGGTGGAGAGACTCCGTGGCCGAGCATGCCCCGCTGATGCTGCCGGTGCTCACGTCGGTCTTCTTCAAGGTATCCTTGCTGCTGACCTGCTTCCTGCCTTTCGTGGGCATGCTCTACGGAGGCATCATGATGCTCTTCGACTTGCGGTCGCCCTCGTGGCGCCCCGGCCTGATGATCTTCCTCTTATGGATCATCGCCCTGACAGCCCTGACGGTCCTGACCTTGATGGGGCTGTTCAACGCAGATGTCTTCTAAATAAAAAAAGCGCCGTTTGAAGCGGCGCTTTTTTTTGTGTCTGATTCGATTATTCTTCAACCGGGGTCACCGGGATTTCCGGAGTGCCTTCCACGGGAACCGTCTGTTCGATCTGGTTCTTGATGTTGGAGTGGCGCGAGCTCCGCTGCGGGATGACGAAGGTGGCCACGACGCAAAGGACGATGATCGTGGCAGCCAGCGTCCAGGTGGCTTTCTCGAGGAAGTCGGCCGTCTGACGGACGCCGAAGGTCGTATTGCCGGAGGCAAAGTTGGCCGCCAGGCCGCCGCCCTTGGAGTTCTGGAGAAGCACGACGATGGTCAGGAGAATACTCGCAATCACGATGACGATGGAGAGTGTGATGTATGCTGCTTGCATGGTTATGATTGTTTTTTATCTTTTACTTTTTCAATAAGAGACGCAAAGTAAGCACTTTTTTCCGGATATAACAAAATTAGTTTTTTGTAAATCTCAATAGCACGGGGATAAAGCTCCTGTTCCACGTAGATTCCGGCGAGGGTTTCGCTGACCAGCGTGCGGTCGGCGTCGACTTCTTCGACTTTCGCCGGGGGGACGTCCACGCTTCCTGCGCGGGCGCCGAAGACCGGCGTGGTCACCGAAAAACCTTCCTGCTCCAGGCGTTCGAAATCGGCCTGTCCGAAATAGTCGCCGCCCACCACGTAGTACTGCGGCTTGGACGGCCGTTCCGGGGCGGGCGCTTCCGGCTCCCGCGTCTTGCCGGTAAGCAGCCGGATCACTTGGTCGCGCGAGAGGAAGAAGACGGCGTCGCGGGCCACGGCCCGGCGCAGCGCCGCTTCGTCGTCGCCCTGCCGCGAGAGGGCTTCCCGCCGGGCCACGGTGAACCAGGGGTGGTCTTCCAGCACCTGCTGGAGTTCCTGCGAGGAGAGATTCCGGAGTTCTACCATTGGGCGACGGTCGCGTTGAAGATGTCGTCGACGATTTTCTGGATGATGGCATCGCAGAGCTGGCTTTCCACCATGTCGAGCGAGTTGTTGGAGTCGTAGTCTTCGTAGCCGGCGAACGACTGCTCCAGGTTGTCTTCGGGATGGAGGGTGTTGGTGAAGACGACCTTGCAGGTGACCGTGAGCCGGTTCATGGCCGCGACATCGCCGGCCGTCACCGCCGTGGCGCGGACGTCGTAGGAGTCGATGGTGACCAGCAGGTTGAGGTCGCCGGCGTCGGGCACCTGTTCCAGCTTCGTGAGTTTGCGGAATTTGTCGTTGAGCGATTCGGTGAGCTGATTGGCCAGCGCCGGGTTCACTTTCGTGGCCTTGTTGATCACGGGCTCGATGCAGATGGTCTTGACGTCGGGCTGGATGGACGTGCCGCTGAAGGAATAGATGCCGCAGCCGCCGGTTAGGAAGAAGGCGGCGAGCAGGGCCAGGCAGAGGCGGAGATGGGGAATCCGGTTCATCGGATGTCGAGTTCTTTGATTTTACGGTAAAGCGTGCGTTCGGAGATGCCGAGCTCCTCGGCGGCGGGTTTGCGCCGGCCGCCGTTGCGTTCCAGCGCCTTGCGGATGAGTTCGGCGCTGACGTCCTGGATCGAAACGGGCTCTTCGAGATGGGCGGCGGTTTCGTGGACCGGGGTGGTGGAGTGGACGTCCTCGGGGCTGATGATCAGCCCGGTGGCGTGCTCCGGGGTCTCGTTTTCATGGATGGCGCCGTCGTAGCCCTGGAGGGCGTCGAGGCGCTGGTTCAGCCCGTCGATTTCCTTGCGCAGCTGGTAGAGGATCTTGTAGATGATGTCGCGGTCGCTCAGGTAGTCGGCGCCGGCTTCGCCGGTTCCGGTGCGCACGGGCAGGGCCGACGACCCTTCGGCCGGCAGGTAGCGGGCCAGGACTTCCGCCGTGACGGTGCGGTTCGTCTCCAGTACGGAGAGGCGGGCGACCACGCTCTGGAGCTGCCGGACGTTGCCGGGCCAGCGGTAGTTGCGCAGCAACTCCTGCGCGTCGGGCGTGAGCCGCACGGGCGGGACCATGTTCTGGTCGGAGAAGTCGAGGGCGAATTTCCGGAACAGCAGGTGGATGTCGCCCTTGCGCTCGCGCAGCGGGGGCATGGTGATGGGCACGGTGCAGAGCCGGTAATACAGGTCTTCGCGGAACTTGCCGTCGCGGATGGCGCCGAGCAGGTTGACGTTGGTGGCGGCCACCACGCGGACGTTGGTTTTCTGGACCTTGGCCGAGCCCACCTTGATGAACTCGCCGGTCTGCAGGACGCGGAGCAGGCGGACCTGGGTGGAAAGCGGCAGTTCGGCGACCTCGTCGAGGAAGAGGGTGCCGCCGTCGGCCTCTTCGAAGTAGCCCTTGCGGGTTTCGATGGCGCCGGTGAAGGAGCCCTTCTCGTGGCCGAACAGTTCGGAGTCGATGGTGCCTTCCGGAATGCCGCCGCAGTTGAGGGCCAGGTAGACGTTATGTTTGCGCGCGCTGTACTGGTGGATGATCTGGGGAATGACTTCCTTGCCCGTGCCGCTCTCGCCCGTGACCAGCACGGACAAGTTGGTGGGCGCCACCTGCCAGGCAATTTCCAGGGCCCTGTCGAGCTCGGGATCGTTGCCGATGATGCCGAAGCGCTGCTTGATCTGATTCAATTCCATATTTGCAAAGTTACAAAAAAAAGCATTATATTTGTAAGATGAACCCCGAACGGAGGGGCAATAGGACAAAACCAACAACACAAATAAAAACGTTTTTATGAAAAAATTAGTTTCTAACCTGCTGCTTATCGCAGTCTTTGCCTTCTCCCTGGCATCCTGCAACCAGGCACAGAAAATGATCGATGCCGCCGAACAGATCAACATCCAGTGCGATCCGGAAGTCCTGGAAGTTGTCGCCGGCAACATCGACGCCACCGTTTCCGTGACCTTCCCGCCGGAGTACTTCCTCCCGAAGGCCACCCTCGAAGTCACGCCGGTTCTGCTTTATGTGGGCGGCGAGGCCGTTGGCAAACCGTTCGTCTATCAGGGCGAGAAAGTGACCGACAACTACAAGACCGTCACCAAGAACGGTGCGACGATCTCCGAGAAAGTCCACTTCGACTATGTCCCCGGCATGGAGAAATCCGAGCTGGTCGGCCGTGCGAAAGTGTTCTACAAGGGCAATGAGTACGAGTATCCCGCCGACATCAAGATCGCTGACGGTGCCAATACCACTTATATGCTGGTCAGCACCGAGGGTAGCTACCACTATCTGCCCGACGGCTATCAGGAAGTGATCCCCGAGACCGCCGAGGCCCAGATCATGTACCTGGTCAACAGCGCCGATGTCCGCAACTCCGAGCTCAAGAGCGCCGGCATCAAGAACTTCCAGGATGCCCTCAAGGCCCTCGATGCCGATGAGCGCCGTGCCGTCAAGGGTACCGACATCGTGGCCTACGCTTCGCCGGAAGGCCCCGAGGCCCTCAACAACAAACTCTCCGCCAACCGCGAGAAGAGCGCCAACAAGGCTTTCGACAAGATCACCAAGAAACTCAACGCCGGCGAGGTGACCACCAAGTCGATCGGTGAGGACTGGGAAGGCTTCCAGGAACTGGTGAACAACTCCAACATGGAAGACAAGGAGCTCATCCTCCGCGTCCTCTCGATGTACAGCGACCCGAACGTCCGCGAGCGTGAGATCAAGAACATGTCGAACGTCTACTCTTCGCTGAAGACCAACATCCTCCCGCAGCTGCGCCGCGCCCGCTTCATCACCAACGTGGAGTACACCAACTACACCGCTGAAGAACTGGCCGACCTCGTGGAGAACAACATCGACGTGCTCGACGAGCCCGCGCTCCTGCGTGCCGCCGCCAACGCCAAGGACATCGACGCCAAGATCGCCATCTACAAGCAGGCCGTCAAGAAGTACGGTACCGACAAGGCCAAGTACAACCTCGGTGTGGCTTACCTCGACAAGGGTGACAACGCCGCCGCCAAGGACGCTTTCGCCAAGATGGACAAGAAGGAAGGCAACTGCTACAACAACGTGATGGGTGTCCTCGCCATGCGCGAAGGCAAGAACGCCGAAGCCGCCAACTGGTTCGCCAAGGTTACCTGCAAGCACGGCAAGATCAACCAGGGTGCCCTCGACATCCTCAACGGCAAGTACAACGACGCCGCCGCCAAGCTGGCCGGCACGGGCGACCACAACGAAACCCTCGCCTACATCCTGACCAACCAGCTTGACAAAGCTTCCGCCTCCATCAAGGGCAACTGCCCGTTCTGCAACTACAAGAAAGCCATCATCGCCGCCCGCAAGGGTGACACCGCCGCTTATAACGCTGCGATGGAAATCGTGAAGAAGAACGAGAAGCTCGCCGAGAAGGCCTCCAAAGATGTTGAGTTCCTGAAATACAGGTAACAAAAACATTTTTGTTACAAAAGTGGTCAGTTGGAGTATCAACTGACCATTTTTTTGTTTAACTTTGTAAACCCTGTAGCACATCACAGCTCCCCTCGGGAAAGACATAACTATGGAATATACTGACCTTTACATCATCAAAAGGGACGGTAAACGCGCCCCTTTCTCTCTTGACAAGATCAAGAACGCCATTCGGAAGGCTTTCCTCGCTTCCGGCAGTTTCGCCACCGAAGAGACCCTGACCAACATCCTCAGCCGTGTACACATCTCTAACGGGATGCACGTGGAAGAGATCCAGAACCAGGTGGAAGTTTCGCTGATGAGCGAGCGCTACTTCGCCGTGGCGAAGGCTTTCATGCTCTACCGGCAGCACCACACTGAGGACCGCGAAGTCCGCGACCGTCTGAACTTCCTGATCGACTACTGCTCGGCCTCCAACCCGGCCACCGGCAGCAAGTACGACGCCAACGCCAATGTCGAGAAGAAGAACATCGCCACGCTCATCGGCGAACTCCCGAAGGCCAGTTTCATCCGTCTCAACCGCCGTCTCCTGACCGACCGCATCCGCGAGATGTTCGGCAAGGAGCTGTCCGACCGCTACCTCGACCTGCTGAACAAGCACTTCATCTACAAGAATGACGAGACCAGCCTGGCCAACTACTGCGCCAGCATCACCATGTACCCCTGGCTCCTGCAGGGTACGCTCCCGCTCGGCGGCAACTCCACGCCCCCGACCAACCTCAAGAGCTTCTGCGGCGGCTTCGTCAACCTGGTGTTCATCGTCTCCAGTATGCTGAGCGGCGCCTGCGCCACGCCCGAGTTCCTGATGTACATGAACTACTTCATCGAAATGGAATACGGCCTGGACTACTACAAGCGCGCCGACGAAGTGGTGGACCTCTCCTCCAAGAAGCGGACCATCGACAAGATGATCACCGACTGCTTCGAGCAGATCGTCTATTCCATCAACCAGCCTACCGGTGCCCGCAACTTCCAGTCGGTGTTCTGGAACATCTCCTACTACGACCATTTCTACTTCGAGAGCATCTTCGGCGACTTCGTGTTCCCCGACGGTTCCCGCCCGCACTGGGAGTCGCTCTCCTGGCTCCAGAAACGCTTCATGACTTGGTTCAACGCCGAGCGCCTGAAGACCATCCTCACTTTCCCGGTCGAGACCATGGCCCTGCTGACCAAGGACGGCGACGCCCGCGATCCCGAGTATGCCGACTGGACGGCCAAGATGTACAGCGAAGGCCACAGCTTCTTCACCTATATGAGCGACAACGCCGACTCGCTGGCCAGCTGCTGCCGCCTCCGCAACGAAATCCAGGACAACGGCTTCAGCTATACCCTCGGCGCCGGCGGCGTGAGCACGGGCTCCAAGAGCGTGCTGACCATCAACCTCAACCGCTGCGTCCAGCACGCCTTCAAGAAAGGCATCCCCTATATGGAGTTCCTCGAAGACGTGGTCGAACTGATGCACAAGGTCCAGCTGGCCTACAACGCCAACCTGGCCGATCTCCAGGCCAAGGGCATGCTGCCGCTGTTCGACGCCGGCTTCATCAACCTGAGCCGCCAGTACCTGACCATCGGCGTGAACGGCCTGGTGGAAGCCGCTGAATTCCTCGGCATCCGCATCACCGACAACCCCGACTACGTGGCCTTCGTCCAGGGCGTCCTCGGCATGATCGAGCGCCTCAACAAGAAGTACCGCAGCAAGGACGTGATGTTCAACTGCGAAATGATCCCCGCCGAAAACGTCGGCGTCAAGCACGCGAAGTGGGACCGCGAAGACGGTTATATCGTGCCCCGCGACTGCTACAACAGCTACTTCTACATCGTGGAAGACGAGAATACCAACATCCTCGACAAGTTCCGTCTCCACGGCTCGAAGTACATCGAGCACCTGACGGGCGGCAGCGCCCTCCATATGAACCTGGAGGAACACCTGAGCCAGACGCAGTACCGCCAGCTGCTCCGCGTGGCGGCCCGCGAGGGGTGCAACTACTTCACGTACAACATTCCTAATACGATCTGCAACACCTGCGGTCACATCGACAAGCGCTATCTGCACGAATGCCCGAAATGCGGCAGCCACGACATCGACTACGCCACCCGCATCATCGGCTATATGAAGCGCGTGAGCAGCTTCTCGCAGCCGCGTCAGAAGGAGGCTGCCCGGCGGTTCTACTACAACGGCAACCGTCCGGATGCCGTGTCGCTGGAAACGGCCGCCGAGCCCGTGGTCCAGGATGCTTAAGTATTACAATTACGACATCGTATTTCAGGAGATACCCGATGAGGTGACGCTGGCCGTCAACCTCACCGGGTGTCCCGTTCATTGCCCCGGCTGCCACAGTCCGCACCTGTGGAAAGACATCGGCGAGCCGCTCGACGAAGCGGCGCTCCGCACGATGCAGGCGCTCTATCCCGGCGAGGTGACCTGCATCGCCCTGATGGGCGGCGATGCCGACTCGGCCGCCGTGGAGCGGCTCTGCGCCTTCATCCAGCGGGAGCTGGGGCTGCGGAGCAGCTGGTGGTCCGGCCGGGACGAACTGCCGGAAGGCATCGACCTGGCGCATTTCGACTATATCAAGACCGGGCCATACATCGCTGAACTCGGCGGGCTCAAGAGCCGCCGGACGAATCAGCGGCTCTATCGGGTGGATCATCCTTCCGGGGGATCGGGCCCTGTCCTGCAAGACATAACGAACCGTTTTTGGCGGTAAAACAGATTCCACCATGAAAAAGTTCTTCCAGATCCTTTCCCTTTTGCTGCTGCTGTCCCTGGCAGTAGCCTGCGATCCGGAGACGAAACCGACGCCGACACCCACGCCGACGCCCACGCCGCCTCCGACACCGCCGACTCCTGCGGCGAGCATTACCTTCTCGATTCCTTCCGGCAGTCCGGTCTCGCTGGGCACCGACGGGAACGCTTCCGTGGAAATCCCTGCGGCCGGCGGGACGGTCACCGCTCCTTTCTCGGCAACGGTGGCCTGGTCGGCCTCGAGCAACAATTCCTGGTGCACGGTTTCGCCCGCCTCGGGCAGTGCGGGCAGCGTACAGTTGTCGCTGACCATCGCGCAGAATACGACGTACGACGACCGCAACGCGACCGTGACCATCTCGGCCGGCTCTGCCAGCCGAAGGATTGCCGTGAAACAGCTCTCAGCCGCCGGAATGCAGGTTTCGCCCGCATCCCTCGAGGTGCCCCATACGGGCGGAGAGTATGAGATTACCGTCCAGCACAATGTCGACTTCACGATCACGGTGGACGAATCGGCGAAAGGCTGGGTCAGCGTGAAAGGGACGAAGGCCCTGACCACCGACAAGGTGGGAATCACGGTGAGTCCGAATGACGGCGTCACGGCCCGCGAGGGGACGCTGACCTTCAAGAGCAATGCCGGCGAAGCGACGGTGAAAATCGTCCAGGCCTTCGACTCGGGCAACGAACCCATCATCGATGGCGGTGAAATCAAATAAAGGAGGGACAAGACCATGAAACAAAGACACTTTATTCCGGTTCTCAGCATCCTCCTCTTCCTGGCGGCCGGTTGCCAGCAGCCCGAACTCACCCAACCTGTCCGGGGAACGAATATCCTGAAGGCTGCCATCGAAGGCGCCCAGACCAAAACGCAGCTGGGACGGGTGGCCGAAGGAAGCTATTATGCCTTCTGGACGGAAAACGATAGCCTGGCCGTCTATGTGGACGGCGCTGGGTCTGCCAACGCGTACGTGCTTTCAGCCGGCGCCGGTTCCCGGTACGGCACCTTTGCCGGAACGGTTGCCGGCACGCGGTACGTCGCCCTCTACCCCTATCGGGACAAGAGTGCCGCGGGCGTTTCTTCAGACGGCTATCTCAACTTGGAGATTCCGGCCGTGCAGGATTATGCGCCGAATTCATTCGGTGCGGGAGCCTTCCCGATGGTCGCTGTCGGCGAAGGGCCGGAACTTAAATTCTGGAACTTGTTTGCCGTCCTGAAGTTTTCCATGACCGGTTCGGCTTCCGTCAAGGCGGTGCGGTTCGTGACGCGCCCCGACGTGCAGATCATGGCCGTCAGCGGAAAAGCGAAGGTCGGTCTCAACTTCCAGCCCCAGAACGGGCCGGAAATCATCATGACAGGCGAAAACGCGACGACGGAACTGACGCTCCGGTGTGACGGTTTCCAGCTTTCCGAAGATGTGGCGACTGACTTCTTCCTGGCTGTTCCCCCCGGTCTCTACAAAGGCGGCTTCTCTCTCAAAGTCGAGACGGATGCCGGCGTGTACACGCATGTTGTGGAATCCGACGTGACCTTCGTCCGGTCGCAGTACCGCCATATCGCCCCGTTCCGGGTCGAACCCGTCAATACGGAGCCTACGCCGGACAATGAAATCTGGTACAAGAACGAAGACAATCAGCTGCTCCCGCTCGCGCCCGCCTGGTTTGACCGGGTGATCCAATCGCATTCGTATTCGGACGGATACTGCAAGATCGTTTTCGACGGACCGGTGACCCGGGTCGGCAACGAATCCGGCGATGTTGTCTTCGGCAGGTCGACGTCGGAAATCCGCCTGCCCGACTGTGTGGAACGGATTGAGCCCAACGCCTTCGAATGGAGTCGCATCGTTTCCTTCCGGGTCCCCGAAAGTTTGAAATCGATGGGCGACGGCGCATTGGCCTGGACGACCGAACTGAAACACTTATCCGGGAAAGGCGTGACGGATGACGGACTCTTCCTGATCCTTGACGGCAAAATGGTCGCCTATGCGGCCGCCGCCCTGCCCGAAGGAACCCTGGTCGTTCCGGCCGGCGTCACTTCGCTGCCGCCCCGGCTGTTCTTTGCCCAGAACAAGATCCACGATATCATCCTTTCCGAAGAGATGCGTTCGATCGGCGACGGTTGTTTCGGCTACAACGATAAGCTTGAAACCGTCACATTCCCTTCGAATTTCACCGATTTGGGCATGTATGTGTTCGAAAGATGCTTCGAGCTGCGGGAATTCAAGGGAGACAACCCGTGTGTCAAGGAAGGTCGCCTGTTCGTTACGCCAGACCAGAAAGTGGTCGCCTATGCCGGGAAAGGAGCAACGGAATGTGTCATTCCCGACGGAGCGGCGATGATTGCTCCGGATGTGTTCAGGGAGAATAAGACCTTGCGCAGCCTGACCTTGCCGGAATCGGTAACCGGTTTTTATACGGATTGGGTATATGGCTGTGATGCGCTGGAAGCCTTCTATGGCCCGTTGGCCTCGGAAGACCATTGCTGTGTGGTGTCCGAAAATTTCCTGGTCGCCGTCATTCCCCATCTTCCGGTCGACTACAAGATGCCCGACGGAATCCACGGCGTCTTCTTCCGGGTTTTCGCGGACAACCGTGCCACAGAGCGGCTGACGCTGACTGACGACATCACCTATCTCTATGACGGTTCGTTCTCCGATATGCCGGAACTGCGGACGATCCAGCTTTCTTCCAGGCTGACCAATATGTCGCGGAACGCCTTCGAGGGATGTCCCAAACTGGATTCCATCCTCTTCCGCTCCTATGCGCCGCCCGCCTATGAAGAGGATGAGTCCCTCGCGCACGCTGGCTTGACCATTCTGGTGCCCGAGGGTACGGAGTCCGTGTATAAGCGGAACAACTCGTGGGCCCAGTATGCCTCGTACATCAAAGGGGTCCGTTATTCCGACCTGGCTGAACCCGATTATTACCTGTCGAAAGACTATAGCCAGGACGGCGTGGTCAATACGCTGCAGACGGCCGCGAAAGGGCAGGGCATCGACATCGTTCTGATGGGCGACGGCTTCTCCGACCGGCAGATTGCCGACGGAACCTATGCCGGCGTCATGGAGCTGATGGCGGACGCCTTCTTCACGGATGAACCGTACAAGTCGTATCGCGACCTCTTCAATATCTATGCGGTGAATGTGGTCTCCGCGACGGAAGGCTACGAACAGGCCGGTCAGGCCCTGGGTACCTATATCGGCTCGGGCTCCTATGTCGGTGGTTCGGATACCCAGTGCATGGCGTATGCCCGGAACGCCGTTACGGACGACAGGATGGAGAACACGCTGATCATTGTGGCGATGAACAGCGAATATGGTGGCGGTACCTGTTATATGTATTCCCCGCAGGAGTGGAAGGATTTCGATTTTGGCTGCGGAATGGCGGTGTCGTATTTCGCCACCGGTTCGAACGACTTTTACCTGGCCCGGGTGCTGATCCACGAAGCGGGTGGCCACGGCTTCGCCAAACTGGCCGACGAGTATGCCTATGAAGAAATGGGTATGATCACGGCTTCCGAGAAGGATCGCACGATGGTGAATGTGCCATCCGGCTGGTGGAAGAACATCGATTTCACCGATGATCCCAACCGCATCAAATGGGCCCGCTTCCTGGCGGACGACCGGTATAAAAACGAAGACCTGGGTATCTTCGAAGGTGCCCTGACCTATTGGAAAGGTGCCTGGCGTCCGTCAGAGGCCAGTAATATGCGCTACAATGTGGGCGGCTTCAATGCGCCTTCCCGCGAGGCGATCTGGTACCGCATGCACAAGTTGGCCTATGGCACGGATTGGACCTACAACTACGAAGATTTCGTGGCGTACGATGCCATCAACCGGCAGAAGACGACGGTAACCGCGCCTGGTCCCTGGCGTTCGGCTTATACCACGGTCAAACGTCCGACCGCACCGCCGGTGGTCGTCGGGAAGACCTGGAAGCAAGCGATGAAAGAATCAGCCGGCGTGATGCCCGACAGGCGGTAAGCTGGCCAGAAGCGCTTCGGCAAAGGCGGACCAGGTAAGGTTCGCCTTTACTTTTCGAATGTTTTCGGTGAAGGAGTCCGGGCCGGCGGCATAGAGGGCGCGGATGGCGTCGGCGATGGCTTCGGGGCTGACTTCGCGGGCCATCACGCCGATGCCGGGGCCTTCGACGCTTTCGGCCAGGCCGCCGACGGGCGTTGCCACGACGGGAACCTCAAAGTGCAGGGAGATGCCGGTGATGCCGCTCTGCGTGGCGCTTTTATAGGGAAGGACGCAGACGTCGGCGGCGGAGAAGAAGCAGGGCACCTCCTCATCGTCGATGTAGCGGTTGAAGACCTTGATGTTGGCACCCAGGCCCGTCGCCGCGATGCGGGATTCATATTTGTCGAACTTGCCGTAGCTTTCGCCGGCGATGACCAGCTGGTAGCCTTCGCCCAGCAGGGGCATGGCGTCGATCAGCAGGTCGAGGCCCTTGTAGTCGCGGATCAGGCCGAAGAAAAGCAGCGTCCGCAGATCCGGATCGAGGAAAAGGGCTTCCCGCGCCGCGAATTTATCGGTCTTCTGGCCGAAGTGGTCGTAGAGCGGATGGGCCTGCAGGGCGCAGGGCACTTCAGGAGCCAGGCTGCGCGCATCGGCGCGCACGGCCTCGCTCATCGCCACGCAGCTGTCGTTCTGCTTCAGGAACCAGCGGGAGAAGGGCTTGTCGAAGAATTTGGCTTCGTGGGGAATCACGTTGTCGAGAATCGTCAGCACGCGGATGCCTTTCTTGCGCAGCAGCCGGGCGACCGTGCCGAGCGAGGGGGCCAGATAGCTCATCCAGTATTTCATAATGACCAGGTCGGGCTTCCAGGCTGCGATCTTGCGAGCGGCCGACCACCAGGAGAACGGATTGGCCGTGTGGAGGACGGCTTCGCTGTCGATCTGCACGGCCTTGTCTTCCGGGGTTACGTATTGCGTCTTGCCGGGGAAGAGGAAGCTGGGATACTGGCAGGTGAAGGTGAAAGCCTTGACTTCGTGGTGCCGGCCCATCTCTTCGTAGAGGTTGGCGTTGAACTGGGCGATGCCGCCGCGGAACGGATAGAAAGTAGAAAGGAAGGCGATTCTCATGACGGGTCTGTGGGGTTCAGGCTGCGGGCAAAGGTAAGCAAATTATCGGGGTCCCGGAGGCAGACGGCGGGGATGCCGGCGCGGCGGGCGAATTCCAGGTCGGACGCACTGTCGCCGACCAGGATGCTGCGGGCGAAATCGATGTCCGGGAAATCGGCCCGGACTTCCCGGGCCATGCCGGGGTTGGGTTTCCGGCGCGGATCGGCCGGGTCGACGGCGGTGCAGACGTAGATGCGGTCGATGCGGCCGCCCGCTTCGCGGATGCGGGCCAGCATCCAGTCGTGGATCTCCGCCAGGTCGGCCTCCGTCATCAGACCGCGGCCGACGCCGCGTTGGTTGGTGACGATGACGATGCGCCGGAAGCAGGGATTGAGCCGCCGGAGCGCCTCGAGGGCGCCGTCGCAGAAGACAAACTCCGCGATGTTCTTGACATAGTCGTTCGGCCGCAGGACGTTGATCACGCCGTCGCGGTCCAGGAGCAGCGCGTCGTACGGATAGCTGCGGTACGCGCCGTCCGCAAAGTCCCGCTGTGCGCGGGCATAGTCGGCGGGGATGCCGATATCGATGAAATAACCCTCCGAACGGAAGCCGGCCAGGTCGGCGGATACCGCCTTGGGCTCAAAATAATCTTTTTCAAGGGAGAAGCGTTCGGGCATTTCGGCCAGCGCATCGCGCTGCAGCAGATAGACGCCGCCGTTGATCAGCCCTTCGGCACAGGGTCGTTTTTCCCGGAAGGCGGTGATCCGCCCTTCTCCGTCGAGCGTGACTTCCCCGTAACGGTCGAAGTCGCGGAGCGGCTTGAGCGCCAGCGTGGCCTGCGCCCCGCTTTGGCGGTGGAAGGCCTGCATGGCCGGGTAATCGACGCCGAAGAACGTGTCGCCGTTGAGGATGAACACCGCGTCCTCGCGTGCCTGGCGCAGGGCCAGCCGCACGCCGCCGCCGGTACCCAGCGGCTCCTCTTCCACGACGCAGGTGATGCTGTCGCGGTCCGGCCGGGTTGCAACCCAGGCCTCCACGGCTTCGTGTTTGTAGCCGAGCGAGAGGATGATGTGGTCGAAGCCGGCTTCCCGCAGGTCGTCGAGCAGCCAGGCCAGGAACGGCCGGCCGGCGACGGGCGCCATGCATTTGGGCAGGTCGGACACGACGCTGCGCAAGCGCGTCCCCTTACCGCCGGCGAGCACCACGCATTCCATTATTTTCCGCTTCCGAAGATGTTGTCCTCCACGCGTTCGCAGAGGATGTGACCCACCGTGATGTGCGCCTCCTGGATGCGGGGCGTGTCGGTGGCGGGGATATTGATCAGCAGGTCGGCCAGTTCTTTCATCCGGCCGCCGGAGGCGCCGGTCATGGCGATGGTGGTCACGCCTTTTTCGCGGCAGACTTCAAAGGCCCGGAGAATGTTGGCCGAGTTGCCCGAAGTGGAAAGGCCGACCAGGATGTCGCCTTTGCGGCCGAGGCCGGAGATGAGCCGGGCGAAGACCTGTTCGTAGCCGTAGTCGTTGCCGACGGCTGTCAGGTACGAGGTGTTGCAGTGCAGCGCGTCGGCCGGCAGGACGGGCCGGTCGAAGTAGAAACGGCCGGAGAATTCGGCGGCCAGGTGCTGCGCATCGGCGGCGCTGCCGCCGTTGCCGCAGAAGTACACGCGGCCGCCGTTGCGGAAGCAGGCGGTCATCAGGTCGATGCCCCTGGCGATGGCGGCGATCAGGTCCGCGTCCTGTCGGATGCGGGCCATCGTATCGAGATGTGCCCCGAGACGGGCGTCGATCATAGCGGTGCTGTCCATGTGGTCAAACCTTCTTTACAGAATTCAAAATCGTAGATCTCGCCGATCTGCAGTTGGTTCAGGGCTTCTTCCACGGCGTAGCGGGTATTGCCCGGGCAGTAGAAGAACATAAAGCCGCCGCCGCCCGCACCCGAGATCTTGCCGCCGGTCGCGCCGGCTGCCAGGGCGGTTTCGTAGAGGCGGTCGATATAGTCGTTGGAAATGCCGCCCGCCATCTTCTTCTTGTTGACCCAGCTGGTGTTGAGGGCGGGGCCGAGTTCGTGCAGCTTGTTTTGCAGCAGGCATTTCTTGATGCGGAACGCCTCTTCCTTGACTTTGTGCATCGCCTCGACCGAGTGGTTGTTGTTCTTTTTCACGTTGGCCATCTGCTCTTCGATGATGCGCGCGGATTCCCGGCGCTTGTTGGTGTAGAGCAGCACGGTGTTGAGGGCCCATTCGTTGAGGATATGGTCGGGGATGCTCAGCGGGTTGACGATCACGCGGTCGTCGCTGAGGAATTCCATGAAATTCACCCCGCCGAAGGTGGCGGCGTACTGGTCCTGCCGGCCGCCGGCCATGCCCAGGTCGATGCGCTCGATTTCGTAGGCGAGGCGGGCGATGTCATATTTTCCCAACGGGAGGTTCCGGGCTTCGACGAAAGCGCCCAGGATGGCAACCACGAGCGTGGACGAAGTGCCCAGGCCGGAGCCGGAAGGCACGTCCATCTGGGTGGTCAGCTCGAAGGAGAAGGGCTTTCCGTCGTTGAACTGCCGGACGATCCGGTTGTAGATGCCGCACTGGAGGGTCAGCGGCCCCTGCGGTTCCAGGTAGGGGACGGCGTCGTATTCCTGCACGAGGTGCTCGTTGACGTGGATGAAGCGGATCTTGCCGTCATCGGTGGGCCGGAGGGTCGCATAGGCGAAACGGTCGATCGTCACGTTGAGGACGGCGCCTCCGTACAGGTCGGCGTAGGGCGAGACGTCCGTGCCTCCGCCGGCGATGCCGAGGCGGAAAGGCGCCTTGCTGCGATATAAGAGAGTCGATTCCATTGTATCTTACAAAAATAGTCAAAAAACGGCAAAGAAAAAAAAGATGAGGTTCTGTGTCCGAGTTATGCAACTTTTTGTATATTTGTAGGGTATATACATTTAATCAAACCTAACGTTATGGCAAAATTTGAAATTTCCGTGAGAAAGAACGGCGAATTCCAGTTCAATCTCAAAGCCTCGAACGGCGAGGTGATCCTCACCAGCGAAGGTTACACCACCAAAGCCGCTTGCCTCAACGGTGTCGAGTCTGTCAAGAAGAACGCCGTCGAAGAGAAGCGCTTCGAGAAACTCGTGGCGAAGAACGGCAAGCCGTACTTCAACCTGAAGGCTACCAACGGCCAGATCATCGGCCAGAGCCAGATGTACGCTTCCGAGCGCAACCGCAACAACGGCATCGCTTCCGTGATGCGGAATGCCCCCGACGCCGTGGTGGTGGAGATCTAAGGAAGACCGCCCCGATAAAGGATTCTCCGCTAAGCGGGGAATCTTTTTTTGTGCCCCGCAGAAAATATTTTTTAAAAAATTTATTGTTTTTCAATAATTATTTATATATTTGCGAAAACAAATAACCTTTACGCACATGATTACTTCCTGGTGGGTTTCCCTTTCGCTGGCGATGAAGATCCTGTGGGGCATCACGCTCGCAGCGTCTCTGATCTTCATCATCCAGAGCATTATGACCTTTATCGGCGCCGACGCCGGAGACGGCGGCATCGATACGGACTTCGATACCGGCTTCGACTCGGAAACGGCCGACGCGACCGTCGACGGCGGAACCAATCTCTACACCTTCCGCAACCTGGTGAATTTCTGCCTGGGCTTCGGCTGGTCGGCCATCCTGCTGCAGGAACGCATCCAGTCCGTGCCGTGGCTGATCATCGTGTCCGTCCTGGTGGGCGTCGCCCTGGTGGCCCTTGTGATGTATCTGTTCAAGTGGCTCAGCGGCATGCAGCAGTCGGGCAACATCAACCTCTTCAAGGCCGCCGTCGGCTGCAACGGCAGCGTCTATCTCACCATCCCCGGCCAGCGTGCCGGCGAAGGCAAAGTGCAGCTCTCCATCAACAATTCCGTGCGGGAATACAGCGCCGTCACCGACGGCGACACGCTCCGCACCGGCGCCCAGATCCGCGTGGTCGAGGTCCTGAGTCCCGACACCGTGCTGGTCGAACCCCTCGAATCCATTATCATCTAATAATCTGACAAAAACATGGAACTCTATCTGATCCTGATCATCGTGGTGGTGGCCTTCGTCACCTTCACGGCCATCCTCCGGCGCTACAAGCGCTGCCCCTCCGACAAGATCCTGGTGATCTATGGTAAGACCGGCAAGAACAAGGAAGGCGGCATCTCGTCCGCCCGTTGCATCCACGGCGGCGCTTCCTTCATCTGGCCCGTGTTCCAGAGCTATTCGTTCCTCGACCTGACCCCGATCTCGATCGAGTGCAACCTGACCAACGCCCTGTCGAAGCAGAACATCCGCGTCGACGTGCCGTGCCGCTTTACCGTGGGTATCTCCACCGAGCCCGACAACATGACCAACGCGGCCGAGCGTCTGCTGGGCCTGACCACCGAGCAGATCCAGAACATCGCCACCGATATCCTCTTCGGCCAGCTGCGTCTGGTGATCGCCACCATGGACATCGAGGAAATCAACGCCGACCGCGACAAGTTCCTCGCCAACGTCTCCACCAACGTGGAGGCCGAGCTCCGCAAGATCGGTCTGAAACTCATCAACGTCAACGTGACGGATATCCGCGACGAATCGGGCTACATCGAGGCCCTCGGTAAGGAAGCGGCCGCCAAGGCCATCAACGACGCCAAGAAGAGCGTGGCCGAGCAGAACCGTTTCGGTGAGATCGGTAAGGCCGAAGCCGACCGGGACAAGGACATCCGGATCGCCGAAACCACCCGTGACACCCGTATCCGGACGGCCGACGCCAACGCGAAGGCCGTGGAGGGTGAGAACAACTCCAAGATCGCCATCGCCCAGTCCGACGCCTCCCGCCGTGAGAAACAGGCTGAGGCCGAGCGCCTGGCCGTGGCGGCTGAAAAGGTGCAGGCGGCCAAAGCCCTCGAGGAAGCTTACAAGAGTGAGCGCGACGCCGAGCTTGCCCGTGCCGAACGCGAGAAAGCGACGCAGCAGGCCAACATCGTGGTAGCCGCGCAGATTGAAAAAGAGAAAGCCATCATCGAAGCGGAAGCCGAGGCCGAACAGATCCGCCGCAAGGCGAAAGGTGAAGCCGACGCCATCTTCGCCAAGATGGACGCCCAGGCCCGCGGTACCCTGGAGATTCTCTCCAAGCAGGCGGCCGGTTTCGGCCAGCTGGTGGCTGCCGCCGGCGGCGATGCCCAGCAGGCCATCACGATGCTGATCACCGACAAACTGCCGGAGCTCGTGGCCACGCAGGTCGAAGCCGTCAAGGGCATCAACATCGACAAGGTCACGGTCTGGGACACCGGCAACGGTGCCGAAGGCAAGACGGCTACGTCGAACTTCATCTCCGGGCTGATGAAATCGGTTCCCCCGCTCGAGGACCTCTTCAAGCTGGCCGGCATGGAACTGCCGTCCTACCTGAAGGGCAAATCGGCCGACAAGCCGGTTGACGCCGAGGAAATCAAGGAGGAAGCGTAAATGCCCATCATCATCAACATCGACGTCATGCTGGCCCGCCGGAAGATGGCTTCGGGCGAACTCGCCCAGAAGATCGGCATTTCGGCGGCCAACCTGTCGATCCTCAAGACCGGCAAGGCCAAAGCCGTGCGTTTCTCCACGCTGGAAGCCATCTGCCGCGCCCTCGACTGCCAGCCGGGCGACCTGCTGGAATACAGGTCCGACTGAAAGAAGATTAAACGACCAGCCGGCGGGATTCGGGATCGAAGCGGATGGCTTCGGTCCCGAAGAAGCCGGCAAGGGAACCGTCTTCGATGAGGGTTTCCGGCGTACCGCAAATCAGAGGGGCGGCGGGGCGGAGGCCCGCCGCCTCTTCTTCCGTACAGGCCGGTTGCAACCAGAGCCGGTCGGCCAGCTGCAGGGCGGTGTCGAGGTCGTGGGTCGACAGGAGGACAGCCTTGTCCTGGGTGTGGGCCAGATGTCGGAGAGTCGCCATTGTCTCGATCCGGCTGGTCACGTCGAGAAAAGCCGTGGGCTCGTCAAGGAGGATGATGGGGCACTCCTGGGCCAGTACTTTGGCGATGAAGGCTTTCTGGCGTTCTCCGTCGCTGAGTTCCGCCACGGATTTTTCCGCTTTCCCGGCAATGCCGACGGCGTCCATCGCTTCCCGTACGATGGCGTGGTCCTTCTCGCCGAGCGTACCGAAAAAGCCCGTATGCGGATATCGGCCCAGCGAGACCAGGTCATAGACACTGATGCCTCCCGCCTGCGTGCGCTCCGTCAGCACGACGCCGACGCGGGCCGAAAGTTCACCGGCGCGATAGTCCGCGAGCGGACGGCTTTCGATCAGGATCTCGCCGCCAAGGGGCCGTTGCAGTCCGCAGAGCGTCCGGAGCAGGGTGGATTTTCCGGCACCGTTGCGGCCGAGCAACGCTGTGACCTCGCCCCGGAAGAGCGTCAGGTCCAGGCTTGGATGCACCACCGTGCGGCGGCGGCCGTTCCGGCCGGGATAGCCGATGCTCAGAGAACGGGCTTCGATGGCGATGCTGGAATCCATATCAGTTGAAATAGTGCAGGTTCTTTCGGTTGACGATGACATAGATGATGACTGGGGCACCGACGATGGGCGTGATGGCGCTGAGCGGGAGTACGCTGTTGCTTCCCGGCGTGACGGTCAGGAGGCTGCACAGCATCGCGATGCAACTGCCCGAGAGCAATGTCACCGGCAGCAGGTGGCGGTGGTTCGAACTGCCCAGAAGCAGCCGTGCGATGTGGGGTACCGCCAGGCCGATAAAGGAGATCGGCCCGCAGAATGCCGTCACCACGGCGGTCAGGACGCCGGTGCAGACCAGGATCAGAATCCGGGACCGGCGTACGTTGATGCCCAGGTTCGTGGCGTAGGCGTCGCCGAGCAGCAGGGCGTTGAGCGGCTTGAGCAGCAGGAACGATCCCAACAGGCCCGCCAGCGTGCAGACGGCAAGCCACGGAAGCTTTGAAAGCGAGACCCCGCTGAAATCGCCCATCCCCCACATCACATACTGGTGCACCTTGTCGGCCGATGCGTGATAGTTTAGGATGGAGATGACGGACGATGCCAGATAGCCGACCATGATGCCGATAATCAGCAGCATCACGTTGCTCGACACCTTCCGCGAGAAGCCCAGGATGATGAGCAGCACCACCGCCGCGCCGATGAGCGCCGCTACGATGGTGGTCAGGTAGCTCGCCGCACCCAGATAGATCATTGCGATGGCTACGCCGAGATTGGCTCCGTCGCTGATGCCCAGGATGGAAGGCCCCGCCAGCGGATTCTTGAAGAGGGTCTGGAGCATCAGGCCGCTGACGGCGAGCGATCCGCCGGAAAGCAGCGCAGTCACCGCCTGTGGCAGGCGTGATTCCAGCACGATGTGCCGCCACGCCTCCCGTCTCCCGTAAGAGCCGGAGAGAATCTGCAGTACGTCGCCGAGCGGAATCCGCACCGCTCCGTACACCAGGGAGAAGAAGAACAGGACAATGAGCGCCGCACCCATCGTCACGTAGACCCAAAGATGGTTGTTCTTATTCATCCAGCGGGAAATAATACCGCTGCTTGTGGTCCGGCAGCCGTTCGGGATGATAGATGGCGATCAGGTCTTCCAGCACCCGGTCGGGGTGGAGGGTGATGTCGTCGTAGTAGGTGGAGGTGATGGTGTTGCAGGCGAAAACCCGTCGTTCCTTCCAGGGGCGGAAGTTGGCGTAGGGCTCATACTCCTGTTTCAGGAGCGTGTAGGTCATCGGCGCCTTCGTGTCATATTTCAGGAACCAGAAGTCGGCGTCTCCGGCCTGGTCGTAGACCGATTCAAAGGTGAGATGGACGCTCTTTGCCCCGGAATAGCTGCGGAAGACATAGTCGGCGCCCGCATCGGCGTGCATCACACCGATGTAGCTGCCGCCCGAAGGGACGGCCCAGGAGTTGCCGTAGCGGCGCTCCAGCAGGACGGTGGGCCGGTATGCCACTCCGGCGGCCAGTTCTTTCAGCTCCAGGTAGCGCCGCTCCGTGCGGGCGAACACATCGCCGGCTTCCTCCCGGCACC
Source organism: uncultured Bacteroidia bacterium (assembly GCA_902778855.1). Lineage (GTDB taxonomy): Bacteria > Bacteroidota > Bacteroidia > Bacteroidales > UBA932 > Cacconaster. Next base: position 67,955 of record CACYZM010000009.1, read on the forward strand.
CCAGCAGGAGGCCGTAGAAAAGGACCCATTCCGTGCGGCCCAGCGGGTGATTCTCCATATAATCGGCGGCCTCTACGATCGGGATACCGAGTTTCTCGGCCGAGCCGTAGCCGCTGTTCTCGAAAGGCGAGGCGATGATCATTTCGGTTCCGATATCGATGATCTTCTCCACGTTGGGAGAGGTGGACATACCCAGATCGGCGATACGTCCTTCCCCGATGCGGCGCAGCACTTCGGGCGAGGTGATGTATTGCGGTTCGCAGATGCCGGCCACCTGGTCAAGCGCCCCGAGTTCCTCGGCGATGGCGGTGTGGACGGAGGTGTAGATGACGGCTTTTTCCACGGGGACGCGGATGACGGTCCCGTCGGCGGGGAGCCGGGCCGGAAGCGGTTTGTCGCGGTCAACCAGCACATAGTGCTGCCGCTGCCGTAGCGTGTCCCAGGGATCGCGGATCCGTACGGAGACGTAGTCATCGTAATAGGCGATGTGGAGGTTGCGCGCGTAGCGGATGGTATCGGTGGCGCGGACCGTGCCCTCGGCAGCGGTTTTTCCGCGGCCGCAGGCGCCCAGGCAGAGCAGGACGGCAGCGAGCAGCAGAATCGTGCGGAGGGTCTTCATCGCAGGAGCGGAGTATGGGTAAAGACGATGCGCGAAGGGATGTCGCCCGTGTTGGCGCTCCATTTCAGCCTCCCTTCCGGCGAGTAGCAATAAACCTTGCCGGGCGTGATGTAGTCGCGGGCGTCGGTCACGAAGATTTCGTGGGTGTTGGGGTTGACGGCGATGCCGTAAGGATTCTGGAACCAGTTTTCCGTTCCGTCGGTGATGAAGTGGCGTGTCAGTACCTGCCGTGTCTTCACGTCCACGATCGCATAGTTGACGTCGCTGGTCTGGGTGAAATTGTTCCAGGCGTTGCTATAGACGTAAAGCGAGTCCCCGCAGAGCGTCATGTCGCTGCACGCGAGAAGGTCCAGTTGCTCGACGACCGCGTCGTACTTCGTGTCAATGATGAACGTCATCGGCTTGATGTCGTAATAGTCGCCGCGGCTGGAGACCCAGATGTTGCCGTAGGCGTCGAGTTCCATGCGGTGAAGGTTGGGGGCCACGTCGATCTTGCCGAGTTCCTTGAAGGAATCCAGGTCGATGACCGAAACGGTATGGTCGTAATCGGGCACGCGATAGCCGCCGGAGTTGGCCACATAAAGTTTGTTGCCGACGATGACCATCTCTTCCGGCTGATAGCCCACGACGCAGGTGTCCTTCACCTGAAGGGTCGTCGTGTCGATCCGGGCGACATAGCCGAGCCGGTAGTTGGGATCCGTTTCCACGGGGCCCGCATACGAACTGACATAGGCGTAGCCGTCCTTGAAGACGATATACCGGCAGTTTGGAATCGATATCTGGCCGATGTGCCGGGCGGTCGCCGCATCCATCACTTCTATGAGATTCGAGCAGTTGACTACCACCCACAGTTTGCTGCCGTAGATGGCCAGGTCGTTGCCCACGTCGCCCAGTTCCTGGACGACACCGGGGTTGCGCTCGGCATAGATATTCTTGACATAGATGCCGGTGGCGTAGTCGTAATAGTCCAGCGTGCATTTGTTGCTGCCCATATTGCCTTCGTTGAGCAGGAAGAAGCCGGCGATGTCTCCGGCGTCTCCGGAGCCTACGCCGGTTTGCGTCGAGGGAATGATGTCTTCGGGTTCCCGGCAGCCGGTAAACAGCAGGGCCGCCACCAGAATACAGGTCAGATATCGGATCGGTTCCATAGGCTTCATAGTATCCACGACAAAATTAATCGAAAATTGGTTCCGGGCATCGGGTAGCACTGGACAACTTCGTACTGTTGGTTGAAAATGTTGTTGACCTCGAGCGTTCCTTTCAGCTCGTGACGGCCGAGGGCGAAGTTGCGGCTGAGCGACAGGTCGCTGGTGTACCAGGGCTGGGCATGGTTCTCCGGGATGTTGGCCACCGCCTCATAGCGTTCGCCCGTGTATATGAAACTGTAGTTCAGATGCCAGCGGCCATAATCGATGCCCGCCACGAACGAGCCGCTGTGCCAGGGGATATAGGGAATCTGTCCGCCGTACCAGGGGCTCTGGGGGTCTGTGAAATCCTGCGCCTTCTGGAAAGTGTAGGTCGCGCGCAGGTCGGCGCTCGCAGGGCCCAGTACGAGCGAAGTGCCGACAGCTGCATCGACGCCCCGGATGCCGACCAGGCCGAGATTGACCATCGTCCACTGGAACTGGTTGGAGGCGGGTGTTGCGATGATCTTGTTCTCCACCTGGTTGTAATAGGCATCGAGCGTGACGTTGAGCTTCCGGAACACCCCCCGGATCCAATGCTTGTCCCAGGTCAGGCCGACGTTGTACTGCGTAGAGAACTCCGGTTTCAGATATTTGTTGCCGATGAAGGTATAGTACAGGTCGTTGAGCGTGGGCATCCGGAAGATGCGCTTGTAGAAGGCCCGGAACGTCAGGTTTTTGTTGTCAAACGGAATGAGTTGCAGAACGGCCGTCGGCGTCCATTCGTGGCGGTGCTCCGCAGCGGCGCCGGCTTCCCGTGCGTTGTCGTCGACGAAGGTGTGGAGCAGGCTGCCCTGAAGTTTCAGATGGGTCCAGCGGAAGGAGGTGGACAGGGCCGTCAGCAGCGTGTGTCGCGACGGGTACACGAAGTTCACCAGGTCGGCGTCAAGCGTGTTGAACTGCCAGTCACCCGCCAGGTCGACGTCCCACCAGGAGAAGATGTCCCACGACTGGGCCAGAGACAGATAGGCTTCCTGTTGCCTATAACGGTTGTCCACATACATCGTCGAGACGTCGAGGCGTGGGTCGGACAGATAGTGGAGATAATCATAGGCGTATTTGAAACTGGCGTTGAGATGCCAGTCGCCCCACTCCTTGTACAGGGATCCTTGGGTAAAGAAGTCGGTGTCCCACTGCCGGTCTTCGTGACGGAACTTGCCCGGCTCCTGCCGCACGAAGGCGCCGGGATAGCCGCGTTCCGAATCATAGAAGTAGAGTTTCACCCGCCAGTTTCCGTCGGGAATACGGCCGTAAAAGCCCTGTTCCACGCGCAGTGCCCGCACGTCGCCGTTCTGGCGCACGGCGGTGGTGTCGTAGCCGTCACGCTTGCTGTAAGTGAACTTGTACCGCCCCGTGGTGTAGAGATATTCGGCGCTGAGGGAACTCGAAACGTTCTCTCCCATTTTCTGTTCCCAGAGGACTGAAGGGTTGACGGTGCCGAACGAACCGCCGGCCAGGGTGGCCTTGAGGTTCGTCCGTTTCCTGCCGCTGAACACGGGCGTCCGGCTTTGAAGATAGACCGCACTGGCCGAGGCATAATCCTTGGCCGACTGCACCGCCGTTCCCTTCTGGCCGTTGTAGAGCGTCACGGATTCCAGGTTTTCCAGGGAATACTTGCCCAGGTCGATCTGGCCGTTCTGGGCGTTGCCCAGTTGGATGCCGTCGTAGAACACGCCGACGTGCTGGGTACCCATGCTTCGGACATTGATGGTCTTCAGTCCGCCGATGCCGCCGTAGTCCTTGATCTGTACGCCGGAGAAATAACGGATGGCGTCGGCAACCGAAAGCGCGTTGAGACGTTCCAGCCGTTCTCCTTGCAACGTCTGGGCAGGAATGATCTTGTCGGGCGGACGGAAGGCGGTCACCACCGATTCGCTGAGTACCTCCGTGGAGTCGGGCGGAGGCGTCAATGCAAGCATCAGCAGCAGCGCCAGGATCATTTTACCAGATTGAAGTCGATGACATCCATCACCTCCGTGGACAATTCACCCAGCCAGCCGCTTTTGGCGTTGAGGCCGGTCTGGACTTTCACGAAGTCGATGTATTGCAGGTTGGCCGGTTTTCCGTCGTAGGTCACGGCGTCGGAAATCCGGAAATGGTTGCAGCCGGCGGTGAGGCCGGTTGCCCGTTCGGGAATCATATCGACCGGGCTGAAGTTGTCGGCGTAGCCCCAGTCGTAATCGGGGTTGATCCAGTAGGTGCCAGTGCCGGACTGGTCGTAGTTGCGGGCTTCGAGCCGGGTGCCGCGCAGGGTATAGCTGTCTTCCTGTACCCAGAGCGGATAGTAGTAATCCTGCCGGTGGTAAGCGGCCAGGTAGTCGATCTTGCCGCTGCCGCCGCGGTTGTCGGTCCATTGCACTTTCGAGGCAGGGGCGTCCGGCCGGTAATAGGTCACGGCATAGTCCTGCACGGTGCAGTCGAGTCCGTATTCTGCGCCTTTGAGTTCGTACCAGGTGTCGTTGGGAAGACCGTCGCCGTTCTCGTCCTGCATCACCCATACGATGCCGGGTTCCGAGTAGTTGCTGTACACGCTGTTCTTAACGGCGAAATTATAGTCGCCGTCGTTGGCGATGCTGTGGTCGAAGCCCACCACGATCGCGCCGCCGAATCCGCCGAGCGAGACATAGTCTCCGTTGCCGAGACGGTTGAGGGCATACGCGCAGGCTTCTTCCATCGTGTGCGCGGTGTAGTTCTCGTTGACGTACTGTCCGGGAGCGGGCAGGAAACTGTGGACTTTGGCGACACGGGGGGAACTGGCGGCATCGGCCGGCCGCCGGTACGTTCCTTCCGGCGGACAGACGATGACGGTCAACGTCGTGTCGGCGCTCAGTTCGCCGTCGCTCATCCGGAAACCGATCCGGAAACGGCCTTGCGAACGGGCCTCGAAGCGATAGAGCGCCTGCTCGCCCTCCTGGAGCGTCGTTCCGTCTAAGGACCAGGTGAACGTGTAATGTTTCGTGGAGTCGAGGTCGAGCGGGAGCAGGCGGATGGCACGCCCTTCGGATACGTGATACTCCGTCTGTTCAAAAACACAGTGAAGGCGTTCTGCCGGGGGTGTGGGGATGGTGTCGGGCGGCGTCGGGGGTATGGGATCAGCCTTCCAGACCTCGATGCGGATTTCCAGGAAGGCGGTTCCGAATTCCGTGGAGGCTTCGACGGTGACGTAGAAGACGCCGACCCGCTCGGGCGTGAAGGTAAACGTCTGTCCAAGTGCCAATACGTTACCGTCACTGACCCAGCGGATGCTGGCGGAAGGGGTCAGGTTTTCAAAACCCGGAGAGAGCGTGAGGCTCTCTCCGAGTTCGACTTGCCGGATATTCCCGCCTTCAAGGGTGATGACGGGAGGCAGCCCTTCCTCCGGCTCCGGGGGGCAACCGGTCGCCAGCAGGAGCGACAGGATCATCAGAAAGATGAAGGAAGGGCGTTTCATCCGTCTTTAGTCAGGATAGTAACGGACGGAGATATCGTCGATGGCGAAATAGGCCGGGGTGTTGAGGCCGTAGGTGCCGTACTGGTCTTTGCTGCCGACCAGGGAGAAGACAACCTTGTCCACGGCGCCCAGACCGGAAAGATCCCATTTCGTCCAGGTAGTCACGAAGTTGAGTTCTCCTCGTGCGAGGAAGAATTCGGCGGTGCCGGTCTCTTCTTCGCCCACATAACCGGTGGCGACGATCTTGAAAAATCCGTCTTTGGCCATCGGCGGATTGTATCCGTCACCGTTGACCAGCGAGTTCAGGGTGTAGCTGGTGTTGGTGATGAAGGCGGAAAGGATGACGCGGGGTTCGCCGTCTTTCATCGTCAAGGCCGGTGGATTGTTGCCCCAGGCGCCACCGTCGTAAACGACGGCGAAGTTGTCGGAAGCATTGTTGCCGACACCCATGCGCACTTCATTTTCAAGACCGGGAACATAACGTTCAAGCTGCACTTTGTACCCGGCTTCTTTCAGGTTTCCGCCGCCGTAGTTGGAAATGGCGATGCCGCCGCCGGAGAAGCCGCCACTCCAGGTGTCCGCGTCATAAGGCGTTACCAGGCCGCACAGGTAGGTGTTATACTCGTCTTCCCAACGGCATCCGTCTCCATAGAGGATGGGGCCGCCATACTGGGGTTCGTCGATTTTGCTGGACCAGTAGTTCGCCATCTTGATCGGGCCGACATAATCGCCGTCTTCGAAGGTGAGCACGCGGATTTCGGAGTAGCGCGGCAGGATCACGGTGGTTCCGTCGTTGAAAATGAAGGTGTAGGTGTCGGGACCCTTCACGACATTGACAATGGAACCGTCCTGGCCGTCCTGACCGTCCTGACCGTTCTGGCCGTTCTGGCCATCCTTGCCGTTCTTGATGGTTACGGAACCGCTCTTTTTGAAGTTGATGGTGTAACTGCCGTCGGGATTTTGCGTGACGCCGGTCACGGAATCGTCGCTCTGGAGGTTGTTAACCAGTTTGGTAAGTTGCCCGAGCTGGGTTTTGAGATCTTCGATCGAAGCGCGCAGTTCGCTGTCGTCGTAGCAGCCGGCGACCAGGCTGCCGGTAACGAAAAGAATCAGGAAAAGTCCGCAGACCTTCCGAAAGCTCAGTTTGAACATAGTTGTAGATATTAAGGACATATAGGTGTCAATCAAGGCCCGTTATCCCGCAGGCCGGGTTCAATCGCGTGCAGCAGGCAGGTCTTCTGACTCGTTCCGACGCGACGCCTTCCCGGACAAGTGCCCAGTGGCATGGAGTGTCGCGACTGCCAGGAACTTACAGCAGCGGGTACTGTCCGGGATTTTCACCCGGTTCCCTTTTAATCCTCGCCGGAAGGGATCCGGCCGGAGAAACCTGCGCAATTACAAAGTTAGTTTTTTTTAGGGAGATTTGGTAATAATTCAATATATCGGATTTTATCGGTCTCAGGCCACATCATCTTGATAGAGAATAAATGGCCCCAGAGCATCGCCGCCGACTGGTACAAGAAAGGGCTCCTGTCAGGAGCCCTTTCTTGTACCCGGAGCCGGAGCTGTTATATCGGTGGCTATCGTGAGTTGTCAATTTCTATTTAAGGTATTGACAGACCGTATGTTAGGTTCTGATTCGGTGGGTTGAAATAACTCTCGGAAATGGTGACCGAAAGTGGCCGAATTTGATGAGAAGTGACCGAAAGTGACCGAAAGAATCTATCAAGCTCTGCTATGTCCAGAGAATAATGATTATTTTTATCAGTCAGATAAATCGGAATTTATGGAAATCAATAATAGACCCAACCCCAATGAGGCTTTTCCGAATCCGAAGATTCCAAGCCTCTGCTTCATCAAGAACGTGGT
>CACYZM010000010.1 GCA_902778855.1 uncultured Bacteroidia bacterium
CTTCACGGCCACCTCCCGGCCCGCCATCCCGTTCAGCAACGGCAGATCGGCCGCTTCCTGAAACTTCTTCTGAAAAGATGCCTGCACCACATAACTCAGTACAGACACCGCGATAAACATAATCCAATACAACATATTCGTAGAGCTATTTGATTTCTTCGGGGTTATTTCCGTAAAGATAACGCTTTTTTGGGAAATAAGCGACCTTCCCACCATCTAATAAGCCCTGAGAGGGAAGGAACAATTCCGGAGCGAATTGGCGAAAAAGGGACGAGGGCGGGCCTGTGCAGGGAGCGGTGGCCGTAGAGAGAGGGTTGCAGGGATTGTCCCTGCAGCCCTCTCGAGGCCATGACGGCGCTTTGTTCGACGACCGTTAGACTCGCTTTAGCGAGGCTAAAAGGGAGAAGTTCGCCGTCAAGCTCCCGGTGCCGCTCCCTTTTTCGCCAGCCTGAGCGGAGGAATTGTTCCTTCCCGACAGGGCTTGCTAGTCATTATCTGATTCGTTGGACGCTCAGTCCATCATTCATCCATCTCATGGATCGAGCGTCCGGAAAAAGGCTTTTCGAGGTCATTCTTGGACGCTCGATCCATGACACGGCGCATCCGTTGACCGAGCGTCCAGTCGAGCGGCGCAAAAGGCTTCCGCGAGCCGTTACCATCCCGGCGGGACATCCCCTAGTGAAGGCAAACCGAAAATCACAGAGCGCCTGAATCGGCGAAATAGGGCACGAGACGGCCTGCGACACGCTTTGCAGGGCCATTTGGCCTCACGGAGCGTGGGGATGTGCCGGAAAAGGCCGGTAAGCAGGGACGATACGCTCCGTGAATTTCGGGTTGCCGCAAAGGGGCGGTAGGACGACGGCCGAGCGGCCGGTTGGCCGCTGAGAGTGACGGACTGCGGCTTCGGCGGGCAAGGTCTCATTTGAGGCCCGACACCTTGCCCGCCACAATGGCCTCCCAAGGCTGTCTGGGGCAGATTGCCTGGGCAAGGTCCGCCGTCTGAAATGAGACCTTGCCCGGAGCGCCCCCAGGGGACCTTGCCCGAAACGCCCCCGCGGACCTTGCCCCGGAACGCCCTACTGAAAGAATTCGTCCTTGAAATTGACGAAGTAGACCTTTTCGACGCCGCGGGTGATGGCGGTGTAGAGCCATTTGAGGTCGTCGAGGGTGGGCTCTTTCCAGAAGGGGTTGTCGATGAAGACGCAGGGCCATTGGCCGCCTTGGGATTTGTGGCCGGTGATGGCGGTGGCGTATTTGATCTGAAGGGCGTTGTAGTAGGGATCTTCGCGGACTTTTTCGTAACGCTTGCGGGCGTTGCGGACGTCGGCGTAGTCTTCGTTGACGCCTTGGTAGAGAGCGCGTTGTTGCTCGGCGGAGAGAGAGGGCTGCTCGGAATCGAGCGTGTCGAGGACGATCTTGGCCTTGATCTCAACATCGTTATAGTCGGGGAAAGCCAGGACGGCGTCGGCGAAATGGAGGCCGTAGCGCTCTTCGTGGTGCGACAGACGCACGAGCTGCGCCACGTCGCCGTTGGCGATGAAATCGAGCTCGGGAACGTCTTCCAGGAACTGATAACAGTTCTTCACCACCATCAGCTTGTCGCCACGCGACAGCCGCTCCTCGCGATAGAGAACGGTGCCGCGAATGCCGGCATTGTAGCGATTGGCCCGCTTGTTCGAGCGGCAGAGTACCACGATGTCATCGAGCCCGTAACGGCCCACGGCATCGCCGATCTTCTCGATCAGCTCGCCGCCGCCGATCCGCTCCACATCGTCGAACCCGGCCAGACAAAGCCGCGGCACCTCCACCCGCCCTGCCTCGATCAGCCGACGGACAATCGTAGCGTTGGTCAGAATGCCCGACTCCGCCGCCTGACGGACAACCGTCGTCAGCTCGGCCGTCATCACCCGGCCATAGCGCGACAGATACCCCTCGTCGAGCGCCGGACTCCGGTCGAGTCCGATGGGCGGCAACTGGCCGCGGTCGCCGATCAGGATCAGCTTGTCATCGACGCCGGCGCGCACGAACTGCACCAGATCGTCGAGCAAATCGCCCGACCCGAAGAGTCCGCTGCCCGATGAATTCGTTTCGACAGAAATCAGCGAAGCCTCGTCGACAATGAAAAACGTATCCTTGGCCTTGTTGAAATTGAGCTGGAATTCCCCAACCCCGTCGCGGATCCCCTTCTGCCGATAAATATGCTTGTGGATCGTATACGCCTTTTCGCCCGTGAAACCCGAAAGCACCTTCGCCGCCCGGCCGGTCGGGGCCAGAAGCACATAGCGGTAGTGCAGCTCCTTGAGCGTGCGGACGAACGCGGCGATGGCCGAGGTCTTGCCGGTGCCGGCATAGCCGCTCACCAACAACATATCGCAGGTCTCATACTGCACGGCGAACTGCCCGAGCGTGTCGAACAGACGCGCCTGACAGGGCGTTGGCTCGTACCCGAGATGTTGCCGCAACCGGTCGGCGAAGAACTCCGCAACGCCCATTATGCCCGCTTGCGAAAGAGAATGAATACCAGCAGGATGGAGTAGATGCCGAGACGGCCGACGATCATCTGGAAGCCCATCAGGATCTTCATCGTCTCGGGCGCGGTCGAGAAGTTGCTCATCGACGAACCGAAGGTGCCGAAGCACGGACCGACGTTGCTCATCATCGACGTCGAAGCGCTCACCGAGGTCATCAGGTCGAGACCGAAAGCCGCATAGACGATGGACATCACCAGCGTGATGAGCAGATAGAGCAGCACGTAGATCGAAACGCTGTTGATCAGGTCGCGGTCGATGACCTGCCCGTCCGACTTGACCTGCACCACGGCGGTAGGATACGCGATCTTGGTGAGCTGCGCGCGGGCGGCTTTCATCGTGAGAAACACGCGGTCGGACCGCAGACCGGAAGTCGTGGAACCGGAGCAGCCGCACTGGATGCCGGCGTAGATGAGGATCAGGACCGAGAAGACGGGCCACACATTCGTGTCGGTGGAACCGAAACCCGTGGTCGAAATGCACGAGACCACGGAGAAGAGGCTGTGCCGCAAGGCCTGCCACACATTGGGGATCGTCCCGCTCGTCACCAGATTGAAAGCCACGAGTACGGTCATCACCGCAATGGTGATCAGATAGAACTTCGTGATGGGGTTCTTCAGGACTTTAAAGGTCCGCGTAGCGAACGAAGCGTAGATCAGGCCGAAATGGAGGCTGGCCACGATCATGAAGAACACGAGAATGCCTTCGATCAGCGGCGAATCGTACGCCGCGATCGAAGCGTTCTTGATGCTGAAGCCGCCCGTGGCCGATACGCTGAGTGCGTGATTGGCCGCATCGAACAGCGGCATGCCGGCCAGCAGCAGCGAGATGAACGAGCAGATGGTGATGCCCACATACACCGACACCACCACGTGGATGAACTTGTTCGACTTGTACTGGTAATTGCTCTTGGAGATGTCGTCGACGTCCATCTTGCTCATCTTGAAACGGACCGTGCCGAAGGAAGGCAGGATCATCATAATGAACACCACGACACCCAAACCGCCGATATAGTGGGTCGAAGACCGCCAGAACAGCAGGCCCTTGGGCAGGGCTTCGATGTCCTGCAGAATGGTGGCGCCGGTGGTCGTGATGCCCGAGGCGCTTTCGAACCAGGCGTTGACCAGCGTGAACTCGCCGCCCCAGAGCACATAGGGAAGCATCGAAAAGATGCAGCTCAGGACCCAGGCGATCAGCAGGATCGCGAGACCTTCCTTTGTGTTGATGTCTTTGTGCCGGCGCACGAAAATCAGCGGGAAGATGCCGACCATCATCGTCAGGATACCGCTGAGCAGCAGCGGCGAGAACGACGGGTCAAACCCGTCGAGCGCCGCCACAAGCGCCGACAGGAACATAAACACCGCGCAGCAGATCAGCGCGATGCCGACATTCCGCGATATGACGCCCAGATTCATCGTTCGAGTTCCCGTTTATAGGCCTGATTCTGGTCGACGATGTCGCCCACCGCCTCGTTGAGCTCGGCCAGTTCGTCATCGTTCTCCAGTTTCACGGAGTAGCCCCGGCCGTGGTAGCGATACCCCTTGATGCCGTTGGTGACCTTCAGGAGCGGATTGACCAGATAGTAATTGAGATAATAGTTCAGCAGCAGGATCAGGATGAGACCCACCAGCACCGAGACCAGGCCCGGCATCAGGCTCCGGTAGGTGCCTTCCCGCACGTCCTGCGAACTTTCGATCAGGGAGTCCTGGCTGATGGAGGTCAGGCGCATCATATAGCCGCGGAACTTCAAATAGACCGGCTGCAGGCGGTTAAAGAACCAGTGCTGCCGCTCGGCGTAATCCTGCCGCCACATCTCCTGCGCCTCGGAGACGACTTGCATATAGGCGGCGTACGCATAGAGCACGGAGTCGGCCGCGGCCCGCTCCTGCGGCGTAGCGAAACTCTTGCTCAGGTTCTCGAACGACGAGACCAGCTCTTCCTGCGGCCCCACGGGCAGTTCCTCGAGCTGCTCCTCGTTCTCCAGCACCAGGCCGTTCATCAGGCTGATGTTGTACTGTTCGGAGATGTTGAGCAGTTCGCGGGCCGTATTGATACTGCGGATGTTGTCGGCGATCACGGCCGACACATAGCGGTTCATCCGGCTGAACTCGAAGATGGAGATGAGGCTGGAGAAAAACAGGATGGCCGCGAGCACGATGCAGGCGATCAGCACTTTCCGCTTGATTCCCAGCGACTTGAATTGAAACTTCTTAGGCATGGCGCAAAGTCTAAAGTTTTTCGGGGTCGATGTCGGTCTCGAACACCCGCGCGGCGGGGCCGGTGAGCCAGACGTCGCGGAAGGACCCGTCGGGCAGGGCGATGAAATCGACCGCCAGACTGCCGCCCCGGGTCTCGACGGCAAATTTAATACGTTCGTCGCCATTTTCCATACGACGGACGAAACATTTTTCACCGTGGAGGTACGAAGCCAGGGCCGAAGCCGTCGCACCGGTGCCGCAGGCCCAGGTTTCGGCCTCGACGCCGCGTTCGTAGGTGCGGACGAACAGATGGTCGGCGAACGGCTCGATGAAGTTGACGTTGGCCCCCTTCGGGAAACGGGCGTCCCAGCGGAGCCGCTTCCCTTCCCGGTCCACGTCGAACGACGCCAGGTTCTCCACCCACTGCAGGAAATGGGTCGAGCCCGTCTCGAGGAGCCAGCCGTCGGGATACTTCACGGGCGGCTCCACGTCGCGCATTTTCAGGCGCACGATGCGGCGGTCGCCGTCGCGCGAGAGGACCTCGGCGCGGTGCGGGCCGTCGCAGGCCTGGAAGTCGAACTTCCGGATACCCATCAGGTCGGCGAAGGCCACCAGACAGCGGCCGCCGTTGCCGCACATCGTGCCCTCCGGCCCGTCGGCGTTGTAATAATGCATTTCGAAATCGGCCTCGGCGCTCGCGCAGAGCGTCATCAGGCCGTCGGCGCCGACGCCGAAGCGGCGGTCGCAGAGCCGGTTGATCAGGGCCGGCGTCAGGAAGTCCGCCTCGCCGCGGCGGTTGTCCACCACCACGAAGTCGTTGCCGGCTCCCTGGTATTTATATACGTGCAATTTCGCCATAGATATCTTGGGCTATGCGCTCTGCGACGCGGGCGTCGCCGAGCAGGGTTTTCAATTCGGTGTAGTCTTGTTGCAGTTTCTCCCGGACACCCGCGTCGAACAGGAGGCGTTCGAGATGGCGGAACATTTCCGCGGCGGAGGCCTGGTCCTGCAACAGTTCCGCGACGGCCCCGCGGTCGAGACAGAGGTTGACCGGGCTGACGAAGCGCAGCTTCACGGTCAGGCGGGCGATCCACCAGGTCAGGCGGCGGAAACCGTAGCAGACGACCTGGGGCGTGCCGAGCAGGGCGGCCTCGAGATTGGCCGTACCGGAGCAGATGACGGCGGCGGAGGCGCCGGCAAGCAGATCGTAGGTACGGCCGGGCAGCACTTCGATGCGGCTGTCGGCGGGAAGCCAGCGGCGGTAGTCCGCGACGGGAATCGAAGGCGCCGCGGCGATGAAGAGCCGGAAGCGGTCGAAGCGGGCGTCGGCGGCGAGCAGGCGCTCCAGCTCCGCGTAGCGGGGCATCAGGAAGCGCAGCTCGGAGGAACGGCTGCCGGGCAGCAGCACGATGCGGGCCCCGTCGATCTCCTGGAACGGCCATTGCGCCAGACACTCCTGCAGCGGATGCCCGAAATAGCGGGGCTCCAGCCCCCGCGCCCGGAACCAGGCGGGTTCGAAGGGGAAGATGCAGTAGAGCACGTCCACGTCCCGCTTGAGCCGGCGCAGCCGGTGCCCGGCGTGGGCCCAGACCTTCGGCGCAATATAATAGAATACTTTCAAACCGTGGGCGTGGGCGAATCGGGCGATCCGCAGGTTGAAGCCCGGATAATCGATCAGGATGACGGCGTCGGGCTGCCAGGCCAGCAGGTCTTTCTGACAGGCAGCCAGGTTTTTGAGCACCTGACCGGCCTTGCCCACGACTTCGAGGATGCCCATCACGGGCGTCATCGCTTCGCTCCCGCGGAAGCGGATCTCACAGCCGGGATCGCACGTGCGCAGCCCGCGCATCAGGTTCGATGCGTAGAGGTCGCCCGAGGCCTCGCCGGCTATGATATAGTATTTCATGGACAGTCGAAGTTCCACAATTGGCGCAGGCGCTCCATCTCTTCGTAGTCGGTAGTGTCGATGCGATGGGGAACGATGGAGACATAGCCGCTGTCCACCACGTGGTGGTCGGCGTCGGGGGCGCCGACCGCTTCCTGGTCTTCGAATTCGCCCACCATCCAGAAGTAGTGCCGGCCACGGAGGGTGACGCGGTGGTCGAACTCCTTGACCCAGCGGCCCGCGCCCTGGCGGGCCAGGCGGATGCCGCGGATCTGATCTTTCGGGAGATCGGGGAAGTTGACGTTCAGGTAGACGTTGTTGCGCAGGCCGTCCTGCAGCACCCGGTCGAGGATTTGGCGGCCGTAATGGAGTACGCCCGAGAAGTCGGGATCGTCGGCGTGGGTGTTGATGGAAAATCCGATGGAAGGGATGCCGTAGAGCGTGCCTTCCACCGTGGCGCCGAGCGTGCCGCTGTAGATCGAGGCGGCCGAGGCGTTGGATCCGTGGTTGATGCCCGAAACCAGCAGGTCGGGCAGCCGGCCTTCGTGGAGGAAGATGTTGATACCCAGCTTCGCGCAGTCGGCCGGCGTGGCCGTAAGCGTATAGACGCGAAGGGTGCCGAGCCCCTCCGCGGCGGATTCCACCACCGGCTTCTCGATGAACAAAGGTTTGTCGAGCGTCAGCGAGACCGATTTGCCGGACTGCGGCTCGTAGGGCGCCACCACGGTCACGTTGCCGTATTCACGGAGCATCTGCGCCAGCACGTGGATTCCGCGGGCACGGAAGCCGTCGTCATTGGTTACCAGGATTTCGCGGGTCTCGCTCATTTTTTCGGGTTTGAATGACAAAGATAAGAAAATAACAAAAAAATTATTACTACATTTGCGCGATTGAACCGCAAACAAGTTTAATACAAACATAGCAATGAAAAAGATTAAAGTAGGTATCAACGGCTTCGGACGTATCGGCCGCCTGGTTTTCAGGGCCGCCCAGAAGCGTGACGACATCGTCGTCGTCGGCATCAACGACCTTATCGACGTGGAGTACATGGCTTATATGCTCAAGTACGACACCATGCACGGACAGTTCGACGGCTCCGTGGAAATCAAGAACGGCAACCTCGTGGTCAACGGCAACGAGATCCGCGTCACCGCCGAGAAAGACCCGGCCAACCTTCGCTGGAACGAAGTCGGCGCCGAGTACGTGGTCGAATCGACCGGTCTGTTCCTCACCAAGGAGAAGGCCGAGGCCCATCTGAAAGCCGGTGCCAAACGCGTCGTGATGAGCGCCCCCTCTAAGGACGACACCCCGATGTTCGTCTATGGCGTCAACCATAAGACCTATGCAGGCCAGAGCATCATTTCCAACGCTTCCTGCACCACCAACTGCCTCGCTCCGCTGACGAAGGTCCTCAACGACAACTTCGGCGTGGTCAACGGCCTGATGACGACCGTCCACTCCACCACCGCCACCCAGAAGACCGTCGACGGCCCGTCCGCCAAGGACTGGCGCGGTGGTCGTGCCGCTGCCGGCAACATCATCCCGTCCACCACGGGTGCCGCCAAGGCCGTGGGCAAAGTGATCCCCGAACTCAACGGCAAGCTCACCGGCATTTCGATGCGCGTCCCTACCCTCGACGTTTCCGTGGTCGACCTGACCGTCAACCTCGCCAAACCCGCTACGAAGGAAGACATCTGCAAAGCCATGAAGGCCGCTTCCGAGGGTGAACTCAAAGGCATCCTGGGCTACACCGAAGACGCCGTCGTTTCCAGCGACTTCCTCGGCGACTCCCGCACCTCGATCTTCGACGCCAACGCCGGCGTGTACCTCACCGACACCTTCGTGAAAGTGATCTCCTGGTACGACAACGAATGGGGCTATTCCTGCAAGCTCCTCGAGATGATCGCCTACACCGCCGACAAATAAACCGTTCGCGTGCACAAGAAAAACGCGGAACCTTTTCGGGTTCCGCGTTTTTTTTGTATATTTGGACCAAATACGCTCGTTTATGAAACGCTTTTTCCTCCTCTTTCTGGTGCTGGCGCTCGCCGTAGCGTGCAGCCCGAAGACCACGCCCGCCGGCAAATCCGGCAAGGCGGCTTCCGATATCGTGATCCTCTACGACAACGACGTGCACTGCTCCGTGGACGGCTATGCCAAGATGGCCGCGCTCAAAGCCGAGAAGAAAGCCCAGACGCCCTATGTGACCGTCGTCTCCGCCGGCGACTACGTGCAGGGCGGCAGCATGGGCGCCGCCTCGAAGGGCGGATACATCGTGACCATCATGAACGCCGTGGGCTACGACCTGGTAACCCTCGGCAACCACGAGTTCGACTATGCGATCCCCCGCCTGAAGGAGATCAGCAAAGAGCTCAAGGCCACGATCCTCTGCTGCAACCTCATCGACCTGAAAGCCGACGCCCGGATGTTCAAGCCCTACGAGATCGTCGACTACGGCGGCACCAAGGTCGCTTTCATCGGCGCAGCCACGCCCTACAGCTTCAACTCCTCCACGCCGGCCTACTTCCAGGATGACAAAGGCAACTACGTCTACTCCCTGAGCGCCGACACCTACTACGACACCTTCCAGAACTTCATCAATGACGCCCGCAACCAGGGCGCCGACTATGTGGTGGCCCTCACCCACCTGGGCGACGACGTGAACTACGACCCGATCAACTCCCAGGAACTGGCCCGCCAGACGGAAGGCCTCGACGTGATCCTCGACGGCCACTCCCACAGCCTGGTCCCGCAGCGCATCCTGACCAACAAGGCCGGCAAGTCCGTGCTCTACTCCCAGACCGGCGCCCACTTCGACAACATCGGCGTGATGACCATCAGCCCCAATGGCGAGATCAACCTGAGCCTGGTGTCCACGAAGGACTACACGAAAGAAGACCCGCGCGTCCGCAGCGTGATCGACAAGCTGAAAGCCGAATACGCCGCGCAGGGCGCCCGCAAGATCGGTTATAACGAAGTGATGCTTCCCGCCAAGAACGCCGAAGGCGACTGGCTCGTCCGCGCCGGCGAGACCTCGCTCGGCGACCTGTGCGCCGACGCCTTCCGCGTCTGCCTCGGCACCGACATCGCCATCGTCGGCGGCGGTTCGCTCCGCAAGGACCTCCCGGCCGGCGACGTCCGCTTCGATGACATTTTCAATGTCTTCCCGTTCAACAACAACGCCGCGGTGGCCACCCTCACCGGCCAGGAGATTCTCGACGCGCTGGAATTCGGCGTGGCCGCCTACCCCACCGACTTCGGCGGCTTCCCGCACGTGTCAGGCATGACCTTCGAGTTCGATCCTTCGGTCGAAAGCCCCGTGGTCTATGACGTCAACAAGGCGTTCGTCCGCATCAACGCCGGCGAGCGGCGGGTGCGCAACGTCAAGGTGTACAATCCGGAAACCCAGCTTTACGAGCGGATCGATCCCGCCAAGGAATATACCGTGGGCGGCTCGACCTATATGCTCAAAGACGCCGGTGACGGCTACGAGCTCCTCAAGGGCAAAGGCCGCGACACGGGCGTCGTCGACCTGGACATCCTGGAGAAGTACATCGTCGAAAAACTCGGCGGCCGCATCTCCGCCGCCCAGTACGGCGAGTCGCAGGATCGCCTCATCAAACGGTAAACGCTATTTCAGCAATTCAGGACGAAGCGCCCGGGTTCTCTCGAGCGCTTTTTCGTCCTGCCAGGCGGCGATCTTCTTGGGGTCGCCGGAAAGAAGGACTTCGGGAACCTTCCAGCCGTTGAATTCGGCGGGACGGGTGTAGACGGGCGGCGCGAGGAGGCCGTCCTGGAAGGAATCGGACAGGGCGGACGTCTCGTCACCCAGCGCGCCGGGCAGGAGCCGGACCACGGCGTCCGTGATGATGGCGGCGGGCAGTTCGCCGCCGCTGAGCACGTAGTCGCCCACCGTGATTTCGCGCGTGATCAGATGCTCGCGGATGCGGTGGTCGACACCCTTGTAGTGACCGCAGAGAATCATCAGGTTTTCCTTGCAGGAGAGCTCGTTGGCGAGGGGCTGCGTCAGCTGTTCGCCGTCGGGAGAGGTGAAGATGATCTCGTCGTACGTGCGCTCGGCCTTGAGCTTTTCCATCAGGTTGAAAACCGGTTCGATCATCATGACCATGCCGGCATCGCCGCCGAAACTGTAGTCATCGGTCTGGCGGTAGCGGCCTTTGCCGTAATCGCGGATGTTGTGGACGTGGATTTCGACCAGGCCCTTGTCTTGGGCCCGTTTCACGATGGAGTAGTTCAGCGGGCTTTCCAGAAGCTCCGGAACGACGGTCAGGATATCTATTCTCATACGGACGGCAAATTTAGCGATTATTTGTAAAAAAAGACTATATTTGCAGGTTACATAAAAACTGTAAAACAATGAGTGAAGATCTTAACCCGGTTGTTCCCGCTGAGGAGCAGCCTGTAGAAATCCAGGAAACTGCAACTGTCGAAGCCCCCGTCGAAGAGACCGCCGAACCGGTTGCCGAATCCGATCCCGCAGAGGAGACCCCCAAAAATGATTTTTCGAACCTGGGCCTGAAGGAAATCGTGGATGCCTTCAAGGAACTGCTCGAAGGCGAAAACATGCAGCAGCTCTACAAGCACGCCGAAGCGCTGAAAGCGGCGTTCTACAAGAACCTGCGCAAGGAAAAGATCGCCTCGGGCGTGATGCAGCCCGCCGAGACGGCCGCCCCCGAGGCGCCCGCCACCGGCGAGGAAGCCGCTCCGGAAGAAGCCGCCGAAGAACCGGTCTCCTTCAATCCCTTCGCCGAGATCGAGCGCGGATTCAAGGATCTTTACAGCCAGTATAAAACCCGTCGCGCCGCCTTCACGCAGGAGCAGGAAAAGAACAAGGAAGAGAACTACCAGGAGAAACTTGCCGTCATCGAAGACCTCAAGGCCCTGGTCGAGGCCAGCGAAGACCTCAAGGAGACCTTCCCCAAGTTCCGCGAGATCCAGAACCGCTGGCGCGCCATCGGCCCCGTGCCGCAGGCCCGCGTGAAAGATCTCTACGACACGTACCAGCACTACGTGGAAATGTTCTATGACTACGTGAAGATCAACAAGGAGTTCCGCGACCTCGACTTCAAGAAGAACCTCGAAGCCAAGGAGAAACTCTGCCTCCGCGCCGAAGCCCTCGCCGACGAGGAAGACGTGGTGGGCGCATTCCGCACCCTGCAGAAACTCCACGAACAGTGGAAGGAACTCGGCCCCGTGAGCAAGGAATTCCGCGAATCCATCTGGGAGCGCTTCCGCGCCGCCACGGCCGTGATCAACAAGAAGCACCAGGGCTTCTTCGAGGCCCAGAAGGGCAACCAGAAGGAGAACTTCGAGGCCAAGTCGGCCCTCTGCGAGAAAGTCGAGGAAATCGCCGCCACCGAAGTCACCGACGCCAGCGCCTGGAACCGCCTGACCAAAGAGATTGAAAACATCCAGAAGGAATGGCGCAAGATCGGCTTCGCCTCCAAGAAGGACAACCAGAAAGTCTACGACCGCTTCCGCGCCGCCTGCGACGCCTTCTTCAACAAGAAGCGCGAATACTACGCCGGTTTCAAGAACCAGATGCAGGACAACCTCGCCCGCAAGATCGAACTCTGCGAGAAGGCCGAGGCCCTGAAGGATTCCACCGAGTGGAAGAAAGCCACCGACGAGATCATCGAACTCCAGAAACAGTGGAAAGAGATCGGCCCCGTCTCCCGCAAGAAATCCGAGCAGGTGTGGAAACGCTTCCGCGGCGCCTGCGACGAATTCTTCAGCAACCGCGACAAGCACAGCGGCGGCCAGGACAGCGAACAGGTCGAGAACCTCGCCAAGAAGCGCGCCCTGATCGACGAGATCCGCGAATTCGTGGTGGAAGACCGCGACGAAGCCCGCGAAGCCCTGCGCGCCTTCCAGGAGCGCTGGAACGCCATCGGTTTCGTCCCCTTCAAGGAGAAGACCCGCATCCAGGACGCTTTCCGCAAGGTGATGAACGAGAAGTTCGCGGAATTCCGCGACGGCGGCCGCAACTACGCGTCGAAGGCCGAGCGCGCCATCCGCACCGAGCGTGACCGCCTTGTCCAGAAGTTCATGAAGAAAGAGCAGGAAATCGCCACGTGGGAGAACAACATGGGCTTCTTCTCCCAGTCTAAGAACGCCGAGGCGCTCCTCCAGGAACTGAACAAGAAGATCGACATCGCCCGTCAGGAACTGGCCGACCTGGAAGAGACCATCAAGGCCTACGACCGGGAACATTCGCAGGAGTAACCGAAACTTGTAATGAAAGAAAACAGAAGCAGCATCGTCGGCTTCGCCCTGATCGGCGTAATCATGCTGGCGTTCAGCTGGTACAATACCAAACAATTCGAGAAAAGGCAGAAAGAGGCGTTCACGCGCGATTCCCTGGCGGCCGCCGCGGCCATCCAGCAGGGCGCCGTCACCGATTCGTCCGCCGTTGCGGCTGTCGATTCCCTGGCGGAATCCGAGACGCTGATTCCGGAGGAAGAAGGCGATTACCAGGGCGACTACCTCAACGCCGCCAGCAAGGCGGAGACCGCCTTTTACACCCTTGAAAACGAAAAACTCCGCATCCGGATCTCCTCGAAGGGCGCCCAGCCCGACGAGGTGCTGGTGAAGGACTACTTTACCCACGACAGCAGCGCGCTGTTCCTGGTCCAGCCCGGCAAGAGCCGGTTCGACCTGGAACTCAACACGAACCAGTGGCTCAACTCGAGCGACCTGAACTTCACCCCGGTGGAGAGTACCGACAGTACCCTCACCCTGCGTCTCCAGTTCGCCGAAAGCAGCTGGATCGACGCCGTCTGGTCGCTGGCCAGCGACAGCTACATGGCCGACTACCAGCTCCACTTCGTGGGCATGGACCAGACCCTCGACCGCCGCACCGGCCAGATGAACCTCAAGTGGGTGCTCGACGTGCCCCGGCTCGAGAAAGGCTACCAGAACGAGCGCAACTACTCGGGCGTGGCCTACAAGTACCTGAACGGCAACGAAGTCAAATCGCTGGGCAAGCGCCGCGATTCGGCCCACGAAACCTTCAACTCCACCCTCCGGTGGATCGGTTTCCAGCAGCAGTTCTTCTCCGCGATCCTGGTCTCGGAGAACGGTTTCCCCGCCGGTACGCTGTCCAACCAGTTCTATCCGGAAGACGACCCCGGCCACAACCTGATGCAGTCGGGCGCCGAGATGACCGTCGCCCTCGACACCCAGAGCAGCGACTTCACCCTCCCCTTCCGCTTCTACTTCGGCCCGAACCACTTCTACACCCTCCGCAGCTATGACGAAGGCTTCGAGAAGATCATCCCGCTGGGCGGAAAGGTGATCGGCACCATCAGCCGCTACATCATCATCCCGACCTTCAACTGGCTGAGCCGCTTCATCTCGAACTACGGCCTGATCATCCTGCTGCTGACCATCATGATCAAGCTGGTCATCTCGCCGCTCACCTGGAAGTCGTACTCATCTTCCGCCAAGATGCGCGTGCTCAAGCCCGAGATCGACAAGATCAACGAGAAGTATCCCCGGCAGGAAGACGCGATGAAGAAGCAGCAGGCCACGATGGACCTCTACAAGAAAGCGGGCGTGAGCATGTGGGGCGGCTGTCTGCCGATCCTGCTCCAGTTCCCGATCCTGTGGGCGATGTTCCGCTTCTTCCCGGCCTCCATCGAGCTGCGCCAGCAGGGCTTCCTCTGGTGCCACGACCTGAGCGCCTACGACTCGATCCTCGACTTCGGCTTCAAGATTCCGCTCTACGGCGACCATATGTCGCTCTTCGCCATCCTGATGGCCGTCACGATGTGGGGCTATTCGAAGATGACGATGGCCCAGCAGCCCTCCACCCAGACGATGCCCGGCATGGAATTCATGCAGGTGTGGATGATGCCGATCATGATGCTGTTCATCTGCAACAACCTCTCGGCCGGTCTGAGCTACTATTATATGCTCTCCAACATCATCACCATCGGGCAGAACTGGGCGATCCGCAAATGGTTCGTCGACGAGGACAAGATCTACGAGAACCTGAAGAAGAAGACCTCTTCCAAGGAAGCACCCAAGAAATCGAAATTCCAGCAGCGCCTCGACGCGGCCTACAAGGCCCAGCAGGAGCAGCTGAAAAAGCGGAAATAAGAAAATGGGCATTGCCGACAACATCCGCAAACTGAAATCGGAGCTGCCATCAACGGTCGAGTTGGTGGCAGTTTCCAAATTCAAGCCCGTCGAAGCCATCCGGGAGGCCTATGAAGCCGGGCAGCGGTCCTTCGGCGAGAACCGGCCGCAGGAGCTGGCCGCCAAGGCGCCGCAGCTCCCCGCCGACATCGTGTGGCATTTCATCGGCCACCTGCAGACCAACAAGGTCAAGATGGTCGTCCCCTACGCCCACCTCATCCACTCGGTCGACTCGGAGCGTCTGCTCGCCGAGATCGACAAGGCGGCCCGCGCAGCGGGCAAGGTGATGGACTGCCTCCTGGAAATCCACATCGCCGAAGAGCAGACCAAACAGGGCTTCACGCCCGACGAAGCCGTGGCACTGGCCAAGGAAGCCGGCCGCTACCCCAACATCCGCCTCCGCGGCGTGATGGGGATGGCCACCTTTACCGACGATCGCGAACAGGTCCGGCGCGAATTCCGGAGCCTGAAGGCCGTCTCCGAGCGCCTGTCGTTCCTCCCCGGCTGCGACACTGTTTCGATGGGAATGTCGGGCGACTGGCCCATCGCCGTCGAGGAAGGCACGACAATTGTTAGAATCGGAACGGCTATTTTTGGAAAAAGAAATTGACACAATGAAACGAATCCTCCTGATCGGCCTCGCGGTCCTGGCGACCGTGGCCTGCAAAAAAATCACCCCCGAACAGCGCATCGACGAAATCTCCGGCTTCTTCAACGGCCGGGAATGCGCCCACGCCGCCTGGCTGGAAAGCCACGACGCTTCCAAACGGATCGATTACCTCACCCTGAACCTCGCCAAAACGCTCAAGGCCGACGATCTGTGGACTCTGGAAGGGGGCGGCGGCACCTCGCTGATCGCCGAATTCGAAGGCCGCACCGGAGACAAGAACAAGGAACCCGAGATGACCATGATCACTGCCGCGCTCGACGATCCGGCCGCCTGCAGCGCTGCGCTCGACATCCTCGAAGCCTTCCGCGAACTGAAAATCCAGCACAAGAATACCATCCGCGTAGCGTTCTACGAACCTTCCGCCGACACCACGGGCCTGACCGGCCTGGGCGCCATCAACCGCGAATTCCGAGAATCCGAGGAACTGATCGTCTTCGACCTCGCCCTCAGCTCCCGCGACACGACGGTGGCCCCGCATACCTTCGTCCTCGAAGAGAAGCCGCTCTTCGTCCGCCAGATGCTCGAAGTGGTTCCCCCGTATTTCAAGTCGCTGGGTGACTACAAATTCGTCCAGGGCACCTATCCCAACCGCACCTGGCCACTGATGGGTTCGGTGTACCGCTATAAGGTCGACCCCGCCGATCTGGCCAAGGAGACCGCGGCCGTCACCGTCCTGACCTATCTGCTCAATTAGCTAGAAGGGATATCCGATGCCGAAGTGGAAGGCATAGTCCCCGGTAAACCAGTCATTGATGCCCATCCACGATCCCTGATAGGGATCATAGAGCCGAACGCCCAAATCAAAGCGTATCAGCACCAGACCGAAGTCGAGCCGTGCGCCGAAGCCGCTCGACAGGGCCGTCGTCCGCGCCAGATTCTTGAATGAGAACAGGCTGCGCGGGTCACGCGAGCTGCCGTCCACCTCATCCGAGGCGATGTTCCACACGTTGCCCGCATCCAGGAACACCGCTCCCTGCAGTTTCCAGAACATCGGGAAGCGGAATTCCACATTCGCTTCCAGGTGCATGTCGCCCGTCTGGTTGGCGATGGCGAAGCTCGTGTCGCGCGGTGCGGCGCCCGGGCCCACGGCCCGCGCCCGCCAGCCGCGCATGCTGTTGGCACCGCCGGCGTAGAAGAGTTTCTCGAAAGGAAGCGACACCGAGTTGCCGTAGGCATAGCCCAAGCCCGCCAGGCCGCGGACGGCCAGGGCGTACTGGTTGAGCGCGCCTAAGCGGATCGTCTCGACGGCCTGCAACTCGCCGCGCACATACTGGGCATACGGGACGCCGGCAATCTGCTTCTCCCCGCGCGGGCCTTCTCCATAAAGACCGGTCTTGTTGAAGAGACTCAGGAAGTTGCCCGACATATCATACTGCAGACGCGCGTAGAAATAGGAGACCTTGGGATTGACGGTCGAATTAGTGGTAAAGTACACCATTCCTCCGCCGCCCAGGTCGAGGTGGCTGCGGAAGGAATTCTTCAGGTACGGGTCGTGGATGCCGCCGTAGAACGCCTCGTCCATCTGCGAGACCGCGACGGCGCTCACCTGGGCCGGATAGATCTGGTAATAGAAGCGTTTGTCCACATTCCAGCTGAAGCCATAGGTGCCCGTGACGATGTTGCGGGTGTATTCCGGACGGCTCTGGTAGCTGTAATTGAGCTTGATGTCCATCTGCGGCAGGTTGATGCGGGGCATCTTCCAGACGAAAGAGGGGTACCAGGGAATGCCCAGGCCGGTCGACATCGAGAACTCGTTGGCCCGCACCGGGGCGCGCAGCATGAACTGGAAATTGCCGCGGAAGCCCAGCGACAGCACCTCCCCGCCCCCGAAAATGTTCTTGTGGCTGTACGAGAGCGAAGGCGTGATGCCGAACAGGCCCGTGGAGTTGAACGAACCCTCGAGATTGAGCTTGACGGCCTGCAGCCGCGCCTGGGAAAGCAGGATGCGGCAGTCCACGGCCGTACTGTCGACCTCCGACTCGCGGAGCATCATATTGACGCTGCTGAACAGCGGAACGCTGGCGAAACGGTCGTAGGCGCGGTTGATGCGGTCTTCGCTGTACGGATCGCCCGGCTGGAGCTGGTTGAGATTGTGGAGGAACTTCTGGCGGACCTTCATACCGGGCTGCGGCATCAGCACGACATTGCCGATGTGGTAGGGCCGGTGTTCGTGATAGACGTCGTCGCTTTCGTTGCGGGTGTGATTGGCGATCTCGACGATCAGCGAGGCGGTATCGCGGACCGTGGTCGTATCGGCGTAGAAGAAGAAATAGTTCTTGGAAAAGCCCCAGTAGCCGTGGTTGCGGAAATACTGGGAGATGCGCTCACTTTCAGCCTCCAGCGCCGCCTCGGAGAGCGGGCGGCCGGGCTTCAGGGCCAGATGCGTGGAATCGGCTGCCAGCAGCGCCGCGAGGGTGGTGTCGCGCACCTGGTAATCGACGCTGGAGATCGGGAACTGCTTGCCGAGGGTCACCTGGTAATCGACTTCCGCGATCTGCTTTTTGATGGTGACGCGCGGCTCGATCTTGCAGTTGTACCAGCCGTCGTATTCCAGGTGGTCGAGCATGCTCTGCACCGAATCGTCGACGAGCCGTTCGTCGAACGCCACCGGCTCTTCGCCGAGTTTGCGGCAGAAACGGTCCCAGCCGCCGTCGTTGCCGTTCTGCCAGTTCCAGACATATACGAACGGGTTGACCATGCCCAGGATCGTGGAATTGGCTTTCTGCTTGACATAAGGCTGCAGGGAGGAAGCATTGTAGCGTGCCGTGCGCTGCGGTTCGTTGACGATGGAAATCTTGTTCTCGGCCAGCCGGGCCTCGTTCTCCGCGAGCATTTTGGTCGTGGAGCACGAGTCAGCCAGGAGCATTCCCGCCAGCAGGAGGCCTGTCAAGATTCCGATGCGCTTCATATCCTGCAAATTTACAAAATTTCCCGCCTCCGGAACTCGCTGCAGCAAATGGCGGTGGCTACCGCCACGTTGAGCGATTCACTGGTATGCGCATCCGCCGGGAACGGCGGAATGAAGAGTTTCCGGTCGACGGCCGCCGCGACCTCGGGCGAAATTCCGTCCGCCTCCGAGCCCATCACCAGGATTCCGCCCCGTGTCAGCGGGGCCTGGTAGATGTTGTCTCCTTCGAGGAAGGTGCCGTAGACGGGCAGGCCGGCCGGCAAGGACGTCGGCAGGTCGCAGTAGTGCACCCGCACGCGGAAAATGGCGCCCATGGTGGCCTGGACGGCCTTGGGGTTGTAGCATTCGACGGTGTCGGGCGAAGCGAGGACCTGGCGGATGCCGAACCAGTCGGCAATGCGGAGGATCGTGCCCAGATTACCGGGGTCGCGGACCCCGTCGAGGGCGAGAACGAGTTCGTCGGAATCGATGACGGGTTCGACAGGCGCGGGACGACGAACGACGGCGAGTGCTGGCGACGGATGCGTCAACTGACTGATCCGCCCCATCGTCTCTGCCCCGATATCTTCCAACCGATAATGAGCGACGACGTCGAAACCCGAGCGCAGCGCCTCCTCGACCAACTTCTCCCCCTCCACGACAAACAGTCCCCGCTCCTCGCGGAACTTCTTCTGTCCCAACGCCCGAATCTCCTTAATCTCGTTCTTCGATATCATCATTTATCTCAAGATCATCGCTTCACTTCGCTCCGGTTTTTTGTATCTCTCGCAGAAAAAATGCTCGCGATACAAAAAACCATCCGCTCCGTTACGCTATAACCATTGCTATTGTAGGCTGAGGTTTTGATTTTTGCGAGCATCTCCCCTAATCTTTTAGCGAGCAAAAATTAAAACCGAAGCCTCAATTATCTGTTTTTATACATATCGTCGTAATACTTCTGGTAGTCGCCGCTGGTGACGTTGTCCATCCAGGCTTGGTTGTCGAGATACCAGCGGACGGTCTTTTCGATGCCTTCCTCGAACTGGAGCGAAGGCTCCCAGCCGAGCTCGCGCTGAAGCTTGCTCGAATCGATCGCGTAGCGGAGATCGTGGCCGGCGCGGTCGGTGACGTAGGTGATCAGATGATCGCTCGTGCCTTCGGGATTGCCCAGCAGCCGGTCCACCGTCCGGATGAGCACCTTGATCAGATCGATGTTCTTCCACTCGTTGAACCCGCCGATGTTGTAGGTCTCGGCAATGCGGCCTTCGTGGAAAATCAGATCGATGGCCCGGGCGTGGTCTTCCACGTAGAGCCAGTCGCGCACGTTCTCGCCCTTCCCGTAGACCGGGAGCGGCTTGCCGTGCCGGATATTGTTGATGAACAGCGGGATGAGCTTCTCCGGGAACTGGTAGGGACCGTAGTTGTTCGAGCAGTTGGTCACCACCGTGGGCATGCCGTAGGTATCGTGGTAGGCGCGTACGAAGTGGTCGGACGAGGCCTTGGCCGCGCTGTACGGACTGTGCGGCTGATACTTGAGGTCTTCCGTGAAGAAACGCGTGCCGTAGGCCAGATGATGCTTGCCGGAAGATGCCTTCGTGGTGAAGGGCGGCTCCACACCGTCGGGATCGGTCACCTCCAGGGCGCCGTACACCTCATCGGTCGAGATATGATAGAAACGGCACGGCCCGTCGGACTGCCCGTCTTCGCCGGTCATCACGAAGCCCATCGGCTGCCAGTAGCGGCGCGCGGCCTCCAGCAGCGTCAGGGTGCCCATCACGTTCGTCTTGGCGAAAGTGAACGGGTCTTTGATGGAGCGGTCCACGTGGCTTTCCGCGGCCAGGTGGATGATGCCGTCGACGCGCTCTTCCCGCAGCAGGGCCGAGACGCCTTCGAAGTCGCAGATGTC
Source organism: uncultured Bacteroidia bacterium (assembly GCA_902778855.1). Classification (GTDB taxonomy): domain Bacteria; phylum Bacteroidota; class Bacteroidia; order Bacteroidales; family UBA932; genus Cacconaster. Next base: position 20,238 of record CACYZM010000010.1, read on the forward strand.
CATCCGGACGAAACGGTAGTTGGGCTTGTCTTCGACATCCTTGAGATTGGCCAGGTTGCCGGCATAGGTCAGTTTGTCGAGATTGATGATCCGGTAGTCCGGATATTTGTTCACGAAATGACGGATCACGTGGCTTCCGATGAAGCCAGCGCCGCCGGTGATCACTAAAGTACGCTTCATAGATTCTTTTTACGGTTTTTCCCAAATGACAAAGATAACAAAAACTTTTGCTATATTTGACTTGCCAAACACAAACCGGACACCCATGAACCGCCTGCTTCCCTTCCTGCTTGCCGTGATGCTGCTCTGCCCCGCCCTCTGCGCCGCGCAGACCATCACCAACGGCAGCTACCAGACCGTCGGCTACATCAAGAGTGACGGTACCATCCAGGACAAATCCTACCGCACCGTCGGTCACATCAAGAGCGACGGGACCGTGCAGGACGGCTCCTACCGCACCATCGGCCACCTCCGGAGCGACGGCACCGTCCAGGACGCCTCCTACCGCACCGTCGGCCACATCAAGAGCGACGGAACCATCCAGGACAGCTCCTACCGCACCATCGGCCACGTCAAGAGCGACGGAACCATCCAGGACAGCTCCTACCGCACCATCGGCCACGCCAAGGGCATACCCATGCAATGGGCGGCCTTCTACTTCTTTTTCAACTGATTCAGTCCTGTACGGGGCTGGAAACGTCGGTCCGCGTGTAATCGTGGGCCGCGACGTGTACCCGAATGACGCGGTCGCCAGCGACGGCGATGCCCAGGTAATCGAACGCCGCCTTCGGGATGCGGAGCTGCACGTCGACCGGATGGTCGGCGAAATTGGCCACGACCGACATCGCGCTGCCCGCGTAGCCGCGGATCCAGGCGAACTGGCGGTCGGGGTCGAAACGGTCGGAAGCCGGATTGACGTACATCAGGTCGAACGTCTTCCCCTTTGAGAAAATGGCGTCGCCCGTGGCGATGCGCAGCAGGCGGCAGTATTCCTTGTAGACCACGCTCTCTTCCACCGTCAGCCGGCCGGCCAGCCAGCGCCGGACCGACGGGACGGTGCAGTAGTCGTAGATCGACGTGCGGCCGTCCACGCCGCTGTAGCCTTCAGCCTCCATCCCCCGCTCGCCGAACTCCTGTCCGAAATACAGCATGAACGAGGACGGATGGAAGAGCAGCGAAACGGCCAGGGCCGGGAACGCGGCGCGGCCGCTGCCCGCATAGAAATCGGAGGCCACGCGCTGTTCGTCGTGGTTCTCCAGGAAATGCAGCATCCGCGGCTGCAGACTGCCCTGGAACTGCCACTCCTGCGTGAGGCAGGATGCGGGGCGCTCGCCCCGGACGATGCCGCGCAGGGCATCGTAGAAGCCCGACTTGTCGTAGAGCAGGTCGAAACCGGCATCGGCATAACGCCGGTAGTTGTCCTTGCCGTAGACTTCGGCGATGAACAACAGGCCCGGGTGCTCCGTGCGCAGGGACCGGAACGCCCAGGCGAAGAATTCGGCGGGCACGAGTTCCACCATATCGCAGCGGAAACCGTCCACGCCCTTGTCGGCCCAGAAGCGCAGCACCTGCAGCATCTTGCTCCAGGTGGAGCGGTTCTCATAATTGAGTTTGACGGTATCGTACCAGTCGTTTTCCGACGGCCAGGCGTGGAACACGTCGTTGCCGGTGGCCTTGGCGGGGTTCTCTTCGTAAGTGCCTTTCACCGAGGCGGGCAGGTGCAGCGGTTCGTCGAGCAGGTAGAAATTCTCGGCGGTGAAATAGCTGTGGTACTCGCGGTACACGTGGTTGGGCACGAAGTCGATGATCACCTTCATGCCGGCCCGGTGCGTACGCTCGACCAGCGCCTCGAATTCGGCCATCCGGTTGTCGAGGTTCGTGGCCAGCGCGGGATCGACGTCGAACCAGTTGCGGATGGCGTAGGGCGAGCCGGCCTCGCCCTTGACGATGGCGGGATTGCAGTCGGGAATCGAACGGAAGTGCGTCCGCGTGGCGTGCGAGATGACGCCCGTGTACCACACCGCGCCGACCGAGAGCTTCTTGAGTTTCAGGAGCACCTCGTCGGTGATGTCGCCGAACTTGCCGGACCCGTTTTTGGCATAAGAGCCTCCGGGAACGCACGTCCGGTTCCCGAAGGCTCTCAAGAGCAACTGATAGATGATCACGCTAGTTCCTCTCCCAGTTCAGGATCTTGTAGAAGTCGTAGTCTTCCGGGTTGGGAACATACTGCCGGGCGCCTTCGTAGTCGCGCGGGGTGATGTAGTTGAGCAGGTGCTTGAAAACCACCTGGGCCTGATCGCCCTCGATGTCCACGAGCCGCGGCGGGATCTTGCCCGTCTCGGGATCCTGCAGTTCTTCGAGGTAGAGCGGACGGATGGTGCCGATCTGGTCGACGAACACCATGCAACCGGTTTCACCCTTTTCGAAGAGTTCGTACACGCCGGCGCCGAGCTGCGAGCAGTAGAAGAGGTCGTAGGCGATCGGCTGCTGGCAGCGGATGTCGTAACCGATCTCCACCGGACGCGTCTTGATCTTGAGACCCAGCTCCTTGAGCTTGATCTCGAGCATATCGTTGAACAGCTGGGCCTTGGAGATCTTGCCCAGTTCCGGGTGACCGTGGTCGTCATAGGTGAACTTGATGCCGGTCTCTTTGAGCTGTTCGTCGCTGAGCATATGGAACACGCCTTCGGACACGATGATACCGCCGTAGGCGATGCCGCGCAGTCTGCGTTTGACGATGGCGCTGATGGAGAGGCGGAGGATCTTGTCGACCGTGATCTCGGTCTTGTTGAACATTTCGGGGATGATGATCATCGGGTAGTGGCACGAGGCGCCGATGCCCATGGCCAGGTGACCGGCGCTGCGTCCCATGGCGGAGACGATGAACCAGTTGCCGGAGGTGCGGGCGTCTTCGTACACGGTGGTGGCGATACGGGCGCCTTCGGCCTTGGCGGAGTTGTAGCCGAAGGTCGGGGCGTTCATCGGCAGCGGGAGGTCGTTGTCGATGGTCTTGGGCACGTGGATGTTCTGGACGGGATATTTCTTCTCGCGCAGGAACTTGCCGATGCGGTTGGCCGTCGAGGCCGTATCATCGCCGCCGATGGTTACCAGCAGGCGGATGTTGTTCTCCTGGAAGAACTTCAGGTTGAAGTAGCGGTCGAAATCTTCCTGGGTCGGCTTGTACCGGCTCATCTGCAGGTAGGAACCGCCACGGTTGAAGATCGAATCAGCCAGGGCGAAATTGAATTCGATGAAGTTGGGGGAAGCGGAGAAGAGGCCGGAGTAGCCGCCGTGCAGGCCGAGCACCCGGTAGCCTTCTGCCATAAATGCTTTTGCGATGGTTCCCTCCACGGTGTTGATGCCGGGAGCCGGGCCGCCGCCCGCGAGAATGACAATGGATTCCTTCATAAAAGTATAGAACTAGATAACTCTCGGAGTTGAAGACGCAAAGTTATCACTTTTTGACAAATATTCGTTATTTTTGTAGTTCATACTAAAATTATGGCAAAAATCGGCAAGACGGAAGCTCGCGATCGGATCGAGTTCCTGAAAAAGGAACTCGAACGGCACAACCGCAACTACTACGTGCTCAATGCGCCCACCATCTCGGACTTCGAGTTCGACCTGCTGATGAGCGAATTGCAGGGCCTTGAGCGGATGTTCCCCGAATTCGCCACCGAAGACAGCCCCACCCGCCACGTCGGCAGCGACCTGGCCGGCAAGGGAAGCGACTTCGTGCAGGTACCCCATCGCTACCCGATGCTCTCGCTGGGCAACACCTACGCCCGGGAGGAACTCTACGAGTTCGACGCCCGCATCCGCAAGACCGCCGACAAGCCCTATACCTATTCCTGCGAACTCAAGTTCGACGGCACGGCCATCTGCCTGACCTACCGCGGCGGCCGCCTGCTCCGCGCCCTCACGCGCGGCGACGGCACCAAAGGCGATGACGTGACCCGCAACGTAGTGCACATCCCCGCCATTCCCCGCGTCCTTCGCGGGGAAGCGATTCCCGAGGAGTTCGAGATCCGCGGCGAGATCTATATGCCCTGGGACGCCTTCGAGCGCCTTAACGCCGCCCGTGCCGAAGCGGAACTGGAGCCGTTCGCCAATCCCCGCAACGCCGCTTCCGGCAGCCTGAAGCTCCAGAATCCGGAAGAGATGCGCACCCGCGGCCTGGACTGCGTGCTGTACCATCTGCTGGGAGAAAACCTGCCTTTCAAAACCCATACGGAAGCCCTCGAAGCTGCGCGCAGCTGGGGGCTTCCGGTTTCTGAATACAGCCGCGTGGCCGGCAACATCGAAGAAGCGGTCGCCTACATCGACGAATGGGACACCCGCCGCAAGCAGCTGCCCTTCGCCACCGACGGCATCGTGATCAAGGTCAACGAACTCGACCTCCAGCGGCAGCTCGGCTTCACGGCCAAGACGCCGCGCTGGGCCACGGCCTGGAAGTTCAAGCCCGAGCAGGCGCTCACGCCCCTGCTCTCGGTCGACTACCAGGTGGGCCGCACCGGCGCCGTCACGCCCGTGGCGAACCTCGAACCCGTCCTGCTCTCCGGCACCGTGGTCAAACGCGCCTCCCTCCACAACAAAGACCAGATGGACCTGCTCGACATCCATCTGGGCGATTATGTCTATGTGGAAAAGGGCGGCGAGATCATCCCGAAAATCACGGGTGTGGAGCTCTCGAAACGGCCCGCCGACGCCCGGCGGCCCGAGTTCCCCACCTGCTGCCCCGACTGCGGCACCCCGCTGGTCCGCGACCCGGACGAAGCGCGCCACTATTGCCCCAACCGGGAATCCTGCCCCGTGCAGATCAAGGGCCGTTTCGTGCATTTCGCGGGCCGCAAGGCCATGGACATCCTGGCCGGCGAAGCGACCATCGAGGCGCTCTACGCCAAAGGCTGGATCCGCACCCTCCCCGACCTGTACGCCCTCACGCGCGAACAACTGATCTCCCTGGAGGGATGGCAGGAGAAATCGGCCGACAATTTCCTCGCAAGCCTCGACGCCAGCCGCCGCGTGCCGTTCGGCCGCGTGCTCTACGCCCTGGGCATCCGCCACATCGGCGAACAGACCGCCAAGATGCTGGCCCGCCAGTTCGGCTCGATCGACGCCCTGGCCGCCGCCTCGCGCGAAGACTTGCTCCAAGTCGAAGACATCGGCGAAACCGTCGCCGACTCGATCCTCGCCTACTTCGCCTCCGACGCCGGCCGCGACACCGTCCGGCGGCTGCGCGAAGCCGGCCTGCAGATGGCCGAGGACGCCGACGCCCGGCAGCAGCTTTCCGACACGCTCGCCGGGAAGACCCTCGTCATCTCGGGCAACTTCTCCATCTCGCGCGAAGCGATGAAAGCGCTCATCGAAGCGCACGGCGGCAAGAACGCCGGCAGCGTGAGCGGCAAGACGGCCTGGCTGCTGGCCGGCGAAAAGGCAGGCCCCGAAAAGCTCAAGAAGGCCGAAAAGCTCGGCATTCCCGTGATCTCGGAGGCCGAATTCAGGAAACTCATTGAAACCGGCGCATAAGTCATGAAACTGTTCTGGGCCCGCATCAAAGATTTCATCGCCGCCATCGTCAAATTCCTGACGAAGGACATCTGGGCGCTCGACTTCAGCCAGCTGAGCGACGCGGGCAAGCGGTGGGTCCGGAATGCACAGGCTTTCCTCCTGACCGCCAAGGGCTTCTCCCAGGCCCGGATCGGCCGCGAGGCCATCGCCCTGAGCCGTTTCACCACCCTGGCCTTCATCCCGATGATCGCCGTGATCCTGTTCATCGCGAGCGGCTTCGGGCTCGACCGCGTGCTGTCGGAAAGCCTTTCGGCATCCTTCCCCGACAGTACCGGCCTGATCCAGGTGATCATCGACTACGCCCGCAACATCATCAACGCCACCGAGAAAGGCGCTTTCGGATGGATCTCCTTCCTGAGTTTCATCTGGACCATCGTCTGGCTGATGATCAACATCGAGATCGCATTCAACCGCATCTGGGAGGTTTCCTCGCCCCGGAAACCCTGGAAGCGGGCCCTGGTCTATTTCATCATTATGTTCACCGCCCCGTTCGTGCTTGTGCTGTTCCTCTCGGGGTGGGTCTATTACGCCCGGTTCATCGGGTTGCTGGAAGGCAAGCTCGGGCCGTTCGACTTCATCACCACCAATCTTTTCTGGCTGGTGCTCTACGGCATCGTCATCCTGGCGCTTTCGGTGATGTACAAGCTCATCCCTTGCGCCAAGGTGCGCTATGGCGCAGCCCTGAAGGCCGCGCTCATCGTCGGCGTCCCGTTCGTCGCCATCCAGTATCTCTACCTGGGAACCCAGGTGATGGTGACGCGGCTCAACGCCGTGTACGGCGCCCTGGCTTTCATCCCCCTGTTCATGATCTGGCTGAATCTCTGCTGGCAGATCATCCTGTTCGGGGCGGAGCTTTCCCGCGGCTACACGCTGGTGGACTATCGCGAGGCGAAGGAACGCGGCCTGACCGACCGCTCGGAAGAGGAACTGCTGCAATTTGAACAGGATTGACCATGTTTACGGAAGAGGACTATAAACTGATTGAACGGGAATTCGAAGGGCTGCGCGTTTCGAGCCGGAAACGCTGCGCCGACGATGCGCAGTACCAGCTGGTGCTCAAGGCCTTCGAGTTTGCCAACGAGGCCCACAAGGGCGTGCGGCGCCGGAGCGGCGAACCCTATATCCTGCACCCCATCTCGGTGGCCAAGATCGTGGTCGACGAAATCGGCCTCGGCTGCAAGTCCATCTGCGCCGCCCTGCTGCACGACGTGGTGGAAGACACCGATTTCACGGTGGATGACATCCAGCGGCTCTTCGGCGACAAAATCGCCTCGCTGGTCGACGGCCTGACTAAGATCAAGACCGCGCTCGACAACGACAACAAGAACAAGAACCAGGAAGGGGCCGCGCGTGTGAGCCTGCAGGCCGAGAATTTCCGCCGCATTCTGGTGACCCTCAACGACGACGTCCGCATCGTGCTCATCAAGCTGGCCGACCGCCTCCACAACGTGCGCACCATCCAGTTCATGCCCGAATACAAGCGCGACAAGATCCTCAGCGAGACGATGTACCTCTTCATCCCCCTCGCCCACCGGCTCGGCCTCTACAGCATCAAGTCGGAGATGGAGAACATCTGGCTCAAGTACCGTGAACCGCACGCCTACGCCGCCATCGAGCAGCAGCTCAGCGACGTGATGGCCGAACGCGGCGCGCTGATCGACGAATTCATCGCCCCCATCCGCCAGGAGCTCGACAAAGCCGGCTACAAATACACCATCCTCAAGCGGCTCAAGACCCCGTATTCCATCTGGAAGAAGATGACCACCAAGAACATCCCGTTCGAGCAGATCTTCGACCTGTACGCCGTGCGCATCATCTTCGAATCGAAGCCCGGCCTCAGCGAACGCGAGCAGTGCTGGTACATCTTCTCCACGATTACCGGCCTCTACAAATACAAGCCCGACCGCACCCGCGACTGGGTGGACAAGCCCAAGACCAACGGCTACGAAGCCCTGCACCTGACCGTGATGAGCCACGGCGGCAGCTGGGTCGAGGTCCAGATCCGTTCGGAACGGATGAACGCCATCGCCGAGCGCGGCATCGCGGCCCACTGGATCTACAAGGAATCGGGCAGCGGCGAGTCGGAAAACGAGATCGACCACTGGCTCCAGCAGGTCCGCGAAATCCTCGAGAACCCCGACATCGACGCGATGCGCTTCCTCGACGAATTCCACCAGGAACTGATCACCTCGTCGATCTACGTCTTTACGCCCCAGGGCGAGTCGAAGAGCCTGCCGAAAGGCTACACGGCCCTCGACTTCGCCTATTACATCCACTCCCAGGTGGGCAACCACGCCATCGCGGCCAAGGTGAACCAGCGGCTCGTGCCGCTGTCGCAGCCGCTGACCAACGGCGACCAGGTGGAGATCATCACCTCGGAGAGCGGCCGGCCCAAACGCGAATGGCTGGAATTCCTCAAGAGCAGCCGCGCCAAGAGCCAGGTGATGGACTACCTGAAGGCCGACAAGAAGAACAGCATCCAGGACGGCATGGTCATCCTCGACCGCAAGCTCGAGGAGCGGGGCATCACCGAGCGCAGCCGCGTCATCAAGAAACTGATCGACTATTACCACACCACCGGCGGCAAGGACGAACTCTACAACAAGATCGGCGTCGGTCTGATCGACCTGAGCGACCTCGACAAGGCCCTGCGGACCAACGCCGAGCGCCGCAGCGTCCAGATGTGGGGCGTCAAGCTGCTCAGTCCCCGGGGCAACGGTGCCATCGACAAGAAACGGGAGTTCCTGCTCCAGGAAGACATCGACCAGGGCACGATGTCGTTCCACATCGCCGAGTGCTGCTCCCCGATCCCGGGCGACAGCGTGGTGGCGTTCATCGAGGACGACGGCACGGTGACCATCCACAAGAAGAGCTGCTCCGTGGCGGCAGGCCTGGCCTCGACGCAGGGTGACCGGATCGTGTCGGCCAAGTGGAGCAAACACTTCATGATGTCGTATCTGGCCCGGATTTCGATAGAAGGAATCGACCGCATCGGCGTCCTGAGCGACCTGACCCGCGTGATCTCACTGGTACTGGGCGTCAATATGCGAAAACTGCACATCGAAACCCACGACGAGATCTTCGAAGGCTTCATCGACCTGTACGTCCACAACACCGACGACCTCGACAAGATGATCCGGGCCCTGGCCAAAATCAAGGGTGTCGAACGTGTCAAACGCGTTGAAATCAACTGACAATGAAGAGAATCCTCATCATAGCATTCCTGCTGGTCCTGTTCGTCGGCGCCTGCCTGTCGAGCCACTCCTGCGCCAATACCACCACGCCGCCGAGCGGCGGGCCGAAAGATACCCTTCCGCCCGTCCTGCTCAAAATCACGCCCGACCAGGGAACGACCGGGTTCCCGCTGACCGAGGGCAAGATCACGCTGCTCTATAACGAATACACGGTCGTCAAGACGCCTACCGACATCCTCCTCTCCCCGCCGACCCGGCGCAAGCCGCAGGCCAAGGTCAAGGGCAAGAACATCGTGGTGACGCTGACCGATACGCTCCGGGCCGACCAGACCTATACCCTCGACTTCGGTCAGGCGCTGGCCGACAACAACGAAGGCAACCTCGCGCCCCGGCTCGTGTACGCCTTCTCCACCGGCGACAGCATCGATTCCCTCTATTTCACCGGCTCCGTACTCGACAGCAAAACGCTGCTCCCGACCAAAGGCGTCCTGGTGGCCGCCTACGCCGACCACTCGGATTCCGCGTGCTTCAAGACGCTGCCCGACGCCGTGGTGCGGACCGACGACTGGGGCTTCTTCGCGCTGCGCAACCTGCGCGACACGGCCTATCAGATCTACGTCTACAGCGATACGGACGGCGATTTCAAATACAATCCCGACGAAGACCAGGTGGGCTTCCTGGATTCGCTATACACCCCGCGGGCGGTGGTGAACGATACCATCTACGAACTTCGCTCCTTCAACATGAAGGACACGCTGCTGTGCCAGGCCCGCGAGTCGATGGTCTCCCTGCTGTTGTTCAAGGAGCTGCAGACCGTGCAGTATCTGCAGAACAGCGGCCGGACGTCCGAGCGCCAGGGCTTTCTCAAGTTCAGCGCGGCCGACGTCCAGATCGAATCGCTCGAGTTCGTGGGCATTCCCGACACCTCCGTCATCCTGCAGTACAACCTCACCCGCGACAGCATCGACTTCTGGATCAACACCAGCTACAAGCTCGACGACAGCCTGCTGATCCGGCTCAATTACCTGAAGACCGACTCTACCGGCGTCCTCGCACCGGCGGAAGAGCGCCTGTCGCTCGCCGTCAAGCAGGAAGAGAGCCAGGGTTCCGGAAAACCGGCGCTGAACGCCGGCCCCGGCCAGCAACCGGCAGGGCCCGACACCGTCTTCCACATCCAGGTCGAGGCCCAGGATGAAACCGTGGAACAGCTCGGCGTGCGCCTGAAAACGGCGCTGCCGGTCATCCGGATGAACCGCGACTCGATCCGGCTGATAGCGACCAACCCGAAAGGCCAGGAGTCCGAGAAGAAGTTCACGATCTCGCTGGACTCCACCGACATCCGCTGCTATGTCGTCCGTCCCACGGAAGCGATGATCAAAGGGTATGACTATCTGCTGACCCTGCCGCAGGGCACCTTCTATAATCTCGACAAGTTGCCCAACGAAAAGACCGAGGCCAAGTTCAAGATTCCCCAGTCCGAAGAACTCAGCTTGCTGCGCCTCAGCCTGACGGGCGTCGACGTGCGCTACATCGTGGAACTGACCGACGAGAAAGGCAACAATGTCATCCGGACCTACCAGGTGGACAAGGGCGGCACGTACGATTTCCCCTACCTCAAGGAGGGAAAATATATGATCCGCATCTCCTGCGATATGAACCGCAATGGTTACGCCGATACCGGCAATCTCCTGGAGCGCAAGCAACCTGAGACCGTGCGGTTCTACGAAAGCACACCGGGCAACCGCGTTTTGGAAATTCCCGGGTCCGCGGAAATCGAGCAGACCATCGACCTTAAAGAAATGTTCCGATGAAGCGGTTTCTCCTTACTTTGGCTGCCTGCCTGGCCTTCTTCTCCGCGACGGCCCAGGATGAATTCATTTTCGAGATGCCCGACGACTTCGCCCAGCTCGACACCATCGTCCACCCGGCGAAATTCAAGAGCATCCATATGATCGGCGTCTCCTACGGCGTCAACTGGAGCGGCGTCAGTTCGTCGCCCAAGATCGGCCAGTCACGCATCTGGACCTACAACAATATGGGCGTCCACTACACCTACTACCACGCCCTCTGGGACCAGTTGTTCAACTTCGGTCTCCAGGTCGGCGCCCGCCACGGCTATGAAGGCTACGAATCCACGGCCGACGGTTTCGGCGAGACCTGCGAAGTGGTGGAGGTGCCCCTGCTCTCGCAGTTCAAGATCGATTTCTCAGTCTTCCGGCTGCTGGTCAATCTGGGTACCTACGGCGGCTACCGCCTCTCCACCGACAAGGAGGGCGGCTTCGACAAATATGACCAGCGGGTCGACTACGGCATCATCGCCGGCGCCGGCCTGGCCGTCGTATTCAAGCCCTTCGAACTGCACATCGAAGGCAATTACAAGTATTCCCTGGCCAGTATGTACCATACCAACAAGTTCAGCGACATCTACTGGCTCTACACCTATCCGATGAACGTCCAGATCATGGCGTCCCTGCATTTCCATCTATGGTAGCGCGCTCCATTTCCTTCTCCATCGGCGGCCGCGTGCCCATCGGCGGCGGCGCGCCCATCGTCGTCCAGACGATGTGCAACACGTCGACCGACGACATCGAGGCGTCGGTCGCGCAATGCCGGCGAATGGCCGCGGCCGGCGCCGGGCTGATCCGGCTCACGACCCAGGGCCTCAAGCAGGTGGAATCGCTGCGCATCATCCGCGACCGGCTGCGGGCCGAAGGCATCGACACGCCGCTGGTGGCAGACATCCATTTCCTGGCCGACGCCGCGCTGGCGGCCGCTTCCGTGGCCGACAAGGTGCGCATCAATCCGGGCAATTTCGCCAAGGACCACGACGTGGCCTGCGCGAAATTCCGGGAGCTGATCGGGCTGTGCAAGCAGCACGGCACCACCATCCGCATCGGCCTCAACCACGGCTCGCTGGGCGAACGCATCACGCAGAAGTACGGCAACACGCCGCTGGCGATGAAGGAAGCCGTGATGGAATGGCTGCGGATGTGCGTGGCGGAAGATTTCGAGCGGGTGGTCATCTCGCTCAAGGCCAGCAACACCGTGGTGATGACGGAAGCCTACCGGCTCCTGTATGCCGCGATGCGCGACGAACTGGGCCTGCTGTTCCCGCTGCATTTGGGCGTGACCGAAGCCGGCAACGGCGACGAAGGCCGCATCAAATCGGCCGTCGGCATCGGCACCCTGCTGGGCGAAGGCATCGGCGACACGATCCGCGTTTCGCTGACGGAAGATCCCGTCCGGGAGATTCCGGCGGGCGAGGCCATTGTGGCGGCCGTGGCCGCGGGCTACACGCCTCGCGGCGGCCGCACCGCCGTCGAAGCCGCCGACTGGAACGACTTCATCATCAAGGCTTCCTGCCTCTGGGGGCCTTCCCTGCTCGCCAAGACCATCGACGACTTCTCGCTGGAAAGCTCCACCATCGCCGGCGCGCCCGTGGCCGCCGACGATGCCGAACGCTTCCGCGACATGCTGCTCCAGGCCTGCCGCCGGCGTTTCACCCGTCCGGAATATATCGCCTGCCCGGGCTGCGGCCGTACGCTTTACGATCTGGAGTCGACCTTCGCGGAGGTCAAACGCCGGACAGCCCATCTGGCCGGCGTGAAAATCGCCGTGATGGGCTGTGTCGTCAACGGCCCCGGCGAAATGGCCGACGCCGATTATGGCTACGTAGGCGAAGGCCGCGGTCACGTCACCCTCTACCGCGGCAAAACCCCCGTCCTCCGCTACATCCCGCAGGAAGAAGCCATCGACAAGTTACTGGAACTTATAGCGTCTGACCGATAACGGCGATCACCTCCTGCGCCACGGCTTCGGCCGCGGCTTCGGTCGGGGCTTCCGCGTAGATGCGGATGATGGGTTCCGTATTCGACTTGCGGAGGATGAACCACTTGCGTTCCTGCTCGAAATCGATGCGCAGGCCGTCGAGCTTGTTGACGGCGGCGCCGGCGAAGTGCTTCTCCACGGCGTCGAGCGCGGCTTCGATCTGGGCGGGATCGCTCATCTCGATCTTGTTTTTCGACACGAAATAGTCGGGATACGTGGCGCGCAGGGTCGAGGCCGACACTTTCTTGTGGGCCAGGATGCTCAGGAAGAGCGCGGTGCCGATCAGGGCGTCGCGACCGTAGTGCAGGTCGGGCACGATCACGCCGCCGTTGCCTTCGCCGCCGATTACCGCGTTGACCGCCTGCATCTGGGTCGAGACATTGACCTCGCCCACCTTGGCATAGTAGTAGCGGCAGCCGTGTGCCTCCGTTACATCGCGCAGGGCACGGGAGGAAGAGATGTTCGACACCGTCGGGCCCGGGCGGACCGAAAGGATGGAATCGGCCACGGCCACGAGGGTGTATTCTTCGCCGAAGGGCACGCCGTTCTCGCAGATGAAGGCCAGGCGGTCGACGTCGGGGTCGACGGAAACGCCCAGGTCGGCTTTCTCGCGGACCACGGCTTCGGAGAGGCCCACCAGGTTGGCCGGCAGCGGCTCGGGATTGTGGGCGAAATGGCCGTTCGGCTCGCCGTTGAGCGTGACGCATTCCACGCCGAGGGCCTTGAACAGGGCCGGCATGCAGATGCCGCCCACGGAGTTGATGGCGTCGAGCACCACCTTGAAGCCGGCGGCCTTGATGGCAGGCACGTCGACGAGCGGATAATTCAGCACGGCGTCGATATGGGCCTGAGTGAAGTCTTTCCGCGTGAGTTTGCCGATGCGGTCGACGTCCACAAAATCGAAGTCACCGGTCTCGGCCACCCGCTGGAGGGCCTTGCCTTCGGCATCGGTGAGGAATTCGCCCTTTTCGTTCAGGAGTTTGAGGGCGTTCCACTGCTTGGGATTGTGCGAGGCGGTGAGGATGATGCCGCCGTCGGCGTGCTCGAAAAGGACGGCCATTTCGGTCGTCGGAGTCGAGGCCAGGCCGGCGTTGACCACGTCGACGCCGCAGGCCAGGAGCGTACCGCACACCACGTTGTCGACCATCTCGCCGGAAATGCGCGCATCGCGGCCGACCACGACTTTCAGCCGTTGCTTGTCCGGATACTTCATTTGGAGCTGGCGGGCATAAGCCGCCGCGAATCCTACGATGTCAACGGGCGTCAGCGCATCGCCCACGGTACCACCAATGGTGCCCCGGATGCCGGAAATGGATTTGATCAGTGACATATCTTATGAATTTTTGTGTTTTTTTGCGTGAAAATTGTTACCTTGCAAAGTTAAAAAAACGGAAGCAATAATAATCGTTAAATATTCTCCCACAATGAAAAAAATTTCCCTGATTGCCGCAGCCATCCTTATGATGACCTTCTCGGCCGCCGCCCAGGGCGGACTCGCCGACATTCTGAGCAAAATCGGACAGAAGGCAAAAGACGTCAACGCCGGTGACATCGTCACCAGCATCACCGACCTGGTCTCCGGCAAGAGCGCCCTCTCTCCCCAGACGATCGCCGGCACCTGGAACTACACCGGAAGCGCCATCAGCTTCAAATCCGACGACAACGTCCTGTCGAACATCGCCGGCGCCGCCGCCAAGTCCACCCTCGAGAACAAACTCGACGGCTATCTGAAGAAAGTCGGCATCACCGAAGGCCTCTTCGGCTTCACCTTCAACGAAGACGGCACGATGGCCATGCAATACGGCTCCAAAACCTTCCCCGGCACCTGGACGCTCGACAAGGAAAACGCCACCATCAATATGAAGATGGCCAAGTTCCTCAACATCAAAGGCTACATCGCCGTCAAGAACAACAAGATGGAGCTGCTCTTCGACGTCACGTCCCTGATGCGCCTGGTCAAGTCGGTCACCTCGGTCTACAAGAACGCCACCCTGCAGACCATCAGCGACCTGCTCAACCAGTACGACAAGATGTACGCAGGCTTCAATCTCGTAAAATAATTTTGCAGATCCACAAATAATTCCTACTTTTGCCGTCCGTTTGGAAAACTATAATTAAACGATACGCAAATGAAAAAAGGAATCCATCCCGAATCCTACCGTCTTGTAGCATTCAAGGATATGTCCAATGAGCACGTCTTCATCACCCGCTCCTGCATCAACACCAAGGAGACGATCGATATTGACGGCCATACCTTCCCGCTGGTGAAGGTCGAGATCTCCAACACGTCGCACCCGTTCTACACGGGCAAGATGAAGCTCGTCGACACCGCCGGCCGCGTGGACAAATTCTACTCAAGATACGGTCAGAAGAAGAAGTAATCTCTTCTGCAAAGGAAACGAAAACCTCCCCCGAAAAGTCGGTGGAGGTTTTTTGTTTGTCACAAAACGACCCGCCCCGACTGTCACCCTCCAGCCGTCCCAAACCGCCACACAGTCAACCGGCTGCATCTCTGGCGCAACCCGAAATTCACGGAGCGTGGTCTCCCCATTCCTGGGCCCTCGCTGGCCCCTTCTCCACGCTCCGTGCGGCCATTTGGCCTCACGGAGCGCACTGATAGCCGTTTCAGATCATATTTCATTGCCCCCCGCGCTCCGCGTTATTCGGTTTATCCTAACGATGGGGAAGCCACAGGATGGAAGGGATAATTTCGGAGCGAATTGGCGAAATAGGGACGTGAGTGGGCCTGTGCAGGGAGCGGTGGGCGTAGAGAGGGGGCCGCAGGGGTTCCTGTGGCCCCCTCGGGCCATGACGGCGCTTTGTTCGACGAACGTTCCGGGCCCTTGCGGCCCGGATAAGGAGGAGTTCGCCGTCAAGCTCCCGATGCCGCTCCCTATTTCGCCAGCCTGAGCGGAGGAATTATCCCTTCCCTCCTTTGGATTCCCGACTAATGCCGTGCTGCCAGAATCGAGGGTGTGCGGATTCGGAGAAATGCAGTTGCGTGGATTCGGAGATTATTCGTACCTTTACGATATGTTTTCATTCCGTACGACACCGTTGCTGGAGCAGGAGGACCGGGCGCTGAGAAAGGGGCGGCTGGGGATGGTGTGCAACCAGGTGGCCTGGCATCCGGACACGGGAGAATATCTGTTCGAGACCCTGGCCAGGCGGGGCAACCTGGTGCGGATTTTCACGCCGGAGCATGCCCTGTACGGGCCGATGGTGCCGGGGGTGGAGGTCCGGGAGGTGACCACGACGGTTGAGCCGGACGATCTGGCCGGGCTGGACGCGCTGGTCATCGAACTGCAGGACGTGGGTTCGCGCTACAGCAACTACACGACGCTGCTGTATAACCTCTTCAAACGCATCAAGACCGACGGCGACGCGCTGTCCGTCTTCCTGGTCGACCGCATCAACCCCTGCGGCCGGCAGATCGAAGGGACGCTGGGCATCATCGGCCTGCCCCACCGGCACGGCCTGACGCTGGGCGAGACGGCCACGCTGTTCTACAACGACCTGGGCGCCAAGTTCCCGCTCCACGTCATCTCCGTCGCGGCAGAGCCGGTCAACCGGGAACTGATGGCCTGGACCATTCCGCCGTTCTCCGACTTCTCCGGCCTGTTCACCTCGCATTTCTACAGCGGGCAGTGCCTGTGGATGGGCACCAACGTGAGCTACGGCCACGGCACGAACCGCCCCTTCGAGCAGTTCGGCGCCCCGTGGATGGAGCGGCTCTTCGACTACCCGGCGCGGCACGGCCTGAAAAACTGGAACGATCCCGAAAGCCCCGTCGCCAATCCGGGCCTGCACGTCCGCTGGACGCGCTTCGTCCCCTCCTACGGCATCTACCAGGACCAGACCTGCTTCGGCTTCCAGCTGATGTTCATTCCCGGCGCCACGTACCACGCCCTCAACCACGCCCTGCAGCTGCTGCGCTTTGTCCGCGAGACCTGCCCTGAGTTCAACGACGAAGGGCTGAACCGCTATCTCGAAGACGCCGCCCTCCTGGGCTATGTGGAAGGCCGCTACGACTGGGACGTCACGCGCGAATACATCAAGACCGAGGAGCAGAAATGGCTTCGCAAATCCAAGAAATTTACCCTTTACGGCGACGATCCGTTCCGGATCAAATAAGCGGCGATGCCCAGGCTCTTCATCATATCGGGATGCAACGGCGCGGGAAAGACTACCGCGTCCTACACCATCCTGCCCTCGCTGCTGAACCTGCACACCTTCGTCAACGCCGATGAAATCGCCGACGAACTCTCCCCGCTCGAGCCGGAGCGGGAAGCCATCCGGGCCTCCCGCCTGATGATGGAGCGCGTGGACCAGCTCATCCTCCACGGCGCCGACCTGGCCGTGGAGACGACCCTCGCCACCAAAAGCCTCGTGGGCGTAATTACCAGCGCCCAGCAGCAAGGATACAAGGCCGGGCTGTTCTACTTCTGGCTCAAAAGCCCCGAACTGGCGCTCAAGCGCGTGGCGCTCCGCGTGGCCTCGGGCGGGCACAACGTAGCGCCCGAGACGATCGTGCGGCGATACTGGCAGGGCATGGACAACCTCCGCCAGCTCTATCTCCCGATCTGCGACAGCTGGGTGCTCATCGACAACAGCGCCGCCACCGGCACCCGCATCGCCGAAGGTGGGGCCGACCTGGAACCCAAGATATACAACAAACGATTATACAACCTCATTCTGAATCCGGAAAACAAAACCAGCTACCATGACAATCCAAGATGAAAAAGTCGTCTCCCTGACCTATACGCTCCGCGTGGACGGCGAGATCAAAGACCAGGCTACCGAAGCGCAACCCCTCGAATTCATTTTCGGACTGGGCTATCTCCTTCCCAAGTTCGAAGAATACCTCCTGGGCAAGGGCGTCGGCGATACCTTCGAATTCACGCTCAGCCCCGAAGAAGGCTACGGTGTCTATGACAAACAGGCCGTGGTCGAGCTCCCGAAAGAGATTTTCGTGATCGACGGGAAACTCCAGGAGCAGCTGCTCGTCGTCGGGCAGGTGATTCCGATGATGAACCAGGCCGGCGGCGTGATTCCGGGCAAAGTGGTCGCCGTGGCCAATGAATCCGTGACGATGGACTTCAACCACGACCTGGCCGGCAAGGATCTCCACTTCACCGGCAAGATCACGGCCGTGCGCGACGCGACCGACAAGGAACTCACGGACGGCCTGCACGGCGAACGTGCGGCCAAAGGATGCGGCGGAAACTGCGGCAACTGCAACAGCGACTGCTCATCGGGCGAGGGCGGCTGCAACTAGGATGCCGTCGAGGGCGCTCGAGGTGATGCCGCCGGCATAGCCCGCCCCTTCCCCGCAAGGATAGAGACCTTCCAATCCCACGGCGCACAGCGTCGCGGGATCTCTGGGTATGCGGACCGGTGAAGAGGTCCGCGACTCGGTGCCCAGCAGCAGGGCGTCGTTGGTGTAATACCCGTGCATTTTCCGGTCAAAGGCCGCGAAGGCCACACGCAGCCGGTCGCTCACCGCGGCCGGCAGCAGTTCGTGGAGCGGCGCAATGGCGGCGCCGGGGTGATACGACGTTTTCGGAAGTTGCTGCGACGGTTTTCGGCGGCAGAAATCGACCATCCGCTGGGCGGGCGCCTGCAGGGAGTTCGAAAAGTCGAACATCGCCCGTTCCACTTCCTGCTGGAACGTCAGCAGGGCGAAGGCGCCGTAGCGGCCGTATTCGGGCACGTCGGCCGGATCGACCGTGCAGACGATGCCGGCGTTGGCCCACGGGGAATTGCGCATCGAATTCGACATCCCGTTGAGCACGACTTCGCCCGGCTCCGTCACGGCCGGGACCAGGATGCCGCCCGGGCACATACAGAAGGAAAAGACGCCGCGGCCGTCCACCTGCTCGACGAGGGAATACTCGGCGGCGGGCATGCCCGGCTGGTATTTGCCGTGATACTGGATGCGGTTGATCAGCGACTGGGGATGCTCGACGCGGACGCCGAGGGCAAAGCCCTTGGCCTCCAGCGGCCAGCCTTTGGCGGCGAAGAGCCGGTAGGTGTCGCGGGAGGAATGGCCGGTGGCCAGGATCACCTGCGGCGCCTCATAGACGGCGCCGCCCTGGCAGACCGCCTTCCAGCGCCGCTTGCGGCCGTCCGAGAAAGGTTGCAGGTCCACGACCTTTTCGCCGAAATGGTATTCCCCGCCGTGTTCCGTGATGCAGCGGCGGATGTTTTCCACGATGCGCGGCAGCCGGTCGCTGCCGATATGGGGGTGGGCTTCCACCAGCAGGCTTTCGTCGCCACCGAAGGCGACCAGTTGATGGAGCACCTCCCGGAGATCGCCGCGCTTGTTCGAGCGGGTGTAGAGTTTTCCGTCGGAGAAAGTACCGGCGCCGCCTTCGCCGAAGCAATAGTTGGAATCGACATTGACCTGGCTGCGCTGCGTGAGCGCGGCCACGTCAACCTTGCGGGCGTGGACGTCCTTCCCCTGCTCGAGGATGACGGGCTTGCGGCCTTCCATCAGCAGGCGCAAGGCCGCGAACATACCGGCAGGACCGCTGCCGACCACGAGCACGGGCTCGGCGTGCGCGACGTCGCGGTAAGGCGGCAGCGTATAGGTTTCGAGGGTTTCGCCCTGGGCGCAGGCCTCGACGCGATAGCGGTAGAGGATCTCGCCGCGGGCGTCGAGCGAGCGGCGCACGATGCGGACGGCCGCAACTTGGGCGGGGCGCACGCCGAGGGCGCGGCCCGCCGCCTGGCGGAGTTCCGCCTCGGCGGGCGCGTGGCCGACGGGAAAGGCGATTTCGAACTCTTTCATCGGTCGCCGTATTCCGCGGCACGCGAAAGCGGCGCGATGTCGATCGGAGCGAACTGGCCGGCCCGGAATTTATAGTAGCCGGTGATGGCAATCATGGCGGCGTTGTCGGTGGTGAACCGGAGTTCGGGGAGGAAAGTGGTCCAGCCGCGGCGGCGGCCCTCCTCTTCGATGCGGTTACGCAGGCCGCTGTTGGCCGATACGCCGCCGGCGATGGCCACCTGCCGGATGCCGGTCTGCTTGGCGGCCAGCACGAGTTTCTTGAGCAGGATGTCGATCAGGTCCTGCTGGAACGAGGCGCAGAGGTCGGCCTTGTTCTTTTCCATGAAATCGGGATCTTCGGCCAGCCGGTCGCGCAGGAAGTAGAGCAGCGAGGTCTTGATGCCGCTGAAACTGTAGTCGAGGTCGGGGATGTGGGGCTTGGCGAAGCGGAAGCGTTTCGGATCGCCTTCCTTGGCAAGCCGGTCGATGACCGGGCCGCCAGGATAGCCGAGTCCCATCAGCTTGGCACATTTGTCGAAGGCCTCGCCCACCGCGTCGTCGATGGTGTGGCCGAGGATTTCGAAATGCAGCGGGTCGTCGACGCGCACGATCTGGGTATGGCCGCCAGAGACCAGCAGGCAGAGGAACGGGAATTCCGGGCAGCGGTTGTCGCGCCCGGGGACCTGCACGAAGTGCGACAGGATGTGCCCCTGGAGATGGTTGACTTCGATGATCGGGATGTCGGCGGCCACCGAGAGCCCCTTCGTGAACGAAGTGCCGACCAGCAACGACCCCAGCAGGCCCGGACCGCGGGTGAAGGCCACGGCGTCGATGTCGGAGAGCGTCACGCCGGCCTGCTTCAGCGCTTCGGAAACGACCGGCAGGATGTTCTGCTGATGCGCCCGCGAAGCCAGCTCCGGAATCACGCCGCCGTAGCGACGGTGCACTTCCTGGGAGGCCATTACGTTGGACAGCAGCACCTCGTCGCGCAGGACGGCGGCGGAGGTGTCGTCGCAGGAAGATTCGATGCCTAGAATGGTGACTGCCATAGCCTTTATTTTTATGCAAAAGTAGCAATTATTTCCTATATTTGTAGGATTATCGCCCTATGAAGAACTGGAAAAAGCTCGTCCGCATCCTGCTGCTCGTCGTGATCGCCATCCCGACGGCGCTGATTATCGGCGTGCAGATTCCGGCCGTCCAGACCGCCATCGTCGGCAAGGTCACCGACCGGCTTTCCGAACAGCTCGACGGGCAGGCCCGCGTCGGGAAGGTCTATCTCTCCTTCCCCAACAACATCATCCTCAAAGACGTCGACCTGATCCAGGGCGAAGCCGACACGGTGGCCCACCTGGGCAAAGTCCTGGTCAACCTCAAGACCAGCTCCCTGCTCTTCGGCGACCACGCCCGCGTCCGCCGCATCAGCATCGAGGACGGCGACATCGCCATCCGGAAGATCAACGACAGCACCACCAACCTGGCGGCCCTCTTCGCCCCGATGCGCAAGAAAGACCGCCCCGACGAACCCTTCAAGCTTCCGTGGGAAAGCGTTTCGCTCGGCCGGCTGACGCTCAAGCACATCAACTGTTCGACCGACAGCCTCGACGTGCGCGACATCAACCTCACGGTGCGGAACGCCCAGTACGGGGAAACCGCATCCGCCCGGATCGAGAACCTGTCCCTCCAGGAGATGCGGCGCGGCTTCCAGCTCGACCGGCTGGGCGGCGACGTCAAACTCGACAGTACCGGCCTGACGGTCCAGGGCCTGCGCTTCGACGACGGGCACACCGACCTCTCCGGCGACGTTTCGCTCGGTTTCACCGACTTCTCCGATTTCTCCGAATTCGGCGACAAGGTGCTCATCAACGCCGACCTGCGCAACACCCGTTTCGACCTCCAGACCGTCAAGACGCTTACGCGCGCCAATGTGCCTGACCTGGCGCTCCGGCTCGACGGCCACGTGCAGGGCACCCTGGCCGACCTGGCCTCGCACCCGCTCCATATCCGCTCCGATTCGGGCAACACGACGGCGGACCTGTCGTTCCGCATCCGCGGACTGCCCGACATCAAGAACGCCCGCATCGACGCGCAAGTGCTCAAGAGCAACACCACCACCCACGACCTGGCAGAAATCATCGGGAAGGTCTCGCCTTCCTTCGATCAGGCTTCGCTCCGCCGCATCGCGCCCGGCGAGCCGCTTTCCCTGACTGCCAAGGCTTCCGGCACACTATCCAACCTGCAGTTCTCCGGCCATCTGGCCACTGCCTCGATGGGCGCAGCCACGCTCGACGGAACCCTCAGAAAAACCCCGCGCGGGATGCAGATCGACGGCAACGCCCGCACTGAAACGCTGCAGCTGGGCCGCATCCTGGGCAATTCCTCGCTCGGTTCGCTGACGTGCCAGACCGACGTCAACTTCTCGACGGCCGGCAAGGCCTTCGATGTCGGCGTCGAGGCCCTCAAAATCGACAACTTCACGTTCCACGGCTATAATTACCACGACCTGCTGGCCTCCGGCCGCCTCAAGGACGGCCTGCTGAAGGCCGATGTGGTGAGCAACGATCCCAACCTGCAACTCGTCGCCCACGCCGACGCCGAAATGGGCGGCAAGCGCAAGGACAGCCACTATATCATCGACCTCGACCTCGATTACGCCGACCTCGACGCGCTCCATTTCGACAAGCGCGACAGCTCCGCGATCCGCCTGACGCTCGACGCCGACATCGTCCAGAAACCGAAAGGCGCCTTCCTCGGCCGGGTCGACATCCGCGACCTGGTGGCCTCGCTCGGCAAGCGCGACTTTGACATCGGCGACCTGGCCCTGCTCTCCACGCAGGAAGACGACCGCTATTTCCTGACCCTCAATTCCGACGTCGCCCGCGCCGAGTACGACGGCAACGTCTTCGTCACCGATTTCGTGAAGCAGGCCCTGCACCGGGTGATGGAAGACAACGTCGACCACCTGCTTCACAAGGAGACCGGACACAAGCACGAGAAAGATTCCGAATCGTTCGGATCGCTCCGCCTGGTGACCCTCGACCTGCAGAACCTGCTCGACTTCTTTGCCCCCGACATCTACGTGTCCTACCGCAGCAGCGTGGGCGTCGACCTGATCGACGACGACGTGCAGGGCGGCTTCTCCTCCGAACTGTTCGCCATCAAGGACAATTTCCTGCGCAACCTGCAGGGCCGGTTCTACACGGAAGGCAACCGGATGCGGGCCGACATCGACGCCGACCGCTTCCAGTCGGGCTCGCTGGTGGCCGAAAACATCACGCTCGACGCTTGGGCGGACAGCACGTTCGTCGATCTCCGCGCCGGCTTCCACAACGAAGACGGTTCGGGCAATCGCGCCGAACTCCATACCCAGCTCTCCTTCCTCGATCCCACCGACGAGGGCTATCTGCTGCGGGCCGACATCCTCCCCTCCGAAATAGCGATCGCCGACCACGCCTGGGAACTGACGCCTTCGACGGTCTCCTACAAGAAAGGGCTGATCCGCATCGAGGACTTCGTCCTCCAGAACGGATCCCAGCGCCTGACTGCCGACGGCCGCATCGGCGCCGCCCTGACCGACACGGTCCGGGTCAATCTCAACGATTTCGACATCAGCCTGGCCAATTCCTTCCTGAGCAAAGACCTCGACGTCCACGGCCTGCTGACCGGCCAGGGCGAGGCTTTCGCCCTGCTGGGCGAAGGGAAAGGCATCCTGCTCGACCTGTACGGCCGCCAGCTTTCCATGGCCGGCGTCGAGTTGGGCGAGTTGCAGGCCAACAGTTTCTGGGATGAGCAGGCCAAACGGATGAACTTCCGGGTCGAAAACACCCTCGACGGCAAGCATCCGCTGCACGCCACGGCCTGGATGCGGCCCTCCGACAAGCAGGTGGAAGCCGACGTCCGGCTCGATTCCCTGGCGATGGGCATCCTCAAACCGCTGCTCACCGGCCTGGCCTCCGACATCGGCGGCTCGGTCTCCGGCCACGTCATGGCCAAGGGCCCGCTCAACAAACTGGCGCTTGAAAGCGAAGGCACCCGCTTCAACAACCTGGCCTTCAAACTCGACTACACCCAGGTCGACTACGTGGCCGACGGTCCGTTCACCCTCAACAGCAAAGGCGTCACCTTCGACGACATCCGGCTGCGCGACAAACAAGGGCACGAAGGAACCCTCAACGGCGGCGTTCCCTTCGACTACTTCAAGAACATCCGGCTCGACGCCCGCATCAACCTGCGCAATATGATGGCCCTCAACACCACCAGCCGCGACAACAGTTCCTTCTACGGACTGGCTTACGCCGACGGTTCGGTGCGCCTGTCCGGGCCCTTCGACAAGATCCGCCTCGGCCTCAACCTGACACCGCGGGCGAATTCCACCATCCACATTCCGCTGGGCAATTCGGCCAAACAGTCGCACTCGCTGCTGACGTTCATCAACAATGAAACCACGCCCATCGGCCTGTACGATTCCCTGATTCTGGCCAAACAGGTCAGCCGGCAGAAGAAGAGCGGGAAAAAAAGCGACCTGAGCGTCAACCTCCGCCTCAACGCCAATCCCGACGCCGAAATCCAGGTCGAAGTCGACAAGAATACCGGCGACATCCTCAAAGCCCGGGGCAACGGCCTGATCAACATCCAGGTCACAGGCGGCAATTTCGACATCAAGGGCGACTACAAGGTGCAGAGCGGCAGCTACCACTTCGGTATGCTGGGCATCACCAGCCGCGACTTCTCGATCGACCCGGGCGGCACGATCGGCTTCACGGGCGACGTGATGCAGTCGGACCTCGACCTGACGGCCACCTACCGCACCAAGGCCTCCATCAGTCCGCTCATCGCCGACTCCACGGCCGTGAGCATGCGCCGCAACGTGGAATGCGGCATCGGCGTCACGGGCAAGCTCGCCAATCCCCAGATCCATTTCAACATCCAGATTCCCGACCTGGATCCCACGACCCAGAACCGGGTGGAGAGCGCGCTCAATACCGAGGACAAACGGATGAAACAGGCGCTGGCCCTGCTGATCTCGGGCGGCTTCGTCCCGGACGAGCAGTCGGGCATCGTCAACAGCACCACCCTGCTCTATTCGAACGCGTCGGAAATGATGGCCAACCAGTTGAACAACATCTTCCGACAACTCGACATCCCGCTCGACCTGGGCTTCAACTACCAGCCCACGGAGACCGGCCGCGACATCTTCGACGTGGCCGTGTCCACGCAGTTGTTCAACAACCGCGTGAGCATCAACGGCAACATCGGCTCGCGCCAGTATATGTCGTCGAGCAACAGCGACATCGTGGGCGACCTCGACGTCGAGATCAAGCTCAACCGCCAGGGACAGCTGCGCCTGACGCTCTTCTCGCATTCGGCCGACCAATACAGCAACTACCTCGACCAGAGCCAGCGCAACGGCGCCGGTATCGTGTATCAGGAAGACTTCAACACGATCGGAGAACTCTGGCGCAAAATATTCCATCTCAAAGGCGATGATGACCGGCAAACTCCATCTGATCCCGACACCCCTCGGCGCCCCGGAACCGAGTGATTCGCTTCCGGCCCCGGTGCTGGAATGTCTCCAGACGATCCGGCTTTTCTTCGTGGAAGAGCTGCGGACGGCCCGGCGCTTCCTGTCAGCCGCGGGCCTGAAAGGCCGCATCGATTCCCTGGAACTGCTCGAAATCAACGAGCACACGGATCCCGCGACCATTGAAGGTTATGCCCGCCGGCTCGGCGCGGAAGACGCCGCCCTGATGTCGGAAGCCGGCCTGCCCGCCGTGGCCGATCCCGGCGCCCGGCTGGTGGAACTGGCGCATCAGCGGGGCGTGGAAGTCGTCCCGCACATCGGACCCTCCTCGCTGATGCTGGCTCTGATGGCCTCCGGGCTCAACGGGCAATGCTTCGCTTTCTCGGGCTATCTCCCGGTCAAGCCCCAGGCCCGGCGCGAAACCATCGCCACGCTGGAGCGCACCTCCGCCCGGCTGCGGCAGTCCCAGATCTTCATCGAAACCCCTTACCGCAACGACGCCCTGCTGGCCGACCTGGTGGGGCGGGCGGAAGTCGGGAAAGGCTTTACCATCGGCAAGCGTCCCTGCGTCTTTATCCTGCTGTCATGATACGACTCAATAATATGCAATTCCGCGGGCATCACGGATGCCTGGAAAGCGAGCGGCGCGACGGAAACTGGTTCCGCGTCGATTTCGCCTATGATTACGATATGCGCAAGGCCATCCGGACCGACGCGCTCGACGACGCCATCGACTATGGCGGAATCTATGACCTGATCAAGGAAGAGATGGCGCAGCCCGCCAATCTGCTCGAGCATCTGGCCGGGCGCATCCTCAACGCGATCATCGACCGGTTTCCGCGGATTGAATGGGCCGAACTGACCGTCACCAAATTCAATCCCCCGCTCGACGGGAAGGTCGAAAGCACGTCTGCCACCGTAACGTATGAATAAAAAAGCCGCTTTCATCACGCTGGGCTGCAAGCTCAATTTCGCGGAGACCTCCACCTTCGCGCGGCAATTCGCCGCGGAAGGATGGGACGAGGTCAAGCCGGGGCCCGGCGTGGATGTCGTCGTGATCAACACCTGTTCGGTGACGGAACACGCCGACAAGAAATGCCGCAACCTCATCCGCCGGCTGCACAAGGTCGCGCCGGAAGCCCGGATTGCCATCACCGGCTGCTACGCGCAGCTCAAACCGCAGGAAATCCTCGAAATCGACGGCGTGGACCTCGTGGTCGGCACCGAACGCAAAGGAGAGCTGGTGCCGCTGATCCTGTCTCTTTTCAAGGCCGGCGACGGCGATGCCCCGAGCCGGCAGCAAGGCTATTCCTGCGACGTCGACGCCGTCGACAACTTTTTCCCCGCCTACGCCTCAGGCGAGCGCACCCGCTCCTTCCTCAAAGTCCAGGACGGTTGCGACTACCACTGCGCCTACTGCACCGTGCCGCTGGCACGCGGACGCAGCCGCAACCTTCCCGTAGCCGAGCTGGTCGCCCAGGCCCGGGAAATCGCCGCACAAGGCATCGTGGAAGTCGTGCTCACGGGCGTGAACACGGGCGATTTCGGCAAAACCACCGGCGAGAGCTTCCTCTCGCTGCTGCAGGCGCTGAATGAAGTGCCGGGCATCGAACGCTACCGCATCTCGTCGATCGAGCCGAACCTGCTCACCGAGGAGATCCTGCGCTGGATAGCTTCCGGCACGAAGTTCCTGCCCCACTTCCACATTCCCATCCAGGCCGGCTGCAACAAGACGCTCAAGGCAATGCACCGGCGATATACGGCCGAGCAGTTCGAGGCCAAGATCGCATTGATCCGCGACATTCTCGAGAAGCCGGAAGAGCGATACACGCGCGTGTTCTTCGGCATCGACGTGATCGTGGGCTTCCCGGGCGAGACCGAGGAGGACTTCGAAGAAACTTACCGGCTGCTGGAGCGCGTCCGGCCCGCCTTCCTGCACATCTTCCCCTACTCCCGCCGCGCTGGCACGCCGGCGGCGGAGCGCCCGGACCAGGTGCAGGAATCGGTAAAGACGGCCCGCGTACAGCGGCTGGAGGCGCTCTCCGACCGCCTCCACGCCGCGTTCACGGCCGCCAACGCCGGCCGCCCCGCGAAAGTCCTTTTCGAAAGTACGATGAAAGGCGGCAAAATGTTCGGCTACACGGAGAACTATCTCCGCGTCGAACGGCCGTACGACAAAGATTTGATTGGAAAGATCGTTGAAGTCACAGTATGAACAGCATCACTTTTTTGGGAACGGGAACATCGCAGGGGATTCCGATGATCGGCTGCAACTGCGAAGTGTGCACCTCGGCCGACGCGCGCGACAAGCGCCTGCGGTGTTCGGCGCTCATCCGATATGAAGGGAAAACCTTCCTGATCGACGCCGGGCCGGATTTCCGGCAGCAGATGCTGCGCGAGCACATCGCGCATCTCGACGCCATTCTCCTGACGCATCATCACAAGGACCACACCGGCGGGCTCGACGACGTGCGTTCGTTCAACTACCTAGAAAAGCGCTCTTTCCCCATCTACTGCGAAGCCGCCGTGCTGGAGTCCCTCAAGAAGGAATACTACTATGTGTTTGCGGAAAAACCTTATCCCGGCTCGCCGGAGATGGACGTGCATCTGATCAACAGCCTGCCGTTCGAGATCGACGGCGTGCGGGTCGTCCCCATCCGGGCGATGCACTACAAGCTGCCCATCCTGGGCTTCCGCTTCGGTGACTGCGCCTACGTGACCGACGCCAATTACATCCCGGAAAGTGAATTCGAAAAGCTGAAGGGCCTGAAAATCTTCGTCCTCAACACCGTCAAGCGCGGCAAGCACATCTCCCACTACGCCCTGGAGGAAGCCATCGAAATCTGCCGCCGCGTCGACGCCGAAAAGAGCTACCTCACCCACCTCTCGCACATGCTCCCCAGGCACGCCCTCCTCACCGAAGAACTCTCCACCCTCCCCTTCTCCCTCCAGCCCGCCTACGACGGCCTGCGGGTAGAGTATTGACATCCGCCCATCATTCCCGCCAAACAGGCGCAAGGATAAACCTGAATGAAGGGCCTGAGGGGCATATGGGCTTGCGCCTGAGGCCGATTACGGCGGTTGGCGCAAGATATTTTGGAAAAAGTGGTCTCGGAAGGCCTTCCAGGGCAGGCGCCTTTGCGCCTGTTTGGCGGCCCTGTTGGGCCGCTACTGTTGCCTGATGATCAGCGTCGCCTTGCTTGTCACAGTCTTTCCGGATTTATCTTTGCGAGATTCGTCGAACATCATAATAAAGCATTTATAGGATTTCCCCAGCGTATTCGGCTTAACCGAAACCACATACGAAGACTGGTAAGCATTGACTTTGGTCCGCGAGACGTTAACCATTTCTTCAGGGATCTCTTCGCTCCATGCAATAAAGAACGTGTCATCCAAGGGGACTCCCTCGTCTTCTGGGTAAGAGGCTAAAACGGTATACTCCCCGCCTTGGGAACCCACATCGATCACATAATAATTGTAATAGCTGTACTTGTCTGCATAATCACTTGCAAATGGCGTCTCCGATGACAGGAGAATCTTCCCGTAACCGCCAATTGCAAGTTCATCGATATCATTGATTTCGTGCCCCTGGCACCCAAATAAAACAAGACAGAGAAGCAATAGAGGGTAAATGCGTTTCATAGTATTTGTATTTGAACTATTCTTTAGATGCAATTCAGTATCAAAACGTTGCATCAAAAATAATCAAAAAAAAAAAAATCAAAAATTCCCCAAAAAAAGCAAAACAATCATTGATTAATCCGAATGATTTTTCGTGAAACTCATACTTTCACCACCTCTTCGCCGGCGAGGTACCAGAGCCAGCCTTCGACGGAGGGGTAGCCCATGCCGCGGAGGAGGGAGACGTATTGGGAGACCTGGCGGCGGTGGGAGGCGTGGGGTTGGCCGAATTTGTAGTCGATGACAATGACGCGGGAGCCGTCGGGGGCGATGAGGACGCGGTCGGGGCGCTTGATTTCGCCGGAAGCGTCGACGACCGAGGCCTCGTTCAGGACGCGGTAGGTTCCGTCGAACCAGTGGCGGCCGCTGCTTCGGGTTTCCAGGTCGGAATCGATTTCCACACGGGCCATCTCGCGGTGGTGGACGATGCCCTGCTGGCGGGCGCTGGCCTCGGCGGCAAAATAATCGGCGCCGTGGAGCGAGAGTTTCAGGCGCTCGGCCGTCATCGCCACGCGGGCGAAGGCGAGCTGGGGATCGTCGACCAGCGTGGAAGTCTCTTTCTTCCGGACGAAGGGCGCGCGGGTTCCGGTTTTATAGGTAACATTCTCGTCTAGCGAGTCGGCATAGATGCGATACAGGGCGTCGGCGATGCTCTTCAGCTTGTAATTCTTGCCTTCTGGCTGAGGAGCGTAGAGCAACAGGCGGGTGCGGGCGCGCGTGAAAGCGACGTACCAGGTGTTGACCACGTCGACGTATTCATAGATACGTTCCCGGATATAGTCGGGGGCAAAGCAGGTGTCGAGCAGCGACTTGGTGGCCTTGAGGGGAATGAGCCCCAGTTCAGCGAACGGTCCGGAGGTTTCACACCAGAGCGTAGGCAACAACTGGTTGGCCGGCGTGAACGGATCGTCGACGAAGGGGATGATGACGGCGTCGAGGCTCAGTCCCTTGGCCTTGTGGATGGTCATCACGCGCACGGCGTTCTGGCCGTCGGGGGCGCAGATGGCTTTCTTGAAGCCCGTTTCGTCCCACCATTTCACGAAACCGCGCAGGGAGGAGCCGTATTTCTCCTGCCAGGCCAGGACGGCGTCGAGGAAGGCGTGGACGAAGGGAAGGTCGGCCTCCGCGGGCGCGATGGCGGGATCGCCGAGCAGCCGCTCGCAGGTCTCGTAGAGCGAGCCGCTCTCGGACACGGAAACTTCGACGCCGAGTTGCGAAGCCATCAACTGATTCACCGGATCTTCCGGGTCGACCTGGCAGGCCAGCAGGGCCATCAGGCGGCCGATGCAGGGTGATGAGCCAATCTGCAGCGAGTCTTCCGTCAGGACGTTGATGTCGTGGGCCATCAGATAGGCGGCCACTTCGGCGCCCTGGGTATTCTTGCGAACCAGAATGGTGATGTCCTTGTAGTCGTAGCCTTCCGCCCGAAGGTCGGCGATGTCGACGACCATACGGGCGAGCGCCGCCTCTTTCCAGCCGGCTTCCTCTTCCCCATCGCCGGAATTCCCGGACAGGAAGGAAAGCCGCACATAGCCTTCCGGATCGCCGGCGTGAGCCGGCGGAATCTCCTGCTTGCAGTCGCCGTAGATGCGGCCGACTTCGCGGCCGATTTCCGTCTCGTCGGGCTCGCCTTCGAGCACGGGGCCGATGCGGGAGAAAACGGTGTTGTTGAATTCCACCACGGCCACGCCGCTGCGCCAGTTCTCGGTGAGCGTCTCGTCGTGGATGGCGGCGGGGCCCAGGTCGCGGTAGAGATAGTCGCTCATCAGGCGCCAGTCGGAACCGCGCCAGCGGTAGATCGACTGCTTGATGTCGCCCACCACCAGATTGGGGTTGCCCTGGGCCACGCTGTTGGCAAACAGCGGGCGGAAATTGTTCCACTGGAGGATCGACGTGTCCTGCGCCTCGTCGAGCAGGATGTGGTCATAGCGGTTGCCGATCTTCTCGTACACGAAAGGCGTGTCGTCGTCGGCAATGATGCGGCTCAACAGGTCGGTAGACTGCCTGAGGAGCACCACGTTGTTCTCCTGCAGATGGAGGTTGTCGCGAATGACACGCGCGCTGCTCCAGTCCACGTGCCCGATTTCGTAATGGGCGATGGCGGCTTCGACCAGGTCGGAGAGGGCGTCGCGGTCGGGGAAACCGTCGATTGCGATCCGGAGCCGGTCGTTATTGGGGGTGGCGAAGTCACCCGCCGCCCATTTGCGGAAGACCGTCATCGGGCTGTTTTTCTTCCACTTGAAATCTTCCGGCGTCATCCCGTGCCGCCCAATCAATGCAAGGGCTTCGGCCGCAATGCGGCGGGCTTCCTGTTCGTACGCCTCGATCATCGCGCCCAGTTTCTTG
>CACYZM010000011.1 GCA_902778855.1 uncultured Bacteroidia bacterium
ACCGGCCGTGTGAACTCCGACTATAAGCTCACCCGCACCCTCGACATCGGTACCCGCGTGAACATCGCCTACACCGAGAACCACGATACCGAAATGCAGTCGCTGTACTACTCCAACCCGTTCTTCGGTGGTCTGATCATCCGTCCTTGGACGCCGCTGTTTGACCCCGAGACCGGCGAGTACAACCAGAAGATCCCCGAGAACTCCAACACCAACCCGCTCTGGAACGCCCTCTGCCACGGTGAAGACCAGTGGGAGAAGCAGTTCCGCACCCAGGCCTCCATGTACCTGCAGTGGGAACCGATCCAGGGCCTCGTGTTCAAGACGAACAACATGTTTGAAGGCACCTTCGGTAAAGGTATCCGTTACTGGGGTCCGGACCCGGGCGACACCACCGGTGTTCTGCAGGGTTCCCGCAGCGAATACATCCAGCTCACCACTTCCAACACCGCGACTTACAGCAGAATGTTCGGCGACCACTCGCTGCGCGTGATGCTCGGTCAGGAAGCGATGCGCCGCACGTATGAAAGCCTCTATGGCTACGCTCCGACCGTGGATGCCAACATCCCGTACTTCTCCACCTCCATCGACAACGAGAGCTCCGTCAGCGATTCGTTCAACGCCCGCACCCTGCTCTCCTTCTTCGGCAACGTGGACTACAACTACGCCAACAAGTACTTCCTGGCTGCCTCGATCCGTGAGGATGGTTCCTCGCTCTTCGGCTCCCAGAACAAGTGGGGTACCTTCTGGTCCGTTTCCGGTTCGTGGAACGTCACCAACGAAGAGTTTATGAAGAGCACCTCCGACTGGCTCTCCCTCCTGAAGATCCGTGCCAGCTACGGTGTGAACGGTAACAACAACATCGCTCCGTACCGCGCCTATGGTGTGTACGCCTCCTCGTCTTACAACGGCGGCAACGGCATGCTTCCGTCCAGCCCGGCCAACGACCTCCTCTCCTGGGAGCTCAACAAGACCTGGAACGTGGGTATCGACTTCGCCTTCTTCAACAACCGTCTGAGCGGCCAGATCGACGCCTACACCCGTAACACGAGCGACATGCTGCTCAACAAGCAGGTCCCCCAGACCTCCGGCTTCGGCAGCAACTTCATGAACATCGGCTCGATGAACAACAAGGGTATCGAGTTCCAGCTCGAAGGCGACATCATCCGTACCAACACGTCGTCGGCCGTACGTTCTACAGCTTCTACCTGAAGGACTACTACGGTGTCGACCCGACCAACGGTGACGCCCTCTTCCGCGCGACCGACCCCGAGCACCCGGATGATGAATCCTACTACCTGCTCACCAACGACTACAACAAGGCCCGCTACGTCTACCCCGGTTCCCCGGAACCGAAATTCACGGGCGGCTTCAACACCAGCCTCAACTGGAAGGGTCTCGAACTGAGCATCTTCACCGAATTCAAGACGGGCAACTACGTGTACATCTATGAGTGGCGCTATCTGAATGCCGACGGTAACCAGATGACCATGAACCAGATGGCTCGTGCCATGAATTACTGGAAGCAGCCGGGCGACACGGGATGCAACCCGAAACCGGTCGCCGGTAACGCCTCCAACTCCTACGCCAACTCGACCCGTTGGCTCCAGCGCGGCGACTATCTCCGTATCAAGGATGTCACTCTCGCGTACAACCTGCCGCAGAACTGGCTCAAGAAGATCAACATGAAGGGCGCCAAGATCTATTTCAGCGCCTTGAACCCTTACACGTTCCACGATGTGTACTGGTGGGATCCTGAACGCGGTATGGAAGGTATGGGCTGGGGTATCTACCCGCACACCAAGACCTTCGCCGGTGGTATCGAACTCACTTTCTAATTTAGGAGGAAAAGACCATGAAAAAATATATCATTGCACTTTTCGCGATCCTGACGCTTGCCGTTTCCTGCAAGGACTTCCTGGTTGAAGACCCTGTGATGTCCCAGAGTACCGAACTGACGCTCTCCGACTACAACGGTCTGAACAAATCGGTTGCCGGTGCCTACTCGCCGCTGGCGAGCAGCGCCTGGTATGGTGCCTTCTTCGTGCTTGACGCCGAAATGCGCGCCGGAAACGCCATGATTCCGATCAATACGAACTTCCAGTCCGGCCGTATGTCGGTCCCGTACCACATGACCTACGAACCGAGCTCCACCTCCGGACTTTGGGGCACGGCCTATTTCGTGATTTCCGCTTGCAACAACGTGATCAGCGCCATCGATACCGAAGGCGAGAACATGACCACGAGCAGCGTGACCACCGCCGACCTCAACAACCTGAAGGCTGAAGCCCTCGCGCTCCGCGCCTTCGCCCACTTCGACCTGCTTCGCCTCTACAGCCACCTCGACGGCTCCAACAGCGAATATGGCGTGTGCGTCATCACCGAGCCGCAGAGCCCGGCCGACATGCCCGCCCGTGCTACCGTCGAAGAGACCTACGCCCAGGTCATCAAAGACCTGCTCGATGCCGAAGGACTGATGTCCGACAGCTATCAGCGTACCGGTGTCACCGACCCGAAGGCCACCTTCAACAAACTCGCCATCCAGGCTCTCCTCGCCCGCGTCTACTGCTACCACAAAGAATGGAGCAGAGCGGCCGAGTATGCCTCCAAGGTCATCAACAGCGGCAAGTTCCAGCTTTGGACCAAAGAGGAATATCCTTCTGTCTGGGGTAAGGAAATCGCCGGCAACGGCGGTGAAGTCATCTTCGAGGTCTATGGCAAGCAGACCAACAGCTACGACGCCTGGTGGGAAGGTCCTTCGCATATGACCAACCCGCTCGGTTATGCCGACTGCGCCGCTACCGACCAGCTCGTCGACCTCTTCGAGGATGGCGACGTCCGTGGCACCACCGGTGTCCGCGGCGACGCCAGCAACCCGCGCGACGACGGCAAGGTGATGTTCTGCACCGACCAGAACGAAGTTTCCGGCGGCCAGCTCTGGACCATGAAGTATTATGGCAAGGGCGACGGCAACGCCACCTCCACGCCTGACTTCAACAACACCATCGTGCTGCGTCTCTCCGAGATGTACCTCATCCGTGCCGAAGCTGCCGTGAACGGTGCCGGTTCGACCGCCCTGGCCGACCTGAACGCCATCCGCAGCAACCGTGGCGCCAGCCCGCTGACCAGCGCCGGCAAGGCCGACGTTGCGCTCGAGCGCCGTCTGGAACTCAACTTTGAAGGTCACCTGTGGTTCGACCTCGACCGCACCGGCGGTTCGGTCAGCTACTCCGACGCCAACGTGACCCGCAACATCCCGGCTGGTGACAAGTTCTGGGCCCTCCCGATTCCGAAGAGCCAGGTTGACATCAACGAGAATCTGAAACAGAACCCGGGCTACGGGGAATAATCGATTACAGCCATGAAAAAGATATTTTACCTTTTCAGCATCGTATTGATGGGCTCGCTGGTCGCTTCCTGCCACCTCAACGACATGCCCACTTTCAACGACAGTGATGCTTTCGCTGCTTTCAAAACCAGCTCCATGAGCATTACCGAAGATGGTGGTACCCTGAATATTCCGGTGTCCGTCACTTCGCTCGGCGGCGTGGCCACGACTGTCTCCTATGAATTCGTCAATGGTTCCGCGAAGCAGGGCGTCGACTTCGAAGACGCTTCCGGCAGCGGCACGATCAGCTTCGGCGCCGGCGAAACCCTGAAGAACATTGCCGTCAAGATCATCAACCACCCCGGTGTTTTCACGGGCGACCTGAATTTCTCCGTGAAATTCAAATCGGCCGGTGATGTCAAGATGGGCGCCAGCAACACCTGCGCCGTCACCATCAACGACCTTGACCACCCGCTTTCCGCCATCCTCGGCGACTACACCGCCAAGGGCGAAAGCTACTTCAACGGCGCACAGGAATGGACCATGTCCTTCCTCAAGGATGCCAGCGACGTGACGAAAGTCTGGATCTTCAACATCTTCGCCAGCGACAGCTGGGCTGACACCGACACCGTGTTCTACGGCCTTGTCGATGACGACCTGACCAACATCTCCGTTCCGCTCGGCCAGGAAACTGAGTACAAGTACAGTGGTACAACCCCTTGCGTGCTCCTCGGCTTCGACGGTGAAGACGGTTGGGACGAAGGCTATCTGAACATCGCCATCAAGAACGGCGGCAAGACGCTCGAGTTCATCGACTACGGCCCGTGGCTCTACATCCCGGATGCCGGCAGCGTCAACATCGTTTACGGCGGCATTGTCTGCACGAAGAACTAAGTTCGACCAACCTGATGAAAAAGGGAGAAAATTCATTTTTCTCCCTTTTTTTTCGTACTTTAGTGTGATTATTGCTATACGTGAGAAAACACAAAAAAGTATGAAACGGATTTTACTGCTGATGGCCTGCTGGGCGCTTGCCCTGTCTGCCCAGGCCCAAATTGTGGCCTACACGACCTGGCCTTACTATTATTCTGATTTTCAGCAAGGAACCATGATCCTTTCCAACGGACAGCGGAACGTTAAACCCATCAATATCCACTTGCTCAAAGGCGATCTCCACTTCATCGATGACAAGGGAATCATCCAGATGGCGCCCGCCGGCCAGTTCTCCGCCGTCCAGATCGGCGACGACATTTTCCGTCGCGTCGGCGGCTACCTGATGAAAGTCACCCCCGGCCCCGATGACAAGAACTTCATCGCGGTCCGGAGCCTCGTCGACCTGACCGTTCTCAATGAGACGGGCGGCGCCTACGGCACCCCCGGCACCACCGCCTCCACCCAGCGCATCACTTCGGTCGACATGCCCGGCATGGTCAATACCAGCCATATGGAGATCATGCAGAACAAGGAGAACGGCAAACGCCTGACCATCAAGAACGAATACTACATCGTCATCAACGGAACCGCCGTCAAGGCCACCAAGAAAGACTTTGGCGAAGCCATCGGCAGCGAACGCGCCGCCGCCTTCAAGCAGTTCCTGAAAAAGAACAAGATCAACTGGAAGGACGAAGAAAGCCTGCTGAAGCTCTTCGATTTCCTGGCAGAATAAGCGATTATGAAGATATTCCGAACCCTTTTACGGGCCGTGCTCGCCGCCGGCCTCCTTGCGGCTTGTACGCCCGAAGAACTCCTGCAGGAAGAACTGCTGGAGACTCCTTCCGGAGAATATACCGCCAGTCTGTTTGAAAAAGGACACGTGCGGATCTATGTCGATCCCGCCACGGCCGTCAAGATCGAGGAGACCGGCAAACCGGAAGCTCTGATCACGACCAAAGCCGCTTCTGTCCTCGGCCAGGTGCGGATGGAACGCACGTTCCCCTACGCCGGTGAATTTGAAAAACGGACGAAAGAAGCCGGCCTCGACCGCTGGTACGAAGTCTGGTTCGACGAAGAGGCGCCCCTGACCAAGGCCAGCCTCTCCCTGGAACAGATTCCCGGCATCCTGGAAGTCGAATACCGCCCCATCACCCGCAAGGCCTACGATGAAAGTGCCACGTACGTAAGCGAAGCGCCGAAAGCCGCGCCCGCCGGATTCCCGTTCGACGATCCCTCGTTCGACAAGCAGTGGGACCTCTATAATGATGGAGCCGCTTCTGGGAAGGAAGCCGGATGCGACATCAACGTCCTCCCCGTGTGGAAAGACTATACCACCGGCCGAAGCGATGTGATCGTCTGCGTCGTGGACGGCGGCATCGACTGCGACCACGAAGACCTCGCCACCAACCTCTGGAACGATCCGAACCGCCCGAGCGTCCACGGCTATAACTTCATGGACAACAGCGTCAATATCATCAAGTCCCAGCACGGCACCCACGTAGCCGGCACGATCGCCGCCGTCAATAACAATGGAAAGGGCATCTGCGGCATCGCAGGCGGCGACTACGCCAACGGCGTGCCCGGTGTAAGGCTTATGTCGGCCCAGATCTTCAAGGACGGAGAGAAAGGCAGCGGAAACGGCGCCCGCGCCATCAAGTGGGGAGCCGACCACGGCGCCGTGATCTCGCAGAACAGTTGGGGCTACGATGAAATCGACTATGTGCCCAACTCCGACCGGATGGCCATCGACTACTTCAACACGTATGCCGGCATGGATGCGAACGGGAATCAGGTCGGCCCGATGGCGGGCGGCCTGGTGGTGTTCGCCGCCGGCAATGAAAACATCGATTTCGGCGCGCCCGCGTACTACGAAGGCGCCCTCGCCGTCGGTTCCATCGGCGCCGACTTCTTCCGCGCCTACTACTCCTGCTACGGCGACTGGGTCGACGTAGCGGCTCCGGGCGGCGACTATCAGAAAGGTTACCAGATCTACAGCACGCTGCCCGACAACAAATACGGCCTGATGCAGGGCACTTCGATGGCCTGCCCGCACGTTTCCGGCGTAGCAGCTCTCATCGTGTCGTATTGCGGCGGTGAAGGATTCACCCGCGACATGCTCTGGAACCGCATCGTCAATACGGCCAAAGACATCAGCAGCAAGAACCGCAACTTCCCGGTCGGCGGTCTGGTGGACGTGACCGCGGCCATCCTGGCCGAGGGGTCCATCCCGCCCGATCCCGTGACCGACTTCCAGGCGGAACTGCAGAATGCCGACTTCATCCGCTTCTCCCTGACGGTTCCCCACGACGAGGACAACAACAAGGCCAACGGTATCAACATTTACTACAGCACCGAGCCGTTCTCCGAAACGACCCTGATTCCCTATAAGAAATTCCCGGTGGACGAGAGCCTGCAGGCCGGCGATCTGATGGTAGACATCCTCCAGGGCCTCCAGTTCGAGACCACCTACTACCTCGCCTGCGAAGCCTACGACCTGATCGGCAACCGCTCGGATCTCTCCAACACGGTCATCGTCAAGACCGGCAAGAACCACGCGCCGACCGTCTCCACCGATGATCCCCTGCGCTTCACCCTCAAGTCGCACGAGACCCGCTGGCTCAGCTTCAGCTACAGCGAACCCGACGGCCACGGCGTCCACGCCAAGCTCGACAAGGGTTCGCCCGCCGACTCCCTCCAGCCGCTCCTGAATCTGACGCAGAAGATTGAAGTCAACGCACTGCGCACGGAGCCCGGCACCTACGAAGCGACCCTCCACGTCTTCGACGACTATGAAATGGAGACGACCCTCTCCTACACTTATACGATCCAGCCCAACCACGCGCCCAAGACGGTCGGCCAGATCGAAGACCTGGTCTTCGGCACCAAGAACGAAGTGCTGACCGTCGACCTGTCGGAAGTGTTCAACGATGAAGACCAGGAGATCCTCCAGTACACCACCACTTCGTCCGACAACGACATCCTCAACCTGCACGTACGCGAAGGCATCCTTTACGTCACGGCCCTCCGATACGGCTACGGTACGGGCAGCATCACGGCGACGGACGCCCGCGGCGAATCAACCGGCGTCAGCTTCCAGACCCTTGCCCGCGACGGCAGCAAAGCGGTCGACATCTACCCGACCACCATCACCGACGGAAAACTCTACATCCGGACGGCGAATGACCAGTCGGTCAATGCCAAAGTCACTTCCGAGGCAGGTACCGTGGTCCTGGAAAAGACCCTCACGGCCACGCCGTTCTCCCCGGCCATCCTCGACCTGTCAACACTTGGCGGCGGCCCTTACGCCGTCGAGGTGACCGTCGGCAGTGAAACCTTTACCCAAAACATCGTGAAGCTATGAGACGCAACATACTTTCCCGCATCCTGCTGACCGGACTGTTCGCCCTGACGGCGCTGACGACGGTCAAGGCGCAGTCATTCAACGCTTTCATCCTTTCGGGCAAAGCCTCCACGCTGGGCATGGGCGACGTTGCCTTCCTCGCCCCCGAACTGACGACGCACAAGGTGGACGCGGCCGTTTCCTACGGCCAGTGGACGCCGGCCAGCTTGAAGTATTCTACGATTCAAGCCGGCGGATTCCTGGGCCTGAACGAATCGTTCGGCATCCGGCTGGACTACCGCAACAACCTGTTCGCCGCCTTCGACCAGATCGATGAAAACGGCAACGTAAAAGGCACCGTCAAACCCACCGAACAGCGCCTGCTGGTCGGTGCCACCTTCCGGCTCGCCGAAGCGATCTACATCGACATAAACGGCAAATACCTGTCATCCGATATCATCGGAAACAAGGCTTCCGCCTTCGCCGGCGACGTCGCCTTCAATTACGTGAAAGACGGTCTGACCGTCGGTCTGAAAGGCGCCGACATCGGTATGAAATACAAATTCGGCGACACGCCCTATGCACTCCCGATGCGCGTGATGGCCGGCGGCTCCTACCGCATCGCCCCCGGCGAAAAGCACGCCGTCACCTTGGCCGCCGATCTCGGCTACATCCTCCCGAAGGAATACGGCGCCTTCACCGCCGCCCTCGGCACGGAATACGCCTTCAACCAGATGATCTACGCCCGCGCCGGCTACCACTTCTCCTCCGCCGTCGCCCCCCGCTTCGCCTCCTTCGGCCTCGGCTTCGCCTTCAAAGGCATCGGCCTCGACGCCGCCTACCTCCTCGGCCCCTCCGGCAACGCCTGGACCGCCGGGTTACACGTTACATTGTAATCGATTGTTGGTTGTTGGAGAGGCCCCTTCACGGAGTTTTTGCGGGGAGGCTGGTGCGGAAAGCCGTAGCGGATGTGAAGGGGCCTCTCCAACAACGGCGTATGGATATAAGAAAAAGGTTGGCCTTTCGGCCAACCTTTTTTTAATGACAGGAATCCTGATTAGATGATGCCCTGCTCGAGCATGGCGGTGGCGACTTTCATGAAGCCGGCGATGTTGGCGCCTTTCACGTAGTCGATCGTGCCGTCAGGCTGGGTGCCGTACTTCACGCAGGCCTCGTGGATCGAGTCCATGATGAAGTGGAGCTTCTCGTCAACTTCCTTGCCGCTCCAGCTGATGTGCGAAGCGTTCTGCGTCATCTCGAGGCCCGAGGTGGCCACGCCACCGGCGTTGACCGCCTTACCAGGGGCGAAGAGGATGCCGTTGTGCTGGAAGAAGTGGATGGCGCCCGGCTGGCAGCCCATGTTGGAGACCTCGCAGCAGCACCAGGTGCCGTTGGCCTTCAGTTCCTTCGCATCGTCTTCCGAAAGCTCGTTCTGGAAGGCGCAAGGGAGGGCGATGTCGCATTTCACGCTCCAAGCCTTCTTGCCAGGGGTGAAGATGGCCTTGCCCGGGAACTTGGTCGCCATATCCTCGACCTTGTTGCGGTTCGAAGCACGCATTACGAGCATATAGTCGATCATCTCCTTGGTGATGCCGGCGGGAATCTCGCAGACACCGTCAGGACCGGAGATCGCAACGACCTTGGCGCCGAGTTCGGTCGCCTTCGTCGCAGCACCCCAAGCCACGTTGCCGAAGCCGGAGAGAGCCACGGTGCAGCCCTTGATGTCCTTGCCGGCCTTGTGCAGCAGGTTCTGGGTGAAATAGAGGGCACCGAAACCGGTGGCCTCCGGACGGAGGATCGAGCCGCCCCAGGTAGCACCCTTACCGGTCAGCACACCCGTGTTGTACTCGCGGGCGAGCTTCTTGTACATACCGTACAGATAACCGATTTCGCGGCCGCCGACACCGACGTCACCGGCAGGAACGTCCTGATCCGGGCCGATGCACTGCCACAGTTCGGTCATGAAGGCCTGGCAGAAGCGCATGATTTCGTCGTTGCTCTTGCCTACCGGGTCGAAGTCGGAACCACCCTTGGCACCACCCATCGGGAGGGTCGTCAGGGCGTTCTTGAAGGTCTGCTCGAAGCCCAGGAATTTCAGCATCGAAGGCGTAACGGCCTTGTGGAAGCGGAGACCGCCCTTGTAGGGGCCGATCGCGCTGTTGAACTGGATACGATATCCGAGGTTGGTCTGCACCTTGCCGGCATCGTCAACCCAGGTCACGCGGAACGTGAAGATACGGTCGGGTTCGACCATACGTTCGACGATCTGCGCCTTCTCGAACTCGGGATGCTGGTTGTACACTTCCTCGATGGAGTCGAGGACCTCGCGGACAGCCTGGAGATACTCGCTCTCACCGGGGTGCTTCCGCTCGAGGTTAGCCATAATTTCAGCTACTTTCATGATTGAAATTTGTTATTAAAAAAGGTTGTTGTACTATTTGTTAAATAAGTTTTCCATTATTCCACCGTCCAGGTGGCACCGCTGCGGAGCAGTTCGTCCATGCAGGTGATCTTGGAAGCTTCCTTGACCTGGGTGAGCTGGTCGCGGACACGGTCGTCGTAGGTCGGTTCGCTGACCTGACGGATCACACCGAGCGCCACCGGATAGTCGGGGTACTTCATGTTGATGAGCTGGTTCTGGATGGCCGGATCCTCGGCGTGGGCATCGTGGACGAGCAGTTTGTCGACCGTAATGCCGTTTTCACCGATCTTGACCACCTTGAGCTTGCCGTGTTCGAGGATCAGACCCTTGTCCTTCTCCTTGCCGAAGACCATCGGTTCGCCGTGGCGGAGGATGATCGTGCGGTCGGCGCGGTATTCACGGTCGGAGATCGTGCTGTGGGCGCCGTCGTTGAAGATCACGCAGTTGGTGAGCATTTCGCAGACCGAGCAGCCGTCGTGGGCGGCGGCGGCCACGAAGATTTCCTGGTTGAGGACGATCTCGCTGTCGAGGCTGCGGGCGAAGAAGGTGCCGCGGGCGCCGAGCACGAGGGAGCCCGGGGTGAACGGATTCTCGACCGTGCCGTACGGCGAAGTCTTGGTGATCTGGCCGAGTTTGGAAGTCGGCGAGTACTGTCCCTTCGTCAGACCGTAGATCTGGTTGTTGAACAGGATGATATTGATGTCGATGTTGCGACGGATGGCGTGGATGAAGTGGTTGCCGCCGATGGCCAGCGCATCACCGTCACCGCAGGCCTGCCACACCGAAAGATCGGGGTTGGCGACTTTCACGCCCGTGGAGATGGCCGTGGCGCGGCCGTGGATGCTGTGGAAACCGAAGGTATCCATATAGTACGGAAGGCGCGAAGAGCAGCCGATGCCCGAAATGAACACCAGACGCTCCTTGCTGTAACCGCGCTGCTCGCACACCTGCGGAAGGGCCCGGTGGATGGCCGCCAGCACGGCGTGGTCGCCGCATCCGGGGCACCAGCGTACTTCCTGGTTGCTCTTGAAATCTTGTGCAGTATATTTCATATAGCGTTCCTCCCTTTAAAGAATGGCGTTGACGGCGTCCACGATCTCCTTCACGATGAAAGGCTGACCCTGGACCTTGTTGCACTGCAGATAGCTGAACTGCGGAAGCTTGGCCCGCAGATAATCGGCGAACTGGCCGCTGTTGAGCTCGCAGACGAGGATCTTCTTGTAGCGGGCGAAGATGTCGGCCGTGTTCTTCGGCAGCGGGTTGATGAAGTCGAAGTGGCAGAGGGCCACCTTCTTGCCTTCGTCCTGGAGTTCGTGGAGCGCGGTGTACAGATGACCGAACGTTCCGCCCCAGCCCACGAGCAGCACCTCGGCGTCTTCGTCGCCGATGACTTTCTGTTCGGGGAGATAGTTAGCCAGGCGGGCGACCTTCTCGGCGCGCTCGGCCACCATCTTGGCGTGGTTCTCAGGATCGGAGGA
The DNA here is from genome assembly GCA_902778855.1 of uncultured Bacteroidia bacterium. Classification (GTDB taxonomy): domain Bacteria; phylum Bacteroidota; class Bacteroidia; order Bacteroidales; family UBA932; genus Cacconaster. The sequence continues at coordinate 11,502 of CACYZM010000011.1, forward strand.
GATGACACCGGCGGTGTTCTTCTCCAGACCGCCCACACGGTGTTCCAGACCGGCCTTGCCGGGGAACGCCCACTTGCGGGCGAACGACTCGGGATCGCGTTCGAAAGGCTTGAAAGCGCCTTCGCACTTGTCGATGATCGGCGGGTTGATGGCCGGATAGTCCTTCATCGAAGGAATCTTCCACGGCTCGCTGCCGTTGCCCAGAAAGCCTTCGGTCAGCAGGATGACGGGCATCATATGCTCCATCGCAAACTTGCCGGCGTAGAAGGCCGCGTCGAAGCAGTGGCTCGGCGAGTGGGCGGCGACCACGGCGATCGGGCACTCACCGTTGCGGCCGTAGAGGGCCTGGGCGAGGTCGGTCTGCTCGGTCTTGGTCGGGATGCCCGTGGAGGGGCCGCTGCGCTGGACGTCGACCAGCACGAGCGGGAGTTCGGTGATCATGGCCAGGCCGAGGGCTTCGCTCTTGAGGGAGAGGCCCGGGCCGGACGTGGTCGTGACGGCGAAGTTGCCCGCATAGGCCGCACCGATGGCGGTGCAGATGCCGGCGATTTCGTCTTCAGCCTGCAGCGTCTTCACGCCGAGGTTCTTGTGGATGGCCAGCTCTTCGAGGATGGCCGTCGCCGGGGTGATCGGATAGGAACCGCAGAAGAGCGGGCGGCCGCTCTTCTCGGAAGCCGCGATCAGACCCCAGGCCGTCGCCTGGTTGCCGCTGATGTTGCGGTACACGCCTTTCTCCTGCTTGGCCGGCTTCACCGTATAGGTGTTGGCAATCGCCTGGATGTTGGCAGCATAGTTGAAACCGTCGAACAGCACCTTCTTGTTGGGCTCGATCAGGGCCGGTTTCTTCTTGAACTTCTTCTCCAGATACGCGTAGGTGTACTCCAGCGGGCGGTTGAACATATAGAAGCACATACCGAGCGTGAACATGTTCTTGCAACGCACGATGGCCTTCTGGTCCATGCCGCTGTCCTTCAGACTCTCTTTGGTGAGCGTCGTGATGGGTGAGTAAATGATATTGCGGTCCTCGATCCGGAGTTCCGTGATCGGATCCAGCGTGGCATAGCCGGCGCGCTGGATGAGCGCTTCATCGAACGTGTCGGTGTCGATGATGACGGTTGCAGTCGGTTTGGCCCATTTCGCGTTGGCGCGCAGGGCGGCAGGGTTCATGGCCACCAGCACATCGCAAAAGTCTCCGGGCGTGTTGACTTCGTTGCTTCCGATGTGAACCTGGAAGCCCGAAACGCCGGAGACAGTGCCGTGCGGAGCACGAATTTCTGCCGGATAGTCGGGGAACGTGGAAATCTCGTTGCCGTACAAGGCCGAGGCGTCAGCGAACAGGGTGCCTGTCAGCTGCATTCCATCGCCCGAGTCTCCGCAAAACCTAATTACAACATCCTGGGTGTCGATTACTTTATGTTGCATAGGTTAAAAGTTAGGTATTTAGGTTGGGTTTACTGTGCATTCGGCGTTGCGGCAGCAGCAGGCTGGAGCTGGGTCGGAGCCACCTTGGCGGCGGGGATGCCCAATTCCTTCTTGGCCATCGGCAGCAGGTCCACGCTCACGGTGTCGTCATAGTAGATGAGCGAACCGGCGGAGAGGTCGAACACATAGACCAGTTTCTGCTCCTTGGCGATCTTGGTCAGGGCGTTCTGCGCTTTCTCGATCACCGGGGTCATCAGGGTCTGCTGCATCTGGGCCATTTCCTGCTGGGCATTCTGCTGGAACTGCTGGATGCGCTGTCCCAGTTCCTGCAGTTCGCGCTGCTTGGTCTCGAGCACCACGGGTGCCCATTCGTTGCTTTTACGCTGATACTCGTTCACCTTGTTGTTGTACTCGGTCCCCATCCCCTCCAGCGTTTCCTGCAGGTCGTTCTCATAAGCCATCAGTTTGACCAGGGCGGAGTCGCGCTCCGACATCAGGCTGATCAGCTCATTGGTATTGATGTGTCCGAACTTGAGCGTCTGCGCATTTGCGAAAGCACCGAACGCAAGTACACAAGCAGTGAGAAGTACAATCTTTTTCATCTTGGGAAAAATAGACTTTAGAATTATGAATTAGAGATTTTCGTTGTATTTGACCAGCACGAACTGCGTGAGGTCGAGGGCCTCGTTCTTGTAGACGACGCCCTGGACGGCGGCCAGGTCGATCACCAGGTCGTAGCCGCCCATGCGCGCCACGTCGGCGATGGCCTTGTCGACGCGGGCACGGATCGGGGCGAGCAGCTCTTCGGCCTTCTTGGCCATGATGCCGTCTTCGCCGAAATAGATGCGCTGCTTCTCCTGCACCACGCGCTCCTTCGAGATGATTTCATTCTCGGCGTTCTGGCGCTGGGAGGCAGACATCGAATTGCGGCTGGCCTGATAGTTCTGGTAGAGGGTCTCGATCTTGCCGAGTTCGGTTTCGATCTGGGCCTTGTATTTGTCGGAAAGGGCTTCCAGCTGGCTCTGGGCGGCGGTATAGGCCGGGATTTCGCTAAGAATGGATTCCGTGTTGATATAGCCGATCTTCTGCGCACCGGCCGTGCCGATGAACATAAGCAGGGCGACAATGACGAGGAAGGATTTTTTCATGACAGTCTCTTGTTAGAATTGTTGTCCGATCAGGAAATGGAAATGGCTCTTGTCTTTGCCCGGCTCGTTGTCGAAGCCGTAGCCCCAGTCGATACCCAGGAGACCGACGACGGGCAGGAAGACCCGGAGGCCGACACCGGCGGAACGCTTGATCTGGAACGGGTTGCAGTCCCGGATCGAGGACCAGCTGTTGCCGCCTTCCAGGAAGAGGAGGGCAAAGATGGTGGATTGCGGCTGCATCACCACGGGATAACGGAGTTCGACGGTGAACTTGTCGTACACGTTGCCCGCGTAGGCGCCGTTTACATAAGGGGTCAGCGAATAGTTCTCATAGCCGCGCAGACCGATGACTTCGTTGCCGTAGGTGTTGTAGCCCGACATGCCGTCGCCGCCGACGATGAAGCCCTCGAACGGGGAATAGCCCCAGCGCTTGTTGTAATAACCCAGATAGCCGAACTGGGCGCGGGTCATCAGCACAAGGTCGCCGACCAGGGGCGTGTAGAGCGATCCCTTGAAGGTCCACTTGTGGTACTCGATCCAGCGGTAGTGGTCCTGGACCGACTGGGCATTGTAGTTGATGTCACGCCAGTTCTTCTTCATCATCGACCAGGGCGGCGTCAGCTGCATGCCGAAGCTGAAGTCGGAACCGCGGCGCGGGTAGATGGACTGGTCGGTGGAGTTGCGCGAGAGGGTGGCCGACCAGCTGATGTTGTGGGAGCGGCCGGTGGAGTAGATGAAGTAGTAGTGCCAGTCCTGCAGGTTGTAGGACTGCCAGCTGAGCGAATTGTAGAGGACGAAATAGTTGTCGGGCCATTTCAGGCGCGTACCCAGGCCGACGGAGGCGCCGTAGATTTCCATATACTGGTCGTCGTTGAGCACCTGGTAGTAGTAGGTCGAGTACGAGTTGGTCTGGCGGGTGAAGTAAGCCGAGATGTTGAGGGAGGTCGGCTTCTTTCCGGTGAGCCAGGGCTCCACGAAGCTGGCCGTGAAGGCCGTGTAGTAGGAACCGTTGGTCTGGAAACGGATCGACAGGTTCTGCGCATCGCCCAGCGGTACGGGACGCCAGGCTTCCTTCTTGAAGAAGTTGGCGGTCGAGAAGTTGTTGAAGCTTACGCCCACGGTGCCCACGAACATGCGGTTGCCCCAGCCTCCGGAAAGCTCGAGCTGGCTGTTGGGTTTCTCCTGCACGTTGTAGGCGATGTCGACGGTATTGGTGACGGAATTGGGGATCAGGCTGTAGCCCTTGTTGGGGTCGACCGCATGCTCGGCGTCGAAATGGCCCATCGAGGAGATTTCGCGGATGGAGCGCTCGAAGTCGGTCTGGCGGTAGAGATAGCCCGGGCGGGTGAAGACGGCGCGGCGCACCACCTTTTCGTTGGTGATGGTGTTGCCGTTGATGATGATGTCGTTGAAGGTGGCGGGCTTGCCTTCCACGATACGCATTTCCACGTCGACGGAGTCGCCGTCGATGTTGAGCTCCACGGGCGTGACGTTGAAGAACAGGAAGCCGTTGTCGCTATAGAGCTTGCGGATGGAGATGTCGCCTTCCTTCTCGCCGGAGTAGAGGCGCTTCTCCATCGTGACCACGTCGTAGACATCGCCCTTTTCGATTTTCAGGATGTCGTTGAGGACTTGTTCCGTGTACTCGGCGTTGCCCGTCCAGGTAATGTCGCGGAAGTAGTATTTCTGCCCTTTGTCGATCACGAAGTGGATGCACAGGCGGCCGTCTTCGGGATCGCGGTAGAGGGAGTCGCGCACGATCTTGGCGTCGCGGTAGCCGGCTTCGTTGAAGACTTCGAGGAGCTTATCCTTGTCGCTGACGTATTCCTTTTCCTGGAATTTCTTCGACGAGAAGAGGTTGTACCACTTGGCGTCCTTGGTCTTCTTCATCGCCTTGTCGAGCTGGAACTTGCTGATCTCGTCGTTGCCTTCGTAGGAGATATCCTTGATCTTGAGTTTCTTGCCCTTGTTGACGTCGAAGACCACGCGGACAGCGTTCTTGATGATCGAGTCGTTGGACACTTCGACGTTCACGTCCACGTCGGCGTAGCCTTTCTCCTTGAAATAGTCCTTGATGCTCTTGACCGAGGAGGCCTTGACGTATTCCGAGAGCTGGCCGCCGCGGCGGAGGTTGAGGCGCTCCTTGATGTCGTCGCGCTCGCTGTTCTTGACGCCGCGATAGTCCCAGGTAATGACGCGGGGACGCTCCTGGAGGTCGAGGCGGAACCAGGCGGTATCGCGCGAGGCGTTGAGGGAATCCACATAGAAGCCCAGCGTGGAGGCTGCGCCCTGCATCCAGATGCGTTTGATGGCGGAGGAGATGTCGTCGCCCGGGACGGTGACCACATCGCCGGGATGGATACCCAGCACGGAGAGCAACTGGGCCTCGCCCAGATACTTGGTGCCGGTAATCCGGACACCGCCGACCACATATTTCTTGGGTTGGTTAAAGTCTACCTCAACCGATCCGCCCGCAGGCTCCTGGGCCGCGGCCGGAAGGGCAACGAGGGCCAGAAAGGCACCAAACAGCGCTAATAATCTTTTTTTCATCAAATCCTTTCCGAATAGACTTACAAAGTTACACTTTTTTTTGATTATTCCACTTTTCCGTATCTTCTTTCACGGGTGGCGTAACTGAGCAAGGCTTGTTCGAGGTCGGTTTTGCGAAAATCAGGCCAAAGTACGGGCGTATAGTAGAACTCCGTGTAGGCGCATTGCCAGAGCATATAGTTGCTGATGCGCTGCTCGCCGCTGGTGCGGATCAGCAGGTCGGGATCGGGGATGCCGGCCGTGGCCAGGTAAGTGCTGAAACCCGTTTCGTCGAGCGGGAGGGTTTTGCCGGCGGCCAGGCAGTCGGCGGCGTAGCGTTGCGCCGCCTGGAGGATATCCCATTTCCCGCTGTAGCTGAGCATGATGACGAGGGTCAGCCCGGTGTTGGGAGCCGTCTCTTTTTCGAGGGCTTCGACGCCTTTGCGCAGGGCGTCGGACAGCCGCGTGCGGTCGCCGATCACCTGGAAACGAACGTTGTTGTTCATCAGGGTGTCGCGCTCTTCCAGCATACAGCGGCCGAGCAGGTCCATCAGGCCCGCCACTTCGTCGACGGGGCGGCCCCAGTTCTCCTCCGAAAAGGCGAAGAGGCTCAGGTAGCGGACGCCTTTTTCGGCGCAGTATTCCGTGCAGGCGCGGACGCTTTCGCGGCCGGCGTTGTGGCCGAACAGGCGCATCTTGCCCTGCTTTTTCGCCCAGCGGCCGTTGCCGTCCATGATGATGCTGATATGGGTGGGAGTATCCATAAGATTCTCGGTATTATCGGTTTGCATTGCGCCGGTCCTCTCCCCAGAAGAGTTTGGTCTGCAGCGCGTGGATGAAATTGCTTTCGGAAAGCGTGACGTAGCGGAGCCCGTAACGGCCGCGGGCCAGGCTCACCACCGTGTCGGACGGGATTTCGCACGAGCGGTTGTCGAGGGTGAGCAGGGCGCCTTTCTCGCGGGAGCGGAAGGTCAGTTCGACGGTCGCGCTCATCGGCACCACCAGCGGACGCACGTTGAGGTTGTGCGGGGCGATCGGGGCGATGACCATCACTTCGGACGAGGGCATCACCACGGGGCCGCCCACGCTCAGGTTGTAGGCCGTGCTGCCCGTCGGCGTAGAAATCACCAAGCCGTCGGCCCAGTAGGTCGGGAGGTCGCGGCCGTCGATGCGGACGCAGATCTGAAGCATGCTCGCACCCCGCCGCTGCAGCGATACCTCGTTGAGCGCGAAGGGATAGAAGGCTTCGGGGAAGGCGGCGCAGGTCACGCGGATCAGGCTGCGCTCCTCCACAGAATAACGGCCTGCCAGCAGGGCGTCGACCCAGCCCTCTTCATCGGCCCGGGCGGTGGTCAGGAAGCCCAGATGGCCGAAATTGATGCCGGCCACGGGGATGCCCCGGTCGCGGACGAAGGTGAGCGCCTGGAGGAAGGTGCCGTCGCCGCCCAGCGGGAGAAAGAGCTCCGTGTCGGCGGGGAGGTCTTCCCAGGAAGTGAAATCCTCACCGTAGCAGACCAGCGTGGCACCTTTTTCGCGCAAACGCCGCTTGACGGCTTCCACACCGGCTTGCCGGTCGCGATTGTACAAAGCAATTTTCATAATTGGTGTCAAAATTATTAATTTTGCACATTATGACCAAATTAAGTGTAAACATCAATAAAATCGCCACGCTGCGCAACGCACGCGGCGGAAATGTCCCCGATGTGCTCAAGGCAGCCATCGATTGCGAGCGCTTCGGCGCCCAGGGAATCACGGTCCATCCCAGGCCCGACGAGCGGCACATCCGCTATGCGGACGTGCGGGCGCTCAAACCCCTGCTGACCACCGAATTCAACATAGAAGGCAACCCCATCCAGAGCTTCTGCGACCTGGTGTGCGAAGTGCACCCGGCCCAGGTGACGCTCGTCCCCGACGCCGAGAACGTGCTCACGTCCAACGCCGGCTGGGACACGAAGCGCAACCTGGCCTTCCTCCAGAAGACCTGCGCGATGTTCAAGCGCGAAGGCATCCGCGTCTCCATCTTCATCGACCCGGATGTCGAAATGATCCGCTACGCCGCCGAAACCGGCTGCGACCGCGTGGAACTCTATACCGAAGCCTACGCCGCCGGCTATGCCGCCGACCGGGAACGGGCCATCGCCCCGTACTATGCAGCCGCCTGCGAGGCCGTCCGCCTCGGGCTCGGCCTGAACGCGGGCCACGACCTGAACACCGAAAACCTCCGCTACTTCCACGAAACCATCCCCGGCCTGCTCGAGGTTTCCATCGGCCACGCCCTGATCAGCGACGCCCTCTATTGGGGTCTGGAGCGCACGATCCAGGCATATTTGGCGGAGTTGAAATAATTTGTTTATATTTGCATTTTATACGAAAATACAACAAATCAAATATCCATGAAACAAACCCCTCTTATCTTGAGCATTGTCGCGCTTCTCGCAGGCGTGGCCGCGCTTATCATCTCCCTCACCTCCTCTCCCAAAGGACCCAAGGTCACTGAATCTTCCGATGAAATCCAGGCCGTCGCCGGCGATATCGTCTACATCCGCCTCGACACCCTGATGATGCAGTACGACATGTACAGCGACCTGCAGTCCGCCTTCGAGGCCAAGGCCCAGAACGCCGACACCGAACTCAACAAGAAGGCCCGCAAACTCGAGAGCGACATCAAGAGCTTCGAAAACCAGATCCAGAAAGGCCTGCTCACCCGCTCCGCCGCCGAACAGCAGAACACTTCGCTCCAGCAGCGCCAGGCCAACCTGCAGAACGAAGCCGCCCAGAAACAGCAGGAACTCGCCGAAGAGAGCCAGGTGCTGCTCAACCAGGTGATGTTCGCCATCCAGACCTACCTGGAAGAATACAACAAGACGCATAACTTCGCCGCCATCCTCACCACCACGGCCGCTTCGAACGTCGTGATGGTCGGCGCCCCGGCCCTCGATATCACCCAGGAAATCGTGGACGGCCTCAACGCCGAATACATCAAGACCCGCAACACCGCCAAGTAATCCGGATTTCTCCGATGAAGCGCCTCCTTTTCCTCTGCCTGCTCGCCATCGCGATTCCCGCGGGGCTCGTCGCCCAAGGGTACAACGCCCCGGACGTGACCATCTCCGTCGAAAAGGCGAACATCGCCGGAAAAGTGTATTACATCCACAAGGTGCTTCCCAAGCAGACCGTCTTCTCGATCTGCAAGGCCTACGGCGTCACGCAGGAAGAACTGCTGACCGCCAATCCGGACCTCAAGAACGGCCTCAAATCGGGTTCCATCATTTTCGTTCCCTATAAGGAAGGAGCCATTCCGGCGCAGCAGGCCAGGCAAGAGAAGGCCCCTGCGCCGGCAAAGGCCGTTGAAAAGCCGGCAACGCCCGATCAACCGGCCGAACCGGCCGTCGACCCCGCCAACGACACGCTCCCGCGTGTGGTCGAGCGCGTCATCGAGCACAAGGTGCGCTGGTTCGAATCGCTCTCGTCGATCGCCCGCAAATACGGTCTCACCCCCGGCCAGATCCTCGACTACAACGGGATGGTGTCCGCCGACGAAATCCGCGGCAAGATCATCCTCATCCCCTTCCTCGGCGACGTAGTCCCCGATGACGACGAGATCCTGGATCCCGAAGAGATCACGCCCGAAGAAGAACCCGTCGAGACGCCCGCCGCCCCGATGGCGCCTGCCCGGAAACTCCGCTACTTCACGGCCGACGATCCGATGCGCATCGCCCTGGTGCTGCCCCTGAACGCCAGCGGCAAGGGCTCCGAGCAGTTCTTCAACTTCTACAGCGGCGCCCTGCTGGCCATCCGCGACCTGAAAGAACGCGGCGCCAACCTCGTGCTGAACGTCTACGACCTCGCCCAAGGTGCCAACGCCATCGTCTCGGACCGCAAATTCGCCGAAAGCGACCTGATCATCGGTCCCGTCGAATCCGCCACCCTGACGCCGTTCCTCGCCTTCTCCGACCAGAACGGCATTCCGATCGTCTCTCCGCTCGACCGGAAAGTGGACTCCCTGGTCGAATTCCATCCGTTCCTCTTCCAGGTACCCGCCTCGCTCGAAGCGCAGGCCGGCAACCTGGTGAACAGCCTCCATTTCAAGAGCTCCGACCGGGTGATTCTCCTGACCCGCAACGCCGCCCAGGATGCGGAACTGCTGGCCCGCATTGAAACCAGTCTCCAGGCCCAGGGCATCTCCTGCCGGAAGACCGCTCTCTCCGGCCTGGCCGCCCTGCTTCCGTCCGGTTCCCGCCTCTCCCCTTCCAAGGTCATCATCGGCTCCGAAGACAAAGCCTTCGCCACCGAAGCCATCCGCACGCTCAACAACCTGACCAAGCGCAACATTCCGCTGGAAGTCTGGTGCACCAACCGCGTACGCAACTACGAGACCTCCGACCCCGACGCGCTCTTCAACATCGGCCTCCACTCCCCCGCGCCCTACTTCGTCGACTACAGCGACCCTCGCGACCAGCAGTTCGTGCGGCAGTACCGCGCCCTTTTCTATGCCGAGCCCGACGACTTCTCCTTCCAGGGCTACGACATCTTCACCTATTTCGTCACCGCGCTGATGCAGCAGGGCACCGGCTTCTTCCTCCACCCGGAAGACCACCCCATGCAGCTGCTGCACTGCAACTTCCACTTTGTCCGCGACCATAACGAAAGCGGATGGCGCAACCGCGCCACCCGCAATCTCGTGTACGACAAGGACAGCTACACTATCTCAGTATCGAAGTAGGGTCGAGATTCGCTTTCTCGATATCCTTGAAGTAGTTGACGGTTCCGACCTTCAGCTCCACCGTGGCCGCGTCGTCGCAGACGATGATGCCGCGCGGGTGCATCTGGAGCACGGAGATGGTCCACATATGGTTGACCGATCCTTCGATCGCGTGGGCGAGCGCCCGGGCCTTGTTGTGGCCGTTGGCCAGGATCAGCACTTCCTTGGCGTCCATGATGGTGCCGACGCCGACCGTGAGGGCGCGCTTGGGAACCAGGTTGATGTCGCCGCCGAAGAAGCGGGAGTTGGCGATGATGGTGTCGGTGGTCAGCGACTTGACGCGGGTCCGCGAGCTGAGTGAGGAGCCCGGTTCGTTGAAGGCGATGTGGCCGTCGGGGCCGATGCCGCCCATAAACAGGTCGATGCCGCCGAAAGCGGCGATTTTCGCCTCATAGTCGGCGCATTCCTTCTCCAGGTCGGGCGCATTGCCGTCGAGAATGTGCACGTTCTCGGCCGGAATGTCGATGTGGGAGAAGAAATTGTTCCACATGAAGGTGTGGTAGCTTTCCGGATGGTTCTGCGGAATGCCGATGTACTCGTCCATGTTGAAGGTCACGACGTTCTTGAACGAAACCTTGCCGGTCTGATAGAGGTGGATGAGTTCCTTGTAGGTTCCAATCGGCGTGGAGCCGGTGGGAAGTCCGAGAACGAAAGGCCGTTCCGGCGTGGGGGCGAAATCTTGGATCCGCTTCACGATGTATGCCGCAGCCCACTGCGACATTTTCCCATACGATTCTTGAATGATCAGGCGCATAGTATATTAAGATTTATCTTCTTGCAACAGGACGCCGGCGTTGGCCAGCGCTTCGGGGGTAATGTTCTCGCCGCTGAGCATCCGGGCGATTTCCCGGACACGGTCGCCCCCTTCCAGGGGACGGATGTGCGTCTGGACGCCGGCGGCGCCGGCTTCCTTGTAGACCAGATAATGGGCGGAGCCCTTGCTGGCCACCTGCGGCAGGTGCGTGATGGCGATCACCTGCATGTTTTCGCCCATCCGGGCAAGCATCCGGCCCATCTTTTCGGCCACGCTGCCGGAAACGCCGGCGTCGATCTCGTCGAAGATGAGCGTCGGCATGCCCTGGTAGCGGGCCAGCAGGGCCTTGATGCAGAGCATCACGCGGGAAAGTTCACCGCCGCTGGCACACTTGGCCAGGGGCTGCAGGCCGCGGTCGTTGGCGTCGAACAGGAAACGGACCGTGTCGAGGCCGTCGGCACCGACGCGGTCGCCCGCTTCGACTTCGACTACAAAACGGGCCCGGGGCAGCTCCAGCTGCCGGACGTCGTCCTGCAGCTGCGCGGCCAGGCCGGGCGCGGCTTTCAGGCGCGCTTCGTGCAGCGCCGTCGCCGAGCGGAGGCACGCTTCGCGGAGGGCTTCCACTTTCCGGGCGAGGGGCTCACGGCCCAGCTCGTCGTCGACGGCGGCGGACAGGCGCGCGGACAGGTCATCGCGGAGCGCGACCAGTTCCGCCACGGTCGCCACGCCGAATTTGCGCTGCAGGCCGTAGAGCAGCGAGAGGCGGGCATCCACGGCTTCGAGCCGTTCGGGCGAGAAGACAACCCGCTCGCCGAGCGCGGCCACTTCTTCCCGGATGTCCTTGAGTTCGATGCGGGCCGATTCGATCCGCTCGCCGAGTTCGCTGAAAGCCGGATAGTAGCGGGCAATCTTGCCCAGGGAGGCGGCCATTTCCTTGAGCGTGGCTTCCAGCGGGAATTCCCCGCCGGAGAAACCCTGCTCCACCTGGTCCACCTGTTCCTTGACGGTTTCCGCGTGGGCCAGCAGCGACTGTTCGGACTCCAGTTCTTCCAGTTCGCCGTCGCGAAGGGCGGCTTCGTCGAGCTGCCGGAACTGGAACTCCAGATAGTCGCGTTCCCGGAGGGAAGCGGCGATCCGCGCGTCGAGCGCCGCCAGCTCCTTTTCAGCCGCCAGCAGTTCCTGCCAGGTCTGGCCATGGTCGGCCACGGCCCGGGCGAGGCCGGCGTATTGGTCGAGCACATTCAGGGGGAAATCCCGCTCCGCCAGCAGCAGCTGCTGGTGCTGGGCGTGAATGTCCACCCAGCGGGAAGCGGTTTCACGAAGGCGGTCCATGGGAACGGGCTCATCGTCCACAAAACAGCGTGACCGCCCCTGCGGGGTGATCACGCGTCGGACGGGCACTTCCCTGCCCGCTTCTTCAAAGGTGGCCTCAACGACACAGTTGCGGCCGGGGTCCTTGACGACGGAAATATCGCTGCGTCCTCCCAAAGCCAGCGAAAGGGCGCCGAGCAAAATGGACTTGCCGGCTCCGGTTTCACCGGTAATGATTACAAGTTCACCCGGAAAAGTGATGTCCAGGTGATCGATCAGCGCATAGTTCTCGATGAGAAGACGCTTGAGCATAGCGCGAGGCTACTCAGCTTTCCGGTAATAGATCTTGCCGTCCTGGAACTCCTTCGTAGCGATCAGCACCGGTTTGGGAAGGCGCTCGTAATACTTGGAAATCTCGATCTGCTCGCGGTTCTCGAAGGTCTCCTCGAGGGTATCGGCGTAGTTGGAGAATTCCTCCAGCTTGTGGTTGAGTTCCTGTTTGATGTCGGCGGCGATCTGGTTGGAACGCTTGGCGATGATCATGACGCTCTCATACACGTTGCCGGTCGGAGCGGCGAAATCCGCCAGATTGCGGGTAATGGTGTTGACAGGCACCTGGGCGATTTTCTGGTTATCCATTCGGGTTATCTTTTTTCAATTGTTTCTGGGCTTTGTTGTAGAGTCCTTCCAGTTCCTTGAGGTACTTGGACTCGGGGAATTCGCTGACGATGTTGAAATAGTCGTCGACGAAGATGAGATAGCGCTCGCGCTGCTTGGCGGCGACGCTGTAGAACGCATATTTGTAGGCCGAAAGGGCCGTATAGTAGAGGATCTCTTCGCGATAGCGGTTCTCGGCGTTCTCCTTGAGCACGTTCTTGAGGGCGTAGTGGGCGGCCAGGTAGTCCTCCATATGGTAATAGAGATAGGCCGCCTTGTAGGCCTTGAGTTCGAGCCGGTTGTTCAGGTCGTCCATCATCTCGTCGATGCGGGCGTGATACTGGGACTTGGGGTTCTCGACCTGGAACACGCTCATCTCGGCCAGGGCGCGCCGCGTGGGCAGCGGATCGAGTTCGTAGCGGTAGGTGCCGCGGTACAGGCAGTCGAGACGGAGGAACTTGGCTTCTTCGGTGAACGGACTCAGCGGGAACGTGGTGATGAACTGGTTCAGGTTGCTTTCGGCCGTGATGTAGTCGCCGTAGCGGTAGTTGCTCAGGCCCCAGTAGAACTGGACGGTGTCGTCCTGGGCCGTGCCGCGGGTGGCCATGGTCAGCGACTCGAACGCTTCGGCGGCCTTGGAATACTTCTTGGCCTCGAAGAGTTCGAACGCCATTTTGTATTTGGCCTGGATGTCGCTGCCGTAAAGCACGGCTTCGTACTGGGACTTGCACGAGGCCAGGAGCGCCAGCATCAGAAAAGTGCCGATGAGAAGTTTGGTACGCATCTATTGAATCTTTGACAATAAGTATCTTTCCGCATCGAGCGCCGCCCGGCATCCGCTGCCGGCGGCCGCGATGGCCTGGCGATACTGGGGATCCTGCACGTCGCCGGCGGCGAAGACGCCTTCGACGTTGGTCCGGGACGTCTTTCCGTCGGTCAGGATGTAGCCGTTTTCATCGGTATCGATCCACGCCCGGAAGAGGTCGGACTGGGGATGGTGACCGATGGCCAGGAAGAAGCCGTCGATCGCTTTCTCAAACACTTCCCCGCTCTTGCGGACCAGCCGGACGCCGGTCACGCCCGTGGCGTCACCCAGCACTTCCTGCGTCTGGCACTCCCAGAGGATCTCGATGTTCTCCGTCTGCATGACGCGCTCCTGCATCGCCTTCGAGGCGCGGAGGACATTGCGGCGGACGATCATATAGACCTTCTTGCAGAGATGGGCGAGGTAGGTGGCTTCCTCACAGGCCGTATCGCCGCCGCCAACCACTGCAACATCTTTGCCACGGTAGAAGAAGCCGTCGCAGGTGGCGCAGGCCGACACGCCGAAACCGCGGAACTTCTCTTCGCTGGGAAGGCCCAGGTATTTGGCGGTGGCGCCGGTGGCGATGATCAGGGTTTCGGCCAGGACGGTCTCGCTGTCGTCGACCGTCACCCGGAAGGGACGCTGCGACAGGTCGACGGCCGTGACATAGCCGGAACGGACGTCGGCGCCCAGGCGGACCGCCTGCTCGCGCATGGCGCTCATCAGTTGGTTTGCGTCGACACCCTCGGGGTAGCCGGGAAAGTTCTCGATGACCGTGGTCGTGGTGAGCTGGCCGCCGGGCTGGAGGCCTTCATAAAGAATGGGATCCAGGGCGGCACGCGAGGCGTAGATCGCCGCCGTATAACCAGCCGGGCCGCTTCCGATGATCAGGCATTTCGTGGTGTTTTCCATCTTGGGTATATTACAACCTGCAAAGGTAATTATTTTTTACTTATGGTATCTTTTATCCAGAACTCCAGCCGGAGTTCCCACACCAGCACGATCGACATCGCCCAGCGCGAGAGCAGCATGATCCACCACACGGCGCCGCAGGCGGTCAGCAGCAGCAGGTCTTCGAGATTGCTGTGGGAAATGCAGATGTGCGTGTCGAGCAGCAGGACGTCGCGACGGGTCACGTCGCCCCGATCCAGTTCGAAGAGCATCGCGGCGGCGCCGTAGCCGAGGCCGATGATGTTGGCCACGAGCCAGAGGAACACCGTGCCGGCCGGCAGGCCGAACACCCACATCAGGGGCCGGAAGACCTTCGCGATCTTCTCCATGATGCCGAACTCGCGCAGCATCCGCTGCAGGATGTTGAGCGAATAGATGATGGCGATCATCATCACCACCAGTTTCAGGGCCGAAACCGCCCAGTCGCCCAGGGTCGACCAGAACGAGAGCTTCTCCCCCGCCTCATACGAGGCCACCGAAAGGTCGGAGGAACCGGGCAGGATGGCATTGAGGATGATGCCCATCAGGAAAGCGCACAGGGTCCGGATGATCACCATCCGGACGCCGTTGGCGCCGGTCTTCTTGAGGACGGCGGTTTCCAGCACCATCGAATGCGCGCACATCACCATCGTGCAGAGGATGGTCAGGGCGCGCCAGTCGAGCTCGAGGGTGGTCATCACGGCGATGCAGGAATACACGTTCACGAAGTAGCCCGACACAAAGGCCAGGGCCGCCGCGCCCGGCAGGCCGAAGATATTGAAAACCGGGCTGACCGCATCCGATATCCAGGGCAGGATATCGAAATATTTGAGCAGCATCATCGCGAAGGAGACGGCCAGGGTGATCTTGATGATCCAGATGCAGGTCTTGGTCGTGGAGGGAAGGACTTCCCGCACACAGGCCTTCAGCCGGTCTTTGGTTTCTTGTTTCATAGAGAAATACGGGGCTTCGCCCGCGCGGCAAAGGTATCGATAATAATTCTATCTTGCAAGCGCAGTCGGCGGGATTTTCCGTAACTTTGCAGGTATGAAAAAGCTCCTGTTCACCCTGCTCATCGGCTGCCTGCTGGCGGCCTGTGGCAAAGAGGCCGCTCCCGGCCCGCAAGTGGTGGCGCACCGCGGCTACTGGAAAGCCAAAGGATCCGCCCAGAACTCCATCTCCTCGCTCCAGAACGCCGGCCGCATCGGGGCCTACGGCTCCGAATTCGACGTCAACCTGACCGCCGACGGCCAGCTCGTGGTCAACCACGATTTCACCTATCACGACCGGGTGATCTATGAAAGCACGCTCGAAGCGCTCCGCGACACCTCGCTGCGCCTGAAGAACGGTGAAATCATCCCCACGATCGACGAATATCTCGCGGCCTCGCTGGAATATCCGGCGATGAAACTGGTCTACGAACTCAAGAGCAAAGGCGACCCCGAATATGAGGCCAAGGCCCTGCCGGCCAGCGTCGAAGCCATCCGCCGCCACGGTGTGGAAGACCGCGTGGAATTCATCTCGTTCAGCCTGTCCGCCTGCAAGGAATTCGCGAAGCTGATGCCGAATTGCCTGGTGGAATACCTCGGAGGCGAGCTCGCGCCGGCCGAAGTGAAGGCTTTGGGAATCAACGGCATCGATTATCATTTCTCCGTCTTCGACAAGCACCCGGAATGGGTGGCCGAAGCCCACGAACTGGGCATGGTCGTCAATGTCTGGACCGTCGATCAGGAAGCCGATATCGTCCGAATGCTCGGACTGGGCTGCGACCACATCACCACCAACGAACCGGAACTGGCGGCACGGCTGATCGCCGAATTTGTGTCCAATCCCAATCCAGCAGGGAAGGAAGTTCCTCCCACGAAGTAATCTCCTTGGGCGGCTCCGGCTCCGGCAGCCGGTCCGGCACGAAAGGCGCCCGCCGGGGCACAAGCTCCGGCACAGCGTCGGGGTTCAGCCGGCCGTAGGCCGCATTCATGGTCTCCTCCGTAATGGAATACTGCAGGTTGACGGGACGCCCCGGATCCTGCAGGTTGTGCTCGAACAGCCACTGATAGAGCTCGGGCAGATAGAAGACCCGGGCCAGTTCGGAATGGCCGCACGCCGGCTGGTCGTAGATCAGCCGCGTCCCCTTGCCGCTGTCGTAAAGCTGCTTGACCAGCGTCGCCGAATAGGAAACGGCCGTCACCGTGTCGCGGAAACCGTGGATGATCCAGAGCGGCACTTCCGACAGGCCGGAAATCGAAGGCTCGGCATAGCCGCCGCACATCGCCAGCGCAGCCGCCACCTTGTGGGGATAGTGGTGCACCATCTTCAGGGTGCCCCACCCGCCCATACTCATTCCGATCACGTAGAAGCGGTTGGTGTCGCAGGGAAACTTCCGGTTCACGAACTCCACCACATGGTCGAGCTTTTCGGCCTCCCAGCCCACGACGGACGTCTGCGGCGCGATGACCACCGCATCGAGCGGCAGGCCGCGGCGGATGGCGTCGACGGTCCCGTAGCGCAGCACGTCGTTCAGGTCGTCGCCGCACAGGCTCTTGCCGTGCAGGAACAGGACGGTCGGCAGCGGCGTCGAACAGGTATCCGCACCCGCTGGCAGATAAAGCAGGAAATTATAGCCGTCCGGCACCGAATCGCGATAGGACCAAAGCACCTGCGCCCGGACCGGCAGGAAGGCGGCCAGCAGCGTCAGCAGCAGGATCGAACGGCGGAGTCTCATCATTTGTAGCGGATTTCAAAGATATCGACGGCGTTGCCGCCGCCGGAAGGACGGGCCTGGGACGTCGAGAGCAGATACTTGCCGTCCTGGGAAAGGTCGAGACCCACCGGATAGGAGTCGGCGTCGAGCGTTCCCACCAGGGTCATCGTGCGGGTATCGACCACGGCGATCTTGCTCGAGAAATTGCAGGCCGCAAAAATGAAACGGCCGTCGGGCGAGGCCACGATGGTGCGGGCGCCCGCGGGCACCTTGCAGCTTTCCCAGTCGGTCAGCGTGACCGTGGCGTGCTTTTCGTCGAACCCGTCGATGGATTCCAGAATGCGGCTCAAAGGAATCCGCTGGACATAGCCCTTGTTGTTGATGCTCAGATAGAGATATTCGCCGCTGAGAATCAGATGCCGCAGGTTCGACATCATCCCGAGGATGCGGCCCAGGTACCTGTCGTTCTGCAGGTCGATGACCGCGATGCCGCCGCCGGCGCCCATGCAGCCCACCAGCAGATAGCGGCCGTCGGGCGTGAACAGCGTGCCGCGCAGGCAATAGCCGCTGCCGGCGTCGCGGTTGACGGAGACGGTGCGGCTGTAGTTGAGCTTGAGCTTATAATCCACGATGTGGCACGACACATAGTGCCAGCGCGTGGGATCGTTGCCGGAAATATCCAGCAGACCCACCGTATTGTCGCCCCAATGCGTCACGGCGATCCGGTTCCCGTCGGGAGACGTGGCGATCATTTTGGGAAGCGGGCCGGTCTCGAAAATGCGGACGATGGTATCGCGCTGCGTGTCGATGACGGCCATCGCGGAAGGATCCTGCGCGTTGATATCGTAGGAGCGTCGGTAATAGGGCACCCAGAGATAGCGTCCGTTGTGCGAGAAGGTGCTTTCGACCGGCTTGCCGGAGAAAGTCCAGGGATCCTTGTAAGTATAGTTGAACGGGAAGAGGCCGCTGGCCGGCGCCCAGAGGGCGAGATGCGTGCTGTCGAAGGCGTGGTGGATGACCTTCAGCTTGCGGCCGGTGGCGAAATCGAAGGCCACGGTGCGCATTCCTTCCAGGGAGTTGACGTAATACTTGTACCCGGCGGGATGGATGTTCACCGACTTGGGCGACAGGACGTCGACGTCCTGCGTCGCAGCGGGGCCGCCCGGGTAGTTTTGCTTCCGCGTCAGGAAAGTGACGGTGATGGACGGGGCGTCGAGCCGCGTCTCCCCGGGCTTGGGGTGCACCACCGGCGGCTGCTGCGCAGCGGCAGCGGCGGTCAGGAAGAGGAAAAGGAATAGCAGGGTCTTCTTCATCGTTAATCTATAAACCCCGCCAGAAATGCTCCTGACGGGGTTTGAAGTGGTGCCACCGGGATTTGAACCAGGGACACACGGATTTTCAGTCCGTTGCTCTACCAACTGAGCTATGGCACCTTGTGTTTCGAGTGGGAGTGCAAAGGTAAGGATTTTTTTCTTTCTGCAAAAAATAATGTTATTTTCGCAGAAGATTCTGTGAAAAAACGACGCCATGGCCGGGGAGAAGCGCTACGTGGAGGTGTTGTTACCTCTTAAATTAAAGGAAAGACTGACGTACCGTCTGCCGGAGGGGTGGACGGCGGAGGCCGGGTGCTGGGTGCAGGTGCCGTTGCGCGGGCATCCGGCGCTCGGAATCGTGACGGGCGTCAGCGACCACGCGCCGGTGGGCAAGCCGCTTTCGGCGATCGGCGAAGTGGAGGCGCTTCCGGATGCGCCGGGCGTCGGCGCCGCCGAACTGGCGTTCTGGCAGATGGTGGCCGATTATTATCTCTGTACGCCCGGCGAGGTGTTCCGGGCGGCCTGCAACGTGGGGCTGCAGCGCCAGATCCTGCAGGCCGGAAAACCCCGGCACAAAGCCCGGAAAAAGAAAGCCGCCAAAAACGGAGAAGCCGAACCGCCGCTGAAGACCCTGTCGGAAGCGCAGCGGCAGGCTTTGGACCAGACGCGCGATGGCTTCGCCCGGCACAAACCCGTGCTGCTGTTCGGCGTCACGGGCAGCGGCAAGACCGAAATCTATCTCCACCTGGCCGCCGAAAGTCTGCGCGCCGGGCGCGACGTCCTCTTCCTCGTTCCCGAGATCGCAATGTCCAAACAGTTGCAGCAGCGGCTGGAAGCCGTCTTCGGCGACGCCCTGCTGGTCTTCCATTCCCGGACCACCGTGCCCCAGCGCTACGCCGTCATCGACACCCTCCGCCGCGACCCGACGCCCCGCATCGTGCTGGGCACCCGCTCCGCCGTGTTCCTCCCTTTCCGGAACCTGGGCCTGGCCGTCGTCGACGAAGAGCACGACCGCTCGTATAAACAGGATGACACCGCGCCCCGCTACAACGGCCGCGACGCGGCCCTGATGCTGGCCGCCCTGCATAAGGCGGATATCGTGCTGGGCAGCGCCACGCCCTCCTGCGAGGCGCTCTATAATGTGGAAACCCACAAATTCGTCCGGGCCGACCTGCCGGAACGCTATCACGGCGGGAAGGATCCCCGCGTGGAAATCATCGATACCGCCCAGGCGCGCCGGCTGGGCAATATGCAGGGCTCCTTCTCGCGGAAACTGCTCAAGGAGATGGACGCCACCCTCCGGGCGGGCCGGCAGATCCTGGTCTTCCGCTCCCGGCGGGCGTATGCCCCCGTGGTGCAGTGCGAAGCCTGCGGCGAAGTGGTCCGCTGCCCGCACTGCCACGTGCCGCTGAGCTACCACAAATTCAACAGCACGCTATCCTGCCATTACTGCGGGTACCACCGCCCCTTCACCCTGCGCTGCCCGTCCTGCGGCGAAACGGCCCTGATGGAGCGCGGCGCCGGCACGGAAAAACTCGAGGAAGAACTGCGGGACGCCTTCCCGGACCGGACGATCGCCCGGTTCGACGCCGACACGACGGAAAGCAAGACGGCCGAAGAGAAAATGATCCGCGACTTCGCGGAAGGGCGCATCGACATCCTGGTCGGCACCCAGATGATTACCAAAGGTTTCGATTTCGAGCGGCTCGCCCTGACCGTCATCGTGCGGGCCGACAGCCTGTTCGCGGTGCCCGATTTCCGCAGCGACGAACGCGCTTTCCAGCTGCTTACCCAGCTGATGGGCCGCTCGGGCCGGCGCGGCGAGCAGGGCCGTCTCGTCATCCAGACCGACCAGCCCGAACATCCGGTGCTCGGACGGCTGCTGCATCCCACGCAGGAATCGGTTGACGCGGCCGGCCTGCTGGCGGAGCGCAAGGCCTTCCGCTATCCGCCTTTCGTGCGGATGATCTGCATTACGGTAAAAGACCGGTACGAAGGCCGGGTATGGAATGTCTGCCGGCTCATCAAGGAAGCGGCCGATTCGCTCGGCATCGCCGACATCGCCGGCCCGGTGACGCCGCCCGTCGACAGGGTGGCCGACGAACATATCGCGCAGTTCTGGATCAAACTCCCACGCAACCGCTCCCTGGCGGACACGAAGAAAGCTCTCTATGAGCGCATCGACCGCATCGACCGCGACTTCAAGGGGCACACGACGATCCAGATCGACGTCGATCCCGCTTAATTGTCCCGGATTTTCTGATAGGCCAGGCGCTCGGCGCCGGAGGCCACGTGGATGATTCCGCAGTAACGGAAGCCGTAGCGCGTGATCAGGTGCTGCATGATCCGGTTGTCGCGGTGCGTGTCGATCCGGATGTTCGGATGCTGCGCGAAGCACCAGTCCAGGATGGTGTCGAAGATGCCGTGGGCGTGCGGATAGCTCGCGATGCGGTGGACGACGTAATACGGCATCGTATCGTCGAGCCAGGCCCCGTCTTCGATGACCGAATACGTGGGCTCCGGCGACGGCAGGAAGGCGAAATAGGCCACGAGGGTCCCGTCGTCTTCCACGACGTAGCCCCCGCCGCGGGCCAGGTCGCCTTCCACCACGGCGGCGGAAGGATACCCGTCGACCCACTGGTGCGGATTGCCGGTTTCGCACATAAAAATCCTGGCGGCCGCAAGGACCGCCAGGATGCTTTCCAGATCCGTCGCTTGCGCAGGGCGGATGGTTCTCATCATACTATCCTCCGAAATTGTCGTACAGGATGCTTTCCGGCGCGACGCCCAGCGAATCGAGGAGGGCGTTGACGGAGGCGACCATCATCGGCGGACCGCACATGAAGTACTTGATATCCTCGGGAGCCTCGTGGTTCTTGAGGTAGGTCTCGTTCATCACGTTGTGGACGAAACCGGCGGTGTACTTCACGCCCGCCGCATCGGCGGCCGGGTCGGGACGGTCGAGGGCCAGGTGGAAGTGGAAGTTCGGGAATTCCTTCTCGATCTCCGCGAAGTCTTCGAGGTAGAAAGCCTCGACGAGGGCGCGGGCGCCGTAGAAGAAGTGGACTTCCTTCTTGGTCTTGAGCGTCTTGAACAGGTGCATGATGTGGCTGCGGAGCGGGGCCATGCCGGCGCCGCCGCCCACGAAGATGTATTCCTGGCTGTCGGGATCGTCCTTCGGGAGCAGGAACTCGCCGTAAGGACCGCTGATCCACACCTTGTCGCCCGGCTTGCGGGAGAAGACATAAGTGGAGGCGATGCCCGGAGGCACGGGCAGCATCTTGAACACGCCCTTCGGCTGGCTGCGGTCGAACGGCGGCGTGGCGATACGCACGTTGAGCTTGATGACGTTCTTTTCGGCAGGATACGAGGCCATGGAGTAGGCGCGAATGGTCGGCACGGTGTTCTTGTGCTTGAGGTCGAAGAATCCGTATTTCTCCCAGTCGCCCCGGTAGATCGGATCGACGTCCATGTCGGCGAAGCTGACGTCGTACTCGGGAATGTCGATCTGGATGTATTCACCGCTCTTGAACTCGATGTTCTCGCCTTCCGGCAGCCGGACGGTGAACTCCTTGATGAAGGTGGCCACGTTCTTGTTGGAGATGACCTCGCACTCGAGTTTCTTGACGCTGAGCGCGGAGTCGGGCACCTGGATCTTGAGGTTGTCCTTGACTTTCACCTGGCAGCCGAGACGCCAGTTGTCGGCGATCTGCTTGCGGGTGAAGAAGCCCACCTCGGTGGGGAGGATCGATCCGCCGCCTTCGAGGACCTGGCACTTGCACTGGCCGCAGTTGCCCTTGCCGCCGCAGGCGGAGGGCAGGAAGATCTTCTGTTCGGCGAGGGTGTTGAGCAGCGAGCCGCCCTGCGGCACGTCGAGCACCTTCTTGCCGTCGTTGATATCGATCTTGACCGTTCCCGAAGGGGTAAGTTTCGTCTTGATGAAGAGGAGCAGGGCCACGAGGATGAGCGTGACCACGACAATCACGAGAATTGCTGCAAGAATCGTATTGGTCATAATCTTTCCTCCTTCCTTACAGTGAAATACCCATGAACGTCATGAAGGCCATACCCATCAGGCCCACCACCATGAAGGTGATGCCCAGACCCTTGAGCGGGGCGGGAACCTTCGAGTAGGCGAGTTTCTCGCGGATGGCGGCCAGGGCCACGATGGCCAGCCACCAGCCGATGCCGGAGCCGAGCGCATAGACGGCGGCCTCGCCGCAATTGAGGAACTCGCGCTGCTGCATGAAGAGCGAACCGCCGAGGATCGCGCAGTTCACGGCGATCAGCGGCAGGAAGATACCCAGCGAGGAGTAGAGCGCCGGCAGGAACTTCTCGACCACCATCTCGACGATCTGCACGAAGGCGGCGATCACCGCGATGAAGAGGATGAAGCTCAGGAAGCTCAGGTCCACGTCGGCAAAGCGTTCACCCAGCCAGGAGAGCGCTCCGGGCTGCAGCACGAACTTGTTGAGCAGGTAGTTGAGCGGCAGCGTGCACAGGAGCACGAAAATCACAGCAATACCCAAACCGTTTGCTGTCTTGACATTTTTGGATACCGCCAGGTATGAGCACATACCCAGGAAGTATGCAAAAATCATATTGTCAACGAAAATTGACTTTACGAACAAGCTGATGTATTCCATAATCGATTTGAGTTAGGTGTTATTTCTCCTGCAGATCTTTCTGGATGGAGCGCTGGACCCAGACGATGCAGCCCAGGATGATCAGCGCCATCGGCGGAAGGATCACGAGGTTGTTGGGAACATAGCTTGCAGGCAGGACGCGGAGACCGAAGAGGGTACCGCTGCCGAGCAGTTCGCGGAAGAAGGCCACGATGATCAGGATCAGGCCGTAGCCGGCGCCGTTGGCCAGACCGTCGAGCATCGAGGGGATGGGCTTGTTGCCCAGGGCGAAGGCCTCGATGCGGCCCATCACGATACAGTTCGTAATGATCAGGCCGATGTAGACCGACAGCTGCTTGTCGACGGCGTAGGCATACGCCTTGAGCACCTGGTCGACGAGGATCACCATCAGGGCGACCACGACCAGCTGCACGATGATGCGCACGCGGTTGGGGATCGAATTGCGGAGCAGGGAGACCACCAGGCTCGAGAGGCCGCATACGATGATCACCGAAAGGGCCATCACGCAGGCGCCCTTGAGCTGGACCGTGACGGCCAGCGAAGAGCAGATACCGAGCACGAGCACCGTGATCGGGTTCCCCTTGAAAATGGGATTCAACAAGGTTTTCTTGAGTTCTTCGTTCATGGCTTAGCCCTCCTGATGGTTGTGTTGGTGATTGTGGTCGTGGCTGTGATTGTGGTCATGACCGTGATCGTGGTCGTGGTCGTGATCGCAGTCGGCGCATTCATCGCCGTCGCAGCAGCAGCAATCCTCCTCCACGGCGGCAGCCGCTTTCTTCTGCAGGAACGGGATGTAGGCGGCCAGCCAGGTGTCGAGCGCGGCGTCGAGGCCGTTGCAGGTCATCGTTGCGCCGGTGATGGCGTCGACCTTCGAACGGTCGTCGGCGGGAGCGCCGCCCTTGATGATGCCGAACGGGTTTTCGGGATGCTCGAAATCAACGGTCTTTCCCTTGAACTGTTCGCGGAACCAGGCCTCGTCCTTGATCTTGGCACCCAGGCCCGGGGTTTCACCCTCGTGGTCGAAGTAGGCGCCCACGATTTCGGTGCAGTCGGCGTTGAAGGCGATGTAGCCCCAGACCGGGCCCCAGAGGCCCGCGCCGTAGCACGGAATCACGTTGATCTCGGCGCCGTCTTTCTCAAAGACATAGACGGGAAGCGCCGGATTGCCCGCGGCGATGTTCTTGTTCTCGAGCTTCAGGTTGTCCTGGAGTTCGATCGAAGAGACTTCCGTCTCGAGTTCGTCGGTCTTGTTGCCGTCCTTGTCGATCAGGAACGCGGTCTTGATGTTGTCGCTGTACAGGGCCAGGATCTGTTCGTTGCCGAACTTGGCCAGGTCCTCCTTGCTGGAAAAACCGGCGGCTGTCAGCATCTGGCTGATGGTTTCCGCCTTGATGTTCGCCTGCTGCCTGGGCTTGAGCGCCATCGCGGCAAGGGCCAGGATGGCGGCCGCTATCACGACGATGACCGTCGTGTAGACAATGGTGTATACGTTATTGTTGGTATTCATCGCTAGACGGTTTTAGCCCGCTTCAGGCGGCGGTTGATATTGGCGCTGACGACATAGTGGTCGATCAGCGGAGCGAACGTGTTCATCAGCAGGATGGCGAGCATCATGCCTTCCGGATAGCCCGGGTTGAAGAGACGCACGGTGATGCAGAGCGCGCCGATCAGGAAGCCGTAGATCCACTTGCCGCATTCGGTCTGGGCCGAGGTCACGGGGTCGGTGGCCATGAACACCGTACCGAAGGCGAAGCCGCCCATCAGCAGCTGCTCCCAGCACGGGATGTCGGTCACGCCGAACGAAGTGCCGAGCCAGCCCACGAAGAGGGCGCCGAGCACCGAAGAGCACATGATCTTCCAGCTGGCCACGCCGGTGCACAGGAGGATGAAGGCGCCGATCAGGATGGCGATCACGCTCGTTTCACCCACCGCACCGGGGATGTTGCCCACGAACAGGTCGAGGACGCTGGTACCGGCCTGGGAGAGGCCGTCGAGGGAAGCGTGCGAAAGCGGCGTGGCGCCGGAGAGCGCGTCGACCACTTCCCCGCCCTTCCAAGGCGTACCGCCTTCGAGGGCCTTGCTCAGGCCGCCGACCCAGACGGAGTCGCCCGACATCTTGCTCGGATAGGAGAAGAACAGGAAGGCACGGGCCAGGAGCGCCGGGTTCCAGATGTTCATGCCGGTGCCGCCGAAGACTTCCTTGCCGATGATCACGGCGAAGGCCACGGCCAGCGTGAGCATCCACCAGGGAACGTCGACCGGGACGATGAGGGGGATGATGAAGCCGCTCACCAGGTAGCCTTCGCTCACCTCGTGGCCTTTCATCTGGGCCGAGGCGAACTCGATGCCGAGGCCTACGATGTAGGAGACCAGGTACAGCGGGATGATTTTCACGAAGCCGTACCAGACTTTCTCCCAGAAGCCCCAGCCGAGGCCGAAGACGATGCTGTGCTGCTCGCCGAGGTTCCAGATGCCGAAAAGCAGGGCGGGAACCAGCGAAAGCACGACGATGATCAGGATGCGTTTCAGGTCGACGCAGTCCTTCACGTGCACGCCGCCTTTCTTGGTGACGCGGTTGGGCACGAAGAAGAAGGTCTCGAACGCATCGAACGAGGAGTGGAGCCAACTCAGTTTTCCGCCTTCGGAAAAGGTCGGCCGGATTTTGTCGAAGAAATTCTTTGCCATACTGGTTCCTCCTTACATTTCCTTGATCATCAAATCGATACCGTCACGGACAATCTGCTGGATGGCGATCTTCGACGGGCAGACGTATTCGCAGAGCGCGACGTCTTCCTCGATGATTTCGTAGATGCCCAGGTTCTCCATCTTCTCGAGGTCGCCGGCGAGGCAGGCCTTGAAGAGCTGGAGCGGATAGATGTCCATCGGAAGGACCTTGCCGTAGACGTCGTTCATCAGGAACGGGCGTTCGCCGCCGTTCTCGTTGGTATCCATGTCGTATTTCTTGTGGCAGCGCAGGAAGGCGGGATAGGTCCGGGAGACGGAGAATTTCTTGCTGCGGATGGGGTTGGCCCAGCCGAACATCTCGTAGTAGCGGCCTTCCTTGAGGACCGTCACCTGGTTGTGGAAGAAGCCCAGGAAGCCGTCGGGGCCGACCGTTTCACCGGTCAGCACGTCGCCGCTGATCACGCGGATTTCACCGTCGTTGCCGAAGAAGCCGGCCAAGTCGGCCATCGCAACGCCGGCGGGGACTTCCGCATAGGAAGGATTCACGGCGGCGGGACCGGCTACGGCGATGGTACGGTGGGTGTCGTACACGCCCTTGAGGAAGAGGCGGCCGATGACGGCCACCAGCGGGAGATCCACCGTCCAGACAACCTCGCCCTTGTTGATGGGGCTGATGTGGTTGATCTGCACGCCGACGTTGCCGGCGGGATGGGGACCCTCGAAGGAGTGGAAGATGACGCCCGTGAGCTTGTGCAGTTCATCGCCGGCAAACTTCCGGGCGTCCAGCGACAGGTGGACGCCGCCCTTGGTCAGCTTGCCGAGGGCGTCCACGCCCGCCTGGAGGGCGTCGAAGTCGTTTTGGAGGGTGAACGCATAGTCTGCGCCGAGCGGGGCGGTGTTGAACCCGGAGATGAAGATGGCCTTGGGTTCCGCCTGGGGATCGGCCACCGTGCCGTACGGGCGCTGCTTGAGGCAGGGCCAGAGGCCGCAGCGGAGGAGCAGGGCGGTCATCGCTTCCTTATCGAGCGAAGCGGCCTTGGGGACGTCGAACGAAACGGACTCGTTCTTCCCGTCGGCGGCGATGCGGACGGCGAGCAGCTTGCGCTTGTCGCCGCGGACGATCGCGTCGACCGTGCCGCTGACCGGCGAGCAGAACACCATGTCGGTGCACTTCTTGTCGGCGAAGAGCGGCGTGCCGGCCTTCACGGCGTCACCCTCCTTCACCAGAAGGCGGGGAACCATACCGCGGAAGTCAGTCGGTTTGACGGCCACCAGACCCGGAGCGACCCGCTTGGTCACTTCGCAAAGAGCCGCGCCTGCGATAGGCAGGTCGAGACCCTTTTTCAATCTGATTTGATCTGACATGAAATTATTTGATTAGTAGTAAATGTTTTAACTATTATCTTGCAAAGATACCTATAAAATGTGAGTAAAAAAAGCATTATTTCATGATTTGGAAGATTTGGAATTCTGCCGCAAAAAGCGTAAGTTTGGATTGCGAACGCGCCCAAAAAACACGAACCTGAACACACGACTTATGAGAAAACGAATCTGCCTGTTTGCGGCCCTCGCCGCTGTTCTGGCGGCCTGCTCCACCCAGGGTCCCGCCGAAGTTGGAAAGAAAACCGATGCACTCGATGCCGCAGCCTGGGAGGCATCCGCCTGGATCTCAGCGGCCGACGCCCCGGTGGCGAAGGTCACCGGCTACCTGGCGGCCGACGGCGCCAGCTGGTTCGTTTCCCCTGTCCGGAACGAGAAGAAAGTGGTCTCGGCCACGTGGATGACCACGGGCCTGGGCGTCTACCAACTGTTCCTCAACGGCGTTCCGGTGGGGACTGAAGTCCTCAAGCCCGGCTTCACCCACTACGCCAAGACCCGCCGCTCCTTCACCTACGACATCACCGACGCCTTCCGGAAGAAAGCGGGCGCCGAGAACGTGCTCTCCGCGCAGGTGACGCCCGGCTGGTGGGCCGACAAGATCATCACGCCCGGCGGCTACGGCGGCATGCGCGGGCGTAAATGCGCCTTCCGCGCCGTCCTGGCCCTGACCTACGCCGACGGCACCCAAGCCCTGCTGGGCACCGACACCGAGCACTGGAAAGCCGGCATCGCCGGCCCCGTCAAGCACGCCGGCATCTTCGACGGCGAGCGCTACGACGCCCGCGAACTGCCCGGCTATGCCACGCCCGAAAAACTCTCCACCCCGGAACCGAACCACGAATTCAACGGCGAAATCCTCCCCTCCGAAGGCGCCGAGATCTATCTCCGCCGCGACCTGGCCCTCAAACCGGTCAAGGCCTATGTCTGGGAAGGCGTCACCGGCGCCCGTCCTTCCGACGACCCCAAACAGGTCGAATACGGCAAGGTCGCCATTGTCCGGGACTATGCCCCCAGCGAAGTGATCACCGTGAATCCCGGCCAGACGCTGGTGGTCGATTTCGGCCAGAACGCCGCCGCCGTTCCCGCCTTTGAATTCCAGGCCGCGGAAGGGACCGTGCTCACCTGCCTGCCCTCCGAGATCCTCAACGACGGCAACGGCGCGGAAAGCCGCGGCATGGACGGTCCCGAAGGGAGCACCCATCGCCGCAATCTCCGCGCGACCGCCGACTGCTTCCGCCTCGACTACACCTTCGGCCCCCAGTCCGGCTTCGTGTCGTACGAACCCCATTGCACCTTCTTCGGCTACCGCTACATCGCGGTGACCGTCACCGCGCCGGTCCAGATCCGCCAGGTCGTATCCGTCCCGGTCAGCTCCATTGCGAAGGAACTGGAAACCGGCACCCTGACGACCGGAAACGAGCTGGTCAATCAGCTCATTTCCAATACGCTTTGGGGCCAGCGCTCGAACTACCTTTCCATCCCGACCGACTGCCCGCAGCGCGACGAGCGCCTGGGCTGGACTGCCGACACGCAGGTCTTCACGGAGACCGGCTCCTTCTTCGCCAACACCGACCGCTTCTTCCACAAATGGATGCGCGACATGCGCGACTCGCAAGGCGAAGCCGGCGGATTCCCCGGCGTGGCGCCCACCGCCCAGTACGGCAACGAGACCATGCGCCTGGGCTGGGCGGACGCCGGCATCATCGTGCCCTGGACCGTCTGGAAACAGTTCGGCGACACCGGGATCATCGACGAAAACTGGGAAGCGATGAACCGCTTCCTGAACCACATCGCCGAAACCCGGTACAACCACGAGGCGCTGGTCGCCGAGAACGGCAACTACCAGTGGGCCGACTGGCTCAGCTACGAGCCGCTGGAGAGCTGCAGCGGGCGCTTCAACCTCGATCCGGCCACCCGCAAGGTTTCGACCCAGTACTGGAACTACCTGGGCGCCTCCTACTGGGCCATCGACGCCGCGATGATGCGCGACATGGCCGCGGCCACCGGCCGCGACGCCGCCCCGTACGCGGCGATGGCAGAAGAGGCCAAGGCTTTCCTCAAGAAAGAATTCCTCCGCCCGGACGGCTCGTTCCGCCTGCCCATCCTCAACGAGATGCAGACGCCCGCCCTCTTCGCCCTGAAGAACGGGCTGGTGGAAGGCCCTGCTTGGGAGGCCATGACCGCCCGCCTGCGGCAGAACTTCGCCGACCACGACGGCTGCCTCCAGACCGGCTTCCTGGGCACTTCCATCCTGATGCAAACCCTCACGGAGAACGGCATGGCCGACGTGGCCTGGGACCTGCTCTTCCAGCGGAAGAACCCCAGCTGGCTGTACTCGGTGGACAACGGCGCCACCACCATCTGGGAG
>CACYZM010000012.1 GCA_902778855.1 uncultured Bacteroidia bacterium
GTCCACACGGCGCCGAGGCCGAGCGATTCGGCGGCCAGGAGGAAGTTCTCGGTGCAGGCGCCCATATCGTCGCGCCAGGTGCCGTTCGGACGGGTGACGGGGTCACCGTCCGGGTTGTTGCGCGGCGGACGGGTGACGGTCGTATCGGCGCAGAACACGACGACGGCGGCGGCCGAGTTGAAGGTCTTCAGGTTGAAATTGTTCTCGAAAATGCGGCCGAACTGGGATTTGTCGGTCACGACCACGAAGTGCCACGGCTGGATGTTCGAACCGGAGGGAGCGGCCATCGCGGCCTTCAGCATGACTTCCATATATTCGGCCGGGATGGCCTGGTCGGTGAAGGAGCGCACGCTCTTGCGGCTCATGATGGTCTGGATCGTCTCGTTGTCGACGCCCGTCGTTTTCGCGGCTTTCTCCTCGCACTTGCAGGAAGAAATCGTCAGCGCAGTCAGCCATGCCGCGCAGAATAAGAGGCTCTTTTTCATAAGATTGGTT
Source organism: uncultured Bacteroidia bacterium (assembly GCA_902778855.1). Classification (GTDB taxonomy): domain Bacteria; phylum Bacteroidota; class Bacteroidia; order Bacteroidales; family UBA932; genus Cacconaster. Next base: position 496 of record CACYZM010000012.1, read on the forward strand.
TCGGTTAATCGAAAGCAAATGTAGAAAAAAATCAAAAACTCCGCAAGGCTTCGACCGGATCGAGGGCGGCGGCGCGTCGGGCCGGGAGAAGGCCCGAAACGAGACTGACGACCAGCGACAGGAGAAGGGCGGCGATCAGCCAGCCCCAGGGGACGGTAAAGCGGCCGTCGAGGGCCCAGGCCGTGAGGCCGCCGAAGGCGAGGCCGAGGACGGTGCCGGCGACATTGCCGGCCTGGCCGATGAGGACCGATTCCATCAGGAACTGACCGGCGATGTCGCGCGCCCGGGCACCCAGCGCCCGGCGCGTGCCGATCTCGCGGGTCCTTTCTTTAACCGAAACCAGCAGACTGTTCATCAAGCCGATCGAGGCCCCAAGCATCGTGACCAGGCCGATGGCCAGGGCCACGAGCGAGAGCTTCTGCCGAAGCGCCTCGAACAGGGCCTGCGTGGTGTCGGCCTGCACGATTTCGAAGTCGGGTTTCGCCCCCGGGGGCAGGCGCCGGGCGGCGGCCATCCGGCCGGCCGCCCCGGCCGCCGCCGCCGACAGCGATCCGCCGCCGGACGAACGGACCGTCACACACCAGGAGACCGGCGCCCCGTCGATGGGCACGAGCAGCGCTCCATCAAGGCTCTCCCCGAACATAGAACCCTGGCGGTCAATGACGCCCACCACGCGATAGCGACCGCTGCCGCAAGTAATCTGCTCACCAACGCCATCTTGAGAACCGAACAACTTCTTCCGGACATTCTCGCCGATGAGCGCTACCGCCTGCCGCTCCTCAACCTCCCGCTCCGAAAAGTTCCGGCCCGCCGACACACTAACTCCCTGCACAGCCAGATACTGCGCATCACACGCAATCACCCGCACGACGGGATCGGTCGCCGCGGCCCCGCAGCGCACCTGCGCCCGTTTATTACGCAATGACCAGATGGAGAACGCGGAGTGGAGCGGGTGATATTCCGTTGAACGAGCTTTTTTCTGCGAGGGCAACGGAATATCAGAGCGGAACGCAGCGTTTACCTGCTTCAACGTAATCGGCGGGGCATCGTCTTTCGCCTGGATGGTGAACAGACTTGCGCCGAGCTTGCCGAGACTGCCGGCCACGCGGCCGGCCAGCACGGCCACGGCCGTCTGGATGCCGACCAGCGAGGCCACGCCGACAGCGATGATGGCTACCGTCAGCAGCACGCGACGACGGTTGCACAAAACAGAATCAAGGGCGAAACGGAAATAATCTCTCATCACAGATCCTCCTCCAAAGATTTTACCTTTCAAAAATAGGAAAATTTCGCGGTTTAAACTATTTTTGCAGGATAAACTGCACATAATTTACACCCATCATTCCCATGGAAGAAAAACCGCGTTCCAAACGCCCCTACACGAAGCGCAGCAGCGACGGAAGCCGCCTGCAGCGCAGATCATACGGCCCCCGCGCCACCGATGCGAATCGGTCCGACGCGCCGACTCCCTACGGTCGCCGAGACGACCGGAAACCCTACGAAAAGAAAGCATACGAGAAGAAACCTTACGAACGGAAATCCGATGACCGCAGGCCGTACGACCGGAAGCCTTACGAAGACCGGAAACCCTACGACGACCACAAACCGTACGACCGGAAGCCCGACTATCGGAAGAAATACACGCCGAAGCCCAAGGCGCAGGCGCCGGTCGAGGAGAACGGGCCGGTGCGGCTCAATAAATTCATTGCCAATTCCGGCATCTGCTCCCGCAGGGAGGCCGATATGTTCATCGAGACCGGCCAGGTCACGGTCAACGGCGTGAAAGTCACGGAACTGGGCACCAAGGTCGATCCGTCCAAGGATGACATCCGCTTCAACGGCCAGCGCATCCGGGGCGAGAAGAAAGTCTACCTGGTGATGAACAAACCCAAGGACTTCGTCACCACGATGGCCGATCCCCACGCCGACCGCACCGTGATGGAACTCATCTCCAAGACCCTCTGCCCGGAACGCGTCTTCCCGGTGGGCCGCCTCGACAAGGCCACCACGGGCGTGCTCCTGTTCACCAACGACGGCGACCTGACGGAGAAACTCACCCACCCTTCCCACGGCGTGCGCAAGATCTACCACGTGACCCTCGACAAGAATCTGGCGAAGGAAGACTTCGACAAGATCCTCGACGGCATCGAACTGGCCGACGGCCCGATCGCGGCCGACGCGCTCTCCTATGTCGGCGACGACAAGACCCAGGTGGGCCTCGAGATCCACTCCGGCCGCAACCGCATCGTCCGCCGCATCTTCGAATCACTGGGCTATCGCGTCAAGAAGCTCGACCGTGTGTACTTCGCCGGCCTGACCAAGAAAAACCTGCGCCGCGGCGCCTGGCGTTTCCTCGACGAGAAGGAGATCGGCCTGCTGAAGATGGGAGCTTTTGAGTAATGGAAGAGAACAAACCGACCCCGAAGCAGCACCGCGCCGGCTTCGTCAATATCATCGGCAACCCGAACGTCGGCAAATCGACGCTGATGAACGCCCTGGTGGGCGAGAACCTCTCGATCGTGACGGCCAAGGCCCAGACGACGCGCCACCGCATCATGGGCATCCTCAACGGGGAGGACTGGCAGATCGTCTTCTCCGACACGCCCGGCATCCTCAAGCCGAGCTACGCCCTGCAGCAGAGCATGCTCGACTTCGTCGACGTGGCCATCGGCGACGCCGACGTGATTGTCTACGTCACCGACGTGGTGGAGAAGAAAGACAAAAACGAAGAATATATCGAGAAACTCCAGAAACTTGAGTGCCCGGTCCTGATCGTCCTCAACAAAATCGACCTGAGCGACCAGGCCACCGTGCTCAAACTGATCCAGGAGTGGCAGGAACTCGTGCCGAAAGCCGAGATATTCCCCGTCTCCGCCAAGGAGAAATTCAACCTCGACGGCATCCTCGAGACGATCATCGCCAAGCTCCCCGTGAGCCCGCCCTGGTACGACAAGGAGCAGTTCACCGACAAGAGCATGCGCTTCTTCGCCTCGGAGATCATCCGCGAGAAGATCCTCGAGAACTATGACAAGGAAATCCCTTACTGCACGGAAGTGGTCATCGAGCGCTTCAAGGAAGGGGAAGAACGATACGACATCGGCGCCGTGATCAACGTGATGCGCGACTCCCAGAAAGGCATCATCATCGGCAAGGGCGGCAGCGCCCTGAAACGGATCGCCACCCAGGCGCGCCTGGAGATGGAAGACTTCTTCCAGAAGAAAGTCTTCCTGCAGGTGTTCGTCAAGGTCGAGCCCAACTGGCGCGAAGACCGGAAAATGCTGCGGAAATTCGGATACATTCAGGATTAAAGGACAGAGAACGATGAAAGAAGACGACGAGTTGGACGAACTGGAAGACAGAAGCGAAGACCTTCCCGAAGAAGAAGAGGAAGTCGACCAGACCGTGGACGAGGATGCCGCCGACCCGGCCCAGGACAAATTCGACCGCCTGGTGGCCGAGGGCGAGAACAAGTACAAGCTCTCGGGCATGTACCGCGACTGGTTCCTCGACTACGCCTCCTATGTGATCCTGGACCGCGCCGTCCCGCACATCGAAGACGGCCTCAAGCCGGTGCAGCGCCGCATCCTGCACGCGATGCAGAAAGTCGAGGACGGCCACTACCACAAGGTGGCCGGCATCGTGGGCGACACGATGAAATACCACCCGCACGGCGACGCCTCGATCAAGGACGCGCTCGTCGGCCTGGGCCAGAAAGAATACCTGATCGACACCCAGGGCAACTGGGGCAACATCTTCACCGGCGACGCGGCCGCCGCCTCGCGTTACATCGAGGCCCGGCTGAGCAAATTCGCCCTGGAGGTGGCCTTCAACAAGAAGATTACGGAGTGGGTTCCGTCCTACGACGGCACGAACCAGGAGCCCGTGGTCCTGCCGATGAAGTTCCCGCTGCTGCTCGCACAGGGCACCGACGGCATCGCCGTGGGCCTCTCGGTCAAGATCCTGCCCCACAATTTCAACGAACTGCTCGACGCCTGCGTGGCAGCGCTCCGCGAGAAGCCGTTCGAACTGTATCCCGACTTCCCCACGGGCGGCCTGATCGACTGCTCGCGTTACAACAACGGCCTGCGCGGCGGCAAGGTCAAGATCCGCGCCCGCATTGTCAAGACCGACAAGCGCACGCTCAGCATCACCGAAATCCCCTACGGCCAGACCACCGAGAGCCTGATCGACTCCATCATCAAGGCCAGCGACAAGGGCAAGATCAAGATCAAGAAAGTGGACGATATGTCGAGCAGCGGCGTGGAAATCAACATCACGCTGCAGAACGACGTCTCGCCCGACAAGACCATCGACGCGCTCTACGCCTTCACCAATTGCGAAGTGGCGCTCTCCCCCAACGCCTGCGTGATCATGGACCGCAAGCCCCACTTCCTGGGCGTCGATGAAATCCTGCGATACAACGCGTTCCACACGAAAGACCTCTTCCAGCAAGAACTGGGCATCCTGCTCGACGAGCTGGAAGGCGACTGGCACTGGTCTTCGCTCGAGAAGATCTTCTTCGAGCAGAAAGTCTACCGCATCCTTGAAAACGACGCGGCTTCCTGGGAGGAGCAGCTGAAAGACGTGGAGCGCGAGATGGGCAAATACCAGCACCTGCTGCGGCGCCCCATCACGTCGGAAGACATCGCCAAGCTGGTCGAGAAGCCGGTGCGCAAGATTTCGCGCTTCGACATCAAGGCCGCCGAGGAGAAGATCCGCGGCATCGAGGCCGACATCGAGGAAGTGAAGAACAACCTCGAGCACCTCACCGAATTCACGATCCGCTACTTCCAGCAGCTCAAGCGCAAATACGGCGCCCGCTTCCCGCGCAAGACCGAAATCTCCACCTTCGAGAACATCCAGGCCGAGAAGGTCATCACCCTCAATGCCAAGCTCTACGCCAACAAGGCCGACGGTTTCGTGGGTACCGATCCCAAGAAGATCGACGGGGCGGAATACCTCTGCGACTGCTCGGACATCGCCGAGATCGTGGTCTTTATGAAGAACGGCAAATACGTGGTGACCAAGGTGAAGGACAAGGCCTTCATCGGCAAGGACATCATCCACGCCGCCGTGTTCAACCGCAAGGACGAGCGCACGGTCTACAACGTGGTGTACCGCGACGGCAAGCCGGGCGGCGTGTATTACGCCAAGCGCTTCGCCATCACCGGCATCACGCGCGACAAGGAATACGACCTGACGCAGGGCAAGCCCGGTTCCACGGTGCTCTGGTTCACGGCCAACAGCAACGGCGAAGCCGAGGTGCTGCGCGTGCAGTACCGGCCCCGGCCCAAGCTCAAGAAGCTGGTCGAGGAGTTCGATTTCGCGAAGCTGGCCATCAAGGGGCGCGCCTCACGCGGCAACGTGGTGACCGCCAAGAATTCCATCCACCGCATCACGCTCAAGGCCAAGGGCGTTTCCACGCTCGCCGGCAAGCAGATCTGGCTCGACGAAGACATCGTCCGCCTCAACGACGCCGGCCGCGGCCGCTATCTGGGCGAATTCTCCGACGGCGACCTGATCCTCGTGCTGTGCAAGGACGGCACGTACTACACCACCGGCTTCGACCTGAGCACCCATTTCCAGGGCGACCTGATGCGCGTGGAGAAGTTCGATCCCGAAAAGACCTTCTCGGCCCTGTACTACGACGGGCCCGCAAAGGCGTACTACATCAAGCGCTTCAGTTTCGAGCCCAACGCCGGCATCGCCGTCCTGTTCATCGCAGAGGGCAAAGGCTCCAAGCTGCTGGGCCTGAGCGAAGACCGCTGGCCCCAGCTGGAGGTGACGTTCAAGGGCAAGAGTGCGGGCAAAGAACCCGAGCGGATCGACGTGGAGCAGTTCATCGGCAAGAAGGGCTTCCGCGCCAAAGGCAAGAAAGTCTCCTCGCTGGAGGTCAAGTCCGTGCAGTTCATCGAGCCGCTGGTGAAAGAAGAGCCGGAAGAAGAGGAACCCGATCTTCCGGAAGAGCCCGATACCCCGGACGAACCCGACACCCCGACCGTCCCCGACATCGGCACCGACACGCCCGCCGAGCCGAACTGGTCGAACCCCGACGAACCGACGCTGTTCTGATGATCGTTGCACTGACAGGATTCATGGCGAGCGGGAAGACGACGTTCGGCCGGGCGGCGGCGGAGCGGCTCGGGTGGGATTTCGTGGATCTCGACGCGTTGATTGCGACACGCTACGGGACGCCGGCGGAGATTTTCGCGGCCGGCGGCGAAGGGCGTTTTCGCGAGATTGAATCGCAGCTGCTCGACGAGGCGCTGGCGGCGGATGGCCATACCGTGCTGGCGCTCGGAGGCGGCACGGTGCTCCGTGAAGAGAACCTGCGGCGCATCAAGGCCGGCGCCGTCATCATCTGGCTCGACACCGCGTTCGACATCATCCTGCAGGAAATCGGCAACGCCGAACGGCCGCTTGTCAAGGGCAAGCCGGTCGAGGCCATCCGTGCCTTATACGACGAGCGGCGGCCGCTCTACGCAGCCGCCGCCGACATCGTCTTTCCGATCACGTCGACCGACTATGACCGGGTCATTTGTCAGTTGGCCGACAAAATCTCAGAAACCGTTTCATAGATCTGATCGCCCCGCAATCCGCGCTTGAGGATGGTTCCGTCGGGCGCGAAGAGGATCAGGTGGGGAATCGCATTGACGCCGTACAGCGCACTCGGAATCTTCTGCGCATCGAGAATCTGGTGCCAGGGCATATCGAGCCGGGCCAGCGCCGCGACGGTATCGTCGCGCTTGTCGCTGACTGCGACGCTCACCACGTCGAAGCGGTCGCCCGCAAAGGCTTCCCAAGTTTTCTTGATATACGGCATCTCCGCCTTGCAGGGGCCGCACCACGAAGCCCAGTGGTCGAGCAGGATGTACTTGCCCTGTCCCACATAGTCGGAGAGCTTCACATCCGTGCCGTCGGGATTGCCGCCGACGACCGTGTAGTCCGTGAACATCCGGCCCGGAGCGGTCTGGTTCTGCAGCTCGATGGCATCGTAAGCCTTGCGCACCAGATAGAAATCGCGGACCTTGTCGTTTACCGTCTGCCGGTAGAGCGCCAGAAAGGCGGACGTATCGGCGTGGGCGAGATCTTCCAGGGCCACGGCGCCCAAGAGATTGTCGGGGTTGGCCTTGACGACCGAATCGGTCAAGGCGGCCTTCTCGGCCCGCTGGTCACGCTTGTAGGCGTAAAAGCGTTTGTGGAAGGCGTTGTAAGCGTCGACCATCGGCGTGCCGCCGGTGGTCCGCTCGTCGATGTCTGCCGTCACGATGCCCGGCTCCAGAATGAGGGAGACCCGCGTCTTTTCGCGGCCCACATAGACGAAGCACGGCTCCTTCACATCGCCCGTAAAGGAGAACCGGCCGTTTTGAACCGAAGTCACGGCCAGCGTGTCGCCACGGTCCAGGTCAATCAGATAGACTTCCGTTCCGTCGTCGGTCGTGAAGAGGCCGTCGATGGTATAGGCCGTCTTGCCGCAGGAAACCAGCGCGGCCGTGAGAACCAGCCAAAACAGGATTCTTTTCATCGCTTAGCGGAATAAGTCGCCGACATAGTTATACAAGGCATTGCTCTCGCCGATGAACCGCCTGACGATCCGGCCGTCCGGACCGATGAGGACTTTCGTGGGATAACCCGTCACGCCATAGAGAGCGGCGACGTCCACGTCGCCGTCGTTGATCACGTGGAGCCAGGGCATGCTGTAGCGGGCAAGGGCGCTCAGCCATTGCTCCTTCGTTTCATCGCAGTCGATGCCCAGGATATTGAGCCGGTCGCCGTATCGGGCGTACATCTGCTGCATCTGCGGCAGGCCCGTGATGCAGTTGGGGCACCAGCTGCCCCAGAAGTCGAGGAGCAGATACTTGCCGTCAAGAGCGCTTCCGAGCGACATCGTCCGGCCGTCGGGGGTCGGAAGGGTGAAATCAGGCGCCTCCGCGCCGGGGTAGATGCGCTCGGCGGCCGTCGCAAGGTTCCGCCGGGCGTCCAGGACTTTCATCTGCACGGCAATCAGGGGCTTCATCACGCCGTCCTTCACCGACGGGTCGAGCAGGTTCAGCGCTTCCGGCGCCCGGTCGAGGCAGTCGCCGATGACCGTGGCCGAGAAGAGCGAGGACGGATGCTCCCGCACGAAGGCGAAGGCCGCCTCGGCGATCTGCGCGTCGTTATTGCCCAGCGGGGCAATCGATTCTTCATAGGCAGCCTGGTCCTGATAGAACTGGGATCCCGTCACCGTATAGTTGTCGAACGAGCCCGAGACGATGGCGTGTTCGCCGGGAACGGTCATCAGGCGGACGAAACGGCCTGTCTGGAGGCCTTGCCGGGCCAGGTCGGTGATGAGGATCGTGACCGGCTTGTCGTAGTCGACGTCGAAGGCGAAAGCGCCGGCGAGGCAGTCGAGGGTATCGACGCGCTCCGTTCCGCCATTGCCGAGCTGGACGACGGCCAGCTGGCTGGCGCCGCCCTCCAGGACGCCGGAGACCTGGTACTTCGTACAGGCCGTCATTCCGAGCACGGCCACAACGCAGAGGATGAATCTGATCCGGGTCATATCCGCAGAACGGTTATTGGAACATTTCGGTCATCGGACGGCCGCGCCATTCCTTCGGAATCTGCAGGCCGAGGGCATAGGCGAGCGTGGCCGGCAGGTCGTACTGCATCATCGGATAATCCAGGACGTAGCCTTTGCGGATGTTCTTTCCGAAAAGGATGAAGGGCGTCTCGAGATGCAGCATCTGGAGCTGTCCGTGCCCTTTGTCGGAACCGCCGTGGTCGGACGAGAACACGAAGATCGTGTCGTCGTAGATGCCGGCGTCCTTGCAGGCCTGCATGATGAGGCCGACCATGCGGTCGGTGTCTTCCAGGCAGTCGTAGTAGCCGGGCGTGTCCCAGCCATCGCGGTGGCCGACTTCATCGACGTCGCCGATGTAGAAGGTGAAGAAGGTCGGTTTCTTCTCCAGGATATACTTCACCCCATGTTCCCGGGTATATTTCTCCAGCGTGTAGTTGTCCGGGTTGTGATAGCCCGGATCATACAGGTGGTAGTTGAGAACCGCCGTGTCGAGCAGCGGGCCGACGCCGTCCCAGTTATACACGCAGCCGCACTCGGAATCGGGCCGCTGTTCGCGCAGCAGCGTATAGACGGTCGGCGGCATGCCCCGTCCGTTGTCCAGAACGGCCGGAATCTCGGGCTTGGAGGAATTCCAGTGCCCGTAGCCATGCTGTTCCGTGGGCAGTCCGTTGAAAATCGTGGCCCAGTTGATGGCCGAGGAAGACGGCATCACGGAGCGTTTTCCCAGGGTATAACTCCCCTGCTCCATCATCATTTTGACATTCGGCATCCGGGCCAGCAGGACCGGATCCTTGAACGCCGGCGTCGAGACGCCGTCGACGCCGATAAAAATGACGTGCCCGGCCTTCGGCCGCGACTGGTCGGTACAGGCACAGCAGGCGGCCACTACCGCCAGCGTGATCAGCAGAAGTCTTTTCATAGCAAATATGGGATCTTTAGAAGAGTTCTTTCTCTTTGATGTCCTTGACGCGGAGCTGGATGTTGGCGATGCCGCGGTAGTAGTTCTCGGCGATGGAGTAGCAGATGTCCACCGGGTTGCCGGCCTGCATATGCTCGAAGTGCTCGGAGAGGTTGAAGGCGATGGCCGAGATGTGGTGGTAGGGCTCGTCTTCCTGGATGAGTTCGAGCTTGAGGTGCTTGAGGTCGCCGTGCTCGGCGCTGCCGACTTTGCGGCCGTTGCCGTTGTCATAGACGTTTTCGGTGATGAAAACGGGCGACTGGTTGCCGGGGCCGAAAGGCTGGAACTGCTTGAGCAGGCGGAAGAACTTGGGCGTGATCTGGTTGAAGTCGAGGTAGCAGTCGATGTCGACCGTGGGGGTGAGCACCACGTTCTTGATGCGGACGGCCACGGCGTCTTCGAAACGGCGGCAGAATTCGGCGAAGTTCTCTTCTTTGACGGTCAGGCCGGCCGCATACATATGGCCGCCGAAGTTCTCGAGAAGGTCGGCGCAGCTTTCGATGGCGTCGTAGAGGTCGAAGCCGGCGATGGAACGGGCGCTGCCCGTGATGAAGCCGTTCGACTTGGTCATCACGATGGTGGGGCGGTAGTACGCCTCCACCAGGCGGGAGGCCACGATGCCGACGACGCCTTTGTGCCAGGAAGGATTATAGACGATGGTGGACTTGCGCTCGTTGAAGTCGGGCATCTCGCGCACCATCTTGAGGGCCGCTTCGGTGATCTCGCGGTCGATTTTCTTGCGGTCGTTGTTGTGGTCGTTGATTTCGCCGCCGATCTTCATCGCTTCCACGTCGTCGCGGGCGGTGAGCATGTCGACGGCCGTGCGGCCGCTCTCCATCCGGCCGGCCGCGTTGATGCGGGGACCGATCTTGAAGACGATCTCGTCGATGGTGATGCGGTGTTTCTCGAGGCCGGAGAGCTTGATGATGGGGATCAGGCCCTTGCGCGGGTTCTCGTTGAGCTGCTTAAGGCCGTAGTAGGCCAGGACGCGGTTCTCGCCCGTCACCGACACCAGGTCGGAGGCGATGCTGACCACCAGCAGGTCGAGGAGCGTCTGGTATTCTTCGAAGGGGATGCCGTGCCGGGAGGCGTAGGCCTGGACGAGCTTGAATCCCACGCCGCAGCCGGAAAGGTCGTCGAACGGGTAGTTGCAGTCTTCCCGCTTGGGATCGAGTACGGCCACGGCCGGCGGGAGTTCCACGTCGGGGAGATGGTGGTCGCAGATGATCGTGTCGATGCCGAATTTCTTGGCGTATTTGACCTTTTCCACCGCCTTGATGCCGCAGTCGAGGGTGATCAGCAGCGTGCAGCCGTGGTCGCGGGCGGTGTCGATGCCTTTGTAGGAGACGCCGTAGCCCTCGTCGTAGCGGTCGGGGATGTAGTATTCGATGTTGGTGTCGAACTGCCGGAAGAAGGAGTAGACGAGCGAGACGGCCGTGGTGCCGTCGACGTCGTAGTCGCCGTAGACCAGGATGCGCTCGTGGTCGCGGATGGCCTTGTCCATCCGGTCGACGGCTTTGTCCATGTCCTTCATCAGGAAGGGGTCGTGGAGCATGCTCAGGTCGGGGCGGAAGAACTCACGGGCCTTGGCGAAGGTATCGATGCCGCGCTGGACGAGCAGGTTGGCCAGCACGGAGTCAATCCCCAGTTCCTGCGCCAGCTGACGCACGGAAGCGGGATTTCCCTGCTCTTTGACCACCCATTTTTTCTCGATACCCATATTTAAGACACTTAATTTGCAAAGATAACAAAATTGTCGACCTTTCTGCAAAAAAATACTAACTTTGTGTCCTGTCTTGACCGGATCGGCCGGTCTCTAACACGCAACTACATGGAAATCACTGATCTCAACGAACAGGAACTGAATCGCCGCGCCTCGCTGCAGAAACTTACGGAACTGGGCATCAACCCCTACCCCGCCGCAGAATTCCCCGTCAACACCTCGACGGCGGAGATCAAAGCCGGCTATGATCCTGAAAAAGAGAACTTCAAGGATATCGTCATTGCCGGCCGCATGATGAGCCGGCGCATCATGGGCGCCGCCTCCTTCATCGAGCTGCAGGACGACTGCGGCCGCATCCAGGTCTACGTCAAGCGCGACGAGATCTGCCCCGGCGAAGACAAGACGCTCTACAACACCGTCTTCAAGAAACTCCTCGACATCGGCGACATCATCGGCATCAAGGGCTACGCCTTCGTCACGCAGACGGGCGCCCTCTCCATCCACGCCACTTCGCTCACGGTGCTCAGCAAATCGCTCCGCGTCCTCCCGATCGTGAAGACCGACGCCGACGGCACCGTCCACGACGGCTTCACCGACCCCGAGCTCCGCTACCGCATGCGCTACGTTGACCTGGTCGTCAATCCGCACGTCCGCGAAATCTTCGAGAAACGCACGAAGATCATCGGCACGATGCGCGACTACTTCAACGAACACGGCTACCTCGAGGTGGAGACCCCGATCCTCCAGTCGATCCCGGGCGGCGCCACGGCCCGTCCGTTCGTCACCCACCACAACACCCTCGACATCCCGCTCTATATGCGCATCGCCAACGAGCTCTACCTGAAACGGCTGATCGTGGGCGGCTTCAAGGGCGTGTACGAATTCGCGAAGGACTTCCGCAACGAAGGCATGGACCGCACCCACAACCCCGAGTTCACCTGTATGGAGATCTACGTGGCCTACAAGGACTACAAGTGGATGATGAAGTTCGTGGAAACGATGCTCGAGCGCATCGCCATGGCCATCAACGGCAAGACGAAATTCGAAGTCTGGGGCAACGAGATCGATTTCAAGGCCCCGTACCGGAAGCTCCCGATGCTCGACGCCATCAAGGAATATGCAGGCGTGGACATCGCCGGCATGGACGAGGCCGCCCTGCGCGAGACCTGCCAGAAGCTCAACGTCCCGATCAAGCCCGAAATGGGCAAGGGCAAGCTCATCGACGCCATCTTCGGCGAATACTGCGAGAAGAACCTGGTGCAGCCCACCTTCATCATCGACTACCCGGTCGAGATGAGCCCGCTCACCAAGCGCCACCGCGAGAATCCCGCCCTGACCGAGCGCTTCGAACTCTTCGTCAACGGCAAGGAACTAGCCAACGCCTACAGCGAACTCAACGACCCGATCGACCAGCTGGAGCGTTTCAACGATCAGGTCCGCCTGAAGGATGCCGGCGACGACGAAGCCATGTACATCGACATGGACTTCGTCCGCGCCCTGGAATACGGCATGCCGCCGACCTCCGGCCTCGGTATGGGCATCGACCGCCTCACGATGATGATGACCAATTCCTCCACCATCCAGGACGTCCTCTTCTTCCCGCAGATGCGGCCCGAGAAGAGCGCGCCGAAGGAGGAGAAGCCCGAATAGACTTATGGCGGAGACCCTCACCTCTCCCCAGAACCCCAAAATCAAGGAGCTGCTGGCCCTTGAGAAAGAATCCCGCGAGCGCAAAGCCCGCGGGCTCTTTGTCGTGGAGGGCCGGCGCGAATTCGAGCGCGCCGTCGCCGCGGGTTTCGAGCCCGTGACGGTTTTCGTCCGCGAGGGCGAGACGGATGCGCCGAAGGCGGATTTCTTCGTCAGTCCGCGCGTCTACGAAAAGATCGCTTACCGCGAGGGAACGGAAGGCGTGATCGCCGTCCTGCGCGCCCGCCACACGGACCTCGCCGACCTGGCGCTCTCCCCTGTCCCGCTGATCATTGTCCTCGAGAAGGTGGAGAAGCCGGGCAACCTGGGCGCGGTGCTGCGCAGCGCCGACGCCGCCGGCGTCGACGCCGTGCTGGTGTGCGATCCGCTCACCGACCTGTACAACCCCAACCTCATCCGGGCCAGCCTGGGCGCCGTGTTCTCGGTGCCCGTGGCCGTCTGCACGTCGGAAGAGGCCTACGCCTGGCTCGCCGGACGGGGCATCGCCGTCCTGACGGCCCAGCTGCAGGATTCGACGCCTTACGACGAGGCCGACCTGACCCGGCCCGTCGCCCTGGTCTTCGGGACCGAAGACCGGGGGCTCACTCCCTTCTGGCGCCAGCGGGCCGACGCCCACGTCCGGATCCCGATGGCAGGAATGATGGATTCCCTCAACGTTTCGGTCTCGGCCGCCGTCCTGGCTTTCGAGGCCGTCCGCCAACGCAAAGCTAACTCTCAAGAACGATGAAATACGGTTTGATCGGCTATCCCATCGCGCACAGCCTGAGCCCCGCGCTTTTCCGGGCCGCCTACCCCGACAGCCCCGAAATGACCTACGACCTGATTGAAGAAAGCGATTTCGAGCGGGCCTACGCCCGTTTCCTGAAGGATTACGAAGCCGTCAACGTGACGACGCCCTACAAGGACGAAGCCTTCCGGAAGGTCAACGTGGCCGACACGATCGCCCGCGAACTCTATGCGGTGAACATCCTCAAGAAGAAAGACGGGAAGATCTACGGCTACAATTCCGACTTCTGGGCGCTCCAGAAAATGCTGGCCCCCTACGCGAAAAAGGAGCCCCGGACGAAGGTGCTGGTGATCGGATGCGGCGGCGCGGCGAAGGCCGCGGCCCTGGCTGCCCTGAAACTGCGGATGTCGGTTTCGGTGGCCAACCGCGATTTCCGCAAGGCCCGGGAGTTCTGCTTCAACGGCGGCGGCATGATCCCGCTCCGGCTCGACCAGATTCCCAAGATCGCCCCGAACTGCGACATCCTCATCTATGCCCTGCCCGTCAGGCTCGACGTCCTGGACGAACTCCCGCTCGACGGCCGCGTCGTGGTCGAGGCCAACTACAAGGATCCCTGCCTGCAGTCGCTCTGCGAAGCGGCCGGCGCCACCTACATCTCCGGGATCGACTGGCTCAAGGAACAGGCCGTTGCGGGATACCGGCTCATGACCGGCATCGAACCCGACGAAGCAAGTGTCAGGGCCTGCTGCGCACCGCAATAAACTTATGAACAATCCTCTTTTCATTTCCGCCCTGTTTTTTTTTGCTGACAGGGTTGCTGATCTTTGTATTCATTCTGATCCGGCGTCAGCGCGCTGAAGTCCGGGAGTTGCTCGAGCGCCTGGAGGCGGACCGTGTCCGCGCCTGGCCGGCCATCCAGATTCTCGCCGAACTGATGGCCGACGTCGCCAACGCCGCCGCCCTCAGCGGCGACAGCGCCCATCTGCTGGCCAAACGGCTGGACCGGATCTTCTCTTCCGACAGCGGCGAAGCGCGCACCTTCAAGGAGGCGTTCTTCGTCCTGTCCGACGTTTGCAATGCCGGCCTGTTGACTGCCCTGGCTGGCCGCTTTCCGGACCTGTCCCAGACCGAACTAGCCATATGCGGGATGATCCGGCTCGGACTCGACCCGGCCTGCATCAGCAAGGTCCTGGGCTACGACCACGAACAGACCTTCTACAACCGGCGCACCGACATCCGCAAAAAGATGGGGCTCGACCGGACCGTTCCCCTGGAAGGATATCTGGACGAGGAGAGCCGGAAACTGCAACTCATCCACGAAAGCTACCTGGAGCGCTTGCGCGAACGGTACCGCTAAGCGGAAGGACGGGCGTATCTCGCACAAAATCAAATAATTAAAAGCGCATTCAGACCCAGACACGGAAAAAGCGGGACGCCCGTCCCCTTTTGTGAGATTTATTTGCAAGAGTAGAAGATTATCCGTACTTTTAGGGAAAATTTTTACGGTACCATGTCACTGAACAAAGTATTACTCATCGGAAATGTAGGGAAGGATCCTGAAATCAGACACCTCCAGGGCGGCGCCGCCGTCGCCACCATTACGCTGGCCACCAGCGAACGATATCGCGACCGCAACGGCGAAACCCGGGAAATGACCGAATGGCACACCGTCATCGCCTGGCGGCAGCTGGCCGAACTGGCCGAAAACTATATCCGCAAAGGCAGCCAGATCTATGTGGAAGGCCGCATCCGCAGCCGCAGCTGGGACGACCAGAACGGCCAGAAACGCTACGTCACCGAAATCCAGGCCGACACCATCCAGCTCCTCGGCCGCCGCAGCGACAACCCCGCCTCCCAGCAGGGTTCCCAGCAGCCCCAGCAGCCGCGGTACAACCAGCCGTCCTATGGTCAGCCGTCCTACGGCCAGCCCGCTCCCCAGCAGCCCGCGCCGCAGCAGCCGACCACCCCGATGGTCAACCCGGCCGACCTTACCGACGACGGCACCGACGACCTGCCATTCTGACGCAGGAGCCCAACGGTTTTAAAGATGCCCGACTTTAGCCGGGCATCTTTTTTTGTGTTTTCACTTGTTTTTTCGTAATTTCGTAGATTCGGAGTTTTCCGGAAAACGAGGAAATTATACAAAATCTACCATATGACTGAAACAGTGAAACAAACTCTGCGGGATTCGGCGGCGATGCGCTGGATCGCGCTGCTCCTGCTGGCGCTGGGCATGTTCTGCGCCTACATTTTCATGGACATCCTCTCGCCCATCAAGGACCTGATGGAATCGACGCGCGGCTGGGACTCCAAGGCCTTCGGTACGATGCAGGGCTCGGAGACCTTCCTCAACGTCTTCGTCTTCTTCCTGATCTTTGCGGGCATCATCCTCGACAAGATGGGCGTGCGTTTCACGGCCGTCCTTTCGGGTGCCGTGATGCTGGCGGGCGGCTTGATCAAGTATTACGCCGTGAGCCCCGCATTTATGGGCAGCGGCCTGGAGAACTGGTTTACCGAGAACCTCAACTGGCACACGGGCGCCGGCTTCATCGACGACATCCTGCCCTTCTACAAGGGAATGCCCGCCTCGGCGAAACTGGCCGGCCTGGGCTTCATGATCTTCGGCTGCGGCTGCGAAATGGCCGGCATCACGGTGAGCCGCGGTATCGTCAAGTGGTTCAAGGGGCGTGAGACCGCCCTGGCCATGGGCTCCGAGATGGCCCTCGCCCGCCTGGGCGTGGCCACCTGCATGATCTTCTCGCCCTACTTCGCCAAGTTGGGCGGCCAGATCGAGGTTTCGCGCTCGGTGGCCTTCGGCGTCGTGCTGCTGTGCATCGCGCTGATCATGTTCATCACCTACTTCTTCATGGACAAGAAGCTCGACAAGCAGACCGGCGAGGCCGAGGAGAAGGACGACCCGTTCAAGGTGTCCGACATCGGCAAGATCCTTTCCAGCCTGGGCTTCTGGCTCGTGGCCCTGCTCTGCGTGCTCTACTACAGCGCCATCTTCCCGTTCCAGAAATATGCGGTCAATATGCTGCAGTGCAACCTGACCCTCTCCGAACCTGCCGCGGGCAGCTTCTGGGCCGGTGAGGCCGTGACCATCGTCCAGTACGTCATTATGCTCGTGGTGGCCGTCTGCGCCTTCGCCAGCAACTTCGTCAAGAAGAACAAGGGCCTGAAGTGGGGCCTGATGGCGATCGCCGTCGTGGCGCTTGTGGTCTACTGCGTGATGGGCTTCAAGCGCGGCACCGCCGAAACCATCTTCGCCGTGTTCCCGCTGCTAGCCGTGGCCATTACCCCGATCCTCGGCAGCTATGTGGACCACAAGGGCAAGGCGGCCTCGATGCTCGTCATCGGCTCGCTGCTGCTGATCATCTGCCACCTGACCTTCGCCTTCGTGCTGCCGCTGTTCAAGGGCAGCGCCGTCGGCGGCACGGTCGTGGCCTACGCCACGATCCTGGTCCTCGGAGCCTCGTTCTCGCTCGTGCCCGCCGCCCTCTGGCCGTCAGTCCCGAAGCTGGTCGACGAGAAGATCATCGGTTCGGCCTACGCGCTCATCTTCTGGATCCAGAACATCGGCCTGTGGCTCTTCCCGATCCTCATCGGCAACGTGCTCACCAGCACCAACGCCCCGGGCACCGGTCCCGACGAACTCAATTATACCTGGGCCCTCGTGATGCTGGCCTGCCTCGGCGTGGCCGCCCTGCTGATCGGCCTCTACCTGAAGGTGGTCGACAAGAAGAAGCATCTCGGCCTGGAAGAACCCAACATCAAGTAAATCCTTTCCCCTATGGCAACTGATACCAAAACCCTGAAGACAAGCAAGATCGCCTGCTGGCTGGCGCTTGCCTGCCTGGTGGTGCCGATGTTCGGCTCCTACTTCTTCGACGACATGTTCTCCACCGTGTCGCAGATCTTCAAGAATCCGGAGATGCTGCAGCTCGGTTGGAACTCCCAGCAGTTCGGCTTCTATGCCGGCGGCTATTCCTTCCTCTGCGTGTGGGGCGGCCTGATCATCTGCGGCATCCTGCTCGACAAGTTCGGCGTGCGGCTCATCGGTTCCGTATTCGTCGGGATGATGGTGGTCGGCGCGGCCATCGTGACCTGCGCCATCTCTTCCAAGGGCCTGACGCCCAACTCCTCCCTGACGATCGCCTATATCGGCTGCATGCTCTTCGGCCTGGGCAGCGAAATCGCCGGTGTGGCGGTCACCCGGTCGATCGCCAAATGGTTCAAAGGCAAGAACGTGGCCCTGGCCATGGGTCTGCAGCTGGCCATCGCCCGTATCGGTACCGGCCTGGCGATGCTGCTCTCGCCGGTACTCGTGCTCAAGAACCATGTGGAAGGGACGATGTTCACCCTTTCGGAAACCAACAAGCCCGCCATCGTAGGCCTGTCGCTGCTGTTCATCGGCATGATCCTCTGGGCCATCTTCGTGGCCATGGACGCCAAGTATGACCGTCAGGAAGGAATCGTCTCCCAGCGGGGCGAGGTGAAGGAAGAAGACAAGTTCAAATTCTCCGACATCTTCAAGGTGCTGGGCAACCCGCGTTTCATCATGATCGCGCTGCTCTGCGTGTTCTTCTACTGCTGCGTCATCAGTTTCAAGAAGTTCGGTACTTCGATCATCATCCCGCGCTTCGGTCTCGACGCCTCCACGGCTTCCGTGATGATCTCGATGATCGCTTTCGCACCCGTGATCTTCACGCCGCTCTTCGGTGCGCTGGTCGACAAGGTGGGCAAGGCGACGACCTGGATGATCCTCGGCGCAGTCCTGGTGTTCTGCGCGCACCTGATCATCGGTTTCGCACCCGGCGTGCATTTCTACGGTTATGCCGCCATCGTGCTGCTGGGCATCGGCTACTCGCTGGTCCCTTCGGCGATGTGGCCGACCGTTCCGAAGATCATCCCCGAGAAGAATCTGGGTACGGCCTACTCGATGATTTACTGGATCCAGAATATGGGCATGCTGCTCGTCCCGATCTTCGTGGGCCGCATCATGAAGAACTATGCCGACAAGAAGGAAGGCCTCGACGCCTCAACGGCCGAGATTCTGGACAAGGCGGCCGCCGTCCATTCCGAGTTCATCTTCGTCTCCCTGGGCATCGTCGCCATCACCGTCGCGGTCTGCCTCTTCTTCAACTCGAAGAAGCACCCCGAACTCAAGATCGACCGGCCTTCGAAGGAGGTTGCGTAGCAAAATTCAAGAATTAGCGCTATCTTCGCGGTCCAAATCCTTATGAAATGAAAACGCTCGACGTAGTTTTAGGTCTCCAGTGGGGAGATGAAGGCAAAGGCAAGATCGTGGACGTGCTCGCGGAACGCTACCCCGTGGTGGCGCGCTTCCAGGGCGGTCCCAACGCCGGCCACTCCATCCACTTCGGCAATACCAGTTTCGTACTGCACTCCGTCCCTTCCGGCGTGTTCCGGGACGGGTCCATCAATATCATCGGCAACGGCGTGGTGCTCGACCCCACGATTTTCCGGGAAGAATGCCAGGCCATCGAGGCGCTCGGCGTCCCGGTGCGGGAACGCGTGAAGATCGCCCGGCGGGCGCATCTGATCGTCCCGACGCACAAACTGCTCGACGCGGCCGACGAGGCTGCCCTCGGCAAATCGAAGATCGGTTCGACCCTCAAGGGCATCGGTCCGGCTTATTCCGACAAGACGGGCCGCAACGGCCTCCGCGTCGGCGACCTGCTGGAGCCCGATTTCCGCGAGAAGTTCGACACGCTCAAGCGCAAGCACACCGCCCGGCTCGCCCAGTATGACTTCACGGCGCCCTTCGATCCCGAAGCCGCCGAGAAGCAGTGGCTGGCCGATGCGGAGTACCTGAAAACCTTCGACATCATCGATGCGGAATACGAGACCAACGCCTTGCTCGCCGCCGACAAGGCCATCCTGGCCGAAGGCGCCCAGGGTTCGATGCTCGACGTGGACTTCGGCTCCTATCCGTTCGTGACCTCTTCGTCCACCGCCTGCGCCGGCGCCTGCACCGGCCTGGGCGTGGCGCCCGGCCACATCGGCAAGGTGTACGGTGTGTTCAAGGCCTACTGCACCCGCGTGGGCAGCGGTCCCTTCCCTACCGAACTCGGTGACGAGACGGGCGAACGGATGCGCCAGCGCGGCCGCGAATTCGGTGCGACTACGGGCCGTCCCCGCCGCACCGGCTGGCTCGACATCCCGGCGCTGAAGTTCGCCGTGATGATCAGCGGCGTGACCGACCTGATCATGATGAAGGCCGACGTGCTCGACGGCTTCGACACCGTGAAGGTCTGCTGCGAATACCGTGTCGACGGCGTGCGGACCGACCGCGTCCCCTACGACGTCTACGCCGAGGTGGAGCCCGTCTACAAGACCTTCCCCGGCTGGAAGGGCGATCTGGGCGCCTGCCGCAGCGAAGCGGAACTTCCCGCCGAATTCAAGGACTACATCGCCTACATCGAGCAGGCGGTCGGCGTGCCCATCCGCATCCTTTCCCTCGGTCCCGACCGCGACCAGACTTTAATCCGCGGCTAAGGTGGCACTGCTGGAAACCATTTCCGATCCTTCCCAGATCCGGGACCTGGACGTAACGCAACTGGCGCAACTCTGTACGGAGCTGCGCCAGTACATCATCGCGTGCTGCGCCGAGAACCCGGGCCACATCGGCGCCAGCCTGGGTGCGGTGGAAATCGCCGTGGCCGTCCACAAAGTGTTCGACACGCCTCACGACAAGGTGGTGTGGGACGTGGGGCACCAGGCCTACGCGCACAAGATCCTCACCGGCCGGCGCGAAGCGTTCAAGCAGAATCGGAAATACCACGGAATCAGCGGATTCCCCCGCCGGGCCGAAAGCCCCTATGACGCCTTCGGCACCGGCCACTCCTCCACCTCGATCTCCGCGGCGCTCGGCATGGCCGTGGCGGCGCAGCTCGAGGGGAAACACGAACACGTGGTCGCCGTGATCGGCGACGGCGCCATGTCGGGCGGCCTGGCCTTCGAGGGCCTCAACAACGCCGGCAGCCTCAACGCCGACCTGCTGGTGATCCTCAACGACAACCAGATCTCCATCGACAAGAATATCGGCGCCCTCCACAACTACCTGCTGAAGGTGACCACCGACCAGCGCTACAACCGGCTCAAGAAGAGCATCTGGGACCGCCTGGGCGCCGGCCGCGTCCGTGCCTGGCTGCAGAAGCAGGTGAAGAACACCAAGCGCAGCCTGATGCGCGCCGACGGCGAGGCCCTCTCGCTGTTCGACTCGCTGGGCTTCCGCTATTTCGGCCCGATCGACGGCAACGACATCGCCTCGCTGACCTTCATGCTCGAACGTCTCCGCGACATCCCGGGCCCGAAACTCCTGCACGCGGTGACTACCAAGGGCAAGGGCTACGCCCCCGCCGAGGAAGAGCAGACCATCTGGCACGCTCCGGGCACCTTCGACGTGGAGACCGGCCGCCGCACCGGCAAGAAAAGCGACATCGCCAAGTTCCAGGAAGTCTTCGGCACCACCCTGCTCGAACTGGCCCGCAAGGACAGCCGCATCGTGGGCATCACCCCGGCCATGGCCACCGGCTGCAGCATGAACATCATGCAGGCCGAAATGCCCGAACGGGTCTTCGACGTGGGCATCGCCGAATCCCACGCCGTCACCTTCTCGGCCGGCCTGGCCGCAGAAGGCATGCTGCCCTTCTGCAACATCTACTCCAGCTTCTCGCAGCGCGCGTACGACAACATGATTCACGACGTCGCGCTCCAGAACCTGAAAGTGATCCTCTGCCTCGACCGCGGCGGCCTGGTGGGCGAAGACGGTGCCACCCACCACGGCGCCTTCGACCTGGCCGCGTTCCGGCCGGTCCCGAACCTGACCGTCTGCGCCCCGCTCGACGAAGCCGAACTCCGCGACCTGATGTACTCGGCCACCCAGCCCGGCTACGGCCCGACCGTCATCCGCTACCCGCGCGGCTGCGGACGGGGCACGCCCTGGCGCGACCGTACCTTTACATATATAGAGCCCGGCACGGCCGTCAAGCTGCACGAGGGAAGCGGCATCGCCCTCCTCTCGATCGGCGCGATCGGCACCAAGGGCGTGGAAGCCGTCGCCCGTGCGAGCCGCGAGCAGGGCATCGAGGTGCTGCACTTCGACATGCGTTTCCTCAAGCCGATCGATACCGCCGCCCTGGAAGAGGCCTGCCGCAAGGCGAGCCGGATCATCACGCTGGAAGACGGCGTCCGTACCGGCGGACTCTACAGCGCCGTGTCCGAATTCGTCGCGGCCCGCGGACTCGGATGCACCGTCATCCCGCTGGGCATTCCGGACCGTTTCGTGGAGCAGGGAACGCCGGCTGAATTGTACGCGGAATGCGGCTACGACGCGGATTCCGTGTATCAAATGATTTTGAAACAAAAAAATTAAAAATATTTTGGCGTTTCATTGAAAACCCATATATTTGCAGTCCCAAACAGCCGACGTAGCTCAGCTGGTCAGAGCAGCTGATTTGTAATCAGCAGGTCGTGGGTTCGAATCCCTCCATCGGCTCTGAGCTTTTTGAAGCGTTGACTGCGAAACCTGGGCAGATACCAGAGTGGCCAAATGGGGCAGACTGTAAATCTGCTGGCGCACGCCTACGGTGGTTCGAATCCATCTCTGCCCACTTTTTTTATGCGCAAAAGCGCGCTGCGGAAGTAGCTCAGTTGGTAGAGCATCAGCCTTCCAAGCTGAGGGTCGCGGGTTCGAACCTCGTCTTCCGCTCGATTTTTGAAATATTGGCCAATGTAGCTCAGTGGTAGAGCGCTTCCTTGGTAAGGAAGAGGTCGTGAGTTCAATTCTCACCATCGGCTCCAGCAATACAAACATTAAAAATTAGAACCAACTATGGCAAAAGAAACTTTTAAAAGAGACAAACCGCACGTGAACATCGGTACGATCGGACACGTGGACCACGGTAAGACCACCCTCACCGCCGCCATCACCATGGTGCTTGCGAAACAGGGCCTTTCCGAGGTGAAATCTTTCGACCAGATCGACAACGCACCTGAGGAGAAAGAGCGCGGTATTACCATCAACACCGCTCACGTCGAGTACCAGACCGCTACGCGCCACTATGCGCACGTCGACTGCCCGGGCCACGCTGACTATGTGAAGAACATGGTTACCGGTGCCGCCCAGATGGACGGTGCCATCCTCGTGGTCGCCGCCACCGACGGTCCGATGCCCCAGACCCGTGAGCACATCCTGCTCGCCCGTCAGGTGAACGTGCCTCGTATCGTTGTCTTCCTGAACAAAGTCGACATCGTGGACGATCCTGAAATGATCGACCTCGTGGAGATGGAAGTTCGCGAGCTTCTGAGCTTCTATGACTTCGACGGCGACAACGCCCCGGTTATCCGTGGTTCCGCCCTCGGCGCCCTCAACGGCGACCCGCACTGGGAATCCGTCGTGATGGACCTGATGAACGCTGTCGACGAGTACATTCCGCTCCCGGTCCGCGACAACGAGAAACCGTTCCTGATGCCTATCGAGGACATCTTCTCCATCACCGGTCGTGGTACCGTGGCTACCGGCCGTATCGAAACGGGTGTCGTGAAAGTGAACGACCCTGTCGAGATCATCGGTCTGGGCGAAGAGCCGCGCCGTTCCGTCGTGACGGGTGTCGAAATGTTCCGCAAGCTTCTTGACCAGGGTGAAGCAGGTGACAATGTCGGTCTGCTCCTCCGTGGCGTCGACAAGAAGGAAGTCAAGCGTGGTCAGGTGATCGCTCACCCGAACACCATCACCCCGCACAAGCACTTCAAGGCTGCCATCTATGTCTTGAAGAAAGATGAAGGTGGCCGGCACACGCCGTTCAAGAACCACTATCGTCCTCAGTTCTTCATCCGTACCCTCGATATCACGGGCGAGATCGAACTCCCCGCTGGCGTTGAGGTCGTGATGCCGGGCGACAACGTGGAAATCACTGTCGAGCTCATCTACCCGGTGGCTCTGAACAAAGGTCTGCGTTTCGCTATCCGCGAAGGTGGCCGCACCGTCGGCTCGGGCCAGATCACCGATCTGCTCGACTAAGCCTCAGCGAGTCGCACAAGTTCAAAGGGTCGGGTCCCTCCGGGCTCGACCCTATTTAGGGGAATAGAACAAGGGTAGTTCAGCGGTCTCCAAAACCGTCGATGTGGGTTCGAATCCTGCTTCCCCTGCAAATCCGGTGGTTACGCACCGGAGTGTTATTAACCGGCAGGAACCTTCCGCTTCCAACTGTTTCCTGTCAACAAAAAAATAACAATGGCAAAAATAGGAACTTACGTTAAAGAGTCCTGGAAAGAACTGACGACCAAAGTGACTTGGCCCACGTGGGACAAGCTGCAGAGTTCGGCAATTCTGGTTATGGTTACGACCCTCATCCTGGCCGTGATCATCTGGTTGATCGACCTGGTGATCCGCAATATCATGATGGGTATCTATCAACTGTAATCACATCCATTATTCCTATGAGCGAGAGCACGAAAAAGTGGTACGTAGTCCGTACCGCCGGAGGCAAGGAGAAGAAAGCGAAAGAGTATATCGAGAAAGAAATCGAAGTACTCAATCTCGGACACCTGATCACCCAGGTCCTCATCCCCACCGAGAAATATTACCAGGTAAAGAACGGCAAGCGCGTGAGCGCCGAGCGTATCTTCTATCCGGGCTATATCCTGGTCGAGGCCGTGATGACCGGTGAAATCCAGCATGTCATCCGCAACATCCCCTACGTCGCCGGCTTCTTGAGCGAGGGCAAAGACCGTATCCCCGTCCCCATCCGCGATTCCGAAATGGACCGCATCATGGGCCGCGTGGACGAGCTTGCCGGACAGGATGAAGAAACGGTCACCCCGTTCGTCGTGGGTGAAGCCGTCAAAATCATCGACGGGCCCTTCAACGGCTTTGACGGCACGGTCGACGAGATCCTCGCCGACAAACGCAAGATCAAGGTCGTGGTCAAGATTTTCGGCCGCAAGACTCTTTTGGAGTTGAATTTTGCACAAGTAACCAAAGATTAAATCATTTACATTATGGCTAAAGAAATTGCCGGGTTCATCAAACTGCAGATCAAAGGTGGTGCAGCCAATCCGTCGCCGCCCGTGGGACCGGCCCTCGGTTCGAAGGGTGTCAATATCATGGATTTCTGCAAGCAGTTCAATGCCCGCACGCAAGACAAGGCCGGCAAGATTTTGCCTGTCATCATTACGGTCTTCAGTGACAAGTCTTTCTCTTTCGTCGTCAAGCAGCCGCCGGTGGCCGTCCTGATCAAGGAAGCCGCCAAGATCCAGACCGCTTCGGCCGAGCCGAACCGCAAGAAGGTCGCTTCGCTGACCTGGGCTCAGGTTCGCGAAATCGCCAAAGAGAAAATGCCCGACCTGAACGCCTTTACTGAGAAATCCGCCATGAGCATGGTCGCCGGCACCGCACGGAGCATGGGCATCACCATTACCGGAGAGTATCCCGCCGATGTACAATAAAATCACGCGCTATGAGCAAGTTGACAAAAAATCAAAAAGCAGCGGAAGCTAAAGTAGATTCCCACCGTCAGTACAAGCTCCTCGAAGCCTGCGACCTGGTGAAGGAAGTTTCCTACACCAAGTTCGACGCTTCCGTCGAGCTCTCCGTGCGTCTGGGTGTGGACCCTCGTAAGGCGAACCAAATGGTCCGCGGCGTCGTGACGCTCCCCCATGGTACCGGCAAGGTTACCCGCGTTCTGGTTCTCTGCACCCCCGACAAGGAGGCTGAGGCTCAGGAAGCCGGCGCCGACTTCGTCGGTCTGGACGACTATATTGAAAAGATCAAGGGCGGTTGGACGGATGTCGACGTCATCATCTGTACTCCTACGGTGATGGCCAAGATCGGTCCGATCGGCCGTATCCTCGGTCCCCGCGGCCTGATGCCGAACCCGAAGACCGGTACGGTGACGATGGACATCGCCACCGCCGTCAAGGAGGTGAAGGCCGGTAAAATCGACTTCAAGGTTGACAAGCAAGGCATTGTCCATACTGCAATCGGTAAGGTATCTTTCAGCGCGCAGCAGCTCGCTGAGAATGCCGTGGAACTGCTGGGCACCATCCAGAAGTTGAAACCCCAAGCGTTGAAGGGCACGTATGTCAAGAGCATCTTCATGTCTGCTACGATGAGCCCCGGTATTTGCATCGATCCCAAAGCCATCAGTGCTACCGCTGAATAAAGAAAGGAAAGATTATGAGAAAGGAACTGAAAGCTCAGATCATTGAAAAGGTAGCCGCGCAGCTGGCTGAGAATCCCAATTTCTACCTGGCGGACATCGCCGGCCTCAACGCCGAGAATACCTCCGCTCTGCGCCGGGCTTGCTTCGAACAGAATATCAAACTCGAAGTAGTCAAGAATACGCTTCTCCACAAAGCTTTGATGACCTTGGACAACAAGGAAATCGAAACGCTCTACCCGACCCTTGAGGGCAACACGGCCATCATGTTCACGACCGTTCCGAGCGCACCTGCGAAGGTGATCAAGGAATACGGCGGCAAGTTTGGCAAACCCGAGCTCAAGAGCGCCTTCCTGCAGGATTGCGCTTACGTGGGCGCCGACCAGCTGAACGTGCTTCTGACGGTCAAATCGCATGATGAACTTATCGGTGACATCATCGGTCTCCTCCAGTCACCTATCCGCCGGGTCATCTCCGCCCTGGAGGATTCCAAGAAAGAGGCCGAATAATTTTCGCAGTAACAAAAAACAATTAAAAATCAATAATTATGGCAGATATCAAAGCTCTTGCGGAAGAACTTGTTAACCTTACCGTAAAAGAAGTCCAGGAACTTGCACAGGTCCTCAAAGACGAATATGGCATCGAACCCGCTGCTGCCGCAGTCGTGGTCGCCGCCGCTGAAGCCGGTCCGGCCGCTGAAGCCGAGCAGACCGCATTCGACGTGATCCTCATCTCCGCCGGCCAGGCGAAACTCCAGATGGTGAAAGCCGTCAAGGAACTCACCGGTCTCGGTCTGAAGGAAGCCAAGGAACTCGTTGACAAGGCTCCGAACGCAGTCATCAAGGAGAAGGTCTCCAAGTCTGAAGCAGAACAAGTCAAGGCAGCTCTCGAAGAAGCAGGCGGCGAAGTTGAACTTAAATAACCAGACGCCCACTTCTTCCCGCTGAGGGACAGAATCCGGGTTTAGGGCCTGCGGGCCCTAAACCTTTTTGTCGTTTTTTTAAGTTTACTCACAACCTGCCTTTTTAAAATGCCACAAAAACCTAACAATCAGAGGATTACATTCGCAACCTCCAAGGCACTTCTGGATTATCCCGATTTTCTGGAAGTGCAGCTGAAGTCGTTCCGCGATTTCTTCCAGCTCGAGACAACGGCTGAGAACCGCAAGAACGAAGGCCTTTACAAGGTTTTCCAGGAGGTTTTCCCGATCACGGATACCCGCAATAATTTCGTCCTGGAGTTCATCGACTATTTCATCGATCCTCCGCGCTACAGCATGGACGAGTGCCTCGACATGGGTCTGACGTACAACGTCCCCCTCAAGGCCAAACTGAAACTTTACTGCACGGACGAAGAACACGAGGACTTCGATACGGTGATCTCCGACGTCTATCTCGGCGCCATCCCGTATATGACTCCCCGCGGAACCTTCATCATCAACGGTTCCGAACGCATCGTGGTCTCCCAGCTGCACCGCTCGCCGGGCGTTTTCTTCGGCCAGAGCATGCACGCCAACGGCACGAAGCTCTACTCCGCGCGCATCATCCCCTTCAAGGGTTCCTGGATCGAATTCGCGACCGACATCAACAACGTGATGTACGCCTACATCGACCGGAAGAAGAAGCTTCCCGTCACCACGCTGCTCCGTGCCATCGGTTTCGAAAGCGACAAGGCCATCCTCGATATTTTCGACCTGGCCGAAGAGGTCAAGGTCAACAAGGCGAACCTCAAGAAGTGCATCGGCCGCAAGCTCGCCGCCCGTGTCCTGAAGACCTGGAACGAGGACTTCGTGGACGAAGATACGGGTGAGGTCGTCTACATCGAGCGCAACAACGTGATCGTGGACCGCGAAACGGTCCTCGAGGAAAGACATATCGACGAAATCCTGGATTCGGGCGTCGCTTCGATCCTTGTCCACAAGGAAGATGCCTACACCACCGATTACGCCATCATCTACAACACGCTCCAGAAAGACCAGACCAACTCCGAGAAAGAGGCGATCTTCTATACCTACCGGCAGCTCCGCAACTCCGAACCGCCGGATGAGGCCACGGCGCGCGACGTCATCGACAAACTCTTCTTCTCCGACAAGCGCTATGACCTCGGTCAGGTGGGCCGCTACCGGCTCAACCGGAAGCTCAACCTGTCCACCGATCCGAATGTCCGCATCCTGACCAAGGAAGACATCATCGAGATCATCCGCTACCTGATCCAGCTGATCAACTCGAAGGCGACCGTCGACGACATCGACCACCTGAGCAACCGCCGCATCCGCACGGTCGGCGAACAGCTCGCCAACCAGTTCAGCGTCGGCCTGGCCCGCATGGCCCGGACGATCCGCGAACGGATGAACGTGCGTGACAACGAAGTCTTTACGCCCGTCGACCTGATCAATGCCAAGTCGCTCTCGAGCGTGATCAACAGCTTCTTCGCCACCAGCCAGCTGAGCCAGTTCATGGACCAGACCAACCCCCTGGCCGAGATGACGCACAAACGCCGTCTCTCCGCCCTGGGTCCGGGCGGTCTGTCCCGCGACCGCGCCGGTTTCGAGGTGCGCGACGTGCACTACACCCACTACGGACGCCTCTGCCCGATCGAGACGCCGGAAGGTCCGAACATCGGTCTGATCTCCTCGCTCTGCGTCTACGCCAAGATCAACGACCTGGGCTTCATCGAAACCCCGTACCGCAAGGTGGCCGACGGCCGCGTGGATCTGAGCGACCAGGGCGTTGTCTACCTCAGCGCCGAAGAAGAGGAGAACAAGGTCGTGGCCCAGTCCTCCGTCAAGCTTGACGACGACGGCAACATCCTCGACGAGCGCATCAAATGCCGTCTCGAGGCCGACTTCCCGGTCCGCAGCAAGGAGAGCATCGACCTGATGGACGTGGCGCCGAACCAGGTGGCCTCCATCGCCGCCTCCCTGATCCCGTTCCTGGAGCACGACGACGCCAACCGCGCCCTGATGGGTTCGAACATGATGCGCCAGGCCGTTCCGATCATCAAGCCCGAAGCGCCGATCGTCGGTACCGGTCTGGAAGGCCCCGTGGCCCGCGACTCCCGCACCCAGATCGCGGCCGAAGGCAAAGGCGAAGTCGTCTTTGTCGACGCCCGTGAAATCCATATCAAATACGACAAGACCGAGAACGAACGTTTCGTGAGCTTCGATCCCGAAGTGACGGTCTACACCCTGCCGCTCTACCGCAAGACCAACCAGAGCACCTCGATCCGCCTAACCCCGATCGTCCGCAAGGGCGACCGCGTGGTGCCCGGCCAGATCCTCACGGAAGGCTATGCCACGCAGAACGGCGAACTCGCCCTCGGACGCAACCTGAAGGTGGCGTTCATGCCTTGGAAGGGCTACAACTTCGAGGATGCCATCGTGCTCTCCGAGCGCATCATCCGCGAAGACATCTTCACCTCCATCCACGTGGACGAATATATTATGGAAGTCCGCGACACCAAGCGCGGTATGGAGGAACTCACCGCCGACATTCCGAACGTGAGCGAAGATGCCACCAAGGACCTCGACAAGAACGGTATCATCCGCATCGGCGCCCACGTGGAGCCGGGCGACATCCTCATCGGCAAGATCACCCCGAAGGGCGAAAGCGATCCTTCCCCGGAAGAGAAGCTCCTCCGCGCCATCTTCGGCGACAAGGCCGGCGACGTGAAGGACGCCTCCCTGAAGGCCTCCCCGTCCCTGTCGGGTACGATCATCGGCAAGCGTCTCTTCTCGCACGTCATCAAGGACAACACCAAGAAGGGCAAGGAGAACGCCAAGCGCCAGCTGCAGGAAGCCAAGGATGACTTCGACCGCAAGTGCGCCGACCTGCGCAACCTCTTCCTCGACAAGCTCACCAAGCTCGTCGCGGGCAAGAAGAGCGCCGGCATCGGCGACCTCTACGGCGCCGAACTCCTGCCGAAGGGCGAAGCCTTCACCCGCGAGCTCCTCGAGCAGATTGACTACAACAACGTCAACCCTGCGAAGTGGACCTCCGACAAGAAGAGCAACGATCTCATCAAAACCCTGATCAACAATTACTTGATCAAATATAAGGAGTATGACGCGCAGTACAAGCGCATCAACTACAACCTGACCATCGGCGACGAGCTCCCGAGCGGCATCATGAAGCTCGCCAAGGTGTACGTCGCCAAGAAGCGCAAGATCCAGGTGGGCGACAAGATGGCCGGCCGTCACGGCAACAAGGGCATCGTGGCCAAGGTGGTCCGCGACGAGGACATGCCGTTCCTCGAAGACGGTACCCCCGTGGACATCGTCCTCAACCCGCTCGGCGTGCCTTCCCGTATGAACCTCGGACAGATCTACGAGACCGTCCTCGGTTGGGCGGGCCGCGAACTCGGGCTGAAGTTCAGCACCCCGATCTTCGACGGTGCCAGCCTGGACGACATCTGCCAGTACACCGACAAGGCGGGTCTCCCCCGCTACGGCCGCACGCAGCTGCGCGACGGCGGTACGGGCGAACTCTTCGACCAGCAGGCCACCGTGGGCGTGATCTATATGATCAAGCTCGGCCACATGGTCGACGACAAGATGCACGCCCGTTCCATCGGTCCTTACTCCCTGATCACCCAGCAGCCGCTCGGCGGTAAAGCCCAGTTCGGCGGCCAGCGTTTCGGCGAGATGGAGGTCTGGGCGCTCGAAGCCTTCGGCGCCTCCAACATCCTGCAGGAAATCCTGACCATCAAGTCGGACGACGTGACCGGCCGCAGCCGGGCCTACGAAGCCATCGTCAAGGGCGACCCGATGCCGATCGCCGGTATTCCGGAATCGCTCAACGTGTTGCTCCACGAACTCCGCGGCCTCGGCCTGAGCGTCAAGCTGGACTAGTTCAAAGAATTGTTTGACAAGTAAAAATCAAGGATATGTCTTTAAAGAAAGAGATAAAGGTCAAAAACAACTTCAACCAGATCACCATCGGCCTGGCTTCTCCGGAAGAGATTCTCGAGCAGTCCTCGGGCGAGGTGCTCAAGCCGGAGACCGTCAACTACCGCACCTATAAACCGGAGCGTGACGGACTCTTCTGCGAGCGCATCTTCGGTCCCACGAAGGACTACGAGTGCCACTGCGGAAAGTACAAGCGGATCCGCTACCGCGGCATCGTCTGCGACCGCTGCGGTGTGGAGGTGACCGAGAAGAAGGTTCGCCGCGAACGGATGGGCCACATCAGCCTGACCGTCCCCGTCGCCCATATCTGGTATTTCCGCTCGACGCCCAACAAGATCGGGTATCTGCTCGGCATTCCTTCCAAGCGGCTTGAAGCGATCATCTACTACGAGAAATACGTGGTGATGCGCGTCGGCGCCGCCAAGGAGATCAAGGACCGCACCGTCAACGAACTCGACCTCCTGAGCGAAGAAGAGTATCTCGAAATCCTCGACCGGCTGCCGAAGGGCAACCAGGACCTCCCCGACGACGATCCCAACAAGTTCGTGGCCGGCATGGGCGCCGAGGCCATCTACGAGATGCTCAAGAACGTGGATCTCGACACCCTCTCCTACGACCTGCGCCACAAGAGCGAGTCCGAGACCTCGCAGCAGCGCAAGGCCGAGGCCCTCAAGCGCCTGAGCGTGATCGAGGCTTTCCGCGAGTCGAAGGAAATCAACCACCCGGAATGGATGGTGATGAAGGTGATCCCGGTCATCCCGCCGGATCTTCGCCCGCTCGTTCCCCTCGACGGCGGCCGTTTCGCCACCAGCGACGTCAACGACCTGTACCGCCGCGTGATCATCCGCAACAACCGCCTGAAACGGCTCATCGAGATCAAGGCGCCCGAAGTGATCCTCCGCAACGAGAAGCGTATGCTCCAGGAAGCCGTCGACTCCCTGTTCGACAACTCCCGCAAGTCGAACGCCGTCAAGAGCGAAGCCAATCGCACGCTCAAGTCGCTGTCCGACAGCCTTAAGGGTAAGCAGGGCCGCTTCCGCCAGAACCTCCTCGGCAAGCGCGTCGACTACTCCGCCCGAAGCGTCATCGTGGTGGGTCCGGAACTCTCGATGCACGAATGCGGTCTTCCGAAATATATGGCGGCCGAGCTCTACAAGCCGTTCGTCATCCGCAAGCTCATCGAGCGCGGCATCGTCAAGACCGTCAAGAGCGCCAAGAAGATCGTGGACCGCAAGGATCCCGTGATCTGGGACATCCTCGAAAACGTGATGAAGGGCCACCCGGTGCTCCTCAACCGTGCACCGACCCTGCACCGTCTGGGTATCCAGGCCTTCCAGCCGCGCATGATCGAGGGCAAGGCCATCCAGCTCCACCCGCTCGCCTGTACGGCTTTCAACGCCGACTTCGACGGTGACCAGATGGCCGTGCACTTGCCGCTGGGCAACGCTGCCATCCTGGAGGCGCAGCTGCTGATGCTCGGTTCCCACAACATCCTGCACCCGGCCAACGGTGCGCCGATCACGGTCCCTTCGCAGGACATGGTTCTCGGTCTGTACTACATCACCAAGGAACGTCCCGGCGCCAAGGGCGAAGGCATGAAGTTCTACGGTCCCGAAGAGGCGATCATCGCCAAGAACGAGGGCCGCGCCGAATGGCAGACCAAGTGCCAGGTCCGCATCCCCGTCGACAAGACCGACCTTTCCAAGGGCTACAAGATGCAGGACACCACCGTGGGCCGCATCCTGTTCAACCAGCTTGTGCCCGATGAGGTGCCCTACATCAACACCCTGCTGAAGAAGAAGTCGCTCCGCGACATCATCGGCCTGGTGCTGAAGCACACCAGCATCGCCCGCACGGCCCAGTTCCTCGACGACATCAAGAACCTCGGCTACCGCATGGCTTTCGAGGGCGGCCTGTCGTTCAACCTGGGCGACGTGATCATCCCCGACGAGAAAGCCGAACTCGTGGAAGACGGCTACCAGCAGATCGCCGTCTGGCAGAGCAGCTACGACATGGGTCTGATCACCAACAACGAACGTTACAACCACGTCATCGATATCTGGACCACCGTCAACACCCAGCTGACCGGCATCGTCGAGCAGCGCATCAAGGAAGACAAGCAGGGCTTCAACCCGGTCTACATGATGCTGGACTCCGGCGCCCGTGGTTCGAAGGAGCAGATCCGTCAGCTCTGCGGTATGCGTGGCCTGATGGCCAAGCCGCAGAAGTCCGGTTCCACCGGTGCGGACATCATCGAGAACCCGATTCTGGCCAACTTCAAGGAAGGCCTGAGCGTGCTCGAGTACTTCATCTCCACCCACGGTGCCCGTAAGGGTCTGGCCGACACCGCCCTAAAGACGGCCGACGCCGGTTACCTGACCCGCCGTCTGGTGGACGTCTCGCACGACGTGATCATCAACGAGGAAGACTGCGGCACCCTCCGCGGCCTGGTGGCCACCGCCATCAAGAACAAGGATACCGTGGTTGAAAGCCTCGGCGAACGCATCCTGGGCCGCACCTCGGTGCACGACATCTACAACCCGCTCACCGGCGAGAAGATCCTGAGCGCCGGCGACCAGATCACCGAAGACATCGCCGACCAGATCGAGAAACTCCCGATCGAACAGGTGGAAATCCGTTCGGTGCTCACCTGCGAGTCGAAGAAGGGCGTCTGCGCGAAATGCTACGGACGCAACCTGGCGACTGGACGTATGGTCGAGAAGGGCGAAGTGGTCGGCGTGATCGCCGCCCAGTCCATCGGCGAACCGGGTACCCAGCTGACCCTGCGTACCTTCCACGTCGGTGGTACCGCTTCCAACGTGGCTTCCGAAAGCGAGATCGTTTCCAAATACGAAGGCCGTCTCGAATTCGAGGAACTCCGCACCATCACCAAGGTGGATGAGAAGGGCGAGCACACGATCGTCGTGAGCCGCGCCACGGAAATGCGCATCGTACACCCCGTCACCGAGATTACCCTCGGCCAGTACAACATCCCGTACGGCTCCGAACTCTTCAAGAAGGATGGCGATTCGGTGGTGCCGGGCGACCGCATCTGCAACTGGGATGCCTACAACGCCCTGACCATCACCGAGATGGCTGGTAAGGCCGTGTACGACAACATGATCGAAGGTGTGACCTACCGCGACGAGGCGACGGATGAATTCCAGCAGCATCGCGAGAAGGTGATCATCGAAGCCCGCGACAAGTCGAAGAACCCGAGCGTCCGCATCCTCGGTGAGGACGGCCAGGAGCTCAAGTCCTACAACCTGCCTGTGGGTGCCCACGTCATGGTCGAAAACGGAGAAGATATCCACATCGGCGACATCA
This sequence comes from uncultured Bacteroidia bacterium, assembly GCA_902778855.1. Taxonomy (GTDB): domain Bacteria; phylum Bacteroidota; class Bacteroidia; order Bacteroidales; family UBA932; genus Cacconaster. The sequence continues at coordinate 34,598 of CACYZM010000012.1, forward strand.
TCGTGAAGATCCCGCGCGCCATCGGCAAGTCGGGCGACATCACGGGCGGCCTGCCGCGCGTCACCGAGCTCTTCGAAGCCCGTAACCCGTCGAACCCCGCCATCGTGTCGGAAATCAACGGCGAAGTCTTCATGGGCAAGAACCGCCGCGGTAACCGCGAGATCATCATCCGCGCCCGCAGCGGCGAGGAGAAGCGTTACCTCGTGCCCCTGTCCAAGCAGATCCTCGTCCAGGAGAACGACTACGTCCGCGCCGGCATGCCGCTGTCCGACGGCGCCGTCTCCCCGAGCGACATCCTGAACATCCTGGGCCCGATCAAGGTGCAGGAATACATCGTCAACGAGATCCAGGAAGTCTACCGCATGCAGGGTGTGAAAATCAACGACAAGCACTTCGAAGTGATCGTCCGCCAGATGATGCGCAAGGTCGAGATCGTGGATCCGGGCGACACCCGCTTCCTCCCCGAACAGCTCGTGGACAAACTCGAATTCCTCGAGGAGAACGATGCGATCTACGACAAGAAGGTCGTCACCGACTCCGGCGATTCCGAGAACCTCCACGCCGGCCAGATCGTGACGGTCCGCCAGCTGCGCGACGAGAATTCGTTCCTCAAGCGTTCCGACAAACGGACGGTCGAGGCCCGCGACGCCATCCCCGCCACCTCCAACCAGGTGCTGCAGGGCATCACCCGCGCCGCCCTCCGGACCAACAGCTTCATGTCGGCCGCCTCGTTCCAGGAGACCACGAAGGTGCTCTCCGACGCCGCCATCCGCGGCAAGGTGGATACCCTCGAGGGCCTGAAGGAGAACGTGATCTGCGGTCACCTGATCCCGGCCGGTACCGGTCAGCGCGAGTTCGAGAACCTGATCGTCGCCTCGATGGACGACTATCAGAAGATGACCGCTGCGCGGAAGAAACTCTAGAGGCTATGGCAATTATCCGGGAACTCAGGGGTTTCACCCCGAAGATCGGAAAGAATTGCTTCATTGCTGAAAATGCTGTAATCATCGGCGACGTAACCATCGGCGATGATTGCAGCATTTGGTATGGAGTGGTTCTTCGCGGCGACGTCAACACCATCCGGATCGGCAACCGCGTGAACATCCAGGACAACGCGAGCGTCCACACGCTGTACCAGCGTTCCGTCACCATCATCGGCGACGACGTGTCGGTGGGCCACAACGCCGTGGTGCACGGAGCCAAGGTCGGCAACAACGTGCTGGTGGGCATGGGCGCCATCCTGATGGACAACGCCGAGATCGCCGACGGCAGCATCATCGCCGCCGGGGCCGTGGTGCTGAGCAACGAAAAACTGGAGCCGGGCGTCTACGCCGGCGTCCCTGCCAAGAAAGTCAAGGAGGGATCCGAGGCCATCACGGCCGCCGCCCACAAGAACGCCCAGGGCTATATGATGTACAAGGAGTGGTATAAGTAGCGGTCGGCGTCGTCGCCCGCAATCTGCCGTACCAGTTTGTCTCATGTTAAGTATTGAAAAAGAGGGTGACTATCTATAGTCACCCTCTTTTTCATCAGTGTTGAGCAGTCTTAGTTGACCTTCGTGCAGGTAAAGCCGCCGTACACAATGTTCACACTACCGGCGCCCGGGATGTAGAGCCACGGGCCATAGTCGATGAACTCGAGCGTCTTGCCGCCGTTCTTGATGGCGATGGTTAGAGAACCTTCGTCATAACCTCCTTCACCGTCGAAGCCGAGGAGCACGCAAGGGGTCGTACCCTGGTACTTGTACTCAGTCTCCTGACCGAGTGGAACGGAAATGCTAGTCAGGTCGTCATCGACAAGACCGTAGAAAATCGTATCCCAGTCGGCCCAGTCGTCGTTGGCGAAGATGTTGTAAATCCAAACCTTCGACACGTCGGAAGCATCCTTCGAGAAGTTCATGATCCATTCAAGGTCGTCGCCCCAGCCACTCATACTCTTGCAAGCATAATCGCCGAGAATAGATGCAAGGGGATGATCGATATCGTTTATAGTCACCGAAATTGTGTTATTAGCCCCCATCTTAACATCTCCGGCCGATTTTAATCTCACAGAGAATTTCAGGTCACCGGTGAAAACTCCGGGGTGGTTGATGATTTTGACCGTAATGTTCTTGGAAGATTCGCCGACCCCAAAACTGAGTGAGCCCGTTCCGGAAGCATCTTCGAAGTCAACACCCTGCTTGGCGGAGCCGTTGACGAATTCATAAGTAACGGTCGTCGCTGCGCCGTTAAGAGAAGTGACGTTAACCGGGATTAATAAAGTACCACAATCTTCAGTAGCATTAGTAGAATTACTACGAAAACCGGCAAAAACATCCTTGTCGTCAAAAGTGGGCATTTCGTTGAGGTGGCAGGAAGCGGCCATCGAGCCCATCAATACGATAATGAAAAGGTGTATTATCTTTTTCATGGCTGTAATCGATTATTCCCCGTAGCCCGGGTTCTGTTTCAGATTCTTGTTGATGTCAATCTGGCTCTTCGGAATCGGGAGGGCCCAGAACTTGTCGCCAGCCGGGATGTTGCGTGTCACGACAGCATCAGAGTAGGAAACTGAACTGCCAGTGCGATCGAGGTCAAACCAGAGATGGCCTTCGAAGTTGAGTTCCAGGCGGCGCTCAAGAGCGACGTCGGCTTTGCTGGCGGTGGTCAGCGGGCTGGCGCCACGGCTGCTACGGATGGCGTTCAGGTCCGCCACGGCGGTTGAACCGGCACCGTTCACGGCAGCTTCTGCACGGATGAGGTACATCTCGGAGAGACGCAGTACGATGGTGTTGTTTGCATCTGGAGTATTATCGGCATCCCCATCCCCCTTACCGTAGTACTTCATGGTCCAGAGTTGTCCACCGGAAGCCTGGTCTTTGTCGGTGCAGAACATGGCAGCACCTTCATCCTTATTACGAATACCACAGATACCGCGGACGTCGCCATCTTCAAAAAGGTTAACGAGCTGGACGGAAGCGGCGCAGTCGGCGTAACCAAACGGGTTGGTCATATGCGAAGGACCTTCCCAATAAGCATCGTAGTTATTGACTTTTTTCCCATAGACTTCAAAGATGACTTCACCGCCGTTGCCAGCGACGTCTTGACCCCATACAGAGGTATATTCTTCAGCCGTCCAGAGTTTGTATCTGCCACAAGTGATAATTTTAGTCGCATATTCGGATGCTTTACCCCACTCTTTATGATACAGATAAACGCGTGCGAGGAGAGCTTGAATTACGTCCTTGTTGATGACTGCTTTCGAGTCGTTAACCCCAGAACGCTGATAACCGTCGGCCATCAGACCTTCGGCATCGGTCAGGTCTTTGATAATCTGGGCGTAGGTCTCTTCCACGGAAGCGCGAGCTGGCATATCGGTCGGGAGCTGAGGCTCGGTGATGACGCATACGCCGTATTCGCCATTGGAACCGTCGAGGTGGCTGTAGAGGCGAAGCAAGTCAAAGTGAGCGAGAGCGCGGAGGGTAAGAGCTTCAGCCTTTAGATTATTAAAATCGGCAATGGGGTGATTGCTTGTAACTATGTTTTCACCGTTGGTTTCAATGGCGTCGATCACATTATTGCACGCCGAAATTACATAGTAAGCTGTGCCCCAAAGACCGGCGGTCGAGTTAGGATCGTAGGTCATGTAGTAGGGAACCATCATTCGGCCAGACTGGAAGTTCGTGTTAGCAGGAATCATGGCGTTACCAGCGCGCATTTCGGCATCGAGCACGAAGAAGGCACCATACCAGTTGCTGCTCGCCAGCGGCGAGTAGGCACCGGCAACCGATTTGTTCAGACCGTTGTAGTCGGAGAGCGTCAGTTCGGTACTCTGAGACATCACCGGATCTTCGGTCAGGAATTCCTGGCAAGAAACGGCCAGGGTCAGGATTGCGAAAAGTGCAATGATATTTTGTTTCATGGTCTTTTCCTCCTAAATTAGAAAGTGAGTTCGATACCGCCGGCAAAGGTCTTAGTATGCGGATAAATACCAAAGCCCATACCTTCCATGCCACGTTCAGGATCCCACCAATTCACATCGTGGAAGGTGTACGGGTTCAAAGCGCTGAAATAGATCTTTGCGCCTTTCATGTTGATCTTCTTGAGCCAGCTCTGCGGTAAGTTGTACGCGAGGGTGATATCCTTGATACGGAGATAGTCGCCTCGCTGGAGCCAACGCGTCGAGGTGTTATTGTAGGAGTTTGTTGAGTTATTTGCTATTGGTCTGGGGTTGACCCCCGTATCGCCAGGCTGTTTCCAGTAGTTTAGAGCACTAGCCATCTGGTTCATCGTCATCTGTTGACCGTCGGCATTCAGATAGCGCATTTCACTGCCGATATAAACGTAATTGCCAGTCTTGAACTCGGTGAAGACGCTCAATTCGAGGCCCTTCCAATTGAGGCTGGTGTTGAAGCCGCCCGTGAATTTCGGTTCCGGGCTACCGGCATAGATGTAACGGGCCTTGTTGAAGTCGTTGGTGAGCAGATAGTAGGATTCATCATCCGGATGATCGGGATCTTTTGCACGCCAGAGTGCATCGCCATTGGTAGGATCAACGCCATAATAGTCCCTCAGATAGAAAGTGTAAAAGTTACGGCCGACGACGTGACGCAGACGGCTGTCGTAGGAGGAGGCCATCCACTCATCATCACCGAGATCGATAACGGTGGATTTATTAAAGGCCAGGTTAAACCCAGCCGTCCACACGAAGTCGTTGGTACGGATGATGTCGCCTTCGAGCTGGAACTCGATACCCTTGTTGTTCATCGAGCCGATGTTCATGAAGTTGCTGCCGAGAAGGCGAAGTCGAGACCCACGTTCCAGGTCTTGTTGAGCTCCCAGGAAAGGATGTCGTTGGCAGGCCTATTCGGGAGCATACCAGTTACGCCGTTGTAAGCTGAGGAGGCATACACACCGTAAGCGCGGTAGGGAGCGATGTTGTTGTTACCGTTCACACCGTAGCTGGCACGGATCTTCAGGAGAGAGAGCCAGTCGGAGGTGCTCTTCATGAACTCTTCGTTGGTGACGTTCCACGAACCGGAAACGGACCAGAAGGTACCCCACTTGTTCTTGGCGCCGAAGAGCGAGGAGCCATCCTCACGGATCGAGGCAGCCAGGAAGTACTTGTTGGCGTAATTGTAGTCCACATTGCCGAAGAAGGAAAGCAGGGTGCTGGCGTTGAACGAATCGCTGACTTCGCTCTTCTCTGCTACGGAAGTAGAATAATAAGGGATGTTAGCATCAACATCTTCTGCAGAAGCGTATAAGGTAGCTGTGGTTCTTCTCATCGCTTCCTGGCCAAGCATCACGCGCAACGAGTGGTCACCGAACATCTTGCTGTAGGTCGCGGTGTTAGAGGTGGTCAATTGCAAGAACTGCGTGCGAGAGCCTTGGAGAGTTCCAACTGTGTTCCCGGGCTTAGGACCCCAGTAACGGACGCCTTCTCCGAAAGTGCCTTCGAACATGTTGTTCGTCTTGAACACGAGGCCCTGGATCGGTTCCCACTGCAGGTACATGGAAGCCTGGGTGCGGAACTGCTTCTCCCACTGGTCTTCACCGTGCTCGAGGGCATTCCAAATAGGGTTCGTGTTATTGTTCTCGTTGATTCTTTGATTATATTCACCGGTTTCCGGGTCGAACACCGGCGTCCAAGGACGGATGATCAGACCTGCGAAGAACGGGTTGGAGTAGTACAGGTTCTGCATTTCGGTATCGTGGTTCTCGGTGTAGGCGATGTTCACGCGGGTACCGATGTCGAGGGTGCGGGTGAGCTTATAGTCGGAGTTCACACGGCCGGT
>CACYZM010000013.1 GCA_902778855.1 uncultured Bacteroidia bacterium
GATTTTCATCGTTTATTCTTCTTTCATCAGTTTTTCGATTTCAGCTTCGTTGCCGCGGATGTAGTCGCGGCACCAGGCGATGAGCTCCATCGCCTTCTTGACGTCGGCGCCGATGGCGGAAAGGTCGCGCTCCGGATCCTCGATCTTCTTGACCAAAGCCTCCAGCTCGGCGTAGACTTCTTCGTATTTCTTTTGTTTATCCATATTCATCTTATTTCTTTTCTACTTTCTTGACTTCCGCCTCGACGGTGCCGTCGCGGAAGAGGAGGGAGAGGCGGTCGCCGGGAGCGAAGGATGCGGCGGAGGGGGCGCGACGGCCGTTTTTAAGCGCAATCAGGAAGCCGCGGTCGAGGGCGCGCTGCGGGTTGACGGCGTCGAGACGCTGCTCCAGCGCGTCGAGGGCGCGGCGGGCGTCGGCGTGCCGGAGATTAACGGCGTGTACGATCCGCAGGTACAGCGTACTGAGAACCCCACGCTGGGCTTCCGCCTTCGTGCGCACAGCCAGATGCAACCGCTGCAAGAGATTGTCGACCTGCCAGTCTTCTTCGGCGAAACGCTCGATGAGCCAGTCGGCCAAAGCCGTAGGCGTCTTCACGTGAGTGTGAGCCACCATATCGGCGACGTGGTAGTCGTGGTCGTGGCCGATGGCGGTCAGCACGGGCAGCGGGAACTGGGCGATGTTGACGGCCAGGTCGTAGTCGTCGAAACAGACAAGATCCATCGCCCCACCGCCGCCGCGCAGGATCAGCACGGCGTCGAACGCTTCGGCTTCGGCCGCCACGGCGTCGAGCGCGGCGATGATGCTCGCGGGAGCCTCCGCGCCCTGCATCAGGGCTTGGAACAGGCGCACGCCGAACTTAAAACCGTATTCGTTCTCGTCGAGATGCCGGCAGAAATCGCGGAAGCCGGCGGCCGTGGCGCTCGAGATGACGGCCAGACGGCGCGGCAGCGACGGCAGCGGCAGCTGCGCGTTCATCTCGAACATCCCCTCTTCCTGCAGCCGGGCGATGGTCCGCTGGCGGGCCAGCTCCAGTTCGCCGACGGTAAAGGAAGGATCGATGTCGTAGATGACCAGCGACAGGCCGTACAGGACCGAATAGGAAACCTGGACCCGGACCAGCACCGACATGCCGGGCGCGAGGGCGCGGCCGGTCTGCGATTCGAAATAAGGCCGGATCATCCGCCAGGTCGAAGCCCAGACGACGGCCGACACCTTGGCCAGCAAGGCGTTGGATTTCGGGTCCTTTTCCACCAGGGTCAGATAGCAGTGACCCGACGGATTCTGCTTCAGCTCGCTGATTTCGGCCTGCAGCCACACCGTGTCGAAAAAAGCGTCTTCGAGCGCTTGTTTCACCCGCTCCTGCAAGGCCACCAGACCGATGGTTTTTCTCTCCTCCATATTCACAATTCCCTGTTGACAAATATACGAAAAATCCTCGATATTTTTTCGTACTTTTGTACGGTAATCTCTCTGCGACCATGATCATCAAGCAGGCCCTCTTTGCCGGAAGCAGCCAGCACACGGACCAGAAGCCGAAAACCCGTCACCCGGAATTCGCCTTCATCGGGAGGAGCAACGTCGGCAAATCGTCGCTCATCAACCGGCTCTGCAACCAGAAAGGCCTGGCCCACACCTCCGCGACCCCCGGCAAGACGCAGCTTGTCAACCATTTCCTGATCAACGACGCCTGGTACCTCGTGGACCTGCCCGGCTACGGCTACGCCCGGATGGGCAAGAAAGGCCGCGAGAAACTCCAGGACATCATCAGCGACTACATCCTCCACAGCGAAGACCTCGTCCTGCTCTTCGTCCTGCTCGATTCGCGCCACGACCTCCAGGCCATCGACCGCGACTTCATCGACGAACTGGGCGCCGAGGGCATCCCCTTCGCCCTGATCTACACCAAGTGCGACAAACTCGGCCCCGTGGCCCTGAAAAACCGGGTGGACCGCAACGCCGCCGTGCTCGCCGAGTCCTGGGAGGAACTCCCGCCCACGTTCTGCACCTCCTCCGAGACGGGCCAGGGCCGCGAAGAGATCCTCAGCTACATCGAAACTATCCTTCAGCAACTATAACTAAACTATTTACCGACTTCCATGCAAGAATACGATCACAAACTCAAGCTTTTCGCCTGCAACGGCTCCCGCGCCTTCGCCGAGCAGATCGCGCAGAAACTCAACACGAAACTCGGAGATTCCGAGCTGACCGTCTTCAGCGACGGGGAATTCCAGCCCCAATTCACGGAAAGCGTCCGCGGCTCCGCCGTGTTCATCGTCCAGAGCACCAATCCGCCGGCCGACAACCTCTTCGAACTTCTGCTGATGATCGACGCCGCCCGCCGGGCCTCCGCCTACAAGGTGATCGCCGTGATTCCGTATTTCGGCTGGGCCCGTCAGGACCGCAAGGACCGTCCGCGCGTGTCCATCGCCTCCAAACTCGTGGCCAATATGCTGACCGCCGCCGGCTGCGACCGCGTGATGACCTGCGAACTCCACGCCGCCCAGATCCAGGGCTTCTTCGACATCCCCGTCGACCACCTCTGGGCCAGTTCGATCTTCATCCCGTATATCAAGGCCATGAACCTCGACAACCTCTCCATCGCCTCCCCCGACATGGGCGGCGCCAAGAAGGCCAACATCTACGCCAAGCACCTCAACGCCCCGCTGATCATCTGCCACAAGGACCGTTCGAAAGCCAACGTCATCGGCAACATGACCGCCATCGGTGAAATCGAAGGCCGCAACGTGGTGATCGTCGACGATATGGTCGATACCGCCGGCACCATCACCAAATGCGCCGAAGTGCTGATGGAGCGCGGCGCCCTCAGCGTCCGGGCCGTCTGCACCCACCCGATCCTGTCCGGACCGGCCTACGACCGCATCAACGCCTCCGCCATCCAGGAGTTCATCGTGGCCGATACGATTCCGCTCCAGGCGGACAAGGACAATTCGAAGTTCACCGTCCTGTCGATGACCGGCCTGTTCGCCGACGTCATCGACCATATCTACCACAACGAGCCGGTCAGCGACCTGTTCATCCGTTCCTAGCGTCCCGCCATGATTCTCGATCCTACCCGCGAAATCTCCGACGTCCACGACCTGCTGGTCTGGAAAATCCGCGACTACTTTGCCGGCGCCGGCCTGAAGAAGGCCGTCCTCGGCCTGTCGGGCGGCATTGACTCGGCCATCGTGGCCGCCCTGGCCGTCGACGCCCTCGGCGCCGAAAACGTCCACGGCATCCTGATGCCCTCGGAGTATTCCTCCCTTTCGTCGGTCACCGACTCGGTGGAACTGGCCAACAACCTGGGCATGAGCTACGACATCGTCCCCATCGAGAAGATCTACAAGCGTGCGATGATCGAGATGTTCAAGTTCTTCGAACTGGGCAAGTGGAGCGTGGCGCAGGAGAACCTGCAGGCCCGCATCCGCGGCACGATCCTGATGACCTGGGCGAACCGCTTCAACGCCCTGCTGCTCAACACCTCGAACAAGAGCGAGCTCTTCACCGGCTACGGCACCCTCTACGGCGACCTGTGCGGCGCCCTGATGGTGATCGCCGACCTGTACAAACTGCAGGTCTATGAGCTCTCCCACTACGAGAACAAGCTGCACGGCAAGGAAGTAATCCCGGAATCGATCCTCACCAAGGCCCCTTCCGCCGAACTCCGCCCGAACCAGAAGGACACCGACTCCCTGCCGCCCTACGAGCAGCTCGACCCCGTGCTCCACGCCCTCTGCGAAGAGGAGAAAGAGCCCGAGGCGGTCATCGCCGCCGGCACCGACAAGGCGCTGGTCGAACGCATCGTCCGCCTGAAGAAGGGCGCCGCGTTCAAGGTGCTGCAGATTCCGCCCGTGCTGACGGTGGGCGATCACCCGATCGTGCCCCCGTTCAAACAGATCTGAAATGAAAGTTTTCCTTCTGGCACTCCTTTTGCTCGCTATCGGCGTCGCGGGGATGGCCGTCACCATTCTTTTCAAGAAAGACGGCAAATTCCCCGACGGTGAGATTGCGCACAACAAAGCGCTGCGGGAGCAAGGCATCATCTGCGCCAAGGAAGAGGAGCTGAGAATCTGGCGCAAACGGAACCCATCGGCGGCGGCACGCGGAGAGCGGCCCGCCGCCTGCCCCGAAGGCGGCTGCGAAGGATGCGCCTTTTTTGAAACGACCCAAACACATTAATAAAAACGTAAAAATGGAGAAACTCAACAAACCCGCCATCCTGGTCGTCGACATGCTCAACGACTTCGTCACCGGTGCCATCGGCTGCGACCGCGCCCGCGCCATCGTACCCGCTACCGCCCGTCTGCTTGACGCAGCCCGCGAGAAAGGCGTCCCCGTGGTCTATTGCAACGACGCCCACCGTCCTGGCATCGACCGCGAACTGCAGATTTGGGGCGACCACGCCATCGTCGGCACGCCCGGTGCCGAAGTCATCCCGGAACTGACGCCGAAGGCCTGCGATTACGTGGTTCCCAAACGCCGCTACAGCGGATTCTTCCAGACCGAACTCGATATTCTGCTCAAGGAACTCGGCGTGCAGACCGTCGTCATCACCGGCCTGCACACCCATATGTGCTGCCGTCACACCTCGGCCGACGCCTACTGCCTCGGCTACGATGTGGTCGTCGCCAAGGAGGCCACCAACTCCTTCACCGAAGAAGACTATCAGGGCGGACTGGCCTATCTGAAGACCTGCTACGGCGCCGATGCCTACACCAACGACGAACTGGTCGCGATGTTCTGATCGGATATACGCCTCAACAAAAAAGCCCGGCCTGCCGCCGGGCTTTTCTTTTTCCAGGAGGGCGCTTACTTGAAGATCAGGGTCGATAGCCGGTCTTCGGCCAGGACTTCGGCAGCAACGGCGCGAAGGCTGTCGGACGTGATGGCCTCGATGCGGCGGCGCACCTCCTCGTCGGACAGGATTTCGCCGAAGACGAGCATGGCCTTGGCCATCGAGAGGGCCTGGGCCTCGCCGTTGTCGGCCGAGACGGCCATCTGGCCGAGCAGCTGTTTCTTGGCGGCGCGCAGGGCACGGTCGCCGAGGGGCTTGTCGCGGAGGGCGGCAAGCTCGCCGTGGACCAGCGTGATGCAGCGCGCCAGGTTCGGCTTCTCACAGCCGAAGTAGATGAGCAGGGAGCCGTTGTCGGCGAACTGGGTGAACGACGCATCGACGGCATAGACCAGCGCGTTCTTTTCGCGCAGCTTCTGGTTCAGTCGGGAATTGGCGCCGGGGCCGCCGAGCAGGTTGGCCAGGAGGATGAGTTCCATCCGGCGCGGGTCGTGGTAGCAGCAGGCCGTGGTGCCGATGATGCAGTTGATCTGGTGGTTCTTTTTGGCGACTTCCTGCCGGAAAACGGGGGCCGGGGCGATGACGGAGACGGGCTCCGGGCGGGTCCAGGGTTCCGCCGGACGATAGTCGGCGGGGATGTATTTGGCGATGGCGTCGCGGGCGATCTTCTCGGCCCGCTGGGGCGTGAAGTTGCCCACGATGCTGATGCACATCCGCTCGGGCAGGAAGTTCCCGCGGACATAGTCGAGCAAGGCCGCCGAATCGATCTTCTTGAGGCTGCGGGTCGTGCCCAGGATGGGCCGCGCCAGGGGGCTCTCGCCGAAAAGCAGGCGCTCGAATTCCTCGAAGATGCACTCCGATGGGGAATCCTTGTACATATTGATTTCGTCGATCACCACGCAGCGCTCCTTGTCGAGTTCCTTCTGGGGAAAAGTCGAAGTGAAGGCCAGCTCGAAGAGCAGGTCCACGGCTTTGGCGGCGTCTTCTTTCAGGACGGTCGAATAAAGGACGGTTTCTTCCTTGGCGGTATAGGCGTTGAGCTCGCCGCCCAGGGCCTCGAGGCGGTTGCTGATCTGCTGCGGCGTGCGTTTCGTCGTGCCCTTGAAGAGCATATGTTCGGTCATGTGCGCGATGCCGCTGAAGGATTCGGGTTCGTTGCGCGTGCCGGAGCGGATGGCCAGGGCCGAGTAGGCGACTTGCGACCGGGTGCGCCGGAAAGCGAACTTCAGGCCGCAGTCGAATGTTTTTGTGTAAATCATGCGGCAAAAATAGACAATTTATTCGTACATTTGTAGGCTATGGAACAATTCATCGTATCGGCCCGGAAATACCGCCCGAGCAGCTTCGAGACGCTGCTGGGCCAGGAAAATATCGCCCGCACGCTCAAGAACTCGATCCAGCGGGGCCAATTGGCCCACGCCTACCTGTTCTGCGGCCCGCGCGGCGTCGGCAAGACGAGCGCCGCCCGCATCTTCGCCAAGACCATCAACTGCAGCAATCCCGGTCCCGACCTTGAACCGTGCGGCGAGTGCGAATCCTGCCGTTCCTTCGCCGAAGGCCGTTCCTACAGCATCCACGAGCTTGACGCCGCGTCCAACAACTCCGTCGACGACATCCGCGCCCTGACCGACAAGGTCCGCATCCCGCCCCAGGTCGGCCGCTACAGCGTCTACATCATCGACGAGGTGCATATGCTTTCGCAGCAGGCCTTCAACGCCTTCCTCAAGACCCTCGAGGAACCCCCGGCACACGCCATCTTCATCCTGGCCACCACCGAGAAGCACAAGATCCTGCCCACCATCCTCTCCCGTTGCCAGACCTACGACTTCAACCGCATCGGCATTGCCGACATGGTCCGCAACATGAAGACCATCGCGGCCCAGGAGGGCGTGACGATGAGCGAAGACGCGATGCACATCATCGCCCAGAAGGCCGACGGTGCGATGCGCGACGCCCTCACCCTCTTCGACCAGACGGTCGCCTTCTGCGGCAAGGAAGTGACCTACGACCAGGTGATCAAGAACCTCGGCGTCCTCGACTACGAATACTACTTCCAACTGACCGACAACTTCCTCGCCGGCGACTACGCCACCGCCCTGCGCACCTTCGACGAGATTCTCGGCAAAGGCTTCAATGCCCAGAGCTTCATCGGCGGCCTGAGCACGCATTTCCGCGACCTGATCGTCTGCAAGAACGAAGCTTCGGCCACGCTGCTCGAACTGGCCCCCACCGTGGCCGAGCGCTACCGCCAGACGGCCCAGCGCTGCGATCCCGGCTTCCTGTTCCAGGCGCTCGACATCACCTCCGGCTGCGAAACCGCCTACAAGCAGAGCGGCAATCCCCGCCTGCTCATCGAAATCGCGCTGATGAAGATCAGCCGGCTGATGGCTGCTCCGGCCGTCGTCGCCGCCCCGGCGCCCGCCGTGGCCGCCGCGCCCGCTCCGCAGGCTCAGCCGAAACCGCAGGTGCAGCCGCAGGCTCCGGCACCCGCACCGGCCCCCACGCCGGCTCCCGCGCCGCAGCCCCGCAAAGCGCACCCCACGGGCCTTTCCATCAAGGCCATGATGGAAGAGGCTGAGCAGCAGCCGGCCGTCGCCGCCGCGGACGAAGCTGCGCCGGCCGCCGCGGTCGTCATCGACGAGGCCGCGCTCGCCGACGCCTGGTTCGCCATGGCCCAGAGCGAGGCCAAGGCGCCGCGCCTGTCCTCCACCCTGGCCCAGGCCCAGCCGGTGCTCGACGGCAAGGACATCCACTTCGAAGTGGCCAACCTGGCCCAGCAGGAGTGGATCGAGCGCAACTGCCGCCAGCGCCTGGAAGCCTTCCTCCAGCGGAAACTGGGCGATCCCACCCTCCGGCTGCGGATTGACGTGAAACAGGCCGAAGACACCGGCCGCGGTCTCTATATGCCTTCCGACAAGGCAAAGTATTTGCAGGAGAACTCGCCCGAATACAACGGACTGAAGAAAGATTTTGAACTGGAAATCAGCTAGCGATGAAACTATTCTGCACGAATCTGGTCAAGAAGTACGGCAAGCGTACGGTCGTCAAGGGCGTCTCCATCGAAGTGGAGCAAGGTGAAATCGTGGGCCTGCTCGGCCCCAACGGTGCCGGCAAGACCACCAGCTTCTATATGATCACCGGCCTGATCAAGCCCAACGACGGGCGCATCTTCCTCGGCGAAGAGGAGATTACCGGCCTTCCGATGTACAAACGCGCCCAGAAAGGCATCGGCTATCTGGCGCAGGAAGCCTCGGTCTTCCGCTCGATGAGCGTGGAGAACAACATCCTCTCGGTGATGGAAATGGCCGGCTTCGACAAGGAATACCGCCTCAACCGGCTCGAGACGCTGATCGACGAGTTCGGTCTCCAGAAAGTCCGCAAAAACCAGGGCATCCAGCTCTCCGGCGGCGAGCGCCGCCGCTGCGAAATCGCCCGCGCCCTGGCCATCAACCCGAAATTCATCCTCCTCGACGAACCCTTCGCCGGCGTCGACCCGATCGCCGTCGAGGACATCCAGCATATCATCGCCAAACTCAAGACGATGAACATCGGCGTGATCATCACCGACCACAATGTCCACGAGACCCTGGCCATCACCGACCGCGCCTACCTCCTCTACGAAGGCGCCATCCTGGAAAGCGGCACCGCCCAGCAGCTGGCCGACAACCCCGAAGTCCGCAAGAAATACCTCGGCCAGAACTTCGAGCTCCGCAAAGCCGTCCTCCACGACCGCCCGGAATAGCGTCTTCCTGCCTGTCTCTTCCAATCGGCCTGCCTCTGGACGCTCGATCCACCTTTCATCCATCTCATGGATCGTGCGTCCGGGAAATAGCGGTTTCATCGCCTTTTTTGGACGCTCGATCCATAAGACGGTTAATCCATGGACCGAGCGTCCACCTGAGCGCCGCAAAACATTGAATAGTATTAAATGCAGGAAAAAACCTGCAGGGAATGTCGTATATTTGTATCTGGCATTTCGGCTGTGGCGGTAGAACGCGGCGGGCGAATTGTGCGAAAGATTTGTGTAACGAAAAGAACGAAATGCGATGCGGAAGACCTTTCACATCTCCCTTTCCTCGCACAACGAGGTAATGTTCCGGGATGAAGCCGACCTGACCCGCGGCTTCAACTGCTTGGCCCTGGCCATCTTGGAAACCGACTCCCGGCTGCTGGCCGACGGTTTTACCACTACGCATCTCCATCATCTGGCGCAATCCGATGCGCCCGATGAAGTGATGCGGCGCTACCGCTTGGCTTATACCCGCTATTTCAACGCCCGGCACAAACGGTCGGGAAGGATGGCCGAAAAATTCTGCTTCAAACTGCCGGTAGAAGGTTTCCATCATACGATGGCAGCTCTCAACTATGTGAACCGGCAGGGGCTCCATCACGGCCTTGCCCCAACACCATTCGGATATCCATACTGCTCGGCCAATTCCTACTTTTCCAATCAGTTGGGGAAGGATCGAGATACTACGCTCCTGCCAGATTCTCAGCGCTATAAATATCTGCCCCACGGCAACCCGGTTCCTTCCTCCTATCGGATGGATACTTCCGGACTCCTGCTCAGGGAAGACATTCTCGATGTCGCACTAGTCGAATCCTACTACATCACGCCGCGGAACTATCTCTACCAGATGAACCGGCTCGGCGATGAAATGTTGCTGAAAGAACAGCGGGAAGAAGAATCTTCCTCCCCACTCATCACGCTGGATCTCATCGAACAGGGAACGCCGGACTTTGACATCGGCCAACTCCTGCAAAATGAAAAGGGGAAGTTCGACCCCACGCTGATTTCCGATCTGGAATTGTGTGCGCTGATCGATGAGACTTGCCTGCCGAAATACTGCAATGGCGTCACCATCTACGAGACATCCCTGAGCCAGCGCGAATTCCTGTATGACCTGATCCGGCGAAACCTTTGGCGCGCCCGCCACAAAAGAACGTATGAAGCCCAACTGCGCCGCTGCCTCTGCCTGTAGTTGCCGGTCTGAATGGCTCCGTCGGGCAGACAGACAGACGGGCAGACGGACAGACGGGCGGCTACATAGACAGATGGGCAGGCACAGATAGACTTATTTGCGCTGCCCTACTGGACGCTCAGTCCATGGATGCGCCGTCTCGTGGATCGAGCGTCCAAGATTGCCAGCATTTCGCCCTATTTCAGGACGCTCGATCCATGAGATGGATAAACGATGGACCGAGCGTCCAACCTATCAGACCAAACTATTCCAGGTCAGGACGGGACAGGACGGGGCAGGACACGCCAGACAGGCGTCGACAGGCTGGTATCCAAGACAGGCATTGACTGGTCGGGGCAGACCGGATTTGTCCGGACCGGATTAGTTTTATTTTTCTTTCTATATCTTTGCGCCCTGTTATGACACTCTTCCTGACAGGGAGTCCGACGCGGTACGGCGAGGACTATTTTACGAATGACAACGGTTTCCGGGCGGAGGTCGTAGCGGCATTGCGGGCCGTTACCGGCGGGCGGCGGGCGCCGCGGGTGCTGCTGGTGAGTGCGGCGCCGGACGATCCCGGTTTTACGAAATCCGTGGAAGAAGGGATGGGGCTGTGCATCCACCGCTCCGACATCGCCACTTCCGCGATCGTGATGCTCGACCGGCACAATGCCGACCGGACGGCCGAACTGGTGCGGTGGGCCGACTGGGTCATTCTTTGCGGCGGGCACGTTCCGACCCAGAACCGGTTCCTGCACGAAATCGGCCTGCGGGAGATCCTGAAGGATTACCGCGGGGTCGTCATGGGCTGCAGCGCCGGGTCGATGAACTGCGCCGGAACGGTCTATGCCCATCCGGAACTTCCGGGAGAAGCCGTCGCCCCGCGCCACACCCGCTGGCTCCAGGGGCTGGGGCTGACCGACATCAACATCATTCCCCACTGGGAGCAGGTGCGGGAGGCCCGGGTCGACGGCCTGCGCCTGATCGAGGACCTGGCTTTTCCCGACAGCTGGCGCCATCCTTTCTATACGTTCCGCGACGGCGGCTTCATCAAGGTGAAGGACGGCCGCAGCGAACTCCGCGGCGAGGCCTGGGAGATTTCCCGGGGCCGGATGCGCCGCATCTGTGAAGAGAATCAATCCTATCCGTTTATGAACCTGGTATTCATTTCCCCCCACTTCCCGCAGACCTACTGGCAGTTCTGCGCCGGCGCCCGACGCAATGGCGTGAACGTGCTGGGCATTGCGGACACCAACTACGAGAATCTGTCCCCGGAGCTCCGCGCGCAGCTCACGGATTATTATAAGGTGAACGACCTGGAAAACTACGACGAGATGTACCGCGCCGTAGCGTGGTTCGCCCACAAGTATGGCATAATCGACTGGATCGAATCGAACAACGAATACTGGCTGGAGCAGGACGCCCGGCTGCGGACCGATTTCAACGTGACCACCGGCATCCACAGCGACCGCATCGCCGCCATCCGCAACAAGTCGGAGATGAAGAAGTACTACGCGCTGGGCGGCATCCCGACCGCGCGGCAAATCAAGGGCTCCGCGGGCCGCGACGCCATCCGCGCCTTCGTGGCGAAGACCGGCTACCCGGTCATCGCCAAACCCGACAGCGGGATGGGCGCCTCCGGCACCTTCAAGCTCCAAAGCGATGCGGAGCTGGAGGCCTGGCTCGACGCGCATCCGAACTTCGGACAGTTCGTCATCGAAGAGTTCGTTACCGGCCTGCTCGTGAGCTACGACGGTATTTTCAATTCGAAGATGGAGCCCATCTTCGAGAACAATTCCGTGTTCCCCACGCCCGTGATGGACATCGTCCACGACAACCTCGACACCTGTTACTGGATCAACAAGAAGGTGCCGGCGAAACTCGCCGCCATCGGCCGGCGCACCGTCAAGGCCTTCGGCACGCCGAGCCGCTTCGTCCACCTGGAATTCTTCCAGCTGGACCGCGACCGCGAGGGCCTCGGCAAAAAAGGCGACTACGTGGGGCTGGAGGTAAATATGCGTCCTCCGGGCGGCTACACGCCCGATATGATGAACTACGCCCATTCCACCGACGTCTTCCAGATCTGGGCCGATATGGTCGCCTTCGACGAACGCCGCAAACCGGAAGGCACGGCGTACTACTGCGCCTACGCCTCCCGTCGCGACGGCGTCGCCTACGTCCACGACCACCGGGAGATCCTGGAACGCTACGGCGCCCAGATCTGCTTCCAGGGGCGCGTCCCCGACGCCCTCTCCGACGACCTGGGCAACCATTGTTTCCTGGCCCGCCTGAACGACAAGAAGGAGATCGAACCCTTCTTCCGTTTCGTCACGGAGCGGAAATAAGGTCCGGAACTGAAAATGAAATGGTGGAGCGGCTTCGGCCGCTCTACTTTTTTTATGCCCATTGGGTGGAAAATTTTGGAAACATTTGTAAGAAAGTGGAAAATTATTTATACCTTTGTCCCCACACATCACTAAACGCATATAGAATTTGATGGCGAAGTTTATCGGCTGCTACAAGGCAAAGTTGGATGACAAGGGGAGACTGATCTTCCCGGCCGCCTTCAAATCCAGTATGGGCGAGGGCGCAAGCCTTCGCTTCGTAGTTAAAAAGTCTCTCTTCGCAGATTGCCTCGAGATGTATACCTTCGACGAGTGGGAAAAGGATTCCGAAGCGGTCAGAAGCCGTTTGAACCCCTTCAACCGGGAACACGACCGATTCTGGCGGGAATACATGAGAGGCACTGCGGACGTAGAGCCCGACGGCAAGCTGGGACGCATGACCATTCCGAAAGCCCTCCTCGAGAAGGCCGGCATCGGAAAAGACGTCGTCTTTGCAGGCAGCAACCACTTGATCGAGATCTGGGACAAGGAGAAGTATGAAGCCAGGGAAATGAGCAGCGAAGATTTCGTCGCCCTGGCCGAAAAGATCCTCGGTTAGCGGGAGGAACCTGCCATGTCTGCCTACCACACGCCTGTCTTGCTCCAAGAGAGCATCGCAGCGCTCGCGATCCGCGAAGACGGCGTCTACGTGGATGCGACTTTCGGAGGAGGCGGCCACAGCCGCGCGATCCTCGACCGACTGGGCCCGAAAGGCCGGCTGCTTGCTTTCGACAAAGACGAAGACGCGCTCCGGGAAGCGCCCGACGACGGGAGACTGACGCTTGTGCACGCGGATTTCCGCTTCGTGCACAATTTTGCGAAATACCACGGATACCCGGCCGTGGACGGAATTCTGGCGGACCTGGGCGTTTCCTCCCACCAGTTCGACACCGAGGAAAGGGGTTTCTCCTTCCGGTTCGACAAGGCCCCGCTGGACATGCGGATGAATAAGCGCGCGCAGCGAAGCGCGGTTGACATAGTAAATAGTTATAGTGAGGAAGATCTGGAACGGATCTTCCGTCTTTACGGCGAGGTGGAAGGCAGTGGGAAGGTAGCGGCACTGATCGTAGCAGGACGTGCCCAGGCGCCGTTGAAGACCACGGAAGATTTAGGCAGGGCACTTCAACCTGTTCTGCCTAAATTCCAAGAGCATAAGTATTTGGCGAAAATATACCAGGCGTTGAGGATTGAAGTCAATGGCGAGATGACTTCTTTGGAGGGGTTTATGAAAGGGGCCGTCCGTTCACTCGGGCAAGGTGGCAGGCTGGCCGTGATTACATACCATTCTTTGGAGGACCGAATCGTCAAGAACGCAATCAGGACCGCCTGTCAGGAAGGGCTGCTGGAGCGTGTGACCAAGAAACCCATTCTTCCCGCAGAGGAAGAAATTTCTTTGAACACGCGCGCGCGCAGCGCGAAACTGAGAGTTGCCGAACGATTGTAAGACGGGCATGGCCGACAAGAAAAAAAGCAAATACATCCTGGACAAGCTGGTCAGCTACCTGAGCGGGGACAAGCTGATCGAATGGGGGGTGGACCGCCAGTTGGGGTTCATCTTCTACATTTTTGTCATCGTTTGCGTGACCATCGCCTGGAGCCTGCTGGTGGAGCAGAGCCTGGTCAAGGTCCAGCGGAACGAACGCGAGCTGCAGGAGCTGCAGATCAGCTATCAGCAGCATACCCTCGACCTGGTGGGCATGAACAACCGCACCCGGATCGACGCCATGCTCCGGCAGAACGGCTCTGCGCTCCACGCGCCCGCCGAACCGCCCAAACGGATTGTCCTCACCCAAAAATAGTCCGGCATGCAGGTCAATATCAAACGAGTCGGCGTCTTCTACATCCTGTTCGTGGTGCTTGCCCTGGCCGCGATCGGGCAGATCATCAACCTGCAGTTCATCCACAAGCCCGGCCGGAGCTACACCAAGAAAACCGAACGGCAGGACGTCCTCCCCTGCACCCGCGGCAGCATCCTCTCCGATGACGGCCGCTACCTCGCCTTCTCCATTCCCGAGTACCGCATGGGCATGGACTGCGTGCAGGCCGACTCCGCCGTATTCGCCAGCGGCATCGACTCGCTGGCCGTCTGCCTGGCCAATTTCTACAAGGACAAGAAGGCCGCGCAATACAAGAAAGAGATCGTGGACCGGCGAAAGGAAGGCCTCAACGGCGGCCGCCGCTACCTGTACCTCAACCGGAAGCTGCTCACCTACCAGGAGATGAAGGAAGTCTCGTCGTTCCCCATTCTCCGCGAAGGGCGCGCCCGGGGCGGCCGCTCCGAAGAGAAGGTCGACCACCGCACCTACCCGTACGGCCGGCTCGGCTTCCGCACGCTCGGCTACATCAAGGACCAGCACGAAATCCCCACCATCGGCATCGAAGGCAGCTGCGACTCGATCCTGCGGGGCGTCGACGGCGTGCAGCCGATGCGTCTGACCGAAGGCCGCAACTGGATCGTCGACACCGACAAGCCGACGGTCGAGCCCGTCGACGGCATGGACGTGCAGCTGACGCTCGACATCGATCTTCAGGACATCGCCCAGAACGCCCTGATCCACGTGCTGAGCAAGACCAACGAAGTGCACGCCGGCACCGTCGTGGTGATGGAGGTAGCCACCGGCGAAGTCAAAGCCATGGTCAATCTCGAGAAGGACGGCAAGGGTGGCTTCGACGAAACCTACAACTACGCCATCGGCCGCAAGGGCGAACCGGGCTCCGTGTTCAAGTGCGCCACGCTGACCACCCTGCTCGAGGACGGCAAGCTGACGCTCGACACCGAGATCCCCGCCACCGTGACCTGGCACTACGGCGGCGGCGCTCCCTTCACCGACCACTACCTCGACCGCTATACGACCATCAGCGTGAAACGTGGCTTCGAAATCTCCTCGAACAACGTGTTCCGCATCCTGGCCGCCAAATACTACGGCAACAATCCCCAGGAATTCCTCGACAAGCTGACCAACGAGCGCCGCATTACGGCCGACTTCCCCTTCGAGCTCGGCGGCTTCGCTCACGCCGCGCTCAAGCGGGCCGACCTGAAAGAGGGCCGCAACGCCTGGAACCCGAAAGACCTGCCCCAGATCGCCATGGGCTACACGGTCGAAATCACGCCGCTCCACACGCTCAACTACTACAACGCCATCGCCAACGGCGGCGTGATGATGCGCCCGCACCTGGTGCGCAACTACCAGAAGGGCGGCCATATCGAACAGGAGTTCAAGCCCGAGAAGATGGGCACCGTCTGCAGTCCGGAAACGGCGCAGGAAGTGTGGAAGGCCATGCGCGGCGTCGTGGAATCGGAAGGCGGCACGGGCTACCGCGTGTTCAAGGGCTGCCCCGTCCCCGTGGCCGGCAAGACGGGAACCGCCCGTATCGTGTTCCCGGGATCGGGCCGCTACGAAGACAAGGCCGGCCACAAGATGCACCAGGCCACCTTCGTGGGCTTCTTCCCCTCCGACGCGCCGAAGTATTCGATGATCGTGGTGGTCTATTCCGAGCCGACCTACAACAACTTCTACGGCGCCACCTGGAGCGGTCCGGTGTTCCGCGAAGTCGTTGAACAGATCTACGCTTCGGCCATCGACTGGCAGGAGCCGCTCGCCCGCGTGGGCTCCCTCCCCCAGCCCGATGACATCCGCCGGATGCAGGGAACGGATGATTTGAAGAACGGCCGCGTGCCCGACGTGACGGGCATGGGCCTTCGCGAGGCGCTGAACCTGCTCGAGAAACAGGGATGGACGGTCAGTTTCGAAGGCCACGGCATCGTGGCCGGACAGCGCCCCGCCGCGGGCGACTCCATCCGCGAAAAACAGATAACCCTTACGCTCAAAGAAAAATATATCCATGAAACTAAATAAACTTCTGCAAGGCATCGAAGTGCTCGACCGGCAGGGCGGCGCGGAGCGGGAGGTCAGCCTGCTGACCTTCGACTCGCGCCGGTGCGTGCCGGGATCGCTGTTCGTCGCGGTCGCGGGCACCGAAGCCGACGGCCACGCCTACATCGGCAAGGCCGTCGCCGCCGGTGCCACCGCCGTGATCTACCAGAACGGCACGCCGGCGGAAACCGTCGAAGGCGACGTGGCCTGGATCCGCGTGGCCGACAGCCGCCGCGCCCTGGCCCTGGTCGCCGACAACTGGTACGACCACCCGTCGGGCAAACTCGCCCTGGTGGGCATCACGGGCACCAACGGCAAGACCACCACGGTGACCCTGCTTTACAACCTGTTCACCCGGATGGGCTGGTGCTGCGGCCTGCTCTCGACCATCGCCAACTACATCGACGGCGAACGCCTGCCCGCCTCGCACACCACCCCCGACCCGATCGAACTCAACGCCCTGCTCGCCCGGATGGTCGACAAGGGCTGCGCCTACTGTTTCATGGAAGTGAGTTCCCACGCCATCGACCAGGAACGGATCGCCGGCCTGGAATTCCGGGGCGCCCTCTTCTCCAACCTGACCCACGACCACCTCGACTACCACAAGACCTTCGCCGCCTACCGCGACTGCAAGAAACGCTTCTTCGACAATCTCCCCACGACGGCCTTCGCCCTGGTAAACGTGGACGACCGGAACGGCGAGGTGATGGTGCAGAATACCCGCGCGCAGGTGAAAACCTACGCCTGCAAGCGGATGGCCGACTTCCGCGGCAAGATCATCGAGGAGAGCCTGGAAGGGATGCTCATCAACCTCGACGGCACGCAGGTGTGGACCCGTTTCATCGGAGCCCACAACGCCTACAACCTGCTGGCCGTGTATTCCGCGGCCATCCTGCTCGGCGCTTCGCGCGACGAAGTGCTGGTGGGAATGAGCGCGCTCGGCCCGGTCGCCGGCCGGCTCGACTTCCTGCGGGGCGGACGCGACCTGACGGCCGTGGTGGACTACGCCCACACGCCCGACGCCCTGGAGAACGTACTCAAGACGCTCCGCGAAGCGGCCTGCGACCGCCCGCTGGTGTGCGTCTTCGGCTGCGGCGGCAACCGCGACAAGACCAAGCGCCCGGAGATGGGCGCCATCGCCGCCAAATACGCCGACCGCGTTGTCGTGACCTCCGACAACCCGCGCCACGAAGATCCGGACGAAATCATCCGGGAGATCAAGGCCGGCATGGACACCCCCGCCCGCGCGCGGAGCCTGTTCATCACCGACCGGAAGGAAGCCATCCGCACGGCACTGATGACCGCCCCCGAAGGGGCCGTCATCCTGGTCGCCGGCAAGGGCCACGAAGACTACCAGGTGCTGGGCGACGTCAAAATCCACTTCGACGACAAGGAAGTGATTGCCGAAACCTTTGCTGAAATGAATTAACGGGACTGGATCATGCTCTATCATCTTTTCGAATATCTCCAGCGCATCGGACTCGACTTTCCCGGCGAGCGTCTGATGAACTATATTTCGTTCCGCGCCATCTGCTGCAGCATCGTGGCCATCCTCACCTCGATGCTCGTGGGCAAGAAAATCATCGCCACCCTGCAGAAGAAGCAGATCGGCGAGACCATCCGCGACCTGGGCCTGGAAGGGCAGCTGCAGAAGAAAGGCACGCCCACGATGGGCGGCATCATCATCCTGATCTCCATCCTGATCCCGATCCTGCTGTTCGGCAACCTGGCCAACACCAACATCCAGCTGCTCATCCTGACCACCGTGTGGCTGGGCGCGCTGGGCTTCATCGACGACTACATCAAGGTCTTCAAGCACAATAAGGACGGCCTGAACGGCCGCCTCAAGATCGTCGGACAAGTGCTGCTCGGCCTGGCCGTGGGCCTGACGCTCTACCTCACCAGCGAGAGCGGCATCAGCTACAGCCGCACCACCATCCCGTTCTTCAAGGGCAACGAGTTCGACTACAAGTGGCTCATCCCCTTCTCCGGCCAGTTCGTCCGGGCGCTCCAGGGCGGCCTCTACGTGCTGGTCATTACCTTCATCATCACGGCCTGCTCCAACGGCACCAACCTGACCGACGGCATGGACGGCCTGGCGGCCGGCGTGTCGGCCATCGTCGGCGCCACGCTCGGCGTGCTCGCCTACGTATCCGGTCACGCGGGATTTGCCGACTACCTCAACATCATGTATCTGCCCGACAGCGGCGAGATCACCGTCTACGTGTGCTGCTTCGTCGGTGCGCTCCTGGGCTTCCTCTGGTTCAACGCCTATCCGGCCCAGGTGTTCATGGGCGACACGGGCAGCCTGGCCCTGGGCGGCATCATCGCCGTGCTGGCCGTGCTCATCCGCAAGGAGCTGCTGCTGCCGATCCTCTGCGGCGTGTTCCTCGT
Source organism: uncultured Bacteroidia bacterium (assembly GCA_902778855.1). Taxonomy (GTDB): domain Bacteria; phylum Bacteroidota; class Bacteroidia; order Bacteroidales; family UBA932; genus Cacconaster. The sequence goes on from CACYZM010000013.1 coordinate 18,408, forward strand.
GGAGAGCCTCTCGGTCATCATCCAGCGGGCCTACTTCAAATACACGAAGAAAAAGACCGGAACGGGCGTGCGCGTCTTCCGCATGTCGCCGCTCCATCACCACTACCAGAAGGAGAATCCCGACGCGCTCATCCAGAAGCCGCGCCAGATCCATCCGGAAAACAAGATCGTCGTGCGGTTCTGGATCGTATCCATCATCCTGGCGGTCGTCACCATCGTTACCCTGAAAATCCGATAATATACCCTATATCCAATATGAAGAAAGCAGTCATTCTCGGCGGAGGCGAAAGCGGCGTAGGCGCCGCGGTTCTGGCAAAAGTCCAGCATTTCGACACCTTCCTGTCGGACAGCGGCACCCTGAAGGACCATTTCCGTTCCCAGCTGCAGCAGTGGGACATTCCCTTTGAGGAAGGCGGTCACACCCAGGAGAAGATCCTGGACGCGGACGTGGTGATCAAGAGCCCCGGCATCCCCGAGACCGCTCCGCTGGTGGTCCGGCTCAAGGAGCAGGGCACGCCGGTCATCTCGGAGATCGAATTCGCCGGCTACTACGACACCGCCAAAAAAATCTGCATCACCGGCAGCAACGGCAAGACCACGACCACGTCGCTGATCTACTACCTGCTGCAGAACGCGGGCCTGAACGTGGGCCTGGGCGGCAACATCGGCCGCAGCTACGCGATGCAGGTGGCCACGGAGAAACACGATATCTACGTTCTGGAGATCAGCAGCTTCCAGCTCGACGGCATGTACGACTTCCGCGCCGACATCGCGGTGCTGATGAACATCACGCCCGATCACCTCGACCGCTACGACCACTGCTTCCAGAACTACATCAACGCCAAGTTCCGCATCACGCGCAACCTGCGGCCCGAAGACTGCTTCATTTTCTGCTCCGACGACGAAGTGACCATCGGCGAACTCAACAAGATCGTGATCCAGGCCAAGAAACTCCCGTTCACCCAGGAGGGTACCGTGGAGCAGGGCGCCTGGCTCGACAAAGACACGATGCGCGTAAAGGTCGACGACAGCGAGTTCGACATCCTGGTCGACGACCTCGCGCTGGAAGGCCGGCACAACGTCTACAATTCGATGGCGGCCGCCATCACCGGCAAGATCATGCACATCACCAACGACACCATCCGCCGGTCGCTGACCACGTTCGAAGGCGTGGAGCACCGCATGGAAAAGGTGATGACCGTCGGCGGCGTGCTGTATGTCAACGACTCGAAGGCCACCAACGTGAATTCCACCTGGTACGCCCTCGAGAGCATGACCACGCCCGTGGTCCTGATCCTGGGCGGCACCGACAAGGGTAACGACTACACCCCGATCGCCGGCCTGGTACGGGAAAAAGTCAAGGCCATCGTGTGTATGGGCGTGGACAACAAGAAGATCATCGATTTCTTCACGGGCATGGTTCCCGTGATCTGCGAAACCGATTCCGCCGAGGCGTGCGTCGCCCAGTGCGCCGCGCTCGCCGAACCCGGCGACACGGTGCTGCTGAGCCCCTGCTGCGCCAGTTTCGACCTGTTCAAGAATTACGAAGACCGGGGCCGCCAGTTCAAGGAGGCGGTCCGCAAGCTGTAGTATGATGAAGGCTTTCTGGAAACTCAAGGGAGACAAGGTGATCTGGATTCTCGTCGTGTTGTTCGCGATGATCTCGATCGTGGCCGTATTTTCCTCCAGCAGTTTCCTGGCCTCTTCCCGCGGGGTGAGCAAGGTCGCCATCTTCATGGAGCAGACCAAATCGGTCCTGATGGGCTTCATCGCCCTGATCCTCTGCTACCTCGTCCCCCTGCGCTTCTACCGCGCCACTTCGTTCTGGCTCTACGGGCTGTCGGTGCTGATGCTCATCATGCTGTACATTCCGGGCATCCGGGTGGAAATCAACGGCGCCGTCCGCGGTATCCGGATTGCCGGCCATACCGTCCAGGTGTTTGAATTCGCCAAGATCGGCGCGATCCTCTACCTGGCCAAGGCCCTCGAACGCTGGGGCGACGATCTCGACGACTTCAAGCAGTTCGCCCTGAAGATCATCCTGCCCATTGGCGCCATCTGCCTGCTCATCCTCCCCAACAGCTTCTCCTCCGCCCTGCTGATCGGTATGATCAGTTTCCTGATCCTCTTCTTCATGAACGTGAACTTCAAGAACCTGGCGATTACGGTCGGGGCGCTGGTGGTGGTGGTGATGCTGATGTTCGGCATCTACCACGCCTTCTTTGCGGGCCGGCCCGAGCGGCAGAAGAGTGCCGTCGGCAAGGTCTTCAACCGTTTTGGTACGGTGGAGAACCGTCTGACGGCCCATTTCGACAACGAAGAGGAGAGCCTGGAAGGCCTGACGAAGAAAGAGATCGACCAGCTCAAGGACAAGGACCGCCAGAGCGAAAACGCGAAAGTGGCCATCTCGGAAGGCGGCATCTTCGGCAAGGGCCCGGGCAAGAGCACCCAGCGCTACTCCCTGTCGATGGCCTTCTCCGACTTCATCTATGCCTTCATCGTGGAAGAATACGGCCTCGTGGGCGGCGTTGTCGTGATTCTGCTCTACCTGATCTTCCTCTTCCGATGCATCCGGCTTTGCGGGCGATGCAAGGCCACCTACTCGAGCGTCCTGATCGTAGGCCTCTCGTTCCTGATCGCCACGCAGGCCTTTCTCCATATCCTGGTAAACGTCCGCCTGTTCCCGATCACCGGGCACACGCTGCCGCTCATCAGCCACGGCGGTACCGCCTACCTGGTGCTGTGCGGCGCCTTCGGCATGATCCTTTCGGTCAACCGCCAGCTCGACAAACAGGACGCCCAGGAGCGCGCCGCCCGCGAAGCGGCGGCTTCGCAACTGACCGAAGAATACAATCCCGATACCACCACAACCACCGACCATACGGAAATCACCTATACGACAAATGAATAATCCTCGCATCATCATCAGCGGCGGCGGAACCGGCGGACACATCTTCCCCGCCCTTTCCATTGCGAACTCCATCAAGGAAATCTGCCCGGAGGCGGAAATCCTGTTCGTCGGCGCCGAAGGGAAAATGGAGATGGAACGCGTACCCGCCGCAGGCTACAAGATCATCGGCCTACCCGTGGCCGGGCTCCAGCGTTCGCTTTCACCCAAGAACCTCGCGCTTCCCTTCAAGGTGATCAAGAGCATCCGCAAAGCCGGAGAAATCCTCAAGTCGTTCAAGCCCGACGTGGCGGTCGGCGTCGGCGGCTTCGCCAGCGCCCCACTCCTGTGGAGCGCCTCGCACAAGGGAATCCCCTGCCTGCTGCAGGAGCAGAATTCGTATGCGGGCCTGACCAACAAGATCCTGGCGAAACGCGCCGCCCGCATCTGCACGGCCTACGAGGGAATGGAAAAATTCTTCCCGGCCGACCGCATCCTGCTCACCGGCAATCCCATCCGCAAGGAGATCGCCCCGGCCACGGCCGCGCAGCGGGAAGAGGGCTACGCTTTCTACGGGCTCGATCCGCACAAGAAGACGCTCTTCGTGGTGGGCGGCAGCCTGGGCTGCGGCACGCTCAACCGGGTGATGCGCGACTGGGTGGAGCACCGCGCCGCATCCGCGGACTATCAGGTGATCTGGCAGTGCGGCAAGTACTACAAAGCCGGCGTGGATGAATTCATGGCGGGCCGCACGGTGCCGAACGTGTACTATACCGATTTCATCAAGCGGATGGATCTGGCCTACGCCGTGGCGGACCTGCTGGTCTCGCGCGCCGGCGCCGGCACGATTTCCGAGCTCTGCGTGGCGGGAAAACCCACGATTTTCGTACCTTCGCCCAATGTGGCGGAAGATCACCAGACGCACAATGCGATGGCGCTCGTCGGCAAGGACGCGGCCCTGATGGTCCGCGACGCCGACGCCGACGCCCAGCTGCTCGACACCGTCGAAGGCCTCCTCCCCGACGCCGCCCGGCTGGCCGACCTCGAAAGGAACATCCTCAAACTCGGCCGCAAAGACGCCTCCGAAGTGATCGCCAAAGAAGTATTAAAACTAGTTAAGAATAAATGATTTGTTTCTATTTCCAGACTACGGCCCCTACGGGGCCTATCCCTCCCAAAGCAAGCTTTGGGCCCCGCCCACTCACGGCTGCGTGGGCGCAGACGGTCTGGAAATAGAAACAAATCATTTAAAAGCATACTATGTATACACATTATTATTTCATCGGAATCGGCGGGATCGGGATGAGCGCGATCGCGCGGTATTTCAAGCACCGGGGGGTTGCCGTCGCGGGGTATGACAAGACGCCGTCGGCGCTGACCCATCAGCTGGAAGAGGAAGGCATCGCCGTCCATTATGAGGACGACGTGACGGCCATCCCGCAGGATGTCGAACATACGTTCGTCATCTATACCCCGGCCATCCCCGAAGACCTCGGCGAACTCCAGTATGTCCGCAGCCACGGCTACGCGCTGGTCAAACGCTCGAAGGCGCTGGGCGAAATCGCCCGGGGACAGGAATGCCTCGCCGTATCGGGAACCCACGGCAAAACCACCACGAGCACCCTCCTCGCCCATATCCTGACGGCTTCCGGTGAAGGATGCAACGCCTTCCTGGGCGGCATCTCCAAAAACTACGACACCAACCTGCTGCTGAGCACGAACCCCGTGCTGGTGGCCGAAGCCGACGAATTCGACCGCTCATTCCTGCAGCTGCATCCCCATATCGCCGTCATCACGGCCACCGATGCCGACCACCTCGACATCTATAACGACCACGCCCACGTGGTCGAAGCCTTCGGCCTGTTCGCCGCCCAGGTCGACGACGACGGTGCCGTCATCGTCAAGAAGGGCGTCGAGGTCCCGTTGGAAAACGTCAAGGCCCGGGTCCTGCATTATGCCTACGACACGCCCTGCGACTTCTACGCTTCCGACATCACGCCGCTGCCCGGCGGCTATTTCGACTTCACGATCAACCATCCCGCAGGCCGCATCCCGCATTGCCGGGTCGGCATCCCGGGCTGGGTCAACGTCGAGAACGCCGTCGCCGCTTCGGCCATCGCCCTGCTGCACGGCACCGCGCCGGAGCAGGTCCGCGAGGCCCTGGCTTCCTTCCAGGGCGTCAAGCGCCGCTTCGACATCCGCCTCAACACGCCCGGCATCGCCTACGTCGACGACTACGCGCATCATCCCAACGAACTGCGCGCGTCGATCAGCTCGATGCGCAACATCTTCCCCGGACGAAAGATCTGCGGCATCTTCCAGCCGCATCTCTATACCCGCACCCGCGACTTCGCCGACGACTTCGCCGATGCGCTCAGCGGCCTCGACAGCCTCATCCTGCTGCCCATCTATCCGGCGCGGGAAGAGCCCATCCCCGGCGTCACGTCGCAGCTGATCTTCGACCGCGTGACGATCGCCGACAAGGTACTCATTGAAAAGGAAGCCCTGATGGACGTCCTCCAGGCGCGCAAGCTCGACTGCCTGGTGACCTTCGGGGCCGGCAACATCGACCGCTTCATCGAACCCATCGAACAAATGCTCCGTTCCCGCGAATGATCAAAAAGATTCTCCTGACTTCCCTGATCGTCGTCCTGGCAGGCGCCCTGCTGGGATGCTACTTCCACTTCGTCGGCTCGCTGGCCGCGAAAGGACGGGAAACGTCGCGATGCGAACGGGTGGACATCATCCTGCTCGACTCGCTGGAAAGCGCCATCGTGGACAAAGGAGAAATGCAGGCATTCGTCGACGGCGTGACCCTGGGACGGACCACCGCCCGGATCGACCTCGATTCCATCGAGCGGGCGATCCGCGCCCACGGCGAAGTAATGGGCGCCCAGGTCTATGCGGCCAGCCCGCAGCGCGTCGGCGTGGAGATCACGCAGCGCAAGCCGGTGATCCGGTTCGAAAACGGCCCGCAGCACTGGTACGCCGACCCGGAGGGCTACCTCTTCCCGGTCACCAATGCCGTCGACGTCCCCATCGTAACTGGCTGTCTGCCGCTGGAGCTGGCTGACAACTACCGGGGCGCCGTGCCCGAAGCCAATCGCACCTGGCTCCTCAACCTGGTGGAGCTGGCCCGCTATATCGATGAGAAGGAAGTGCTCCGCAACGAGATCGCCCAGATCGACGTGGCCGCCGACGGCGACCTCGTCCTCTATACCCGGACGCCCGGCCCGGCCGTCATCTTCGGCGACAGCACCGGCTATGTCGAGAAGTTCCGGAAGCTGGAGGCCTGGTGGCGCAACATCGCGCCCATCGAGCGCCAGAAACCCTACAAGACAATCAATTTAAAGTATAACAATCAGATCATTTGCAAGCTATGAGCAGATACGCAGCAGCCCTGGATTTTGGAAGCGCCAAAATCGCGCTGGCGGTTGGCGAGAAGACGGCCTCCGGCGTCCGCATCGTCAGCTACCACGACACCCCCTCGGCCGGCATCGAATGCGGTGAGATCGTCAACGACTACAAGGTCGAGGAGATTGTCCGCAAGCTGATCGCCCAGGCCCAAGAGGAGCTCCAGGAGGAAATCGGCGAGTTGACCGTCGGCCTTTCCGGCCGTGTCCTCCACGGGCGGGAACTTCCCTGCCAGATCAACCGGACCGACCCGAAGGCCTACATCACCGATGAAGAAGTCCGGCAGATCACCCGCGCCCGGTACAACGCCACCCTGGAAGACGGCAACGCCGTCTTCGAAGCCGTTCCCCAGAAATACAGCACCGAGGAACGCTTCGGCATCAACCACGACGAACTCATCGGCATGGTGGGCGGCACCCTCGAGGCCACGTTCAAAATCTTCTACGGCAAGAAGCAGATCCTCGACCGCCGGATGACCGTGCTCGACAACTGCGGCCTGAAACTGAAGAAAGCCATCCTTGCCCCCGTCGCCTCGGCCCGCGCCGTGCTGACCCGGCCGGAGATGGAGAACGGCGTGGCGCTCGTCGACATCGGCCGCAGCTCCACCGAAGTGGCCATCATCAAGGACAACATCGTCCGCGACGTGGCCATCATCCCCTTCGGCGGCGAATCGGTGACGGCCGACATCAAGAACGTGACGGGCATCACCAACCAGTGGGCCGAGACCATCAAGATCCTGCACGGCCGCTGCTGCGAAGAATACGCCGTGGAAAACAAGAAACTGATCCTCAAGAACGAGAACGATACCGACGACGGCGAAGTGGAGATCAGCCTCCTGGCCCGTGTGATCGAAGCCCGGATGAGCGAGATCTTCGACGCGGTGCGCTATGTCATCGAGCAGTCCGGCTATGCGTCCAAGCTCACCTCGGGCGTGGTCATCACCGGCGGCAGCAGCCATCTCGAGAACATCCTCCAGCTGGCGGGCGCCCTGCTCGGCCAGCGCATCCGCCTGGCGGCCCCGCAGAACGCCATCGAGGGCAACAGCGTCGAAGACGCCTTCGACGTGTACGCCGCGACGGCGGTCGGCCTCGTGCTGGAAACCATCGACCCGCTGCTCTCGCACGCCCTGGAATTCCGGAAGGAGACCGTCGCCCAGCCGGCCAAGACCACGGAAAGTTCGCTCTTCGGCAAGGAAGATGAAGAAGAGGAAGAGATCTTCGACGCCCGGGCGGAACGCGAACGCCGCAAGGAAGAAGAGCGCAAGGCCAAGGAGCTGCGCAAGCAGCAGGATGCGCTCCGCAAACAGCAGGAAGCCGAGCGCAAGGCGCGCGAAAAGGCCGAGAAGAAGAAAGAAAAAAGCGGCCCGAGCTTCTTCGATTTACTGTTTTCTGATTCTGACAATAACAACGCTTAAGCTATGGATGCAGATTTAATCCCTACCAGCTGGGAAAAGAGAGGCAACATCATTACGGTCGTCGGCGTGGGCGGCGGCGGAAACAATGCCATTTCCTATATGTACACCCTCGGACTCAAGGATGTGGACTTCGTGGTCTGCAATACCGACCTGCAGGCGCTGCAGTCGAGTCCGGTCCCTACCAAGCTCCAGATCGGCCCCGTGCTGACCAAGGGGCTCGGCGCCGGCACCGACTACCTGATCGGACGGAAGGCGGCCGAGGAATCGATCGAAGAAATCAGCAAGATCTTCGCCGGCGACACGCAGATGGTCTTCGTGACCTGCGGTATGGGCGGCGGCACCGGCACCGGCGCGGCGCCCCTCGTGGCCAAGACGGCCAAGGAGATGGGCAAACTGACCGTCGGCGTCGTCACGGTCCCGTTCCGCGATGAAGGCAAGGAAGCGCTTTACCGCGCCGTGGAAGGCATCAAGGAACTCAGCAAGCACGTCGACAGCATCCTGGTGATCGACAACCAGAAACTCTATCAGCTTTACGGCAAGATGGGTATGAAGAAAGCCTTCGCCAAGGCCGACGAAGTGCTGGCCACCGCCGTCAAGAGCATCGCCGAGATCATCACCAGCAGCGGTTATATCAACGTGGACTTCGCCGACGTGAAGAAGGTCATGCAGAACAGCGGCGTGGCCATTATGGGTATCGGCGAGGCGGAAGGCGACGACCGCGCCACCAAGGCCGTGGAGCAGGCACTCAACTCCCCGCTCCTGAACGACCTCAACCTGCGCAGCGTGAAGAACGCCCTGATCAACATCACCGCCAGTTCCGACGACGAGCACGGCATCTCGATGGAGGAACTCTCCCAGATCATGGACTTCACCACGCAGTACACCGGTGCAACCATCAACTTCAAGCGCGGTATCGTCTTCGATGACAATATGGGCGACAAGATCAGCGTCACGATCATCGCCACGGGCTTCGAGATGTGGCAGCTGCCGGTCATCGACGAGAACGAGGTCAACCGCGGCAACCGCATCGACGTGAAATACGGTCAGGATCTGTTCCGGAACCGCAAGAAAGGCCGTCCCGTGGCCCCGGAAGGCGGCAAGCAACTCAACAAGCAGCGCGTCAGCGGCATCCCCGCCCTGATCGTCGACGACGTCCGGCTCATCCAGGCCCTGGAAGAGGAACCGGCCTACACGCGTCGCGAGCGTATGCTCAACGTCAAGGAAAACCCCGTAAGCGAAGCATAAGATGGAACCGAGAAGAAGAGTCCGTTTTGCCCCGAGCCCGACCGGCCCGCTCCATATGGGCGGCGTCCGCACGGCGCTTTACAACTACCTGTACGCCAAGCAGGCCGGCGGCGATTTCATTCTCCGCATCGAAGATACCGACTCCCAGCGTTTCGTGCCGGGCGCCGAGGCCTACATCATCGAGGCGCTCCGCTGGTGCGGCATCTACCCCGACGAGGGCGTGGACGAGGCCGGAAACGTGGTGGAAGTCGCTTCCGAAAAGCATCCCCACGCACCCTACCGCCAGTCGCAGCGGCGCGGCATCTACCGCAAGTATGCGGAAGAACTCGTGGCGAAAGGCTATGCCTACTACGCATTCGACACGGCCGAAGAGCTTGCGGCGCTCCGCACCGCGGCCGAAGCCGAAAAGAAAACCTTCACCTATAACTGGGAGACGCGCGGATCACTCTGCAATTCGCTGACGCTTCCGGCCGACGAGGTGGCCCGCCGCCTGGCGGAAGAGACGGGCTGGACCATCCGGTTCAAGATTCCCGAAAACCGCACCGTGGCGATGGACGACCTGATCCGCGGCCACATCGAGGTCAACAGCAACACCCTCGACGACAAGGTGCTGTGGAAACGCGCCGACGAACTGCCGACCTACCACCTGGCCAACATCGTGGACGACCACCTGATGGAAATCACCGAGGTCATCCGCGGCGAGGAGTGGCTCCCTTCCCTGCCGCTGCACTATCTGCTTTACGAGGCGTTCGGCTGGCAGGATTCGCAGCCGCGCTTCGCGCACCTGTCGCTGCTGCTCAAGCCCGACGGAAAGGGCAAGCTCAGCAAGCGCGACGGCGACCGGCTCGGGTTCCCGGTGTTCCCGCTTCGCTGGGTCAACGCCGAGGGCGAAGTCTCGCGCGGCTACCGCGAAGACGGCTACTATCCCGAGGCCTTCGTCAATATGCTGGCCTTCCTGGGCTGGAATCCCGGCACGGAGCAGGAGATCTTTTCGCTGGAAGAGCTTGTGAAAGTCTTCACGCTGGAGCGCGTCATCAAATCGGGCGCCCGCTTCAATCCCGACAAGGCGAAGTGGTTCAACCAGGAATATCTCCGGATGCGGCCCACCGAAAAGTTGGTGGCCGAATTCCGGGCCGCCGAAGGCGAGCGGGTCGCAGCCTTCTCCGACGAATACATCGGCGGCGTGCTCGACCTGATGCGCGAACGCGTCCACTTCCCCACCGAATTCCACGACGCGACGGCCTTCTTCTTCGAGGCCCCCGCGGAGTACGATCCGGCGGCCGTGGCCAAGTTCTGGAAAGACGACATCCCCGCGCTGATTCCGCAGGTACGCGCTGTCATCGCAGGGCTCGATCCCTTCACGAAGGAGCACGTCGGCGAATCGGTCGAAGGGCTCATCCGCGAGAACGGCTGGCCGATGGGCAAGGTGATGAACACCCTCCGCCTCTTCCTGGTCGGCAAGAGCATGGGCCCCGGCGTCGCCGAAATGATGGCCCTGATGGGCAAGGACGAAGTCCTGCGCCGCATTGACAGAGGAATCGCAACCTTATCATAAACTATGAAAATCGGATTAGCTTCAGATCACGCTGGCTACGAATACAAACAGCAACTGATCGCCTACCTGCGGCGGAAAGGGATTTCCGTCGTGGACTACGGAACCCACGGAACGGCGAGCGTCGACTATCCCGACTTCGCCCACGCCCTCGCCGAAGGCGTCGAGTCCGGCGAGGTCGACAAGGGAATCGCCCTGTGCGGCACCGGCAACGGCATGGCCATGACCCTCAACCACCACAAGGGCATCCGCGCCGGTCTGGCCTGGAACCGTGACATCGGCGCCCTGGTCAAGCAGCACAACAACGCCAACGTCCTGGTGATGCCCGCCCGGTTCATCACCCTGACCATGGCCCGGCTCATTGTCAAAACCTGGCTCGAAACCGAATTCGAAGGTGGAAGACACCAGCGCCGCATCGACAAAATACCTTGTGCTTGACGGCTGCCCCGTCGGGGAAGGCATGCCCGCCTTCTTCGAGGAGCATCTCTCGCACGACCTGGCGGACTATCCCGACGGGATCGTCCTCCCTTTGGACAAGCCCTACCGCTGGACTTCCGCCGACCTGGTGCGCAAATGCAAATTTACCCTGCAGAAACATTTCGGCCTTCGCAAGCTGAAAGTCGGCCATGCCGGCACGCTCGACCCGCTCGCCACGGGATTGCTACTCGTGTGTGTCGGCAAGGCGACCAAGCTTGCGGAGGCGCTGCAGGCCTCTGAGAAAGAGTATCTGGCGACCGTCGAATTCGGCGCCACCACCGCCTCGTTCGACCTGGAGCAGCCCATCGACCAGTTCTTCCCCTACGACCATATTACCGAAGAGGCCGTCCGGGCCGTCCTGCCCCAGTTCATCGGGCCGCAGGACCAGGTCCCGCCCGTCTTCTCCGCCAAGATCGTGAACGGTCTGCGCGCCTACGAATACGCCCGCAGCGGCGAGCCGCTGGAGCTGCGCACCAACCGCATCGAAATCTACGACATTTCGCTCGAAAACTTCACGCTCCGCAACGTGATGACCGGCGACGGCTACGTGGTCGACGAAGTCGTCCGCCACGTCCACAACTACCACACCTCCTCGACCAGCGACGGCACCCGCCCCGCCGCGCTGCTCCGCATCCGCTGCTCCCGCGGCACCTACATCCGCTCCCTCGCCCGCGACCTGGGCCTCGCCCTGGGCTCCGGCGCCTACCTCACCGCCCTGCGCCGCACCGCCAGCGGCGATTTCCGCCTGCCCTGATCATTTCGCTGCAACGGAAACAGCTTATAATCAACTAATTACATAAAGTGATCCCCCCGTTTTTCGAGGGGATCATTTTGTGTAAATGCCTGATAGACAGATGCGTACATTGCAGCGATAGTTTTGCTGGTGACCCGTTTGCGAATCAAACAGAATAGCGGTACCTTTGTAATATAATCATAAAAACCATGAAAAAGCTTCTGGCCATTCTGTCGACAGCCTTGCTCTTCGGGTGTCTCAGCACGACGCTCCGGGCGCAGGACATTCAACTATATGTGACGGAACACGAACTTCCCAATCTGGTCAAGTGCCTCCCGCCGCCGCCAGACACGATCGGCGAGGCGTTCACGCACGACATCATGCGCTATATGTGGGGCAAGAACCAGCGGCTCGATCCGGAACGGCTGGCCCAGGCCAAACGCGATGCGATCTGGAGCCTCGATACGGTCCGCGTCATCTACAGCGAACCTTTCGGCTACGAGATCGATCCGGTGAAGACGCCGGAGATCTACAAACTCTTCGTCAACGGCGTTTCGACCATCGAGCAGATCCGCTTCCGGCCCAAAGCCCATTATTTCCGAATGCGGCCGTATGCCCGTTTCCACGAGAGTTCCATCTTCCCGCAGGACGACGAGTGGCTGGCTACCGAGGGTTCCTACCCTTCCGGTCACACCATCCGCGCCTGGAGCACGGCCCTGGTTCTGGCGGAAGTGAACCCGGCGGCGGCGGAAGCGCTTTTCAGCCGGGCGGTTGAAAGCGGCGAGAGCCGTGTCATCGCCGGCTGCCACTGGCAGAGCGATGTCGATGCCAGCGCCTCGGCTGCCTGCATCGGCTACGCCTTCCTGCAGGCCAATCCCGAGTACCGGGCCCAGGCCGAACGCGCCCGCGCGGAATTCAAGCGCATCTCGGGTCTGCCGTCGCTCAAGCCGGAATTCGTCTGCGACTTCGCCGACTGGACGCCCGAGGCCGAAGAAGTGACGGGCTCCACGCAGGGTTTCACCATGCACGGCGACTATGCCTTCGTTTTGCACGACAAGGGCCGCCTCTGCATCTTCGATATGAAAAAACGGAAGATGGTGGCCAACTATCTGATGGAAGGCAATACCTCGCACTGCAACAACGCCTGCTTCGGTGTGGAGAGAGCCACGCGCCGGTCGCAGTTCCCGCTGCTGTATGTCGCCTCCTGCGGCGGCGAAAACTGCTGCTACGTGACCGACGTCACGCTGAAGGGCAGCCGCATCGTCCAGAAGATCTTCTACACCGGGACCGACTATGCCGGCACCATCGACTGGTGCCTCGATGCCGAGAATGGTTTCATCTACACCTATGGTGGGCGCAACGGCGGCTACAAGCTGCTCAAGAAGTTCCGCCTTCCGCGTCTGGCGGACTCCGACGGAAACGGAGAGGTACACCTGACCGACGCCGACGTGCTCGATGTCACGCGGCTCGAAAGCGGCATCAACATCTGGCAGGGAAGCATCGTCCGCGGACGCTACGCCTATCTGCCGGACGGCTATGCTCCGCACGAGCTGTTCGTCCACGTGGTGGATCTCGATGAAAAGAGAATCGTCCTGAGCAGGAACATCACCGACCTGGTCGACGAACCCGAAGGCATCTGCCTGAAAGACGGTTTCGCCTGGGTCGTCTTCAATACCGCTGACGGCCCCCGCCACTCCCGGCTCTGGCGTTTCAGCCTTGAGTAGCAAACATCTCCGTCACTTCCGGCTCCAGCCCAGCAGCCGCATCACGGCTTCCAGACGGGTCAGACGCCGGTTGAACTCCGCCAGTTCGGCTTCGGACGGCGTTTCTTCCGAAACGCCCTGAAGTTTGTCCCAGGTCCATTTCGCTTTGAGAATCGTACCGTCGGGCGCCTGAACCATTCCTTCGCCGTGTCGGGAACCGCGTTTCCAGGGGCAAATGGAATACTCCACCTGCAAAGCCCCGGTCGCTGCATCGGGAATAACATAGCGGGCGATGCCATATCCGTCGGCAAAGGCATTCCGGCCGGATTTGGATTCGGAACCCGAACCCAGATAAAGGAAAGCCCGATCCTGCGAATAGATGCAAACGGTTGTATCGTTGATGAGGATACACTCCAGTTTTTCCTTCTGGTACTGTACCGACGGGGTCTGGTTCAGTTGCTTCATCTGCCATTCGAGATACGAGTGCCTTTGGGCAGAAAGCAGGGAAGGCAGTCCGATCAGCAGAATTGTCAGCAAACAGTATGTCACCGGCGTACGTTTCATAGCAGAGTCAGATACTGGTCACGGTGCGGCGAATCCGATGAAAGGATAACCTTCTTGATGCCACTTTTCTTGGTATGGACGGTGGCATCGGAAGCCATTTCCATCAGCAGGCGGATGGTCGCGGCATCGAAACCAGCGAAGACATAACTCATAAAACGGAACGTTTCCTCCTGATAAGAAGGAAAATCATCCCGGAAGTGCGCCATCACGTCGTCCAGGTCGCGGTTGATCATCGCTTCGAACTGTTTCTGACCCCGCTTGTCGAGCCGGATATCCTTGATCAACTGGCTTAGTTGATAATACACGCCCCGTTCCCTGTCGGGAGAATTCTGCACGATTTCGCTGATCCGGCCTACTTTCTGGAAATATGACTGATACAATTTCGCATAGTCGGACCGCAGGCGCGCCTGCGACAACGAGAGTTCATCGCGCTGGTTCTCCATCGAAGACGCCCAGTCGAGCAGTTCAGCCCGCTCAAATCGAGTCTTCCGGTCACGACGACGGAATAAAAGAAAGGCCGCCGCCAGCAACAGAAGCAGGATCAGCAGGATCAGGCCGCCGATGACGCCCATCGACCGGTCGCGGGCCCTGATCCGTTCATTCTCCAGCACATAATAATCACGTTGGGCTCGGACAGCCGACTGGCGAAGCATTCGCAACATACCGCTGCGCTGACGCCGCGCGGCCTGTTCAAGCAGGTCGAACGCCGTCCGGTAATCGCCCTGCAAGGCGAGGGTCCGGCTTTTCCAGACCTGATAGGCATGGCTTTCCGCCCACCCCGATGAAACCATCTCCTTGAAAACAGCCTCGGCGCGCGTCTTTTCACCCGTGGAGGCCAAAGCATACGCATACGCGCCCCAATGATCCGGACTGTCCATCACATCCGTCAGGGCCAGTGCCTCCTCGAAGAGAGAGACGGCCCGGTCAGGATCGTCAAGATCCTGCACGGACAGCAAGGCTGCATCGGCCAGCATCCGGGGCAAATCCGCCTCGGGCAAGCCGCGTTCAGCCAGCATAACCGTATATAAGGAATCTGCTGCCGTGAAGTCTTCCAGGCCGACCCGGGCACGGGCCATCCGGTATATCGCTGCACCGGCCAACCTGGAATCGGACAGGCGTGTGAAAACAGCCCTGGCACTGTCGGCCGAAGCAAGCGCCTCGCTGAAGAAACAGGTATTGGCATAGGCATCCGACAGGGCGAGAAGGATCCGGCCCAGAAAGGCGTCCTCGTGCATGCGGGCGGCGGCTTCTCCGGCCTGCGTCAGCGAAAGAACGGCCTCGTCGTACCTGCCCTCCGCCATCTGTTGTTCACCCTGCGCAAACCCTTCCTGCGCAAGGGACGCCCGTGACCCGCCGCTGCCGCAGGAAACCGCAAGCAGCAAGACCATCCATGCCATTATGAAAGAAAGGCGTGTCTTCATCGGCCGTCGTTCATTAAAATGTTGACAGATACCGGACGGCCTCCGTCGCTGATTCCTTCTAGTACGAAACGCCAGGGCGCCGTATGGTCGGAGCTGTAGAACGACACCCGCGCCTGTCCGTTCACGATCCGGAATTCCGGCTCCCAGTGCAGTGTCGGACGCATCGGCTCAAAGCGCTTTTTCGAGGCGGCACTTTCGTATTTCGGTGCATAGAAGCGGACGGGACGCTGCCAGCCGAGCGGACGCTCCGCCGTGACATTGGCAGCCGAATGCTCGGGATAGCGCACCGCGATCAGGATGGCCGGCGGCGTATGTCCGGCACCGGTTTCAGCTTGTGCAAAATTGTATTTGGCCGCTCCCATTCCTTCAATATAGACAAACGCCTGCACATCTGACACCCGCAGGGTACGCAATTCTTCCAGATCGTACGGCACCCCATTTACAAAGACATTGGCGATCCGGTGATTCGCCGATGCGCCGCGCATCCGTTCGTCCATCCGCCGGCCCGCATTGTGCTGCAGTTCCGGACAGGTTCCAAAGATATAAGACAACAGGTCGTAGTCAGCATAGGGCTGCAGCATCTTCTCGTCACGATACTGATTGCGGTTGAACGTATCGTCGGGATAGGGCGACAGACGGAAGGTACGCGAAGCCTCGATGCGTGCAGGCGCCAGGGTATAGACCAGTGAGCCGTCGGTCGTGGCATAGCTGCGGCGGACCAGCTCTCCGTATTCGGGCGAATAGCCGGCATACTCCAGATAATGGACCGGTTGGAATGACGCCGCAAAATAATCGGGATTCAGGATGGGCATATACCATTTCCTGAAAACCTTGCCATTGCCCTGCGCCCCGACGAGGAACTGCGTGCTTTCCGGGAAATCGAGACCGTTCAATGCGAAATAAGCCGTGGAGTCGAGCTCCGCAATCTGGGTGTATCCTAAACTGGGCGCCGCAAAACAGATTGTCGCGCTCCGGCTCCTGCCCAGCACGCCGTTCACATAGCCGCTCAGCGACTGCGTGTATTCCTTCCCAAATCGCGGCATGGCGTTCTTGTTCTGGAGGATAGCCGACAGGTCATAGTAGCGCCAGCCTTGCGAAAGGAGCAGCAGGTCGGCATCGGCGATGCGCTGCGAAAGAGGGCGGCTGGCATCGAAATAGCGCTGAGGCTGTTCCACGAGTCCTTTCAGCTCGCTGCCCAACAGCATCCAACTTTCCAGGGTATGCGCCGTTTCGCTGTCGGGGGCATATTCCTCATCGGTCACGGCCAGGGAGAAATCACCGCTGACCGGCCGGCCGGCCGCATCGCTGAGTTTCACGGTCGCCGTCACTTTCTCGCGCCTGCCGGGCTGCGGTCTGTCGAGAGCCACTGAGGCGCGGACCGCTCCGTCGGGGAAAACGAAGAACGGCCGTTCGGCATAGACCTGCCCGTTCTCGTCAAAAACGGCAGCCACGTGGATGCCGGGGTTCAGTTCCGTATAGTTCACCCGCTTCCCTTTCCGACTTTCGGCGTAGTGCGACTGCAGCACGAAACCACTCCGGTCGTAAACCGCAAGATATGTCGAGGAAGGCAGCGTCAGCCCTGCATCGGCCACGGAAATCGACACGCCTTTTTCGTCGGGGATCACACGGATGACCACGGCAGCCGTCTCGGGCAGCGGCACGTCGGCCTCGAAGCGGAACTGCTCGACGGCTGTCTCCGCTACGGCTCTCAGACGCTTCGTTCCGGCAGGAACCATGATTGACACTTTTCCCAGACCCAGGTCGTTGGTCTTGAAAGTAGCCAGCGTCAGGCCTTCGTTGCCACGGATGGTTCCTTCCACCCGCACGCCCAGGCCATCCTGGTTGACGGCCTTGACACCCAGTACGCTGCGGCGACCGGGCAGATAGCGCCCGCTCTCGGGAAGGAACTGCAAGTCGACGGCCGTCTCCTTTTTGCCGGTACGCGCCCCGAGTTCCTTGCGGAACGGATTGCGAATGCCCAGTTCGTCGTAGGTGCGTTGGTCTGTGTATTCGGCAATCAGCAGGTCCGAAACGAACTCGTCCTTCATCGGATTGCGTATTTCAATGTCTTTTGTATAGAGGTATTGCGGGTTGCCGTTAAGCATCCAGTAGCTGTAAGCGCGAAGTGTCGCCACACCGGAGTTCAAGTCTTCAGTCAGCGGCAGGCAGCCCGTGAAAGCCCCGTCACTTCCGCGTTTGATCTTGACCCGCTGACGCAGCCGGGTCTTCTCCTGGCGGGAAAGCTGGAAAGTCCGTTCCCACTGCGCGGAGAAGAGTTCCACATAGAGATAATTGCAGGGCGCATATTCGACCTGCGGGGCAACGTTCTCCAGGTATCCGCGAAACCAAATGGTATCACCAATATTATACACCTCCCGGTCTGTATGGAGGAATACCTTTTCAGGAGAAAGGAGACGGACGAAACGATCGAAACGCTCATCGGTCCGAGACTGGGCGCCCGTGACACAAGGCAGGGACAGATAAACAGTCAGCAGGAGCAGAAGGGAATGACGGGGAAACATATTCGTTGTATTTTCGGTTTCGATGACAAATTTCGTCCGCAATGACAAATATCGCAAATTTCCGACAATCAAAAAACTTAAGGCACAAGGAACGCAAGTCGCTGAAAAACAATACGATACGGAGAAGCTTAGATTCGTTTTTCTTAGCTAATAATTAAGTAGCTCATTATCAAACATTTATGTTGCAACAACAAAGATATGTCAAAAGGGAGTTTTATTCTTTATCTTTGTATTATGAAAAAGAAGATGCTCATAGGGGCGCTGGTGGTTGCTTTCGTGTTGGCCGCCGCGTGCGGGAAGGAGGCGCAGCCCGCCCAGAAAAGTGCGCTGGAAGTGATCAAGGCCAGGACCAGTATCCGCAGCTTTACCGGAGAAAAGCTCTCCGAGGAGCAGATCAATACGCTGCTCGATGCCGCGATGGCGGCGCCGACCGCGGCCAATGAGCAGCCCTGGCGTTTCATCGTCATCACCGACGACGACGTGAAGGCCGGCCTCTACAGCGGGGAAGTCCACAAGAAGATGGTCGTTTCGGCAGGCGCCGTGATCATCGTCTGCGGCGAGACCACCCGGCTGCGCAAACCCAAGGACGCCGATGAGAACGCCGAGCCCGTCCCCGTGCCGAATCCCTATTGGTATGAAGACTGCTCCGCCGCCACGGAGAACCTGCTGCTGGCCGCCACGGCGATGGACCTGGGCGCCGTCTGGCTCTCCTGCTATCCGATCGAGCGCTCCGTGAACCGCATCCGGGAGTACCTCGGCATCCCCGAATCCGTGACTCCGCTGGCCATCGTCCCGGTGGGCTATCCTGCCGAGAATCCCGCGCCCAAGAATAAGTGGAAAACTGAAAACATTCACTATAACAAGTGGTAATCCCTCCTGCCATGGCGTCTATCCCCACCATCCTCAGTGTGACCGTCAATGCGATTGTCACCGCCATTCTCCTGCTGATTGCCCTGCTCATCCGCGTGGGCAAAGGCGACAAACTGATTGCCGGCTACAATACGGCCAGCGAAAAGGAGCGCGCCAAATATGACGTTACCCGTCTCCGGCGCGTCATCAGCTGGTGCCTGATCCTCGTCGCCGCCCTAATGTGGCTTCCCAACCTGATCCGGGCCCTGACCGACCACGTGAAACCGGTCGTCTACTTCATCTGGTCCACCCTCATCCTCGTCGTCGTCATTGTCACCCTCGTCCTGGCCAACACCTGGGCGAAAAAGAAATAAGCCATGAAACCGAGAACGATCTACGCAGCCCTGCTTTGCCTGTCGGTGGCCTTGACGGCCGCGACCGCCTGCAAGCCGGCGGAACCCGAAGAGATCTACCACATCGTCACAACGATCTGCGAGGACGCCTCGTCTGCCGTCACGGTCAATTATCACTGCAGCGGCAGCAAGAGTTATGTGCTGGTGGCGAAGGCCGACGACGTAGCGTTCCGGAAGGCGAAAAAGGTCAAACCAGTCTGCCGGACCTGGAGCACCGTCGGCATCGAGAATACCGCCACGGAATCGACTTTCTACACGAAAGAGCGGTACGTCTGCAACGCCACCCTCACCGGGCTGGAGGCCGACACGCGCTACATCTACAAGATCGTCGCCGGTAAAACCGAGACCGACGCCCGGCAGTTCAAGACGGCGGGGCAGCAAGGCCCCTGGAGTTTCGTCGCCTTCACGGATTTCCAGCATCGCGAGAATCCTGTGACGCTGCCCTTGGTCCAGATGATGAAAGAGATGTTTTCGCCCGACCTGGTGGTCTGCAGCGGCGACCACATCGACGTGGCCGGCAACGAGTATGAATGGTCGTTCATCCTCGACAACGACATCTTCCGCGATTTCGTCTACGCTGCTTCGCCCGGCGACCACGCCTACTGGGCCTGCGACAAGGTCAATGGCGGCTATCCGCAGTACGACAAGCCTTATACCTTCGTCAACCTTTTCAAATTCCCCGACAACGGGTCGCCGACCAGCCCCGGCAGTTCCTACTATTTCTACTACAACAACGTGCTGTTCGTCGCGCTCGATATGAACAACTCCGACGTCGCATCCGGTTCGCGCTTCGACGAAGAGGCCGTCTGGTTCCGGGAAACGATGGAGCGCCTGCAGGGTACGTACCAGTATCTGGTCGTCTTTATGCACAAGTCGGTCTACGGCTCCGATCTCGTCGACCCGGCCGTCGCCCGGAACATTCGGCCGCAGTGGGCTCCGCTTTTCCAGGAATATCAGGTTGATCTGGTCCTGAGCGGCCACGACCACATCTTCTCCCGGACCAACGCGATGGAGGGCGGCACCTTCTACCTCGACATGGGCTCCAGCGGCGACAAGAAGCGCCGGCCCGACAGCACGATGTGGGAAAACACGGCCCGCTACGCCAAAGTCATCGACCTGATCGACGAAGAAATCAGCTGCGCCTGCCACGTCGAAGTCGACGATACCTGCCTGAACGTGACGGTCTACGACCAGAACCGCCAGGTCGTGGACAGCTTCCGCATCCCGCGGAAAGGAGGGAACTAGCGGGGTGACGATAAGGACGATGGAATAATCTTTGTTACTTTCCCGGGCATTTCCCGTCCTTATTGAAAAGACCCTTGTATGAGAAATAAATTGCTTTTGACACTTGGCTGTGTCCTGGGCTGGCTGATGCCGGCCGGGGCACAGTTTGTTCCAGGAGGATTGTTCGAAAGGAACCAGGGCACCGTCGTCGTGAAGGTGCTGGAACAGGGTTCCGAAAAGCCGGTGCCTTTTGCCTCGGCCTATCTGACCGCCAAGAACGATACGCTGATCACCAATTTTGCCCTGACCGACACGACCGGCCTGGCCCGCATCACGAAGGTGACGCGGGGCAATTACGTGCTGACCATCGAGATGCTGGGCTACAAGACCTACAACAAGGAGCATTATTTCTCGTTCCCATCGGCAACCCGATCGAGATCAAGCAGGATACCATCATCTTCAACGCCGCTTCGTTCCAGGTGGGGCAGAACCAGATGCTCGAGGATCTGCTCAAGCGGATGCCGGGTATGGAGGTTTCGAAAGACGGCACCGTGAAGTACAACGGCGAAACCATCCAGAAAATCACGGTGGGCGGCAAGACCTTCTTCTTCGACGATCCGAAGATGGCCCTCAAGAACCTGCCGGCCAAGGTGGTGGACAAGGTGAAGGTCATCGACAAAGTAAGCGATTCCGAGCAGTTCACGGGCGTTTCGACCAACCGCGAAAAGGTAATGGACCTGGAATTCAAGCAGGAATTCAAGAAAGGCTGGTTCGGCAACGCCACGGTCGGGGCCGGTACGACGGTGGCCGGTGACCGCAAAGATGAGATGATTGACAACCGCGGCTTCCTCTATACGGGCAACGTGATGGTTTCGGGCTACAATGAAAAAGACCAGCTCACGCTGGTGGGCGGAGCCTACAACGCGCCGATTTCGGGCGATGACGGCATATTTGTCGCCGTTATGGTGGATGGTGACGAGCAATCCCGCATGGTCTTCGGCGGCGGTGGCGGCGGCATCCAGACGTACCGGCAGCTGGGCGCCAACTACAATACGACGCGCATCAAAGGCGTTGAAACGACCGGAGCGGCCAGCTACAATCACTCCTTCAACGATTCGCGCAGCCGTTCAGAGCGAACGACCTTCGACGCCACCGGCAGCGATATCTTCACCGGGACGGAAAACAAGGCTTTCGCGGCGACCGACAACGTGAAGATCAATTTCGAGCTCAAGAATACCGACCGGAAAAAGATCCTCTTTTCCTTTGAACCGACCTTCCGCTATGCCGGCGGGAAGAACGAACAATACAACGACAACGCTTCGAAGCAGCTGGACGGCGGCCAACGGCTCAACAGTTCTTCGTCCAGCAACTACGCGCAGTCCGGGCAGTTCACCCACGTCGCTACCTTCAGCCTGGGCGTCAAATCGCTGGGCGGCAACAAGCTTCGCAGCTTGACACTTTCCGGAAACTATTCCCTGTCCGATTACGACGCGGACAGCCGCGAATTCTCGCAGACGTTCCGACAGGCCGTGCAGGATCCCGTGACCCGCGATCTTTTCTATAAGACCGAAAACCGCAATTATTACGGAAATCTCCGGCTGGCCTACAACGAGCCCCTTTCGGAGCGCTGGATGTTCACGGTCAATGCCAATGGCTACGCCTCGTGGCGGAATAACGGAAAGGATGCCTTCGACCGCACGTCGGGGACGGCCGGTTTCAATCCTTCGGTCGTCGACCGGAACAACTACACGAAGCACAACGACTATTACTCTTCGTTCACGAAGAACCGCTACATCTATTTCAACGAAAGCGTCCAGCTCCAGTACAAGAAAGACGCGTATTCCCTGCAGTTTGGTGCCCAGATGCAGGAGACCCTCAACGAGACGCGGGCCAAGTCGCTGGGCCGGGAAACCGAAACCGGGTTGGGCGAATGGTTGTTCGACTGGAACCCGTATCTCAATTACCGCTGGATGAAGAATCAGAAAACCGTCAATCTTTTCTACAACGGCCGGTCCACCCGTCCTTCCGCGGCCAATCAGCTGCCCGTACTGGACATCTCGGTGCCTACGCGGCTGCGGATGGGCAATATCTACCTGAAACCCGCGTACGGTCATCTGCTGAATGGGAGCCTTTATCTGAATAATCCGCAGAAGCAGTTGAGTTTCAATCTCTTTATGAATACCGCCATGAATATGCGGCAGATGGTGACGGCCAGTTGGTTCGACGGAGACGGCATCCAGTACAGCATCCCGGTGAACTCCGCGAAGCCGGCGTTCACGGCGATGGTGTATTCTGGCGCTTCGATTCCGCTGACCAGCGACAAGAAGTTGAAATTGGAGCCCGGTTTTTATTTGACAGACAGCCGGGCGATCAGCTATCAGAACACCCGGCGGCTGGAGGGCCTCGATGTGGATGCGTTCGATTATGCAAAGTTTATGGATGGGTTCTGGGGCGATGCCGCCGGCAACCTCTTCTATTCCGGCAAAAGCGGATTCAGCGAAAGCGTGACCAACAGCCTGTCGTTCCAGCCGAGTCTCAGCCTGGACTACCGGGGTGAGACGATCTCTGCCTATCTGAGCGGTGCGACTTCCTACCAGTCATCCCATTATTCCCTCGACAGCGCCGCGGATACGAAGACCTGGTCCAGTAACGTTTCCCTGGGCCTGGAATGGGAGACGAAACACGGATGGGAACTGGAGACGAATGCATCCTACCTTTTTTATCACGGCTTCCCGGAAGGATACAACCAGCCGTACCTGATGTGGGATGCCGGCATCGTCAAGAACATCAAGCAGTTCTCCATCGGCTTCCACGCCAGTGACATCCTGAACAGCACGCGAACCACGCGCCACATCACGACTGAGAACTACGTGGAAGACGCGATGTACAACCAGCTCGGCCGCCATTTCTTCATCACCCTGAAATGGAACTTCGGCAAACTCAACGCCGCCCAAAGCAACAAGGCCAGCCGGGCCGCGATGCAGATGATGTTCTAGTCGTCATGCCCGGGTTGACCGGGCATCTCGCTTACAAACTTTTAATCCACTTCGTCGCTTCCTCCAGCGGCTGGTCCGTCGTCACGTCCGGGGCGATGGGGTCGTCGCAGAAGATTTCGCCGGTGCGGGCCATGTCGCAGCCGGTCGTCAGCACGAGCTGCGAGCCGTCGGGCATAGGGTATGGCGCGTTTGCTGAGGCGTAGCCGGCTGTCGGAGCGCCGAAGGTGCGGGCTTTCTCCAGTCCCCGGAAGCAGAGCAGGGTCGCTTCGCCGGAGCTGGCTGTTTTATCATCGGTCAGCAGGGCGACGGGGCAGTCGAGGGCCGGCCGGGCCGAGAGCCCCACGTTCCGAAGGACCATATCTTTCGTCACGTGCATCGTGAACTTCCGGGTTTTGAATCGCAGGATATTGTCATCCGGCAAGAAACGGTGGATGGCGGCGATCATCGGATACATATTGCCGCCGGTATTGCCGCGCAGGTCGATGACGACGCCTTTCAGCGCGACGGCTTCCGGGGTTTCGGCTTCCGGCAGCGCGTCGAGCACGGCCTTGGCATAGCGCTGGTTTTCATCGGCCGACTGGCCGCTGAAATGCGGCAGAACGA
Source organism: uncultured Bacteroidia bacterium (assembly GCA_902778855.1). Classification (GTDB taxonomy): domain Bacteria; phylum Bacteroidota; class Bacteroidia; order Bacteroidales; family UBA932; genus Cacconaster. Next base: position 42,425 of record CACYZM010000013.1, read on the forward strand.
TGAGCAGGATGCCGTCATCGAGCGTCGTCACCGAAGGCTCGGTTGCCATGTCCTCGGCCGACAACTCCTGCTGGCGCTCCTCAGTCCAGATGAAAGAATGCTTGCCCCCGGCTACCTTAATCGCCGTCCGGGTAATCTCGTAAGCCTCTTCCTTCGTCCCCGGCCTGGCTTCCAGCGCCGCCGCCCGCGTCTGCTCCCACGCCGGCCCCTCAGCGAAAAGCCCGTGCTTGTCCATCAGCTTGACGGCTTTCTTGACATATTTTTGTTCCGGACTCTGGCACCCGGCCAGCATCAGACTGGCCAGCGCAGCCAGTGTGAAAAAAGAGAGATACAGTGAACGTTTCATACGGCGAAAGTACGCAATTTATGGCAATTTTCCTCGCGGAACGACATGTTCATCGGTCGTAACCGTATGCGAAGTACCACGGGCAGATTCTGCGCCGCCGGTCTGGCAACGAAAGGGATGACGGCGCTGCTTGATCCCTTTCGTTGCCAAAAACTGGCGATTATGGCCGAAAAGTGGCGACGAAAGGGATGAGATAGATAAACTATACCTTTCGCTGCCGGAAAATGAGATAAAGCAGATGTACCACCATCGCAGCAAGCAGTGTCCAGGTAACACCAGACAGTGGCTGCGCAAGTTTCCCGACCGCCATCAGGTAGAGACTCAGTGACAGCCAGGCAAAGACGGCAATCCCCCACATTTTTATGGCGCGGCCGATCGCTGTTGCTAAAGCGGGATTGTCTTCTCCCGCTTGCCGGGGCAGATTGATCAGCCGAGGGCGTTTTTGGACAAAGAATAGCAGTCCATACAAGGCCGCAGCGATGAGGGCCAGATATAAGAAAACCGTCCGGTCTCCCCAGGCGTCAATTTTTCCATGGAAGAAATGCCTGGGAACAGGTATCCCTGCCAGTTCGCCATAGTGTACTAGCGGGAAAAGTGTCACCAGCAGCAAGACAGCAGTTATGATTTCCTCGAAGAGGCGGATTCTCTTGTTCATAATGGCAGCGTTATATGCAGTAAAGTTAGCAAATAATCCCTATCTTTGAGGAAAGCATTTCGTCGGTGCGGCGGGCCGTGGCGAACGAAACGTGCGAAAGATTTGTGAAACTGTAGTAAAACGAAATGCCATGAGAAAGACCTATCACATCTGTCTCTCTTCCCACAATGAAGTGATGTTCCGGAGTGAAGCTGACTTGTGTCGCGGCTTCAATGCCTTGGCGCTTGCCATCCTGGAAACAGATTCCCGTCTGCTGGCAGAAGGTTTCCTGACCACCCATTTCCATCAACTGGTTCAGACAGACTGTCCGGATGAAGTCATCCGGCGGACACGCTATGCGCATGCCCGGTTTTTCAATACGAAATACAAGCGACGGGGAAGCCTGGGCGAAAGGCGCCCCTTTTCACTGGAGGTGGAAGGATTCCACCATACCGTGGCTGCCCTGAACTATGTAAACCGGCAGGGTCTCCATCACGGACTTTCACAGACGCCTTTCGGTTACCGGCACTGTTCAGCCGGCGTGTTCTTCCAACAGGACTTCGGGCATCGGCAACCGGTGGCATTGATGCCTGCCGACCAACGCTATAAGTATCTGCCCAAAGGAATCAACATTCCGACAGAATACAGGATGGATACGAGCGGGCAGCTGCTGCGGGAAGACGTTATCGATACGGCTCAGGTGGAATCCTTCTACGCCACTCCGCGGAATTATCTTTACCAGATGAACAAGATCGGCGATGAAATGTCGGTAAAAGAACAGCAACAGGAAGAATCCACCACGCCCATCATTACGATGGCCGTTATGGAACCCGGTTATTCTCCTGAAGAGATTGGCCGGCTGCTGCAAAATGAAAAAGGACGCTATGATCCGCAAATGATTACGGACCTGGAGTTATGTGCCGTCATCGACGATGCCTGTCTGCCCAAATACTTCAAAGGCGTCACCCTCTACGAACTGTCCCGGCAGCAACGGATCTGGCTCTGCAATCTGCTCTGGAAAAACCTTTGGCCCCGCCGTCGGAAAAGGACCACGGAAGCCCAATTGAAGCGGTGCCTCTGGCTATGAAGCTTCTTTCGCGAGAGATGTGGGTCTGAGACCGATTCCTTTATTCCATTGTTTGGCAGCGAAAGGGATCATTTATCTATCTCATCCCTTTCGTTGCCACTTTTCGGCCGAAACAGTCGGTTTTTGGCAGCGAAAGGGATCAAGCGGCGCCGGCATCCCTTTCGCTGCCAGACCAGCGGCGCAGAAGGAGTGGCGGCGCAAAAGACAGGATATGGATGGCCGACAGGGCTTGATGCCCCGGAGGCGGAGACGCGTCTATTTGTTGGCCTCAGGCGTTGTTTGGGAGAAGGCGGCGATGACGGCGCGGAGGGCGCGGGCGTCATCGCGGGGGCGGATGGTGCCTTCGTCGTTGCCGGACTTGAGGGTGTAGTAGCGGTTGAGGAAGCTGTTGGCGTCGGACCAGATGGTATGGATGTAGCCTTGCAGGTGGGCGGCGGTTGCGCGAGCGGACTGCTTGCGGAAGCGGGCCATGTCGCTGATCTGCTGCAGGCAGACATCCGGATTCCGGTAGCCGCAGGAAGCGACGTTGAAGCCTTTCATCGCGAAATAGACACCGGTCAGGTCGGCCCGTTCGTAGTGCCAGTCGCAGATGAAGACATCTTTCGGGATCATGTCGATGGCCGGCCAGGTGTCGTTGTAGCTGGCTTCCCACTCGCCGAGTCCGGTCGTGCGGCCGTCGAGCAGACGGTCGCCCCAGATCATCAGCTGGCGGCCTTTCTCCGCCAGGTGGTCGTGGATCAGGGTCACTTCGCCGGCGAACAGTTCGGCTTTGTCGTGGTCGTGGCAGCGGGGGCATTCCGCTTCGCCTAGATAGAACACTTCGTCCATCCCGGCGTGGAAGCCGTCGGCCTCAAAGGCATCGCAGAGTTCATCCACCAAAGCGAAGACGACGTCGTGCACTTCCGGATGGAGCGGGCAATAGCTTTTGCAGTAGAGGCGGTCGGGATTCGGCCAGGGTTTATAGTTCGCCGTCTTGACGGAAGGAGTCTCGTCGAATTGGGGATATTCCCGGAGCAGGGCGTGCGTTTTCTCCGCCCAGGACTGATGCCCCAGCAGATTGATCTGTGGCACGACGCGGATGCCGTGCTTCCGGCAGACCGCTACGATCTTCCTCACATCTTCCCGGGTCAGCGGATTGGGGTCCCGGAGTTCCGGATGCGATTCATAGGCGTAGTTCCAGTCCACCCGCAGGATGAGCAGGTTGAAGTGGGCCGGAGCCAGCTCTTCTTCCACGAAGGTGAGGAAACGATCCAGCCCGGCGGGCTTGGGCGCTTCGATGGCCAGGCCTCTGACAGGGAGAGACTCGGCGGCCTCTTCTTCTGCTGCCCGGCAGAAGGAGGGGAAAAGCAGCATCAGGGATACGGTCAGCAGTAAAAAGGACAAATGTTTCATGGCGACTATGTGTGTTAATCAGTTTCAAAGCGTCAGGTGACCTCTTCGGATGGCGGTTTCGAGGAGTTCGCCGGGGATGATGTGGCGAACGGCGTCGACAACAGCGTTGAGTTTGGCTTCATGGATGAAATCTGCCCGGACGACGAGGGAGATGGTCCGCGTCGTGGTCGGGTCGATAATGGGACGGAGACATTTCTGCTGGCTGTACATAATCAGGTCGGTATGCGTCTCCGGAACGATGGTGATACCGCCGTTATCGTTGACGACCTGGATCAGGATGCCGACCCGGCCGCCTTCGAAGAAGCGTTCATAGGTAAAATCGCCTCCCTTGAGATCCCGGGGATCGAGCTGCCGCAAGCCGTCACGGATAATCCAGAGGGGCTGGTCCAACAGGGTCTCAGTCCTTATATTCTCCGCAGAATAGGCCGGATTGTCTGGCGATACATAGGCCAGGAAACGCTCGTGATAAAGCGGGATATCCAGGAAGCCGGTATCTCGGGCCGACCCGGCGATAATGCCCATATCCACCTCCGCCTTCCGGAGTTTATCCAGCACGGTATCGGTCAGCATCTCTTCCATCTGGAGCGAGATGGACGGATATCGGTCTCCGAAATATTTGAAAAGGCCGGACACCAGGACGGGAGCGACGGTCGAAATGAGGGCGATCCGGAGCGGGCCGGCGAGCGATTCCTTTTCCGAGCGGGTCATCTGGGTAATCTGCTCCACATTGTACAGCACCACCTTTGCCTGGTCGATGACCTTGCGGCCGATTTCCGTCGGTGCCACGGGGTGGGCATCGCGGTTGAAGAGGCGCACGTCCAGTTCTTCCTCCATTTTCTTGACCATCAGGCTCAAGGTCGACTGGGTGAGGCCGCAGGCCTCGGCCGCCTTGCCGAAACTCCTGTACGTGTCGATGGCAACGATGTAACGCAGCTGCTGAAGTGTCATGGCCCCGCCGATTGATAATATCAATGCAAATATAAAAAATATTATATTGATTAATGATAATCCGAGCCATAACTTTGCCATCTCAATCGAAACGCGATGAAGTGGACGGTCATCACCTGGTTTATCGGCATCTCGCTGCTACTGGTAGCGGCCCTGATGACCGTGTCCGGGATCATCGCCCTGTGCATTCCGGGCGACGAGAGCTGGGCCCCGCTTCTGTTCTCGGCGACCATTACCGGCTCCGCCGGTGTATTCCCCCTCATTTTCGTGAGAAAAGGGCAACATCGGCTCTCTTTCCGCGAAGGGAACTGCATCGTCGTGCTGGCCTGGATCCTGGCGTGCATCTTCGGGATGATCCCCTTCCTGCTTTATGGCGGAGAATTCACGCCGGTCAACGCCCTCTTCGAGAGCATCTCCGGCTTCACGACCACCGGCGCCTCCATTCTGAACGATATCGAAGCGCTCCCGAAAGGACTCCTGTTCTGGCGCATCTCCACAGCCTGGGTGGGCGGCATCGGCATCGTCACCCTGTTCTCGATGCTGACCGGACGGGCCGATAAATCGACGCTTTCCAAGGCCGAAATCTCGAGCATCGCCCGGGAATCCTTCGCCGGCGGAAGGAGCGTCAGCTTCGCCAACCGGATGCTGATCACCTATCTCGCCCTCACGGTCGTCTCTTTCCTGTCGCTGAAACTGACGGGATTGGGCTGGTTCGACGCGGCCACCCACGCGATGTCCGCCTGCAGCACCTGCGGGTTCTCCACCCGGAATGCCAGCGTGGCCTTCTTCGACAACCCGGCCGCAGAATTCGTCATGACCCTGACCATGCTCGCCGCCGGCATCCACTTCGGCATCCTGTTCCTCGCGATCCTGCGGGGCAAACCCGAATACTTCTGGAAATCCGAAACCATCAAGGTATTCCTGGCCCTGGTCGGCCTGGCCATCCTCGTCGTCACCGCGGACCTGCTGATCAACGGACACTACCCTTCTTTCGGCTCGGCGCTGCGGGATGCATCCTTCCAAGTGGCTTCCATCTCCACCACCACCGGATTCGCCACCCAAGACACGACGCTCTGGCCGCCGCTCAGCATGTCGGTGCTGATCATCTGCTCGCTCATCTGCGGCTGCTCCGGCTCCACGTCCGGCGGCATCAAGGTCGACCGGGCCATCGTGGCCATCAAGGGCCTCCAGCGGAAAGTGAAACTGACCGTTTCGCCCAACGCCGTGACGAGCGTCCGCGTGGACGGCAAGACCAAATCGGTCGAACAGGTCAGCGACGCTTTCGGCTATATCTTCTGCTACCTGCTCATCGTGGTGGCGTTCGCCACGCTGAACAACGCCATGGGCCTGGACTTCACCACCGGCGTCACCGCCTCAGTCGCCTGCATCGGCAACGTCGGCCCGGGATTCGGCGACGTTGGCTCGATGTGCAATTACGCCACATTCCCGCCGCTCCTCAAAATATCCAGCATGCTGGAAATGATGATCGGCCGTCTGGAAATCTTCCCGGTCCTCTATTTGGTACGCTCCATCCGGAGGAAGTGACCGGGCTATCGCAGCAGATAATTCGAATTCATCCGGTCCAGGTCGCGGCGGAGGCCTTCGGCATTGCGGCTCTTGGCGGCGTTGAGCTTGCCGAAATTCCATTTCACGGAGAAGATGAAACTGCGGCCGGTCTGGTTATGCATCGAATCTTCCACATAGTTGGCTGTCACGACGTGACCCGTCGAGCGCGACTGATTGAGGATGTCGTAGATGCTGAAGCGGAGCGCCCAGGCCTTGATGTTCTTGGTCAGGCTGAAATCCCAATTCAGGTACGGCTCATTGTAGCCCTGCGGGAAGCCGGCGAAGAAGTAATAGCGGGCACTGGTGTTCAGCTCAAAGCCGTGTTTCGTGGTCCAGTCGAAAGAGCCGTTTACCGTGCTGGTCCACGTCCGCGTGTCGGCATCGCTGTCCAGCGAGTAGCGGGATGAATGCATGGAAGTGGAAGCACCGGCGCTTGCCGTGACCTGGTCGCCCCGGTAGCGCAATGACATCGAAGGAGCCAGCCGCAACGTGTGCGTCAGGCTCTCGCTGAAACCGCTTGCACCGGAATAGAACGTTTCTCCCCGTTCATCCGAGCCCCAGAACCCGGCCATGAAAGCGTTATAGTCGAAGGCGTCGATGTCGAGCGGATCGAGGCGCCGCACATTCTGGAAACTGACCGAACGGGTGTACATCGTCATCAGGTTGATGGTCGTGGTCAGGCGCTTATCGGCCGTCAACGGCGTATTGAAGAACGAGAAGACCGACGCGTTCAAAGCCGGCTTGGCCGCATTGACAGGAATGCTGTAGTGCACGCCGTCCGCATCGAACCAGCTGGCTGACACGGAACTGCGCAAAGTCATTCCGCCACTGAAGGACAACGAGAGCGACCGTTGCGCCGCGGCGTTGTTTGCGTTGATGCTGAAACTGGCATTGTGCCGGAACGAAGGCTGCAGGTAGATGTTGCCGAGCGACAGTCTCGTGGGGACAGAGAGGTTGAGCCGGGGAAGCATATTGGTGACCGAAGGCTGCAAGGTATTTCCGTTGTAGAAGATGAAGAAATTGGCCTGTTGCCCTTTCCGCCAGCGCAGCTGGAGGTAAGGATTCCAGTCGATAATCCACTCCCCGATGTCGCTCTGTGTCGTGATTCCCCGTGAAACGGAAGTCATTTCATTGAGCGATTCCTGCAGATTCGCGCCAAACTGAACGGAGGTAAAGCCCTTTTGGTACTGCAGTTGGACAAGTTCGCGGAAGAACACATAGCGGCTCTCCGAAGAAGTGGAATAATAGGCATTGGGCGTGCGGTAATCCCCCTTGTCGACTACGGAAGCGTCGAAATGGGCGGCACCGGACGTCCGGCCGAAAGCATCTTTTACGTTTTTGCGCCAGGTAATGCTGCCGATCGCCTGGGCAGACAGCGCCCAATTTGCAGAAAGGGGTTCGACGTAGGTGAAGTTGAGACTTCCGCGCCCGTTCCGGTTGTCGGTATCATAGAAGAGGTCCTTTACTTCTGCCACATCTGCGCCACGGAACTGCGTTTCGGAATACTCACGGCTGTCCGCATCATAGTCTGTGTAGGAAAACTGTCCGTTGAGGGTGAGACTGCGACGTTTGTTGCCACCCAGATTGCGGAATCCCAGTTCGACAGAAGAACTGTAGTCGGCCTCGTGAGACAGGGAAAACGTGCTGGAAGAAGAACTGTTGAGGAATTCCCCGCCCGACTCCTGCGCACGGTTATCGTTGTACGCTTCCCGCTGACCCCGCGTGTAGGTAAAACGGGGCCGGAAGGTAAAGAGGATCTTTTTGCGGTCGGTGTTCTTCAGTTCGAGATTGGCCTGCAGCGAGTGGTCGTTTGTGAAAGTCTTGGTCTCCGTATCCGAAAGGTTGTCGTTTCCCCCGGGCACGAAGGTCGTACGGGAGGCTTTGCGCCGGTTGTCCACGAAACCGTGGTTGAACTGGGCGGAAGCCGAGGTTTCCAGGCCTTTGAGCCGGGTGGTATTGTAATTCACGCCAGCCTGCTCCTGCGTCGTGAGGCCGGTGCCCATCGAAGCGGAAGCGCCCTCTTCCGAAAAGAAGACCACGACGCCACCGCCGCCGATCGGCGAGTTTCCGGCATTGCCCACGAGGGTCAGCTGGTCTTTTTCCGTATAACCCGACACCAGGACGCTGCCGGCGTAGAGGAGGCCGCGGTCGTCAATCATTTCGGCCGCCCGGTCTCCGGCCAGCGTGCTGCCCAGCCCCGCTTCCGCGTTGCCGAACCAGCCTTCCTTGAACTCCTGCTTGAACTCCAGGTCCATCACTTTCTCGCGGTTTTCCGCCACGCCTGTGAACTCTTCGGCATCGGTCTTCTTGTCGATGACCTTCACCTTGTCCACCACCTTGGCGGGCAGATTCTTCAAAGCCATTTTCGGGTCATCGGAGAAGAAGGTCTTACCGCCCACCGTAATGCGCGGGATCGTTTCGCCATTATACTTGATGGTGCCGTCGTCCGACACTTCCATGCCGGGCATACGTTTGAGCAGGTCTTCCAGGACGGCATTCTGCCCGAGCTGGAACGAGGCGGCGTTGAAGATCACGGTATCCTGCTTGATCTCGATGGGATTTCCGATGGCCGTGATGCGCGCGGCATCGAGCAGCTCCGTATCTTCCGCCAGGGAAACCGTGCCCAGGTCGACTTCCCGCTTGTTCCAGGAAAAGCCAAAATACTGCTCTGCCTGGTAGCTCTTGTAGCCCAGTAACTCTACAAAGACATTGTAAGTACCAAGCGTGACCTTTTTGATCTGGGCCACACCCAGCGTATCGGTCACCGTGAAGTTCGTAATCAGCGTATCGTTCTTGGCCGTCAGATAAACCGACGCGTACGGAATGGGCGCCTGCGTCTTCTCCTCAACCACCTTGAGCTTCACCGTGCCCACGTTGGGGCCGTCGAAGCCACCGCGGCCCGACACGACAATCACCTGTGCCGTCGCCGGTTGCCAGGCCGCCAGCGCGACTATCAACGCGAGGGCCGTCAGGCCCGCAAATCGTATGTTCTTCCAATTCATATCTTTTAGTCGCATATTGTCCCCAAAAGTTAAAGTCTCCTACTCTTCCGGCCAGTTTTCGCCCCATTCGGGAGAAAGGCCGGTGTAGGCGACGAACAGTTCGGGCTGGAATCCGCCGATGATGCGGCGGATGCGACCCTGCCGGTCGGTATAATAATAAGTCGGAATCCCGCGGATACCCATTTTCTTGTCGAGCGGTCCCTCCTTCCCCTGCAAATCCGAGATCAGCAGATAGGGTTCCAGCTGAAAAGCTTTGACCCGCTTCTGGAAGTCGGCCATGTTTTCCGCATAGACATACGCCACGACGGCCAGGCTGTCACGGTCGGTGGCGGCGAGCAGGTCCTTGAACCAGAAGTGCGTGCTCCGCTTGATCCAGCCCCAACCCTCATAGATGAGCAGGACGCGCTTGCCATCGGTGACCGACCAGTCGAAGGGCTTGCCGTCGATACCGACGCCCTCGAAATGCGGCAGCGGGTCGCCCACCTCCGGGGTTTTCTTTTCAATATGCTTACGGAGTGCCTGGCCCAGCTTTGTCTTCTGCATGCCGGGATTCAGTGATTCGTAGACCTGGCGCAGGTCTTGCCGGGACACGTGGTCGGCGCTGCGGGTCACCTTATCGAGGGCACTGGGTGCCGTGGCGGCGTGCAGGAGAGCCAGCCGGATCCGCTCCTGTTCGAGGGCAATGAGCCGTCGGTTCTCCTCCTGTTTGGTCACGAGCGGCGAATAGATGGCTACCTGCTTGTCGCGAAAGAGTTCTTCGGCCGCCACATATTCGTCTTCCGTAGAATGGACCTCGACCGGTTCTTTCCGGCACGCAGCAACCGCAAGCAGGAGCATCAGGCTGATGAAAAGCAAGCGTGGTTTCATGGGATTCATTAATGTTTCGATCGGATTACGTTGAGCAGCACCACGCCGTTGCGGGCTTTCTCACCAAATATGGTCATGGCTTCTTCGCCGTGGATATAGGCATACCACTTCCAATTCCACCGTCCTGAACCAAGCTCCATACGGCGCTGGTATGGGAACTCTACGCCATTGACAAGCATCAGCGGGAATTGGTCGGGATCGCTCACATTGAAACCGGGAATCAGTTGAAAATGCACCCGCCCCGATTCATCGGACTCTTCGGGGCGGGACTTCATGCTTATCAAGCCCATGGGGACGGGACGGCCAAAAGCCCGGGCAATTTCTTCGGGGCCAAGGACGGAAAAATCGCCGATCTGCTCCCGGCGAGTCGAGAAATCATTCCAGGAGACGGATTCGTTGTCCAGAAGGAGAATCGGCTGGTGTCCCAGCGAGAAACCGTCGATCTGCACCCGGGCATTGGCTAGCAGCATCATCCCCAGCAGCGGCGCACAAGCCAGCAAGCGCCAGGCCTGCGCCTTTTTGGCAGCAGGACGCGACATCATCCGGACGCGGTCTTTTAAAACACTGTCACTAAAGCTATTGGCAATGGTATAACCCCGCTGTGCCGCGGCTTTCTGTACCAGCAGGAACAAATAGCCTTTCCGATCGGCACCCCGCTCGAGAACCGCAGCATCAGCCTGGAACTCGTGGACAGCGCAAAGGTCTTCCCGGAGCATCCAGATGAAAGGATTGAACCACTGCAGGGCGGCGGCGAAGTCCACCAGCAACAGGTCGCGGGAATGACGGAGCCGAACGTGCGCACTTTCGTGATCGAGGATCTCCCGCCGGCCGGACTGCCAGTCGGCGCGAGAAATGACGATGTTCCGCATCCAGCTGAACGCGATGATGTCGTGGTCGACGACATAAACGCGGATGCCGCCCTCTTGGGAGACCGGCTCCCCACTGCGCAGAATCCGCCGCACGTGACAGATTGAACGGAGCAGACGCCCCAGTACCCAGCATACGCCGACCAGATAGACCAACGCCACCAGGTTCAGCCAGAGAGCCGGTTTGACAACGGGCGCGGACAGGCTCAGCACGTCGGTCAGCAGCGGCTGGCTGGCCGCCATCAGGTCGGTCACCTGCGTCACTTCGGCCAGTGTCCGGCCACGATGGAAGGTAATCACGGCGAACGGCAGCACAAAGCTGGCGGCAGTGGCGCCCAGCAACACCGCCCGATTCAGCCGCAACAACGTTCCGTCGCGCAGCGCCACCCGGTAGAACAGGTAGAAGACGGCCAGCGCGAGGGAAGCCTTCAGCAGATATAAAAGGAAAGGCATCATCGGCGTGCGCTCATTGTTTTTCGATCTCGCGGATCAGTTCTTTCAGATCCTCGACGGAAATCTTCTCATCCTTGACCAGGGCCGATACGGCCTGCAGGTAGGAATTGCCGAAAAACTTGTCCACGACATTGGTCAGCGTGGCCTCGCGGTATTCATCCTGCGAGACGGCCGCTTGATAGCGGTACGTCGGCCCGAAGGCCTCGTGGCTCAGGAACCCGTCGGCCTCCAGGGTCCGCACCTGCGTCGACAATGTATTGAAATGCGGTTTGGGATCGGGATAGGATTCCCGAAGTTCCCGGACGAACAAAGCCCCGTGTTCCCAGAACCGGCTCATGATCGCCTCTTCTTTTTTAGTCAACCTTCGCATCTGACCGCTCTACTCGCGACAGATTATGATGGCCGGTCAGGATGATGTTGCCCTGGGGATCCAGCAAGAAAAAGTGAGGAATACCGTTGACAGGGAATTTGGCGCAGATGACACCTTCGAGGTCGAAGACCTGATCGTAGTCGATGCCAAATTCGGCCATGGCCGACATGGAATTCTCCGGCTTGTCCTTGACCGTAACCCCAACAATCTTCAGGCCTTTCGCGGCAAAGAGCCTGTTCAAGCGTATCACATTCGGAATCTCCTCCCTGCACGGGCCACACCACGAAGCCCAGAAATCGAGCAGAAGATATCCTCCGTCGCCAGTCAGGGATGACAGGCATTCATCGGCATCCATTTCCTTCTCCGAGACCACACCCCCGTCTTTG
>CACYZM010000014.1 GCA_902778855.1 uncultured Bacteroidia bacterium
TTTTGTGCAAAACTTGTTGGCAGTTAGGAATTTTTGTCCTATCTTTGCAACCCCGCAAAAAGCGGGGAAACAAAACATAAATAATAGATTTACAACTATTTATGCCAACAATTCAACAATTAGTTCGCAAAGGACGCGAGGTTATCGTCGAAAAGAGCAAATCTCGCGCGCTGGATGCTTGCCCTCAAAGGCGCGGTGTCTGCGTCCGTGTTTACACCACGACGCCGAAAAAGCCGAACTCCGCCATGCGTAAAGTGGCCCGTGTTCGTCTCACAAACCAGAAAGAGGTCAATGCATACATCCCGGGCGAGGGTCACAACCTCCAGGAACACAGCATCGTGCTGGTTCGCGGTGGTCGTGTGAAAGACCTCCCTGGTGTACGTTACCACATCCTTAGGGGCGCATTGGACACCGCTGGCGTGGAAGGTCGGACCCAGAGCCGTTCCCTCTATGGCGCCAAGCGGCCGAAGAAGGCCAAAGCCGCTAAGAAGTAATTCACCTTTTTTTAAATTCTTACACAAATGAGAAAAACGAAGCCTAAAAAGAGGATTCTGCTTCCTGATCCCAAGTTTCACGACGTGCAGGTTACCCGTTTCGTGAACAATCTCATGCTGCAGGGGAAGAAGAGTATCGCGTATTCCATTTTTTACGATGCAATCGACATCATCGGCGAGAAGATGAAAGATTCTGAACAGGCTCCTATCGATATTTGGAAGAAGGCGCTCGAAAACGTCACCCCGCAGGTCGAGGTGAAGAGCCGCCGCGTCGGCGGTGCCAACTTCCAGGTCCCTATGGAGGTTCGTCCGGAAAGGAAAGTCTCGCTCTCGATGAAGAACATGATCTCCTTCGCCCGCAAGCGTTCCGGCCACTCCATGTCGGAGAAACTGGCTGCTGAAATCATGGCTGCCTACAACAACGAAGGCGGCGCCTTCAAGAGAAAGGAAGACATGCACAGAATGGCCGAAGCCAACAAGGCGTTCGCCCACTTCCGTTTCTAATCTTTTCTCCACTTCCCGCGTCTGAATGGCAAGAGACCTCACATACACGCGCAATATCGGGATCATGGCTCACATCGATGCCGGTAAGACCACCACGTCCGAGCGCATCCTCTATTATACGGGCAAAACCCACAAGATAGGAGAGGTGCACGAGGGCGCTGCGACCATGGACTGGATGGTTCAGGAGCAGGAGCGTGGCATTACCATCACGTCGGCCGCCACCACGGCTTTCTGGCATTATCGGGGTGAGCAGTTCCAGATCAATCTGATCGACACGCCGGGTCACGTGGACTTCACGGTCGAAGTAGAGCGGTCGCTTCGCGTCCTCGACGGGACGATCGCCACTTTCTGCGCCGTGGGCCGCGTGCAGCCCCAGTCGGAGACGGTATGGCGTCAGGCGGACAAATACCACGTCCCCAAGATCGCCTATGTCAACAAGATGGATCGCACCGGTGCCGATTTTCTTGCCGTGGTGGAGGACATCCACGAGAAACTGGGTGCACGCGCCGTTCCGATCTGCCTGCCTATCGGTGCCGAAGAGAATTTCGAAGGCATCGTCGACCTGATCGCCCGGAAGGCCTACTACTACGACGGAATCAGCAAGGACCTCGTCAACTTTGTCGAGAAACCGGTTCCCGAGGATATGGCCGCCGAGGTGGAGGAATGGCGTGGCAAACTCATCGAGTCGGTCGCCGAATACAACGACGAGCTGCTCGAGAAGTTCTTCGACGATCCCGATTCGATTTCGGACGATGAAATCATCGAAACGCTCCGCAAGGCGACCATCGACATGGCCGTCGTCCCGACGTGCTGCGGATCGTCGTTCAAGAACAAGGGCGTCCAGTTCCTGCTCGACGCCGTGATCCGTTACCTCCCTTCGCCGCTCGACAAGGGCAGCGTCTTCGGAACGGACCTGCGTACCGAAAAGCCGGTCGAACGCCGGCCGGTCGCCTCCGATCCGTTCTGCGGTCTGGTGTTCAAGATTGCCACCGATCCGTTCGTCGGCCGGCTGGCTTTCATCCGTGCCTACTCCGGTCATCTGGATGCCGGCCATCAGGTGCTCAATACCCGTACGGGCAAGAAAGAGCGCGTGGTCCGTCTCTACCAGATGCACTCCAACAAACAGAACCCCATCGATTTCGTCGAGGCCGGCGACATTTGCGCCGCCGCCGGGTTCAAGGAGCTGCGCACGGGCGACACCATCTGCGACGAGAGCCATCCGCTGGTCCTCGAATCGATCACTTTCCCCGATCCCGTGATCGGCATTGCGGTCGAACCGAAGACCCAGCAGGATCTGGACCGCCTGGGCATCGCCCTGGGCAAACTCTCGGAAGAAGACCCGACCTTCACGGTCCAGAGCAATGCCGAGACCGGTCAGACGGTCATCAGCGGCATGGGGGAACTGCACCTCGACATCATCGTAGACCGTCTGCGCCGTGAATTCGGCGTGGAAATCAACCAGGGCGCGCCCCAGGTCAACTACAAGGAAGCCATAACCAAGTCGTATACCCATCGGCAGGTGTTCCGCAAGCAGACCGGCGGCCGCGGCAAGTTTGCCGACATCCAGGTTGAATTCTCCCCGGCCGACGAAGGTGTCACCGGACTCCAGTTCTCCGAGGAGGTCAAGGGCGGAAACATTCCGAAGGAATTCATCCCTTCGGTCGAGAAAGGTTTCCAGTCGGCCATGTCCAATGGCCCGATGGCTGGCTACCCGATGACCGCCCTGAAAGTCCGGCTGCTCGACGGCAGCTTCCATCCGGTCGACTCCGACGCGCTCTCGTTCGAGATTTGCGCCCGGATCGCGTTCCGCAACGCCCTGCGCAAATGCGCCCCGGTGCTGATGGAACCGATTATGTCGCTGGAGGTGGTGACTCCCGAGGAATACATGGGCGATGTGGTGGGCGACCTCAACCGCCGCCGCGGCCAGATCGTCGACATGGATTCCAAGGGCAACGCCCGGATCGTCAAGGCGAAGGTCCCCCTGGCCGAACAGTTCGGCTATGTGACGGTTCTCCGGACCCTGACTTCGGGCCGCGCCACGAGCTCCATGGAATTCTCCCACTACGCGGAAGTACCGGCCAATTTGGCCAAAGAAATCATCGACAAGCACGGCGGACCCCGCCGCTACTTCAACGATGACGATGAATAAAATGTTAAAAAAGCAACGATAATGAGCCAGAAAATCAGAATCAAACTCAAATCTTACGACCACGCCCTGGTTGACAAGTCTGCCGACAAGATCGTCAAGACGGTGAAGGCTACCGGTGCTGTCGTCAGCGGCCCGATTCCGCTCCCGACCGACCAGAAAATCTTTACGGTCAACCGTTCGACGTTCGTCAACAAGAAAGCCCGTGAGCAGTTTGAACTCAATTCGTTCCGCCGCCTCCTCGACATCTACAGCTCCACGCCCAAGACCGTGGACGCCCTGATGAAGCTGGAACTCCCCAGCGGCGTCGAAGTCGAGATCAAAGTGTGATGCTAACAAAGAAATAGCCGGGCCGACAGGCCCGGCTATTCTGGTCCCTTAGCTCAGTCGGTTAGAGCAGCGGACTCATAATCCGTGGGTCGCAGGTTCAAGTCCTGCAGGGACCACGGTCAGGCAGAAAGCCGAAACGCTTATGGCGTTTCGGCTTTTTTGGTGACAGTGACTGCGCAGGTGGCGGTCAGGTTTCCGAAATGGGCCGTGATCGTGCAGGTGCCTTCTGCGACGGCTGTTACGACGCCGGTATGGCTGACGATGGCGACGGTTTCGTCGCTGGTGCTCCAATTGACGGTGCCGGGCTGGTTGTGGTTGACCGGCAGGAAAGAAACGGTCAGTTCCCGGGCCGCACCTTCCTCCAGCGAAAGTTCCTCGACATCAAGGGAGATGGCGGTCGCATTCAAGCGGCGGCTGAATTCAGCCACCCGCACGAGCGAGCTGTTCTGCCAGGTCAGGAAGAAAGCGAGGCGCATCGGGCGGGTCAGATCCCAGCTGTCCGAAGCGCCGGTGCTGAAGGGGATGTCATAGATGATCTCATAGGCCGTACCCTCTTCGATGACCGTGGCCATGAAGGAAACGGCGTTGACCTCACCGACCGTGCAGCCGTCATCGACGGCAATGGCTTCGGCGCGCATGCCTGAAGCCTTCGCATAGGCCTCATAATTGGCGCAGGGGGTCCTCGACGGCAAAGTGTCGCGAACGAAGGCCAGCAACATATAGGTATAGCGCTTCGATCCTTCCACATAGTCGCCGTTCTTGGAGAATTCCACGGTCGGGGCATAGAGCCGGGTCCGGGGCAGTCGCACGGTCGCCCCGTCGGACATGGTCAGGACAACGGCGTTGGGATCGGAAGTGTCGACCGCCGTAAAGAAGTCCAGCACGACGCTGCCGGTGGCTTCGACCAGGTTCCCGTCTTTGCCGCGCATCATTTCCGTCTGTCCGTTGCGGGTCACGGTGAAATAGAGGTGCCCCAGCGAATCGACGATGTTGATGTGTGGCGTCACGTCGTCGAGGGTCAGGCAGACCATTTCCCCATTGTGGGTGAGCCACTGGTACTCCTGGTCGCTCCGGCTGCGGAACACCCAATAGAGTTTGCCGTCGGTATAGGTCTTGGCGCTGAGCAGGACCGAATCCCGGCCATCCCGGCCGTTGCGGATGGTCAGCACCTGGCCGTTCTCCAGGATGATCCGTTCGCCCGTATCGCCGTTGGGGTCTTCGAAACTGACCACCGATTTGACGAACCAGGCCGAATCGAGCCGGTTGGCCAAGGCGGTGTAGGTCTTGATGTCGTCGTTGATCCGGCCGCATTGGGCCGTGATCTCATCGATGGCGAATTGGGTGGGAAGGCGGAAGAACGAGTTGTTGGCCAGGACGAACGATACGAAATACGGGTCGGAGGTGTCGATGCTCTTGAAGACGGAGGAACCGCTCGTCCCCTGGGCGCTGCCCCAGCCGGCCTTGCTCCAGTAGGTTCCGTCGAAGGAATACCACCAGATGCCGTCCTCGATTTTCAGGCGGGGCACCCAGCCGATGGCTCGCACGCGCTGGCCATAGCTGTCGGTCATCCAGGTTTCCTTCCCGTTTTCGCCCATCTGGATGGTCCAGTAATAGGCATCGTATTCTTCGTTGTAGCGTACGCCGACGATGGGCGTGACGCCGTCGGTTCCATTGGTCAGGTAGAGGGTGTTTCCGCTGGTGAAAGACACCTTGAAAAATGTCTTTCCTTCGGATGTGAAGGAGGTCACGCCGGAAATATGGTCGTTCTTTTCCAGGGCGTCAACCAGCGAGGAAAGGGAGCTGATGCTCTCGTTGAGTTTATTGATCTGCTCTTCCAGGTTGGTTACGTCATTCTGGAGGTTCTGGAGTCTCTCCTCAAGGTCTTTCTGGCAGGCCGGCAGCAGGAGAACGGCCAGCAGGGAAATCAGAATCAAAACTGTGCGTTTCATGATGGAGTCTCCTAGTTCTTCTTTTTATACCGGATGGTGACGATGGCGGTCTTCATGGTTCCGTAGCCGTTGGAGACCAGCAGGTTCAGTTTACTCGTGCCGCCTTCGGCAAACGTGGCGGGCGAGATGACGCGGATGGTCCAGTCGACGTGGTTGGCCGTGCGGGCCGTGGCGAAGAATTCATCAGCGGCGATCGGCAGGACTTCGGCCCGTTCGTCGCCGCCGACAAGCCGGCAGACGAAGGATACGGTGTCGCTGGCCGCCATTTCCAGGACCTGGTTTTTCACAGGGGCCATCAGGTTGATTTGCAGCGCGTGCTCCAGCGGAAGCAGGATTTCCTCGCCGCCGGCGAGCCGGATGCTGACGGTCTCGTTGTCAACGTCCACGAGCCCCGTAACGACCGGCTGGGGAACTTCCTGGCTGGCCGGCACCTTGGCGCCGTTCACCAGCAGGAACTGGGGCTCCCCGTCGCCGTAGGAAACAGCCCAGTAATAAATGGGATCGTCACCGTCCCGCTGGACGGAGAGTTTCACCGAGAGGCTTTCCGGAGCATCGGCACGGATCCTGTCGCCGTTTTCGTCGAGGATCCAAGAACCATCTTCTCCATAGGTAATCATCCAGTACCAGTGGTCCGATTCGTCGTCGGCATCCCGGCTGGCGGAAAGGGTCGGGGTGTTGAGGCCGGTGCCGTTGTAGAAAGTATAAACGGAGTGGTCGGTCAACTCGAGCCGGCAGCCGACAACCTGGTCGCCGATCACGATGTCCGTCATATCGTGGACGTACACGCGCTTGACCGTCGCGGCAAGCAGCTGCTTGAACGACTCCAGGTTCTGGTTGCTCTTGCGGCAGGTTTCCAGCACTTGCTGGAAGTTGTCCCAGGTGGGCAGGTTGATGGTGGTGCCGTTCAGCAGGTTGAACTCGTAGTGGGTTCCCAGGTCCCGGATGCTTTCGAAGAAGGAAGCACCGTCGTCGCCGGTAGCCTTGCCGAGGTTGTGCCAGATCTCGCCTTCGTCATAGCTCACCATCCAGTATCCGTTTTCAATGCGGATCATCGGGGAGGCGGTGGCCGTGGAGATGCGGTTGCCGTAGTTGTCGGTCAGGAAACTGACAGGCCGGGAAGGGTATTGGATGGTCCAGTACCAGACGCCGTCATTGCCCTTGGCCACACCCAGGACGGGCGTGCCGGCGTCGGTTCCGTTGTACAGGCGGATGGGATCGGAGTGGGTGAAATAGAGCGTATAGCCCACAACGGCGCCGCCGCTGCGGATGGGATCGACCTTGGTCAGGAAATCGTAGGCTTCGAGCTTCTCGACGATTTTTCCCAGGCCTTCAAGCGTTGTGTTCATCTCCTGGCAGCGCTTCTCGAGTCTCTCGATGCGGCGTTCCAGGACGGTCAGGTCGTTTTCGATCTGGGTGTAACAGGCGCTCAGCAGCAGGATGCCGGCGAGTGCGGGAATGAGGAAATGTCTGATTCTCATGGCTGGCTCCTACTTGGTGATGGTGATGGTTTTGATGACGGTAACCGGGGATGCGCCGGGGAAGGTGAATACGGCCATGACCTTTCCGCTGCCCGACGCGAACTTGGCGGGCGCCTTGATCCGGATGGTGCCTGTGCCCGGGCCTGTGGTCGCCTGTGTGGCCTTGAATCCGCCCTGGGCCAGGACGGAAAGGCTGGCGTCGACGCCGTAGGCCGTGTAGCGGAGCACGGCTTCATCGCCGTCTTTCCGCTCCCGCATCTGGAGGGTGTCGTCCACGACCGCGCCGGCGGCTGTGGTCAGGACGACGGTATACTGCTTGGGCAGGACAAAGCGAACCGTGGTGTCTTTCAGGACAACGACCAGCGAATCGCTGTAGTTGCGCACGTCGTGGAAAGCGCGTGTCACCGAATCGATGGCGTGCGGCTCCCAGGCATCGGCCACCTTGTAGCGCAGGAATTCGCTCTTGTCGCCCGTAGTGATCGTCCAGTAGTATTGTCCGTCATCGCCACGGGTAATGGATACCACAGGGGCGGGTGTTTCTTCCATGGCGGCGGGAATCTTCTGACCGTCGCGCGAGAGGACCCACGCAACCGGATTCGTGCCGATGCTGTAGGCCCAGTACAATTTGCCGTCTTCCTCCTGTTTGACGAAAATGGACGGAGCCATGGAAACGGCCCAGTCGCGGATGTTGAACGTCCTTCCGTCGGAGAGTACGACCGTCTGGCCGACGGTGTCGCCGTCCGCCAGGATCGGGTCGATGCGCTTGATGTAGAGCAGGCTGTCGATGGCCTCGTGCAGGAGCTGGAACTGTGCGTCGGCATCGTCGTTGATGGCGTTGACCTCCTTGACGAGCGCCAGGTAGCGGTTGTACGTGGGAATGCGGAGGATCTGTCCGTCGGTAAGTTTGATGGAAACGTAATCGGGATTGCTGACGTCGATCGCGGAGAACATCTGGTCGCCGTCAACGCCGTCGGCCTTGCCGAGCTGCGTCCATTCCACCCCGTCGAACGTGAGGTAGAAATAGCCGTCCCGGATGGTCACGTAAGGCAGGATGCCGATCGAGAGCATCATGGTGCCGTCGGCGGCGCGGAGCCACTCCCAGTCGCCGTCGCCGTAGCGGATGGCCCAGTAATAGTTCTTGTCGTCGGGATTCTGCCGGCTGCTGACCAGCGGGGAAGCGCCGTCTTTGCCGTTGGTGATGGTGATCGACTCGTGCTGCACGAAGTTGATACGATAGCCCGTAACCACGGATCCCGACCGGATTTCCGTGATGCCGGTGATCATGTCTTTGCTGTCGATGGCCTTGACGAGGGCCTGTAGCGAGGACAGATCCTTGTTGATCTGATCGCAGAGCTCCTGCAGGGCGTCGACCCGTTCCTGAAGCTCGTCGAGTCGCTGGTAGTAGGGATCGGCGCAGCCCGTCAAGAGGAGCGCCGTCGCTGCCGCCAGGATCGATCGGATAAATCTGTTCATAACGAAGAGCTGCTGTTTTGGTTAGAAGAGGTAGCCCGTGTTGATGTAGAGCGAGCCGCCTTTTCCGTTGTCTTGTCGGTTGAAGGCCCGGCCGTAATCCACGGCGATGATGAAGTTTTTGTTGAGGATGAACCGGAGTCCGCCGCCGGCTGCCAGGTGGAAGGCTTCCGGGCCGCCCTTGCGGAGCTGTTCGGGCAGGAAGGTCCACGACGGATCGACGGAGACGTCGACATACTCTTTCAGCACGCGGCCGCCGTCGAAGAACGCGTTGGCCCCGAGCGAAAGATTCTGGTTGAACACGCGGGTGTTGAGGAAACGCCAGCGGAGTTCGGTGTTGAAGTAGCAGACCGCCTGGCCCTGGATGCGGTTGCGCATCAGGCCGCGGATGGTCCGGTAGCCGCCGAAGCCGTCGCGGTCATAGCCGGGGCCGAGCACGGCTTCCCACGGGAGGGCGTAGAAGCCCGGTTTGCCGAGGAAGCCCTGGGCGCTGGCGCGGTAGGCGAAGACCAGCTTGTCGCCCGCCAGGGGGAAGTACTGCCGCACTACGGCATAGTAGTGCCAGTAAGGCTTGTTGGTGCCCATCCACTTGGGCGCCCATTCCATAAAGGCTTCGGCCCAGAGGCCGCGGGTCGGGGCGTTTTCCACGTCGCGGCTGTCGTACATCAGGCCGGCGCGCCAGGCGCTGGTCATGCCGCCCTTGTACTCGTCGGCTTCGATGAAGCCCAGGTCCTTGTACCAGGCGAAGAGGCTCTTGTTGTAAGGCAGTTCGGTCAGGGCGTCGGTCTTCACTTCGTCGAGGATGTAGTACTTGAAATTGTAGCCGAATTTCCAGTAGAAGTGTTCCGTGATCTCTCCGGTGAAATCGAGTTTGCCGATCGGGACCATGCGGCTCATCTTGTAATAAGCCGAAGGGAGGGACGCGTCAAAATAGGATTGATAGCCGTTGAAGCCATAGAAATCAAGCGCCTTCTCGTTGATGAACTGGGCCGCGAAGGAGAAGCGGATGCGGGGAATCAGGAAGCGGTTGTCGTAGCTGAGCGTGTAGAGCTGCGATCCTTTCGTGAACCAGGACGCCTCGACATAGAGTTGCTGGCGCGGATTGGGATACCAGCCGCCTTTGCCGAAATCGTAGATGTTGGCCAGGGCGCCCAGCTGGAGGCCTTTGTCCTGGTCGAACGCCACGATCGGGAATCCGCCGAAGGAGAACCCCGTTTTCTCGACTTCCTTCTTGTCTTGCGCCGCCGCGACGTTGATGAGCGCCAGGGCGGCCAGGAGGATGCATATCTTTTTCATTTTTCCAAATTTTTCAATTCATTCAACAGTTCTTCTTTTTGCCGGCGGAGCCTTCCGTTGCCCAGGTAGCGCCAGGAAGAGGCGCAGCGGCGGACCAGCTCGAAATAGTCGTAGGTGAGCAGCGGTGCCGGGGCAAGGACAGCCACGATGGCCAGCGCCCAGTACCACTTTATGGTGCACAGCAGGACGATGGCGGTGATCACGAGCAACACGGTCCACAGGATGATGAGGGTGGCACAGCGGAACGAGTTGCGGAAGGCGGGGTCTTTCACACCGGCGGCCAGATATTCGGCCGTACCCCAGCCCGGTGCCGAGGCCGTACCCAGCGCCAGGGCGAAGGGCAGGAAGAACAGGGTCTTGAGGGTGTTCCACAGGGCGGAAGCCAGCGGCCGGCGGGTGTGAACGGCGTGGAGGCTGATCCGGGACGCCTTGCGGAGGCGGGTGAAAGCGGCGGCTTTTTCAAAGAGCTGTCGGGCCTTTTCGGGCTGTTCCTCCCGGAATTTTCCGAGCAGGCCGACCATGCGGCGGTTGGCATCGAAGCGTTGACGCAACCGGCGTTCCGGAATGGCGCCGCTCGAGAGTTTCGTCAGTTCCCAGGTGGCGGCGTAATCGTCGTCATCGGGGATACAGACGATCAGGTCTCGAATCGCTTCGCCCGTCAATCGCCTGATTTCCAAATACATCTCCTGCTCGGTACGCTCGGGGTGGGCGGCAATCAGGGCCGTGACGTCGATCGGATCGCCGACGGTGGCCAGCAGCGTGGACCGATAGCGGAAATAGTCGCCGTATTCAAGGCCGATGGGCACGATGTACACGTGATGTCCGTCGGTGACGGCCTTGTTGGCGCCGTATGCGATCCGGGATATGCCTTTGCCGAGCGGGAGCATGCTGTGCATCGGGCGGTGCATTCCTTCTGGTAAGATGCAGAAAGGCACCCGATTGTTGAGTACTTCGATGGACTTTTCCACGGTGTCTTCCGTGTTGAGGACGCTGCGGAAGCCGTCGCGGACCCGGTTGATGGGCATGATCTTGAAAAAAGTGAGGATCTTCCGGATGACGGGTTTCTTGAAAATGTCTGCACGGGCCACGAAGACCATCTGCTCACGGTTCATCGCCAGCACGGACAGCGGATCCATCAGCGCGTCGCAATGGTTGGGCGCATAAACCACGGCTCCGTCGCGGGGGATTTTTTCCGTCCCTTCGTACCGGAGCTTCTTGTAGGACCCGCGGATGTAGGGATCCGCGATGTTGCGAACCCGATAGTACCACCAGTCTTCTTCGTATATTTTCTTCATCAAACGATCAGATTCCTATATATAAAATAACTCGCTAAGGTACGCAAAACGATAGAATTTTCACAGATTTTTGTGTACATTTGTGACATGGCTTACACGGTGATGTTCTATAATCTGGAGAATCTCTACGACACGGTAGACGATTCCGGCCGCTATGACGACCAGTTCACGCCCATCGGCGACCGGCGCTGGACGCGCGACAAATACCTCCAGAAACTGTCGAACCTCAGCGAAATCTTCTCGTCGGTGGCTTCCGCCCACGGCGGCTTTCCTGTTGTGGCAGGCGTCTCCGAGGTGGAAAACCTGCGCGTGATGCAGGACCTGGTGTCGCAGCGACGGATGTCCGGCGCCCACTACAAATGCGTCCATTTCGATTCGAACGATCCCCGCGGCGTGGAAGTGGGCCTCTTCTACCGCCCCGACAAGTTCACGCTGATGGGCTGCGAGCCGGTGAAGCTGGTCCTGCGCAGCGGCCGCGAATACATCGGCCGCGACATCCTGGCTGCCTGGGGCGAAATCGAAGGCGAGATGTTCGCTTTTTATGTCTGCCATTTCCTCTCCCGCCGCGCCGGCGTCTCCTCCTCGGCCGGCTTCCGCCGCGCCGGCGCCGAGACCGCCCGCGACCACGCCGCCCAGCTCCGGGCGCAGTATCCCGATATCAAGGTGGTGATCATGGGCGATATGAACGACAGCCCTTCCGACGAGTCGCTGTCGGTGCTCCTCCACGCCCACAAGACCATCTTCAACGTCCCCGCCGGCGAATATTTCAATCCCTTCTGGATGCTGGCTGAGGAAGGCCGCGGAACCAGTATCCACAATCACCGCTGGGTGCTCTACGACAACATCATCGTCTCGCACAACCTGCTTCCCTCCTGGGAAAACCTCAAGGGTCTGCGTATCGTGCGCACCGACAAGAATCACTACGGCGAGATCTTCCGCCGCAATTTCATGATGAAAAAAGGGGCCCCCCGCCGCAGTTATTACGGCAATACCTTCGACAACGGCTACAGCGACCATCTGCCGGTCCTGATCAAGCTCGACCGCCGATGAAAAAGTACGAAGATTTTGTATTCGACATCGACGGCACGCTGCTCGATACCGAACGGACGGGCGTGCTGTCGCTCATCCAGACGATCCGCGAGCTGACGGGCCGGGAGATGCCCTATGAAGAGGCCTACTGCTTTTTCGGCATCCCGAGCTCCAAGGCCTCGTCCACACTTCACTATTCGGACGAAAAGCATTTCGCCGAGGTTTGGGAGACGCATTTCCAGGAACTGATGTATCTGGTCGCGCCTTTTCCCGGCGTGGAAGAGATCCTGCGCGACCTGCGGGCCACCGGCTGTCGTACGGGCCTGGTGACTTCGCGCTCCCGGACAGAGATCGATTACGATCCGCATCTGGCCAAACTGCTGCCATACTTCGACGTGGTGATCGGCTCCGAGCAGAGCGAGCGCCACAAGCCCTATCCCGACCCGATGCTGGCCTATCTGCGCGCGGCCGGCGCCAAGGCCGAAACGACGCTGTATCTTGGCGATACGCAGCACGATTGGCGCTGCGGCCACGATGCGGGCTGCGATTTTGCCCTCGCGGACTGGCGTCTGCGGGGAGACCAGGGAATCCCGGCCGAATACCGATTTACGGATGCGGCGTCCCTGCGCGCTGTATTGGGATTATAAGGAGGGCTGGAAACCGCCGCGGTCGGCGATGCGCTTGTCGCGCTTTTTCTTTTCCTTTCCGTAGGAGGATTTAAGATAGTGGCCCCACTGTTCCTTGGTAAAGATCTTTTCCAGGGCTTCGTCGGTGCGGTTCATCCATTTGTCGGAAATGATCTGGTAGGTTTCGGTGTTGCTCGCGCCGCTCTTGCGGGTGAGGTTGACTTCTTCCTGGAGGCCCTTGTAGTTGTTCTGCAGGATCGAGTCGACGAAGAAGACCTGCACTTCGTCGAGCTTGAAGATCCGGGTCAGGTTCTCGATCTGGCCGTTGATGATCTCGTCGAGATTGGGTTCCTGGGGTTCCTGCGCCAGGGCACGGGGTGCGGCGACCGGGATAAGGACGGCCGTCAGAAAGAGGAGAAGGAAGAATCGTTTCATAATTCGGGTTCGTAGGGATTGGGGTTGCCTTCCTGGATGACGGTAACGTTGCGCAGGATGGCTTCCGACTTGATGGGGAGCGTGCCGGTCCGCGGCTCGGGATCGTAGTTCTCCCGGACATAGACCACCAGGGTGCAATCAGATTCAAACCAGTAGGGTTCGGCCCAGATCCAGCCGTCCGCATCGTCCGGTTCGGCGGTGGTGATGACGTTGGTCCAGACGGTCAGTCGCTGGGAGTCGGCGGCTGCGCCGAACCAGAGCGTGTCGGCAGAGACGTTCACCTCCGGGAGCACATATTTCTCGCAGGCGGTGAACTGGGCCGCCAGCAGCGCCAGGAGGGCCAGTGGAATGATAATTGTTGCGGCTTTTCGCACGTTCTTCGTGGTAATTTGTGCGAAGGTATGAAAAAAAACTGATATATTTGCGATATGAAAAGATTCCTGCTTCTTGCCGCCCTGCTCGTCTCAGCCGCCCTGTCGGCCTCCTGTGACCAGGAAACGAACCTGAGCGTCGTGCCCGACGTGGATATGTTTACGTTCGGTCCCGACGGCGGCGAGTTCGACGTGGTGGTGTTTTCCAACGGTCACTGGAAGGCCACCTGCAGCGACGAATCCATCTCTTTCACACCCGATTCGGCCGACTTTACCGCCCCGATGCACGTCAAGGTGGGCCCCAACCGGAATAATTTCACGAAATCGGTCCGCATTACCCTGGTTTCGAAGCTGAACAATATTTCCCGCACCGCCCGCATCGCGGTCACCCAGGAGTGCGGCCCGTTCCTGACGGCCGCCTCGACGGAAGAAACCATCGGCCGTGAAAGCGGCGCCGCCCGCTTCAGCGTCAACAGCAACTATCCGTGGCATCTGGTCGGCATTACCCTTGACGGCGCCCCCTACGACGGGGAAGCGGAATTCGAACCCGCGACAGGCGGCCCCAACCGCACCGATGTGGCCCTCCTGCCCATTCCTGAGAACACGACCGGCCGTACCCGTACCTTCCGCATTACGCTCGCGCTGACGGAATACCCTGCGGTGACGCTGGTGCTGACCGTGCAGCAGGAAGCCTAGCTTTGTTTTTCAAGTTCCGGCGAATGCCAGCGTTGCGCACGCAACGCGGAACCCCGCCTTTGTCAGCGGCGCGGCACACGCGGCGAGCGTAGAGCCGGATGTCAGGACGTCGTCGATCAGGAGTACGTGACGGACGCCGGCAGCCTGCAGGGCTGCGGCCCGTCCAGGGTCAACGCGGAAAGCCCCTTGCACATTTTTCGTTTTGGCAGCGCCGTGAAGGCGGGTCTGCGTTTTCGTGTAGCGGCTGCGGCGGAGCAGCGCGGTCTCGGGCGGAACGCCGAGGGCCGCTGCCAGGCCGCAGGCGATTTCTTCCGCCTGGTTGTAGCCGCGCGTCCAGCGCCGCAGCGGATGCAGCGGCACGGGAATCACGGCCTGGCAGCGCCGGAAGTCCCGGTTGCCGGCCAGCCGGGTACCCAGTTCGAAGCCCATCCGGCGGGCCAGCTCCCGCCGGCCGCCGTACTTGATGCCATAGATGATTTTCCGGTAGTCGCTTTCCGCACCGAAGAAGAAGAGCGTGGCGGCCGCTTCCACGTCGAAGCGGCGCGCCAGGCGCTCGAACGCCGCATTCTGGACGATGTCCCACTGGTAGGTCATCGGCAGGTCTTCCCGGCAGGCGGTGCAGACATCCGCTTCGTCGGCCGTCAGGAAGCGGCCGCATACGATGCAGCGCCGCGGGAAAAACAATTCCCGCAGGCCCTGGAGACTGGAAAACCATTGTTGAGAAAAACACCCGCCCATATCCTTCGCCCCGTTTGAATCTGCAGCAAGGTAGCCAAAATTGCGTACTTTTGCAATATGATTGACAGCCGGATCCTGGATTTTATCGGAGAGCATCACGTGATGACCATTGCGTGCGCTTCGCCCCAAGGGGCGGAAGGCGCGCAGGAACTTTGGTGCGCCCATGCGTTTTATGTGTTTGACCCGCAGGAAGAAGGCTTCATCATTACCTCGGAGGCCAAAACCCTGCACGCGCAGCTGTTCCTGGAGAATCCGCAGGTGACGGGCTCGATCGTGCTTGAAACCGAGGAAATCGGCAAGATCCGCGGCCTCCAGTTCGCCGGCACGGTGCGGCGCTGCGACGGCGGCCTTTTCGACCGCTGCCGGCTGAAATACCTCAAACGGTTCCCGTACGCCGTGTTCAAGGGCGGGGAAGTGTGGCTGATCCTGCCCGACCGGATGAAATACACCGACAACCGCCTGGGCTTCGGCAAAAAACTGCTCTGGCAGCGGAAATAATTGTTAACTTTGTACGAATATGTTCGATTTTATAAACATCTCGTTTATCGACGTGCTCGACGTCCTGATGGTGGGCCTGCTGATCTACTGGCTCATCCGCGTCGTGCGCGGCACGTCGGCCGTGAACATATTCATCGGCGTGCTGCTGCTCTATGTGGTGTGGATCGCCTCGCGGGCGCTGGGCATGAAACTGCTCTCCTTCATTCTGGGCCAGGTGCTGGGCGTGGGCGTGGTGGCCCTGCTGGTCATCTTCCAGCCCGAGATCCGGCGCTTCCTGCTGCGCATCAGTTCGAGCACCACGGCCGCGCAGCAGGGCGTTTTCAAGAAACTCTTCCGCCAGTCCCGCACGGGCGGCATGGCGCCCGGCGAGCTTGAAGAGCTGACGGCAGCCTGCCGCAAGATGTCCGAGACGAAGACCGGCGCCCTGATCGTGCTGCGGCACGGATCGGCGCTGGGCGACATCCTCGATACCGGCGACGAAATCGACGCCCGCATCAACCGGCGGCTGATCGAGAACATCTTCTTCAAGAATTCCCCGCTGCACGACGGCGCGATGGTCATCACGGCCAACCGCATCCTGGCGGCCCGCTGCACCCTGCCGATCACCCAGCGGCAGGACATCCCCGCGCACTACGGCATGCGCCACCGCGCCGCGATCGGTATGTCGGAGGTCTCCGACGCCTCGGTCATCGTGGTGTCGGAAGAGACGGGCGACATCTCGTTTGTCTCCGACGGGCAGATCCAGACGATGGGCAGCATCACGGAACTCCGCCTGGCCATCGAAAATTCGTTCAAATAGGGAAGCGGCGTTATGGTTCTGGAGCAGAAAATCGGGTTCGACAAGGTTCGGGAAAAGATATCGGCCAAATGTGCCACGCAATACGCCGTCCGCAAGGTGGCGGCGGAGCAGATTTCGCGCGACGGCGCCGAGATCATGTTCCGGCTGCGCCTGACCGACGAGATGCGGCTCATCTGCCTGTTCGAAGACAGTTTCCCGGCCGGCGGTTATCTCGACACGAAAGAGTTCCTTCTCCTGCTGCAGGGCGAAGGCACCACGATCGACCTGCCGTCGCTCCGGATGCTCCGCACCAGCCTCGACACGCTTCGCCGCATCCTGTCGTTCTTCCAGGACTGCAAGGACGACCTCTATCCCACGCTTCGCCAGATTTCCGCTTCGGTCAGCTATGAGCCCGAGATCGGCCGCCGCATCGAATCGATCCTCGACCGGACCGGCGAGGTGCGTGACAGCGCCTCCCCGGCGCTGGGTGAGATCCGCCGCAGCCTCAAATCCAAGGAAGGGCAGATCGGCCGCCGCATCAACGCCATTCTGGGCGCCGCAAAGGAAGAAGGCCTGGTCGGCTCCGACGACGAAGTCGTGGTCCGCGAGGGCCGGATGCTGATTCCCGTCCCCGCCGGCACCAAGAAAAAACTGCCGGGCATCGTCTACGGCGAATCGGCCACCGGCAAGACCGCCTTCGTAGAACCCTTCGAAATCGTGGAACTGGGCAACCAGATCCGCGAACTCCAGTTCGAGGAGCAGCGCGAGATCGCCCGCATCCTGCTCGAATTCACCGAATTTCTGCGGCCTTCGCTGCCGATGCTGATTGCCGCCTCCGAATATATCGGCGAGATCGATTTCATCCGCTCGAAGGCGCTGGTGGCTCTCGATATGATCGCCGGCATGCCCATCCTCTCCGACAACGGCGAATTCAACCTGCGCCGGGCGCGCCATCCCCTGCTGGAGGCTTCGCTCCGGCGCGAAAAGAAAGAGATCGTACCGCTCACCCTCTCGCTGAACCGCGAAAAGCACATCCTGCTGATCTCCGGCCCGAATGCCGGCGGCAAGTCGGTGTGTCTCAAGACGGTGGGCCTGCTCCAGTATATGTTCCAGTGGGGGATGCTCATCCCCACGTCGGAAGTCAGCGAGATGCTGATCTTCGACAGCATCTTCATCGACATCGGCGACGACCAGTCGCTCGAAAACGACTTGAGCACCTACAGTTCCCACCTGCAGAACATCCGTGACATCCTCACCCACGCCACGCCCCATTCGCTCGTCCTCCTCGACGAATTCGGCGCCGGCACCGAACCGGCCGCCGGCGGCGCCATCGCCGAGGCCGTCCTCGCGCGCCTCGACGCGATGGGGGTTTACGGTGTCATCACCACGCACTACACCAACCTGAAACTCTACGCCGACAAGAGTTCCGGCGTGGTCAACGGCGCGATGCTCTTCGACGGAGCCGCCATCAAGCCGCTCTTCCAGCTGCAGCAGGGTATGCCCGGCAACTCTTTCGCCTTTGAACTCGCGCGGAAGATGGGGCTGCCCGCCGACGTGGTCAAGGACGCCGAGGAGCGGGCCGGCAGTGAATTCGTGAACATCGAGCGCAATCTGCGCCAGATTGCCCGCAGCCGGCGGGTCCTCGACGAGAAGCTCGCCCGCATCAAGACCACCGACAAGACGCTCGAAAGCCTGACCGACCGGTACCAGAAGGAACTCGAGGACGTCAAGGCCCTGAAGAAACGGATGCTCGACGAGGCCCGTGAACAGGCCGCCGAAATCCTGGCCGAGGCCAACCGCCAGGTGGAGAAGACCATCCGCGACATCCGCGAAGCCCAGGCCGAACGCGACAAGACGCGCACCGCCCGCGAACAGCTGGCCCGCACCCGCGACGCCATCCAGGAAGAGCGCCCTACCGCCACCGACGCCGACATCGAGCGCAAAATGCAGCAGATCGTGGCCCGAAAAGAGCGCGAGCGCGCCCGCAAGGAGAAACGCGGCGAGGTGCCCGCCCCGGCGCCGCGCAAAGAAAAGCCCGCCATCGACGCCACGCCGCTGCAGGTGGGCGACAAAGTACGCCTGAAGGACAACGACATGGTGGGCGAGGTGACGCAGATCGCCGCCAAGTATATTTCCGTATCGATCGGGAGCATCATCTCTAAGATTGCGCCCGGCAAGGTCGAGAAGATTTCCAACCAGCAATATAAAGACAAATCCCGCAGCACTTTCCGCCCGGTCATCCACTACGACAGCGAATCCATCAGTCGGCGCAAGCTGGAATTCCGGCCCACGATCGACATCCGCGGCCAGCGGCTGGTCGACGCCCTCGACATCGTGATGCATTTCATCGACGACGCCACGATGGTGGGCGTGGGGCAGGTGAAGATCCTGCACGGCAAGGGCAACGGCGTGCTGCGCGAGGAGATCCGCAAATACCTCAAGACCGTGCCGGCCGTGAAATCCTTCCGCGACGAGGCCGTCCAGCAGGGCGGTGCGGGCATCACGGTCGTGGAAATGGACATCTGACACTATGAAAAAAACCGCATCCTGGCTTATCCTGGGCTTCTGCCTCCTGGCTCTCACGTCCTGCCATTCGACCGAAAGGCGGGCCGGCGACGTTGCGGAGCAGTTCCTGAAAGCGTATTATTCGGCTGATTACGCCAAAGCCGCCACGCTCGCGACGCCTTCATTCGCCGGCCATCTTTCCAAAGGGGCCGCGCTGCAGGACCGCCTGCCGGACGAGATTGCACAAAAAATGAAAGAGGCCGTTGCGCAGACCTCTTTCAAAATCATTTCCGTGAAAGCCGACAAGGAAGCCGGTACGGCGGTCGTCTATTACGAACTGTCGGCGCCGACGCTCGACGGTCCGATGCCCAAGCAGCTGCTGTTAAAGCTGGAAGGCCGCTCGGCAGCGGTCGACGGCATCGAGTAATTCCCAACCGAAGAACTGCACGTTGCGGCGGACGGTCTGTCCGTCGCGGATGAGTTCGACCTCTTTGACGAAGGGGTCGCGGCCCATATGGCCGTAGGCCGCCGTGGGTTCGTAGATGGGGTTGGTCAGGCCGAAGCGTTCGACGATGGCCGCCGGGCGCAGGTCGAAGAGTTCTCCGACCTTCTTGGCGATCTGACCGTCGGTGAAGGGCACGTGGGCCGTGCCGTAGGTGTTGACCGACAGGCTGACGGGCCGGGCCACGCCGATGGCGTAGGCCACCTGGACGAGGATTTCGTCGGCGACGCCGGCTGCCACAAGGTTCTTGGCGATGTGCCGGGCGGCGTAGGCTGCGCTGCGGTCGACCTTGCTGGGGTCCTTGCCCGAGAAGGCGCCGCCGCCGTGGGCGCCGCGGCCGCCGTAGGTGTCGACGATGATCTTGCGGCCGGTCAGGCCGGTGTCGCCGTGGGGACCGCCGATGATGAACTGTCCGGTGGGGTTCACGTGCAGGATCATGTCTTTCTGGAATAAGGCGGCGTTCTCCGCACTGAGGCGGGCCTTGACCCGCGGGATGAGGATATCCTCCACATCGCGGCGGATGCGGGCCTGGTCCACGTCGGGATCGTGCTGCGTCGAGAGCACGAGGGTGTGGACGCGGCGCGGCGTATGGTCGTCGTCGTATTCGATGGTAAACTGGCTCTTGGCGTCAGGACGCAGGTACGGCATCGGCGAAGGATTCTCGCGGCGGATGCGCGCCAGTTCGATGAGCGTCATATGGGCCAGGGTGAGCGGGAGCGGCATGAACTCGGGCGTTTCGTTGCAGGCGTAGCCGAACATCATGCCCTGGTCGCCGGCGCCCTGCTCTTCTTTCTCGGCGCGGTTCACGCCCATGGCGATGTCGCCGCTCTGCTCGTGCACGGCCGAGAGGACGGCGCAGGAGTCGGCGTCGAAATGGTATTCGCCTTTGGTATAGCCGATCCGGCGGATCGTCCGGCGGACGATGCCCTGGATGTCGACATAGGCGTCGCGCGTAGTGACTTCACCGCCGACGACGGCGAGGCCGGTGCTTACAAAGGTTTCACAAGCGACGTGCGCCGCCGGGTCCTGGCGGAGGAAATCGTCGAGAATTGCGTCGGAAATCTGGTCGGCCACTTTATCCGGGTGGCCCTCGGAAACGGATTCAGAGGTAAAGAGATACATAGTTTTAGCCTTTTTTTAAGTGGTTGGCAAGCAGTACAAATCCATCCACTGGTTCGGGCCGCAAAGATACGGATAAAATCTTATAAACAAAAAGAATTCGGATTGTTGATAACTTGCCCTGAACTACGCAGAAAAATGGGTTTGCCAAATCCGAGGGATTTCTTATTTTTGCGCCGTCGTTTCAAGCCTGCAAAACTATGAAACCTTACAGATTGCTTGCCTTGCTGGCAGCCTTTGTGCTTGCCGTGGCCTCTTGCGAGCCCGACGAGCCTGAGAAGATTACGGTCTCCGTGTCGCCTACTTCGCTCAATTTCAATGCGGATGGCGGCTCGCAGCAGATTTCGGTCACTTCCAACGGCGCCTGGACCGTCCGCGTCGACGGCAGCTGGATGACCGTCTCCACCGTCTCCGGCGCCGGAAACGGATCCTTCGAAGTCAAGGTCGAAGCCAACGACGGCGAAGCCCGTCAGAGCTCCCTGACGCTTTCCACGGCCGACAACTCCGCCACGGTCTCCGTGACCCAGGCCGCCCTCCCGATCTCGGATATCGCCAAAGTCCGGGCCCTCTATAAGGGCTCCGACGTGAAGATCACGGATCCGACCCTGATCAAGGGTACGGTCGTGAGCAATTTCCGCAGCGTTTCCAACGGCGGTCTCGAGAACTATACTTCGCAGAAAACGATCATCGTCCAGGACGCCACCGGCGGTCTGCAGTTCTTCTGTACGAACGACAACACGCAGTTCGCCTTCGGCGACGTCGTCGTGGCCGACCTGACCGGCCAGACCCTTTCGGTCTACAACAACGGTCCCCTCCAGGTCAACGGCCTGCCGCTCGACAAGATCACCAAGGTCGGAAGCGAAACGCCCGCCGCCAAGGCGGTGACCATCGAACAGTTCCTGTCGAATGCGGCCGAGTCGCAGTACATCGCCGTCCCCGACGTGCAGGTAGCCTCCTCCGACCTGGGCAAGACCTTCGGCGACAAGAGCGCCCATACCTCGATCTCCATGGTGGCCAAGACCGGCGAGACGTTCGTCATCTTTACGTCAAAATACGCATCCTTCCTCGGTGAGAAAGTTCCTACCGGCAGTGGCACGGTCAAGGGCATCGCCATGAAATACGGCACGACGATGCAGCTCAGCCTCACTTCGCTGAGCGATGTCGCCGGCCTGACCGGCGAGCGCTTCGGCGGGCAGCAGGGCGAGGCGAAACTCGTGTCGATCCGGGAAATCCGCAACCGCTACACCGGCTCCGACACCAAGATTTCGGACAACGTGGCCATTGAAGGCGTCGTGATCAGCGACTACCGCCGGGACACCGACGGCGGACTGAACAACTATACTTCCGCCAAGACGATCGTCGTTTCCGACGGAGAAGCCGGCCTGATGCTTTACTGCACCGGTGACAACAAAGAATTCGCCCGGGGCGACAAGGTGCGGGTTTATCTGTTCAACCAGGCCCTCTCCGTCTATCAGCAGGGGCCGCTGCAGGTCAACGGCCTGCCGCTCGACAACATTGAGCGGATCGGGAAGGAAACCCCTTCGCCCCGCGAGATCACCGTGGCGCAACTCCTGACCGGAGACTATGAATCGACCTACGTGGCCGTGAAGGACGTCCAGGTGCAGGCGCAGTTCCTGGGCAAGCATTTCTCCTCCTCGTCCGAGAACACTTCCATCGGAATGGAAGGCAAGGACGGAGGCGAGTTCGACATATTTACCTCTAGATATGCCGTATTCCGGGACGAAACCGTCCCTTCCGGCAGCGGTACCCTCAAGGGCATCGCCGGAAAATACGGAACGAGATTCCAGCTTACGGTATC
This sequence comes from uncultured Bacteroidia bacterium, assembly GCA_902778855.1. Taxonomy (GTDB): domain Bacteria; phylum Bacteroidota; class Bacteroidia; order Bacteroidales; family UBA932; genus Cacconaster. Next base: position 22,079 of record CACYZM010000014.1, read on the forward strand.
GGCGAAGAGCGACTATGCAGGCTTGACCGGCGACCGTTTCGGTTCCGGTGCTCAGATCGCCCTGCCGTATGCTGAAACCTCGGTTTGGGGAGGGGCGGGTTCATTCGACCTGGCCGTCACGGCCACGGTCGGATGGACCGCAACTTCCTCGCTCGCCGACTTCACGGTGACGCCCGCCAGCGGCGACGGTTCCGCCGTCGTCAAGGTCGCCTACGCCCGCAACCCGAGCGCTTCCGCCAGCCGCTCCGCCGTGATCACCTTCACGGGAACCGACGGCTCCGTGGCGAAGCTGACGGTCATCCAGCAGCCGTATGAGACCGTGACGCCGAGCCAGGTTCAGCCCTGGCTGGAACTGCCCGCCACGCCGGAAACGGAAGGCAAGGCCTTCTTCAGCCACGACATGACTTATGACGGCCAGCAGGTGCGCAACTATTCCTTCTGGTACGATCTGCAGAACCGCGTCTCCCTCTGGGTGGCCTATCCGCTTTACCGCGGCATGACCTCGGGCGCCCAGCGCACCGACAAGTGGGATTACGATCCGCTGTTGCCCCGCTCTTACCAGGGCGCCGCTTTTACCGGATATGGCATCGCCGGCTGGGACCGCGGCCATCAGCTTCCTTCGGCCGACCGTCTCTGCACGACGGCCGCCAACGAGCAGACCTTCTACTTCACCAACATCACGCCCCAGAACCACGACCTCAACACCTATGTATGGGAAAAGGCCGAGGCCCATCTCCGCGGCCTGACCAGCACCAACGACACCCTCTACGTGGTGACGGGCTGCGTTCTGCAGACGGCTTCCGATCCCGAGATCAAGTACCTCAAGGACAATGAAGGGAAGAACGTGGCGATCCCGAAGGCCTACTTCAAGGTGGTGCTCAAGTACAAGCCCGGTGAAGGCAACAACGGTTATGCGGCCATCGGCTTCTGGTTCGAAAACCGCAGCTATGGCGACGTGAACTTCTCGCGTTCCTACGCCCGCAGCGTCGACGACATCGAAAAACTGACCGGATTCGACTTCTTCTGCAACCTAGACGACACCATCGAGGCGGCGGTAGAGGCTTCCTATACAGCCTCATTATGGGGATTATAAGTAAAACAACATAAAAACTAAATTATTAACCAACCAAACTTTATGAAACAAACCATCAAACGTTTCCTGGCTGTTGCCGCTTTTCTGCTGATGATTGTTCCGGCTTACGCCCAGGTGACTACCGCAAGCTTCGCCGGTACCGTCGTCGATGAGAACGGCGAGCCTCTGATCGGTGCTGCCGTGGTTGCGGTTCACGCTCCTTCCGGCACCCAGTACTATGCGGTGACCAACGAGAACGGTCGCTATGCCATCCAGGGTATGCGTACCGGCGGTCCTTACGAAGTGACCTATTCCCTGATCGGTTGCCAGACGATCGTCGTCCCCGACATCATTCTTTCCCTGGCTGAAACCTATCAGCAGGATGTCGTCCTGAAGACGGCCACCGAACTGCTGAACGAAGCCATCGTCGTGGCCTCCGCCTCCTCCAAGCTCGTGACGGAGCGTACCGGAGCCGCCACCAACATCAACAACGCGCAGATCGTCAACCTGCCGAGCGTCAGCCGCGCCATCACCGACGTCACCCGTCTGTCGCCGTACGGCGGCAACGGCATGAGCTTCGCCGGTGCCGACGGCCGTACCGCCAACTTCACGGTCGACGGTGCGAACTTCAACAACAACTTCGGTTTGAGCGACAAGCTCCCCGGCGGCGGCAGCCCGATCTCCATCGACGCCATCGAGGAACTCCAGGTCGTGATCTCGCCCTATGACGTGCGTCAGACCAACTTCATCGGCGGTGGCGTGAACGCCATCACCAAGTCGGGTACCAACACCTTCAAGGGCAGCGCTTATGTCTATCATAAGAACGAGAACCTCCAGGGCGATACCGTCGACGGCGAGCAGATCTCCAATGCCCGCGCCAAGAACCGTACGACGACCTACGGCTTCACCGCCGGCGGCCCGATCATCAAGAACAAACTCTTCTTCTTCGTCAACGGTGAGTATTCCAAGATCCCGACCATCGTCAACCGCTGGAGAGGCTCCTCCAACGGCGTGGCCAATGCGGATGACTTCATCTCCCGCACCCGCCTGTCCGACCTGCAGCGCGTCTCCGAATACGTGAAGAGCAAATACGGCTACGACACGGGTTCCTGGACCGACTTCCCGGCCAACGAGAACAACATGAAGATCCTGGCCCGCATTGACTGGAACATCAGTGACAAGCACAAGCTGGCCCTCCGTTACAACTACACCAAGAACAACGTGTGGAACAACCCCAACGGTTCTTCGATGGACGGTGGCACGCGTATGTCCGGCTCCCGTATCTCGCAGTACTCGATGTCCTTTGCCAATTCGATGTACTCGATGCAGAACCTCGTGAGCACCTGGTCGCTCGACCTCAACAGCCGCCTGTCCGACAACGTGTCGAACCAGTTCCTGGCCACCTTCTCCAAGCTCGATGACGTCCGCGGCACCAACTCCGAGGAATTCCCGTTCATCGACATCCTCGACGACACCCAGACCAACAACTATATGGCCCTCGGTTATGAGCTGTTCACCTGGAACAACGCCGTGCACAACACCATCGCCAACGTCAAGGACGACGTGACCTGGTACAAGGGCTCCCACAAGGTGACGGCCGGTATCAACTACGAATACCAGATGGCTGACAACCAGTATATGCGTAACGGTACGGGTTACTACCGCTACAAGAGCGTGGAAGACTTCCTCAGCGGCGCCATTCCGCAGGTGGTCTGCCTTACCTACGGCTACGACGGCGAGCAGTATCCGGCCGCCCGCGTCCAGTTCCACAAAGCCGGCGTCTACGCCCAGGACGACTGGAACGTGACCGACCGCTTCAAGCTGACCTACGGTCTCCGCATCGACGGCCTGTTCTTCGACAACAGCGACCTGATGACCAACAACAAGATCCTGACACTGGATTACTTCCCCAAGGTCTACAACTACGAACTGACCCACATCGATACCGGCAAATGGCCTACCGCCAAGGTGACCTTCTCCCCGCGCGTGGGCTTCAGCTGGGACGTCTTCGGTGACAAGAGCTTCAAGGTGCGTGGTGGTACGGGCCTCTTCTCCGGCCGTCTCCCGCTCGTGTTCTTCACCAACATGCCGACCAACGGCGGTCTCGTGCAGTACCAGGCCCAGATCGGTACCTCCACCCGCTATGCCAACCTTCCTGACGCCGTCAAAGGCCGTTATGCGAGCGTGAACGACATTCTGGCCCAGTTCGCCGGCGGCCTGGCCACCGAGAACGGCAAGGCCAACATCGCCGCCCTCTACAACAAACTCGTGGGCATGGGCTTCCCCAGCACCGTGAGCCCTGCGGACGGTACGATTCCTTCCGCCGTCAACGGCGTGGATCCGAACTTCAAGATGCCGCAGGTCTGGAAGAGCTCCATCGCGTTCGACTACAGCTTCCCGACCTCGTTCCCCTTCACCTTCACGGCTGAAGGCATCTTCAACAAGACCATCAACGCCGTGGCCATCTCCGACTGGAGTATGCGCGACGTGGCCGGTTTCGCCCGCTTCAACGGCGCCGACAACCGTCCGATCTACCCGACCGATTTCCGCTACACCACCAAGGCCTTCGTCCTGGAGAACACGGACAAGGGTTACGGCTGGTCCGCCAGCGCCCAGATCAACATGCGTCCGATCGAGAGCCTGAGCTTCATGGCTGCCTACACGCACACCGTGAACAAGGAAATCACCGGTATGCCGGGTTCCGCCGCCGAGTCGGCCTTCACCTATGTGCCGACCAACGAAGGCCCGAACTACATCAAACTGCACAATTCGCAGTATGTGACCCCGGACCGCGTGGTCGCCTCCCTGACGCACCACGACAAGAGCGGCAACCACTATAGCTTCATCTATGAGGCCTGGCGTGGTGGCTACAACTACAGCTATATGACCGCCAACGACATGAACGGTGACGGCTACAACTACGACGCCCTCTACATCCCGACCGATGACGAGGTCGCTTCCCGTCAGTTCCGCTTCATCTCGAGCGACGACCAGACCCGCTTCATGGACTTCGTCCACAAGGACAAGTACCTGAGCACCCACCAGGGCCAGTACGCCGAAGGTTACAGCGTGTACAGCCCGTGGGTCCACCGGGTGGACTTCAGCTACAAGCACGACTTCGCCGTGAAGTGCGGCAACAACACCAACGTCCTGCAGCTCTGCCTCGACCTGAAGAACGTCCTCAACCTGTTCAACTCCAGCTGGGGCGTGGCCAAGTACCTCAACCCGGCCATCGGTTCCGACGCCCGCATCCTCAAGTATGAAGGTGCCGACGCCGACGGTTTCGCCACGTTCTCCACGCCGGCTTCCATCAACGGCAATACCGACACCTTCGTTCCGAACCACGCGCTCGGCCAGTGCTGGTATGCCTCCGTCGGTATCAAATATCTGTTCAACTAATAAAAAGACTGCAATATGAAAATCAAGAATATCCTTGTTTCCCTGGTTGCCATCCTGGCCCTTGCAGCCGGTTGCAATCAGATCGAACCCGATCACTATCTGAACGAGGTCAAGGTTTCCTCTTCCTTCGTGTCCCTGAGCATGGACGGTGGTTCCTCCACCATCACGGTCGATGCGACCGACAGCTGGACCATCCCCACGATGCCCAACTGGCTCAGCATTTCGCCGGCTTCCGGCGGTGCCGGTACGACGACCGTCACCTTCTCCGCTGCCAAGACCCTTGATGGCCGTACGACTACCGTGGCCCTCAACTGCGGCGGCAAGACCCAGAACATCAACGTCATCCAGGGCCTGGCGGTCGTTTCTCCCGCCACTTGCGCCGAGGTCATTGCCGGCCCCGACAGCAAGACCTACCTGGTTACGGGTGTCGTTACGGCCATTGCCAACGATCAGTATGGCAACTGGTATCTGAACGACGGTACGGGCGAAGTCTATATCTATGGTACGGTGAACAACTCCGGCGCCTATCCGAAGGATTCCGGCGGATGGGGCAAGTCGCCGTTCGACTTCTCCGTCGGTGACGAAGTGACGGTCCAGGGCCCGAAGACCACCTACAACGGTACGGTCGAGCTGGTCGACGTTTCGGTCGTCAAGGTCAACAAGTCGCTCATCAAGATCGATGAAATCGATCCGGAAGACGCCGTCATGCCGATCGAAGGCGGCAACTTCACCGTGAAGCTCAACAACAAGGGCACCGGTGTCTATGTCGACATCCCGGCCAATGCCCAGAGCTGGCTCTCCATTTCCTCGATCAGCGGCAATACCGTGGTCTTCAAGGTTGCGCCCAACGAAGGCGGCGACCGCAACACCAAGCTGGTCTTCAAGACCAAGAGCGGTGGCAAGGACTACTCCACCGAGCAGACGCTTGCCCAGAAGGGTGCCATCGTCCAGTGCTCCGTCGCCGACTTCCTGGCCGCTCCGGTCGGTGATACCCAGTATCGCCTCACGGGTGTGATCACCAGTGTCGCCAACGCCTCCTACGGCAATGTCTACATCCGCGACTGGTCGGGTGAGGTCTATGTCTACGGCATCGGCGCCAAGGGTGACTTCCAGACCCTCGGTCTCAAACCCGGTGACATCGTGACCCTCGTCGGCAAACGCGGCGAATACAAGGGTGCTGCCCAGATGACCGGCGGTCAGCACGAAAGCCACATCACCGTGACGGAAATCACGATTGCGGAATTCCTGACCAAACCTGATGATAAGAACACCTACTATATGGTGACTGGTACGATTACGGACCTTCTCGATAATCAGGGCAGGACGAATGTCTATGGCAATCTCCATATGACCGACGGCACCAATGAACTGTATGTTTACGGCTGCTATCCGGGTTATGGCGCCACGGGCGACAACCGGAAGAACTTCATCGCCAACGCCGGCATCCAGGTCGGTGACCAGCTGACGATGATCGGCTACAAGGATACCTACAACGGCCTCATCGAGCTTTGCGGCGGTATCTACTTCAGCCACACTCCGGCGAACTAACCGTTTGATTTCTTAAGAAAGGGCGACCTTCGGGCCGCCCTTTTTTGTTATCTTTGCTTTATGATTAAGAAGTTCCTCTTGCTGGTTTTTCTGCTCGCCGCGCTGCCCGCGGCGGCGCAGGTGACGACGGCGTCGATCGGGGGCCGGATTGTCGACGATAACGGGCCTGTCGAGGGCGTGACCGTGGTGGTCATCCACCAGCCGTCGAACACGCAGTATTACACGACGACCAATGCCCGCGGCTGGTACCAGCTGTCCGACGTCCTGCCGGGCGGCCCGTATACGGTGCGGATCCATTATTTCAGCTATAAACCCCTGACCGTCCGGGAACTCTATACCTATGCCGGGCAGCATTCGGTCATCGACGCCAATCTGGAGGCGGGGACGACCGACATCCACGTCGACGACGCGGCGACTTCGCTGCGGATCGGGGAAAACCTGGGCGGCGGCGTGATTCCCGTAGCGCCCGGCACGTACGACCTGGTGGGCCAGCGCGTCTATACGGCGGTTCCTTTCGACGTCCGGCAGGAAGCGACGCTCGACGGCGTTTCCCGGCTACAGATGACGCCCGTCGGGACCAACCGTTTCCACGGTTCGGCCTACGGCTATTTCGGCTCGGCCGGATTGGCGGGCGCGACCGTGTCGACTCCGCTTTTCAACGAAGATTATGTCCTTTTCGGCGGCCTGCAATATGATTTTGCCGGAGATTTTTCCGGCGCGGGCCGCATCGATGCGCGCCTGGGCGCCTCGAACCGGCTGGATCTTTCCGGCGGTCGCCTGGCTGGTGAAAACTGGGCGATGGGCGGCTTCACTTCGCAGATCGGCGACGGCCGCGCGTCCAACCGGTTGCAAACCGGGTGGTCCGGCTCGCCGGCCGCCAAGGCCTGGCGCGTTTCCGACGATTTCACGCTGTCCGCCGGCGCGCAGCGCCTGCTCTTCGGCGTGCAGACGACATACGGCCAATTGCCGGACTCCTCTTTTACCCGCGTCGGATTTTATCTGCAGGACGCCGTCCGGCTGGGGCGCCGGATGACGCTGCAGGCCGGCTTGCGTTTCGATTTCCCGTTCGCCTTTTCTCCCCGGGTGAGCCTGCGCTACGATGTACTGGGTACCGGCGCCCTGGTGCTTCGTGCCGGTTCAGCGGTCTATGGCGTCCACGGCGAAGGAACCGTCTGGAAAAATATGGCGGCAGCCGACTTCCGGCTGCCCGCCCGCTTTGTCCTGTCGCTGGAAGGCGTGTATGGCCAGACCTGGCGCAAGCCCTTCTACATCTCCACCCGCAACATCCTCGACAGTCGCTACGCCCTGACGGCCCGGCTGGAACGGCCCTTCGCCGGCAATCTCTGGGCGGTCGCGTCCTACACCCGCAGCGACGGTCCGGTCTCCGACCAGGTCATCGGCGGCCTGTCCTACACCGCGAAATACCTCGGCCATCTGGCCACGACCCTGACCGTCCTCTACAACGGAAACAACTTCATCGATGACCTCTCGCCCGCTTCCGTCTCCTGGACCAACAGCGTTGAGGCCCGCTTATCCCAAGACCTGATCCTCTCCCTCGGCGGCCGCGACCACACCCTCCAGCTCACCGGCTACTACCGCAGCACTCCCCTCGGCACCGAATGGCTCGCCGGCCTCCGCTATAGCTTATAGCTATTGTGCGCTGGCCTGGTGGAGCGGCAGGTTCTTTTAAGCCAGGCCTTTGAGCCTGGCTTAAAAAGGTTCTGCCGCGCGTGGGCTAATCTGATGAACTCTTAAATCCAGCGTTTCAGCTCTTCGAGCTGTTCGGGCTGCGTGGCCCAGCTGGTGGCCAGCCGGATGGCCGTGTGGTCGGGATCGACGCGGTCCCACGGGTCGTAGGCCACGTGCTTGCCGAGCTCTTCGACCTTCTTGTTCTCCAGCACGATGAACTGCTGGTTGGTGGGGGAGTCGATGAAGAAAGTGCAGCCCTTCTGCCGTAACAGCTCCTTGAGCTGCATCGCCATATCGATGGCGTGCCGGCTGATCTCGAAATAGAGATTGTCGGTGAAAAGCGTGTCGAACTGGATGCCGAGCACCCGGCCCTTGGCCAGCATCGCCCCGTGCTGCTTGGTGATGGTGTAGAAATGCTTGGGCGCGTTGCCGCGGGGGAAGACCACCGCCTCGCCGCAAAGACACCCCACCTTCGTGCCGCCAATGTAGAAAACTTCGCACAAAGAGGCGAGCTCCGGCAGCGTGAGGTCGCAGGCCGGGCTCGTCAGCCCGTAGCCCAGCCGGGCTCCGTCGATCATCAGCGGCAGGCCATAATGCGCGGCAATCCCGTGGATTTCCTCCAACTCCGCCTTCGAATAGATCGTACCATATTCGGTAGGGAAGGAGATATAGACCATGCCCGGGAAAACCATATGCTCGTAGTTCGGATCGGTCGTGGCCGCTTCCAGATAGTCGCGCAGCTCTTTCGGATCGACTTTCCCGTGGTGAGACGGGATCGTCAGCACCTTGTGCCCCGTGTATTCCACGGCGCCGGCCTCGTGGACGCCGATATGGCCGGTTTCGGCCGAGACCACGCCTTCGTAGTCCGCCAGCATCGCGGCGATGATCGTCGAATTGGTCTGCGTGCCGCCCACCAGGAAGAAGACTTCCGCTTCGGGCGCTTCGCACGCCGCACGGATTTTTTCTTTGGCGCTTTCGCAATAATGGTCGGTCCCGTAACCGGGAAGCTGCTCGAAATTGGTGGCGGTCAGGCGCTCCAGAATCTTCGGATGCGCGCCTTCCGAATAGTCGCAAGTGAAGGAAATCATGGTCTCAACAAAGGTTTGTCCTACAAACTTACGCAATTATTTCGTATCTTTCCCGAATCTATTGAACCGATACGAAAATCAACGACAAAAACCATGAAACGGACTATCACCATCCTGCTTCTCGCGGTCTTCGGCCTGATGACCGCCACGGCGCAGGAAACACCCCGCTGGCTTCGCAAGAACGCCATCTCTCCCGACGGCAAACAGATCGCTTTCTCCTATAAGGGCGACATTTATGTGGTTCCGACGCAGGGCGGCCGCGCCTTCCAGGTAACCAGCAACCCTGCCTACGACTCCGACCCGGTCTGGACGCCCGACGGAAAGCAGATTTATTTCAGTTCTTACCGCGAAGGAAGCAAAGATGTCTATCGGGTGCCGGCCGAAGGCGGCACGCCCGTCCGCATAACCAATTATCCCGGCAATGAAACGCCGAAGGCCGTGCTGCCCGACGGGCGCATCGCCTTTACGGCGAACCTGCAGCCCGACGTGCATTTCGACGGTTATCCCGGCGATCCGCAGGTCTGGGCCGTGGCCGAAGGCGGCGGCCGTCCCGCCCTGCTGACTTCCGTCACGATGTCCGAGATGAGCGTCCGCCCCGATGGCGCCATCCTCTATGAAGACTACAAAGGCTATGAAGACCCGCTCCGCAAGCACCACACCTCCTCGGTCACCCGCGACATCTGGTTCTGCCAGGACGGCGCCTTCAAGCAGCTGACCCAGTTCAACGGCGAAGACCGACAGCCGGTGTTCGCCGCCGACGGCGATACCTTCTATTACCTGAGCGAGCAGGGCGGCAAGACCATCAACCTGTTCAAGAGCAGCGTCTCCAACCCGGGCAAAGCCACGCAGCTGACCCGCTACGAGAAAGATCCGGTCCGCTACGTTTCCGTAGCCGCCGACGGTACGCTGGTCTATTCCCAGAACGGCGACCTCTATGTGTTCAAGGAAGGCGGACAGCCGCGCAAACTCGAAATCACGGTGGTCCGCGACGAAAACGAGCGCGACCTGGTGAAGATGAACTTCACGGGCAACGCCACGTCGATGGCCGTCTCGCCCGACGGCAAGGAAATCGCGATGGTCATCCGCGGCGACGTCTTCGTGACCTCCACGGAATACAATACCACCCGCCGCATCACCAACACGCCGGAGCAGGAGCGCGGCGTGAGCTTCTCGAAAGACGGCCGCGAGCTCTACTACGCCGCCGAACGCGGCGGATGCTGGGGCATCTGGCGTACCGTCCTGACCGAAAAGAACGACAAACTCTTTACCTATGCCGTCAAGACGAAGGAGGAACTCTTCTCCGAACCCGGCGAGACCAGCTTCCAGCCGGAAGTGTCGCCCGACGGCAAATGGGTGGCCTACCTGCGCGACCGCACGGAACTGGTGGTCAAACCTACCAAGGGCGGCAAGGTCAAATCGCTGCTCAAGGGCGTCAACTACTCCTACAGCGACGGTGACCAGAGCTTCTCCTGGAGCCCCGACAGCGAATACCTGCTGGCGACCGATATGGCCAACGGCGGCTGGAACAACGTAGACATCGCCCTGATCGAGGTCGAGACCGGCAAAGTGACCGACCTGACGCAGAGCGGCTACAACGACGGCGGCTTCCGCTGGGCCCTCGGCGGCAAGGCCATGACCTGGGAATCCGACAAGAACGGCTACCGCAGCCACGGCAGCTGGGGCGCCCACGACGACGTCTACATCATGTTCTTCGACGGCAAGACGATGACCGACTTCAACCAGGACAAGGAAGACGAGGAAATCGAGAAACTGCTCAGCGGCAAGAGCGAGAAACAGCTGGCCAAGGAAGAAAAGAAGGACAGCCTCGCCCAGGAGAAGCCCAAGAAGCTGGAACTCGAACTGGAAGGCCGCGAATACCGCGTACAGCGTCTCACGGGCGCGAGCGCCGCTTACGGCGACCACATCCTGTCGAAGGACGGCCGCAAGCTCTATTACATCTCGCCCTTGGAAAGCGGCATGGGTCTCTGCGTGAAAGACCTCCGCGAAGGCAGCGTGAAAGTGCTCGCTCGCGGCGTCATGGGCCGCATCACGCCTTCCGCCGACGGCAGCGAGATCTACGTGTTCTCCGGCCGCGGCATCACGAAAGTGACGCTCGCCGGCGGCCAGACCAAGCAGATCGCCTTCTCGGGCGACTTCGAATTCAAGCCCAAGGCCGAGCGCGAATATATGTTCTACCACATCTGGAAGCAGGTGAAGGAGAAATTCTACGATCCGAACCTCCACGGCGCGGACTGGAATTACTACCGCGACAACTATGCGCAGTTCCTGCCGTATATCGACAATTATTTCGATTTCCAGGAGATGCTTTCCGAAATGCTGGGCGAGCTCAACGGTTCGCATACCGGTGCGCGTTATCGTCCGCAGGGCGGCGAGTCGCTCGGCCGGCTCGGCGTGCTGTACGACTACAACTACGCCGGCGAAGGCCTGCGGATCGCGGAAGTGCTTCCGGGCGGCGTTCTGAACCTGGCCGACAGCGGCATCAAGGCCGGCGACCTGGTGATGGCCATCGACGGCCAGCCCATCAAGGCCGGCGAGAACTGGTTCCCGCTGCTGGCGGGCAAGGCCGGCAAGAAAGTCGTGGTGACCGTCCGCAAGGGCGGCAAGGACGTAGACCTGATCGTCAAGCCTGTTGCGAACGAATCGATGCTGCTCTACCGCCGCTGGGTCCGCCAGCGCGAAGAGATGGTGGCCCGCCTGTCCGGCGGCCGCGTGGGTTACGTGCATGTGGAAGGAATGGATTCGCCTTCGTTCCGCGAGGTCTATGCCAAGGCGCTCGGCAAATACCGGACGTGCGACGCCCTGATCGTGGACATCCGCCACAACGGCGGCGGCTGGCTCCACGACGACCTGGTGACCTTCCTGGGCGGCCAGGCCTATGTGGAATGGCGTCCGCGCGGCCAGTACATCGGCACCGAGCCCTACAGCAAGTGGACCAAGCCGTCCTGCGTCCTGATGGGCGAGGACTGCTACTCCGATGCTTCGGGCTTCCCGTACGCCTATAAGGCCCTCAAGCTCGGCAAGCTCATCGGCATGCCCGTCCCGGGTACGATGACGGCCGTGTGGTGGGAGACGCAGATCCATCCGCAGATTGTCTTCGGCATTCCGCAGGTGGGCGGTTGGGTCCCCGCGCAGTACTATATGGAGAACCACCAGATCGAGCCCGACGTCCGGGTGGCGAACGATCCGGCCTCGATGCTCCGCGGCGAGGACAAGCAGCTGGAACGGGCCGTCGAGGAAATGCTTAAAACGATTCAGTAGCAAGTTCCCGCAAGTTTTCGTATCTTTGCCAAAATATCCTTGATTCAACGCCCCATGAACTCCGACAAAATTGTGATGGAAGGTCTGACGTACGACGACGTACTGCTCATTCCTGCCCGTAGTGAAGTGCTTCCCCGCGAAGTCGACATCCAGACGCGTTTCACCCGTGAAATCCCGCTTCGGGTGCCGATCGTATCGGCCGCCATGGACACCGTGACCGATGCCAACCTGGCCATCGCCATCGCCCGTGAGGGCGGCATCGGCGTCATCCACAAGAACATGCCGATCGAAGACCAGATGGAGCACGTCCGCAAGGTCAAACGTGCCGAAAACGGCATGATCTACGATCCCATCACGATCGACGTCGCCGCGCAGGTGGGCGATGCGCTTCGCCTGATGTCGGCCAACCACATCGGCGGCATCCCGGTGGTCGACAAGGCCGGCCGCCTGATCGGCATCGTCACCAACCGCGACCTGCGTTTCCAGGACAATCCCGAGACGCCCATCCGCGAAGTCATGACCAGCGAGAACCTGATCACCGTCGGTCCTTCGACCACGATTCCCGAAGCCACGGAAGTCCTTCGCCGGCACCGCATCGAGAAACTCCCCGTGGTCGACGACAGCGGCCGCCTCGTGGGCCTGATCACCTTCCGCGACATCACCAAGATCAAGGATAATCCGAAGGCAAGCAAAGACAGCCTCGGCCGCCTCCGCGTGGCGGCGGCCGTGGGCATCAACTCCCACAGCCTCGAAGACGTCGAACGCCTGGTGAGCGTCCATACCGACGCCGTGGTGCTCGACACCGCGCACGGCCACTCGGTCGGCGTCCTCAATATGATCAAGAAGATCCGCGCGGCGTTCCCCGACCTGCAGATCGTGGCCGGCAACATCGCCACCGCCGAAGCCGCCCGTGCACTGTGCGAATGCGGCGTCGACGCGGTCAAGGTGGGCATCGGCCCCGGCTCCATCTGCACCACGCGCATCATCGCCGGCATCGGCGTTCCGCAGCTGACGGCCGTGATGGAAACGAGCCAGGCCCTCAAGGGCACGGGCATTCCCGTCATCGCCGACGGCGGCATCCGCTATTCCGGCGATATCGTCAAAGCGCTGGCTGCCGGCGCGAGCACCATCATGGCTGGCTCGTTGTTTGCAGGAGTCGAGGAGGCTCCCGGCGAGGCGATCATCCTCAACGGCCGCAAATTCAAGTCCTACCGCGGCATGGGTTCGCTTGAAGCCATGCAGAAAGGCTCGAAAGACCGCTATTTCCAGGATATGGAAGAAGACATCAAGAAACTTGTGCCGGAAGGCATCGTCGCCCAGGTGCCCTACAAGGGTACGCTGGCCGAGGTGATCTACCAGCTGGTGGGCGGCCTGCGGGCCGGCATGGGTTACTGCGGTGCGAAGGACCTGGCGGCGTTGCGTGAAGCCAAGTTCGTGAAGATCACGGCTGCCGGCATGGTGGAAAGCCATCCCCATGACGTGACCATCACGCGGGAAGCCCCGAACTATTCTACGAGATGAACATGAAAAGAATCCTTACGATGGCGCTGGTGCTGCTCTCCTGTGCGTGGGCGCAGGCACAGCAGTACGAAGGCGTCGTTGAAAAAAGCGTGGCGCTGGTCGGCAACGACATCATCATGCTTTCGGAGATCGAGTCCGAAGCCCAGATGATGCGTGCCCGCGGCCTGACCGTCGACAAGAGCGCCCGTTGTGAAATCCTGGAGAACTTCCTCGTTTCGAAACTGTTCCTGACCCAGGCGAAGCTCGACTCCCTGGTCGCCAATGACGCACAGGTCTCCGCGATGCTCGAGCAGCGCATCAACGAAGTGATGATGACCCTGGGCGGCGAGCAGAAAACGGAAGAGTACTTCGGCAAGCCGCTCTACAAACTCCGTCAGGAGTGGCGCGAGGTCCTCACCGACCAGTCGCTGATCCAGGAGATGCAGCGCAATGTGGCCAGCAACATTCCGAAGATTACGCCCCGCGACGTCAAGAAGTATTGCGAGGAGACCCCGGCCGAAGACCTGCCGATGGTCAGTACGAAGTACCGCATCCGCCAGATCGGCCTGTATCCCGACAAGGAAGCGGCCGAACTGGCCGTCAAGGAGCAGCTGATCGATCTGCGCGAGCGCATCGTCGCTGGCGAGAAATTCTCCACGCTGGCACGACTTTATTCGCAGGATCCGGGCAGTATGAGCAAGGGCGGCGAACTGGGCATGGCCTCGAAATCCGTTTTCTGGCCCGCCTTCTCCGACGCCGCCATGTCGCTCAAAGTGGGGCAGGTGTCCCAGATCGTGGAAACGCCCGACGGCTTCCACATCATCCAGCTCATCGAGCGGGAAGGCGACATGTTCAACGCCCGCCACATCCTCATCAAGCCGCAATATACCTCCGAAGACCGTGAACGCGCCTTCCGTCGCCTCGACAGCATCCGCAACCTCGTGGTGCTCGACAGCCTGACGTTCGCCGACGCGGCCCGCTCCTTCTCGGAAGAGAAGCATAGCGCCACGAGCGGCGGCCTGATGGCCGACGAGTACACGGGATCTTCCTATTTCGAGAAGGACCAGCTCAAGCCCGCCGATTACACCGTGCTGCGCAACATGCAGGAAGGCGACGTCTCCGAGCCGTTCGAATCGCTCGACAACGAAGGCCGCAACGGCAACACCATCTACAAGATCCTCTATCTGGAGAAAGTGATTCCCGCCCACCAGGCCAACTTCCAGGAAGACTACAACACGCTTCTCGACGAAGTCAACAACAAGAACGCGATGAAGGCCATCGACAAGTTCATCGAAGAGAAGCAGAAGAGTACCTACATCGTCATCGATCCCCTGTTCCGGGGATGCGATTTCCAGCGGGAAGGCTGGATCAAGTAAAGGATGAACCGCCACGTCAGGATTCCGCTCGTGGCGGTGCTGCTTCTGGCGGCGTGTACGCTCCTACGGGGGCAGAACGCGTCGCCCGACAGCGTTTTCCGGCTCGTCCAGGCCCAGCGGGCGGAGCAGTACGAGAAGTACGGGCTTCACTACCGCCTGGTCCAGGGGCACGCCCGATTCCTGCACAACGACACCTATCTGCTTTGCGACTCCGCCTCCTGGAACGTGGACACCCGCTTCATCGAAGCGTACGGCAACGTCCAGATCATCCAGGACAAGACGATGCTCCGCAGCGACCAGATGTCCTACTGGATCGATGAAAACCGCGCCGTCTTCAAAGGCTCCCTCGTGGAACTCTTCGACAAGGACGGCAACATCCTTCGCACGGAACGCCTGGTCTACAATACGAAAGACAGCGTGGCCGTATTCGAGGGCGGCGGCTCGATGAAGGACCGCGACGGCAATGTGATCGAAAGTTCCCGCGGCACCTACGACGGCAAGGAAAGCCTCTTCACGTTCGAAGAACGGGTCGAAATCTATCTCGACTCGATCGAGCTCAGGACGCAGACCCTGCGGTATTTCTCGCAGGAGGAGAAGGCTTATTTCGGCAAGAATACCTTCGCCTGGAAGAACGACGGCTTCCTGCGGGCCGATGCCGGCTGGTATGACCGACCCCAGCAGCTGGTCCAGTTCTCCGACCGCGTATTCATGTTCGATCCGGTCTATGAGGCCTGGGCCGGCGAAGTGTATTACCGGCAGCAGGATTCCGGCGCCGACCTTTACGACAATGCGCAGGTGCTCGATACCACGCATAAGTGCATCTATCTGGGCGACCATCTGCAGTACATCCCGCCGCAGGATTCCCTCTCCGAGCGCGGCCTGATGACCGGCGACCCGGCTATCGTCTTCTTTGGGGAGAACGAAAACCACGTGGTCGACACGCTCTACAGTCGTGCCGACACGTTCTACGTGTATGCCGTGCCGCGCTGCGACATTCCCGAAAGCGAAATCAAGGAAGCCGAAAAGCGTGTGGAGGACATTCTCTTCGACGCCCTGACCCAGAAACGAGAGACCGACGCCAAACTACACGAAGAAGAACGGATCCGGAAGTTGCGCGAAGTGGGCAAACTCCCGCCCGAATGGGTGGAACAGCAGAAGAAGGCCCAAGCCGATTCGCTGGCGAAACTCGCCCGGCTCGATTCCCTGGTGACGGTCGGCGCCGTCGACTCCCTGGTCGCCGCCGATCCCGCCCTCCGTGGCCAGCTCAGTTCCGTCGACTCCCTGATCAAAGTCACCCTCGCTCCGCCGGTCGTTGCGGCGGATTCCACCGCCGTCAATCCCGGTCTGACCGGAAATCCGCTGGATTCCACGGCTGTTGCCCTGGACTCCACCGCTAAGGCCCTGCCGCCCCGCGATACCACGCCGGTCCGGTACGTGCAGGCCTGGCACAATGTAAAAATGTTCCGCAGCGATATCCAGGCCGTCTGCGACTCCGTCGTCTTCACCGAAGTCGACTCCATCGCACGCCTGTTCGGTACGCCCGCGCTCTGGAACGAGGTGAAAAACCAGCTGACCGCCGACGAGATGCACCTGCTGATGCGCAACGGCGCCTTCGAACGGGGCAGTATGCTCACCAACGCCTGGATCATCTCCCAGCAGGATACCCTGCACTACAACCAGATCAAGAGCACGGAAATGCTGGGCTATTTCCGCGACAACAAACTCTACCGCTTCGACGCCCTGGGCGGCGTCTCGGCCATCTTCT
>CACYZM010000015.1 GCA_902778855.1 uncultured Bacteroidia bacterium
GCGCGAGGGGAAGATGTCCATGACCTCGAGCAGTACTTTCTCCAGGAACTTGAAGGTGTCTTCGTTGCCGGGGCAGAGGTCGCTGCTGCGCCTGGACCCGGATTT
Source organism: uncultured Bacteroidia bacterium (assembly GCA_902778855.1). Taxonomy (GTDB): domain Bacteria; phylum Bacteroidota; class Bacteroidia; order Bacteroidales; family UBA932; genus Cacconaster. The sequence goes on from CACYZM010000015.1 coordinate 106, forward strand.
GTCGGTGGTCATGCAGCGGAGTTCGGGGTAGGCGGCCAGCACTTCGGAGCTATGGCCGGGCATTTCGATCTCGGGAATGACGGTGATATGGCGGGCGGCCGCATAGGCGACGATTTCTCGGGCGTCTTCCTGCGTCAGATAGCCGCCGTAGGCGTCGGAATCGTGTTCATCTGCGTACCGGCGTCCGGTGGAACGCCACTGTTTCCAGGTCTTGCCCTGACGCCAGGCGGCATAGTTCGTCAGGCGCGGGAAGGCCTTGATCTCGATGCGCCAGCCGGCGTCATCGGTCAGGTGCAGGTGCAGGCGGTTGAGCCGGACCTCGGCCATGGCGTCGATCTGTTTGAGGATGAACGCCTTGTCGCGGAAGTGCCGGGAGATGTCGCGCGGCGCATCTGGTCGAGGCTTTTCTGCGCGTAGAAAGCACCGGTTGCCGTATTGGCCTCGATGCGGATGCCCTTGCGGCTGATGGTCAGCCGATAGGCTTCCTCCTGCGCAAAAGCGGGCAGGCCGGCCGTCGCCTTGCGGAACGCCTGGCCGCCGATTGAAATCTGCGGCTTGCCGTATGCAACGGTGCCATCGGCAGCCGTGATGCGGGCAGGGGTGGGGAGAATGTTTTCAGGGCCGCCAGTCGCGGCGAAAAGGGGTGCCAAGGAAGCGGCGACCAGGAGTGTCAGGCTCAGGAACAGTTTTTTCATAACCAAAATTAAAAAAATATTTGCATAGTTCAAAATTAACTGTACCTTTGCAATCCCAATCGCCGCCCAGGTGGTGAAATTGGTAGACACGCCAGCTTGAGGGGCTGGTGCCCGCTTTAGGGCGTGCAAGTTCGAGTCTTGTCCTGGGCACTAAAAAGCATCCGCATTCGCGGATGCTTTTTTTTTTGCCCTTCTTCAAGTCGAAAAATGCTAACTTTGTCGCCGAAATGAAAAAAGTAGGCCTTTTTATCGACACCTGGTATCCGATGGTGGACGGTGTTATCAAGGTGGTGGACAATTATGCTCGCCGGCTGATGCAGTACTGCGACGTCGTTGTTTTCTGCCCGGAGACTCGGGGTTACAGGAAAGAGGATGACGCGGCTCATCCTTACGAAGTGGTGCGGTGCTCGTCGATTCCCCTGATCGGGAATGACTACGATATTCCCACGCCGGCCCTCGATCCGGTTTTCGAAGCGCGCATTCTCAAGAGCGGCATCGACCTGGTCCATATCCATTCGCCGTTCACCCTGGGTCTGTCCGGGGTGTTGTATGCGAAAATCCGGCATCTGCCCGTGGTGGCGACGCTGCATAGCCAGTACCGTCAGGATTTTGAGAAACCGTTGAAGATCAAAGGTGCGGTGGATCTGGCGATGGGAGGTGTCATGCGGGTTTTCAACGCGTGCGACGAATGCTGGGCCGTCAATGCCGGCATCAAGGACCTGTATGAAAACGAATACGGTCTCACGGCCCCGTGCAAGGTGCGGCTCAACGCGACCGACCACGTTCCCGTTGCGGATCCGGCCCGGGCGGCTGCCATCGTCAACGAGACCTACGGCATTCCAGCCGAAGCCACGGTTTTCCTGTTCGTGGGCCGGATCAATTTCATCAAGAACATCGACTTCACCGTCCGGGCGCTGGCCCGGGCAAAAGAAATGGGGCTGAAGAATTTCCGCATGCTCTTTGTCGGCAAGGGGCAGGACGAGGAGAAGCTGGCCGCCCTGGTGCAGGAAGTCGGTCTCCAGGATGAAGTGGTTCTGTGCGGGCTCGTCTCCGACCGGGAGATGCTGCAGAACCTGTATTCCCGCGCGAAACTGTTCCTCTTCCCGTCGCTCTATGACGCCAATTCCCTCGTGCAGATCGAGGCGGCCTGCCAGGGAACGCCCACCGTCTTTCTGGAAGGCGCCAAAACCGCTGCCACGGTCACGCCGGGCGTCAACGCCTATGTCTCGCAGCCCGGGGAAGACAATTATGCACGGATGATTATGGACATCCTGTCGGACCCGGCCGGCTACGAGCGGGTGTCCGCCGCCGCCCGTTCCGACCTGTATCTGAACTGGGACGACGTCGTCAAGGAAGTCTACGCCGACTACTGCACATTCACGGCGAAATAGGGAGCGCGTTTTTTTCGTACTTTTGTCCCCGATGACGGAATACTTGGACAAAGACGAGAAAAAGATCTCCGGGATGTTCGATTCGATCGCTTCGAAGTACGACCGGATGAACCACGGCATGTCGCTGGGCATCGACCGCCTGTGGCGCTGGCGCTTCGTGCGCAGGCTGGCGAAGACGCTTCCTGAGAAGGCCGCCGTGCTCGACCTCGCCTGCGGTACGGGTGACCTGACGAAAGCGCTGTCCAACAAGGGCTTTCATGTAACGGGCCTCGATATTTCTGCCGAGATGATGGCGATCGGCCGGGAAAAATGCCGGTATCTTTCGCCAAAGCCGAATTTCGTCCTTGGATCGGCCGAGCAGATTCCTTTCCCCGACGCTTCGTTCGATGCCGTGACCATCGCCTTCGGCCTGCGCAACTTCGACCACCGGGCCCAATGCCTGGCCGAAATCCACCGCGTGCTCAAGCCCGGCGGCCGCCTGGCCGTCCTGGAGTTCGCCGTCCCTCGGAACCGCCATTGGAACAAAATCTATCTGTTCTATTTCAAGAATATTCTGCCGCTGATCGGCCGCCTGGTCGGCAGCGCCGATGCCTACGGCTATCTGGTCGATTCCGTCCTGGCCTTCCCCCGCTATGAAGCCCTCTGCGATGAATTCCGCGCTGCCGGCTTCGACTTCCCGCGCTACAAGCCCTACACCGGCGGCATCGCCTGCGGCTACTTCGCTTCGCGATAATCACTATTGCGCATAGGCCTGGTGGAGCGGCAGGTTCTTTTAAGCCAGGCTCTAGGCCTGGCTTAAAAAGGTTCTGCCGCGCGTTGGGATTCACAGCGGGCTATTCCCACTCGATGGTTGCCGGGGGTTTGGAAGAGATGTCGTAGACGACGCGGTTGATGCCGCGGACGCGGCGGATGATGTCGTTGGAGACCTTGGCCAGGAAATCGTAGGGGAGCGGATACCAGTCGGCGGTCATGCCGTCGGTGGAGGTGACGGCGCGGAGGGCTGCCGTGTATTCGTAGGTACGCTCGTCTCCCATCACGCCGACACTCTTGACCGGGAGCAGGATCGTGCCGGCCTGCCAGATCTTGTCGTAGAGGCCGTCGGCCCGGAGGGCGTCGATGTAAATCTTGTCGGCGTCGCGGAGGATTTCCAGCTTTTCGAAGGTCACTTCGCCCAGGACGCGGATGGCCAGGGACGGCCCGGGGAACGGGTGCCGGCCGATGAGCGAGGCGGGGATGCCGAGGGCGCGGCCCACGCGCCGGACTTCGTCCTTGAACAACATCCGGAGCGGCTCCACGATCTGGAGATTCATCTTCTCGGGCAGACCGCCCACATTGTGGTGGCTCTTGATCTTCGCGGCCTGGCCGCCGATGGCGGCGGATTCGATAACGTCGGGATAGATGGTCCCCTGGGCCAGCCAGCGGGCGCCGTCCACTTTCCGGGCTTCTTCCTCGAAGACTTCGATGAAGGTCTTGCCGATGGCCTTGCGCTTGGCTTCCGGTTCGGTCAGCCCGGCCAGGGCCGTCAGGAAACGTTCGCCGGCGTCGACGCCGGTGACGTTGAGGCCCATGCCGCGGTAGGACTCCATGACTTCGGAGAACTCGTTGCGGCGCAGCAGTCCATTGTCGACGAAGATGCAGTGGAGCCGGTCGCCGATGGCCTTGTGGAGCAGCACGGCCGCCACGGTGGAGTCGACGCCGCCGCTCAGACCGAGGATCACGGGATCGTTCCCGAGTTTGCGGTGCAGTTCGTCGACGGTGGTGTCGATGAACGAGGCGGGCGTCCAGCTGCCGCTGCAGCCGCAGATCGTCTTGACGAAGTTGGCCAGGATGCGGCTGCCGTATTCCGTATGATAGACTTCCGGATGGAACTGCACGGCATAGGTCTGCTCTCCGAAGATGCGGTAGGCGGCGTTCACCACGCTCGCCGTGGAGGCGAGGACCGTGGAATTGTCGGGCAGGGCCGTGATCGTGTCGCCGTGCGACATCCAGACCTGGCTCTTGGGCGGGACGCCGTCGAAGAGCGGATCACGCTGCATGATCTCGAGTTCGGCCCGGCCGTATTCGCGGGAACCCGCGCTTTCCACGGCGCCGCCGTAGTGGTGCGCCAGGTACTGGGCCCCGTAGCAGATGCCCAGCAGGGGCAGCCGCCCCTTGATGCCCTGCAGGTCGACCTGCGGCGCATCGGGCGCCGTGACGGAGCAGGGACTCCCCGAAAGGATGACGCCCTTGACGGTATCGTCGAGTTCCGGGATCTTGTTGAACGGATGGATTTCGCAGTAAACGTTGAGTTCGCGGAGCCGGCGTCCGATGAGCTGGGTCACCTGGGAGCCGAAATCGAGGATGATGATCTTTTCAACCATGTCACAAAAATATGCAAAAATTGCGAGATTATTTCTACTTTTGCGCCTTTCAGACGCAGTACGAATCATGCAAGACATCAGAAACGTAGCCATCATCGCCCACGTCGACCACGGCAAGACCACCCTGGTCGACCGGATGATCTATCAGGCCAAACTCACCCGTCGGGCGGAAGACCTCGGGGAACTGATCCTCGACAACAACGACCTCGAGCGGGAACGCGGCATCACCATCCTGGCGAAGAACGTATCGGTACCCTACAAGAATACCAAGATCAACATCATCGACACCCCCGGCCACGCCGATTTCGGCGGGGAAGTGGAGCGCGTGCTCAATATGGCCGACGGCGTCCTGCTGCTGGTCGACGCCTTCGAAGGTACGATGCCCCAGACGCGTTTCGTGCTGCAGAAAGCCATCGAGATGGGCAAGAAGCCCATCGTGGTGGTCAACAAGGTGGACAAGCAGAACTGCCGCCCCGACGAGGTGAACGAGCAGGTCTTCGACCTGATGTTCTCGCTCGGCGCCACGGAAGACCAGCTCGACTACACGACCATCTTCGGCAGCGCCAAACAGGGCTGGATGTCGCGCGACTGGCGCAAGCCCACCACCGACATCACCCCGCTGCTCGACGCCATCATCGAGCAGATCCCCGCGCCGGAAGTGCGGGAAGGTACGCCCCAGATGCTCATCTCCTCGCTGGAATACTCGCCCTATGTGGGCCGTATCGCCATCGGCCGCATCACCCGCGGTACGCTCCGCGCTGGTATGCCGGTGTCGCTATGCAAGCGCTACGACATCGTCGAGAAGCAGAAGATCAAGGACCTGATGGTGTTCGAAGGGCTTGAGAAGCGCAAGGTCGAGGAAGTCCCCTGCGGCGACATCTGCGCCGTGGTGGGCATTGACGGTTTCGAGATCGGCGACACGATCGCCGACATCGAGAATCCGGAAGCCCTGCCGCCCATCGCCGTCGACGAACCGACGATGAGCATGGTGTTCACCATCAACGACTCGCCGTTCTTCGGCCGCGAAGGCAAGTACGTCACCTCGCGCCACATCAAGGAGCGCCTGGAGCGCGAATTGGAGAAGAACCTGGCCCTGCGCGTGAAGCCCGGCGTCAACGCCGACTCGTTCGTGGTCTACGGCCGCGGCGTGCTGCACCTGTCGATCCTCATCGAGACGATGCGCCGCGAAGGCTTCGAACTGCAGGTGGGACAGCCCCGCGTGCTCGACAAGACCATCGGCGGCAAGCGCTGCGAGCCGATCGAATACCTGACCATCGACGTCCCCGAGGAATTCGTGGGCCGCGCCATCGAGATGACCACCCGCCGCAAAGGCGCCCTCATCCGGATGGAAAACCACGACGACCGCACCCACCTCGACTTCGAGATCCCTTCCCGCGGCCTGATGGGTCTGCGCAGCAACCTCCTCACGGCCACCCAGGGCGAAGCCATCGTTGCCCATCGTTTCAAGGACTACGAGCCCTTCAAGGGTGATATCGAGAAGCGCACCAACGGTTCGCTCGTGGCCCACGAGACCGGCCTGGCCGTGGCCTACGCCATGGACAAGCTCCAGGACCGCGGCCGCTTCTTCATCGATCCCGGCGAGGAAGTGTACGCCGGCCAGGTGGTGGGCGAGCACACCCGCGACTTCGACCTGGTGATCAACATCTGCAAGACCAAGAAGTTGACCAACGTCCGCGCCGCCGGCACCGACGAGAAAGTGATGCTTCCGCCGCCCGTCCGCTTCAGCCTCGAAGAGGCCCTGGAATACATCCAGGAAGATGAACTCGTGGAAGTTACGCCCAAATCGATGCGCATGCGCAAGATCATTCTCGACGAGATTGCACGAAAAAGGGCGGAAAGGAACTGATATTTAAAATAATTTGCTATATTTGCAGCCCCAATTTTCACGACATGGACGAATTGCATCTTCAGGATATCGTGATTCCGGTCAAGGGTTTACCCTTCGGAGAGAGTTCGTTCCGGTTTGAAATCGGGGAACCGTTCTTTCAGGAATTCGGAAATACGCAGATCAAAGACGCCGATTGCGGCATCCACGTCAGCGTCTTCCGGCACCAGACCCTGCTCGACATTACCTGCGCCATCGCAGGTTTCGTCGTTGTCGAATGCGACCGCTGCCTGGAAGACCTTACCCTCAAGGTGGACATCGAACCCCGCCTGATGGTCGGGTTCGGCAGCGTCGATGTCGACGCCGAAGCGGCAGGCGATGAAGACGTGCTGGTCATCGACCGCTCCGAGAGCGAGTTGAACCTCAACCAGTTCGTCTACGATTACATCTGCCTCTCGCTCCCCCTGGTCAAGGTCCATCCGGAAGGCAAATGCAATCCCGAGATGCTCCGTTATCTGAGCGACCGCGCCGGTAGCGAAGACGCAGGCGAGTCGGAGACCGTCCGTCCTTTCGAAGGCTTGAAAGATTTATTGGAAAACAAAGACAAATAAAATAAAGAACCATGGCACATCCGAAACACAAGATCTCGAAGCAGCGTCGAGATAAGAGAAGAACCCACGACAAAGCGCTTGTTCCGCAGCTTTCCACCTGCTCGAACTGCGGCGCTACGGTGATGTATCACCACGTTTGCCCCGAGTGCGGTTACTACCGCGGCCGTCAGATCATCAACAAGACCGTTGCGTAAATCTGACCGAGACGAAGTTGAAGGATGCCGGGCTAGTTCTCGGCATTTCTTTTAATCGGGGCCCTGTAGTTCAACGGATAGAATGGAGGTTTCCTAAACCTTAGATGGCGGTTCGATTCCGCCCGGGGCTACGCAAGAACAGACTGCCGAAGCAGCCTGTTCTTTTTTTTATTCCATTTCGTAAACCAATTTCCCGCCTTGCTTGAGCGTGGCGATATCCAGGAAAGGACGATCGAGGGTTTTTCCATTCAGGCGGATGCTACGGACATACGGGTGGCCGGGGGCGTTGCCGGGGGCTTCGATGCGGAGGTGGCGGTTGCCGGGGAGGGTGACGTCAGCTTCGCGGAAGAGGGGCGAGCCGGCGGCGTACTGCCCGCTGGCGGGGCAGACCGGGTAGAAGCCGAGGGCGGAGAAAATGTACCAGGCGGAAGTCTGGCCGTTGTCTTCGTCGCCGCAGTAGCCGTCGGGCGCGGCGCTGTAGAGGCGGTCGATTGTCTCGCGGATCCGCTGCTGCGCTTTCCGGGGCTGGGAGGTCCAGTCGTAGAGATAGATCATATGCTGGGCGGGCTGGTTGCCGTGGGCGTAGTTGCCCATATCGGCCACCTGCATTTCGGTGATCTCGTGGATGCGGTAGCCGTAGTAGCTGTCGTCGTAAATGGGCGGGACCACGAAGACGGAGTCGAGCATGGCCGTGAAGGCGGCGTCGCCGCCCATGGCTTCGACCAGGCCCGGGACGTCGTGGAAGACGCTCCAGGTGTAGTGCCAGGCATTGCCTTCGGTGAAGGCATCGCCCCATTTATAGGGGCTGAAAGGCGCCTGGAACGTGCCGTCCTGGTTCCGGCCCCGCATCAGACGGGTTTCGGGATCGAAGACGTTCCGCCAGTTCTGCGAACGCTTTTCAAAGCGCGCGATTTCTTCCTGCGGCCGCTCCAGCAACCGGGCGACCTGCGCGATGCACCAGTCGTCATAGGCATATTCCAGCGTACGGGCCACGTTCTCGTTGATGCCCACGTCGTAGGGGATGTACCCCAGCTCATTATAGTATTCGTGCCCTTTGCGGCCCGACGAGCCGACGGTCGGGTGCACGTTTTCCGAAGCGTGGACCAGGGCCCTGTAGAGCACTTCCAAGTCTTCGCGCGACGTGATTCCCTGCATCGCGGCGTCGGCCACGACGGCGGCGGAATTGTTGCCGACCATACAGTTGCGATGGCCCGGAGAGGCCCATTCGGGCAGGAAGTCGTTTTCGCGGGCGATGTTGGCCAGGCCGGCCTGGATCTCGGCGTTCACGTCGGGATACACGAGGTTCAGCAGCGGGAACAAGGCGCGGAAGGTATCCCAGAAACCGGTGTCGGTATACAGGTAGCCGGGTTCCACTTGGCCGTTGTAGGGGCTGTAGTGGACGGGCTGGCCGTCGGCGCCGATCTCGTAGAACTTCCGCGGGAAAAGGACGCTGCGGTACAGGCAGGAATAGAAGGTGCGGTACTGGTCGTCGGTGCCGCCGGCCACGCGGATGCGTCCGAGAACTTCGTCCCAGCGCGCCTGCGCCGCGTCGCGGACTTCGTCAAAGCTGCGTCCCTCCACCTCTTTCAGGTTCAGGGCCGCCTGCTCGGACGAGATGAAGGAGGAGGCGACATAGAGCGTGACAACCTGCCCGCGCGTTGTCGGGAAGGTCTCCAGCAGCGGGGCGTCCGCCCGGATGACGAAGTGATTGCGGAACCCTTCCGGCACGCCGCCATGGTTCTGGACGCTGAAGCCCGTCGCTTCCCGGCGGGTCGCCAGCACCATTCCGTCCCGATAAGGGTTCACGGCGATGAAGGATGAATCACTTTTCGGGAAGGTGAAGCGCATGACCGCGGCCCGCTCCGTGGGCGTGATTTCCACGGTGATGTCATAATCCGCAAGATAAACGCGATAATAGTAGGGTTTCGCCACCTCGCTTTTGTGGGAGAACCAGCTGGCGGGCTTGCCGTCGGCCGTTCCGGTGAAAGGCATCACCGAGAAGGCGCCGTAATCGTTGATCCAGGGCGAGGGCTGGTGGGTCTGTTTGAAGCCGGTGATCCTGTGGGCGCCGTACTGGTAGGTCCAGCCGTTGTCTTCCCGGTCCGAAGTCATGGGGGTCCAGAAGTTCATGCCCCAGGGCAGGGCGATGGCGGGGTAGGTGTTTCCCGTGGAGAAGGTCCAGTCGGACTCGGTGCCGACCAGGGTGGAGACATAGTCGGACAGGTGTCCGTCCGGCGCGGACGGGGCGGTGCCGCACCCGCAGAGCGCCAGGGCCAGCAGGGCGGGGAGAAGGGTTCGGATCGGGGATTTCATGGTTCGGGGAGTGTCAGGTACGGGTCGGATGGTATTTCAGGATGGTATCCTGCCATTTGCGGGTATCGATATGGGTGTAGATTTCGGTGGTGAGGATGCTTTCGTGGCCGAGCATCTGCTGGACGACGCGCAGGTCGGCGCCGTTTTCCACCAGGTGCGTGGCGAAACTGTGCCGGAAGGTGTGCGGCGAGACGTTTTTCCGGACGCCCGCCGCGGCGGTGGCGTCGCGGACGATGTGGAAGATCATCTCACGGGTCATTTTCCCGCCGTTGCGGTTGAGGAACAGGATGTCTTCGGCCGCTTTTTGGACGGGGCCCGCGTCGCGGATTTCGCGGTAGAGCGTAATGGCGCGGATGGCCGGTTCGCCGATGGGCACCAGGCGTTGTTTGCTCCCTTTGCCGAAAACCCGGATGAACTGTTCGTCGAGGAACAGGTCGGAGATTTTGAGGTTTACCAGTTCGCTCACGCGCAGGCCGCAGGAGTAGAGCACTTCGAGGATGGCGCGGTTGCGGTGCCCCTGCGGCTGGGAGAGGTCCACGGCATCGAGGATGGAGAGCACCTCTTCGACCGAAAGGACGGTCGGCATATAGGGGTTGATCTTGGGGACGGAAATCTTGTCGCAGGGATTCTCGCTAAGACGACCTTCCGCGTCGAGAAACCGGTAGAGCGCCTTGACGGAACTGATGGCCCGGGCCTGCGAGCGTTTGGTGACGCCGGCCTGGACCAGGGCCTCGAGGAAGCGGGCGATGTCATCGGGCCCGGCGTCGGCGGGGGCGATGCCGTCGCCGCGCAGGCCGTCGAAGTATTTCCGCACGTCGGAGGCGTAGCCCGAGACGGTATTGGGCGACATCGAGCGCTCGAGTTTCAGGTGGTCCCGGAATTCGAGCAGCGTGGTCTCATAGATGTCAGCGTGATTCCTGCGCATAATGGCGGCAGCAGGGGGCAAGCCCGCAGGCGTCGCATTTCGGGGCGCGGGCGGTGCATTCATAACGGCCGTGGAGGATGAGCCAGTGGTGGGCCTTGGGGCGCAGGGCTTCGGGGATGCCGGCTTCCAGGTCGCGTTCCACGGCATATGGCGTCTTGCCGTCGGACAGGCCGAGGCGGTGCGCCACGCGGAACACGTGGGTATCGACGGCGATGACGGGCTCGTCGTAGAGGACGGAGGTCACGACATTGGCCGTTTTGCGGCCCACGCCGGGCAGCGTCATCAGGGTGTCGATGTCGCGGGGAATCTCTCCGCCGAACTCGTCCCGGACCTTGCGGGCCATGGCCACCAGATGCGCCGCCTTGCTGTTGGGGTAGGAGATCGAGCGGATGAGCGGATAGACTTCTTCCGGCGTGGCGGCCGCCAGCGCGGGAATGTCGGGGAACCGCTCGTAGAAGGCGGGCGTGGTGAGATTGACGCGCTTGTCGGTGCACTGGGCCGAGAGGATCACGGCCACGATGAGCTGGTAGGGCGAGTGGAAATGCAGTTCGCTCTCCGCGATCGGCCGGTTGGCTTCGAACCAGGCGAGGACTTCCTTAAACCGTTGTTTCCTGTTCACGGCAGATTCCGTTTTCGATGACCAGCACACGGGCGGGGAAGGCCCGCACCAGCGCCTGGTTGTGGGTGACCATGATCACCGCGGTGCCGCGGCCGTTGATTTGGAACAGGAGGCGCATGATGTCGCGGGCGGTGTCTTCGTCGAGGTTGCCGGTCGGCTCGTCGGCGAGGATCAGCGGGGGCTCGTTGAGGAGGGCGCGGGCGATGGCGGCGCGCTGCTGCTCGCCGCCGGAGAGCTGGTGCGGCAGCTTGTAGGCTTTCTTGGAGAGGCCCACGGCGTCGAGCACCTGGCCGATGCGTTCGTTCATCGCGCCCTTGTCTTTCCAGTCCGTAGCCTGGAGGGCGAAACGGAGATTATCCTCGATGCTGCGGTCCATCAGGAGCTGGAAATCCTGGAAGACGATGCCGAGGCTGCGCCTGAGGTATGGAATTTGCTTCCGCTTGAGACTGCCCAGATCGAACTCGCCGACGCGGGCTTCCCCGCCGGCGAGCGGATTTTCGCCGGTCAGCGTGCGGATGACGGACGTCTTTCCGCAGCCGACCCGGCCCGTGAGATAGACGAATTCGCCGGGAAGGATGCTCAGGTTGAGCCCCTCCACGACCGTCACCTCACCGTTGGAGATGTCGGCGGACCGGAAAACGACGATGGGAGATGCATCCGTGTTCATGGGGACAGGGTTTGATGCACAAATTTAACTTTTTTTGACTATTTTCGCATCATAATGATGAAAAGCGTGAGCGAATACCTGAGAAACGGCGCAGCAGTCCTGCTGCTGCTTCTGGCGGTGCTGCCCGCGTCGGGCCAGGTCAAGGACCGGCAGCACTCCGACCGCCTCGAATCGGCCCGCAAACTCTATTACAGCGGCTCCTACTATGCCGCCGAAAAAGCCTTCACGGAACTGGGCAAAGAGTCTTCCCGCGACCTGGACCGCACGGAAATCGAAGCTTACAAGGTGATGTGCGCAATCGCCCTCGACAAGGTCAACGCCGAAGGCCTGGTCAACACTTTCTGCAGCAAGTATCCCAATGCACCGCAGCAGTCGATGGTCCGGGAGGCGCTGGCGTCCCGCTACTTCGATACCGGCAAATATCCGGAGGCCCTGGCTATCTTCAATACCATCGACCGGAACCATCTCTACAAGACGCAGCGCACGGGCTATACCTTCAAGAAGGCCTACAGTAACCTTCGCACCGGCGGGTATGACCGCGCGGCAGAAGGGTTTGGGGAAGTCCTCGCGCAGCCCGCGTCGCAATATACGCTCCCGGCCACCTACTACCTCGGCTACGTGCATTATCTCCGTCAGGAATTCGCCGCCGCCGTCCCGCTATTCGAAAAAGTGGGGCAGGGCAACCAGTTTTCGCAGATGGCCGACTATTTCGCGGTGGAGAGCAAGCTGATGCTCAAGGACTACGACTATGTGATCCGCCGCGGCGTCCCGTTGTTCGGGCAGCTCGACAAGGAGATGCAGAGCAGCCTGGCCCGCATCCTGTCGGAAGCTTTCTACAACAAGGGCGACCAGGTGTCCGCGCGCAAGTATCTTGACATCTATGCCCAGAGCGGGGCGGAACTCAGCCGGAAAGACCATTATTTCTCGGGCATCGTCTCGTACAGCCTCAAGTCCTGGGTCCCGGCCATCGAGTCGTTCTCCCACGTGCTGAGCCAGGAAGACGAACTCGGCCAGAACGCCTGGTACTACACCGCCAACAGCTACCTCGAAACCCGCAACAAGATCGCCGCGCTCGACGCATTCAAGGCGGCGGCGGAATGCGATTTCGATCCGGTGATCCAGGAAGACGCCTTCTTCAACTTCGCCAAGCTTTCGTTCGACGTCAACGCCGACATCTCGCAGTTCAGCCGCTATATGGAAATCTGGCCCAACAGCGGCAAGGACGACATCATCCATAATTATATGGCCACGTCGTTCCTCCTGTCGAAAGACTACGCCTCCGCCGTCGAGGCCCTCTCCGCCATCCGCAACCACACGCCCGAATCGGCCGCCAACCTTCAGAAGGCTTCTTTCTTCCGGGGGCTTCAGCTGGTCGAGGGCAAAGGCTATCGCGCGGCGGAGCCGCTGCTGGAAACGGCCGTCGAGACCGGCGACAACCCGAACTTGTCGAACCTCGCCCGCTTCTGGCTGGCCGAGTGCTGCTACCGCGACGACCGCTGGTCGGAAGCCATCTCGATCCTGGGCAACCTGCTCCTCGATCCGGACTTCCGCAGCACCTCCGAGTATCCGCAGGCCCTGTACAACCAGGCTTACAGCTATCTGAAGAGCGGCAATTACGTGTATGCCGAGAACAATTTCCGCAGCTTCCTGAACGTGGCCGACGGCTACGAACAATATGAGCGCGACGCCCAGACGCGCCTCGGCGACGCCTGCTTCCTGCAGGGCAAGTACGCCGATGCGGCACGGACTTACTCCGCGGTCTATACGGCCGATCCGGCGTCCGACGATATCTATCCGGCACTCCAGGCAGCCATCGCCTACGGGCTGATGGGTGAGGACAACCAGAAAATCGATCTGCTCAAGCAGGTAACCCGCGACAACCGCACGGCGCCGCTTTATCCCCAGGCCCTCTACGAATTGGGCCGCACCTATGTGCAGACGGGCAGCGACGAAAACGCCTCCGCCTGCTTCTATACGCTGATGGGTATGAAGGGCAACGACTATTATGCGAAGTCGCTGCTGGAACTGGCCCTGATCAATGCCAACAACCGGAAATACGACAAGGCGATCGAATACTACAAGACCGTCGTGGCTGCCGTCCCGCAGTCGCCGGAAGCCGACGACGCGCTCGCCGGTCTCGAAAGCATCTACCGGCTCCGCAACCGGCCGGAGGAATACCTGGCCTACCTCGACGAAATCGGCCGTGCCGACATCAAGACCGCCGACGAGAAGGAGCAGATGATCTTCGCCTCCGCGCAGGAAATCTACCTGTCGGGCCGGCATACGGCTGCCATCAATGCCCTGCAACGCTATCTGGCCCAGTATCCTACGGGCGCCAATGCGGCGCAGGCCACGTTCTTCCTGGCCGAGAGCCTGCGCGCCACGGGCCGCCTCGAATCGGCCGCCGACGCCTATCAGAAGGTCATCCGGATGAAACCGGCCTCCTGTCTGGACGACGCCCTCCGCGCCTATGCCCAGATCAACTACGACCTGCAGCACTACAAAGTGGCTTCCGACACGTGGCGGCAGCTCATCGAACGCTCGCGTGATTCGGAGCTGCGCCTCGAGGCCTACACGGGTCTGATGCGTTCCGCCTTTGGCGAAAAAGACTATCCCGAGGTGATCCAGGCGGCGCAGGCCGTCGGATCGCGCGAAGCCCGCTTCCTCACGGCCAAGGCCAACCGGACGCTGGGCGAGCGCGCGAAGGCGCGCGCGCTCTTCGAAGAGCTGGCGACCGACACCTCCGACGCCTATGGCGCCGAGAGCGCCTACATCCTGGTGCTCGACGCCTACGACCACGGCGACTTCGCCCAGGTGGAGCGGCGCGTCTATGCTTTCTCCGACTCGGGTTCCCCTTACCGCTACTGGCTGGCCAAGAGTTTCATCACGCTGGGCGACTCCTTCGCCGACCGCGGTGACCTGGCCCAGGCCGAAGCGACATTCACCAGCATTCTCGACGGCTATCAGCCGACCGACGACGGCGACGACGTGCCCGAACAGGTGCGCAACCGCCTGAACATGCTTAAAACGATGAAACGATGAAACGGATACTTGCGATACTGACTTTCTTCCTCGGCCTGCTTCCCCTCCGCGCCCAGGTGGCGACGGTGGAGGTGAGCCGCGCCTATGACGTCAATCTCGACGGCATCCGGAAACCGGCGCTGCCGGTCTCGGTCGACGATTCCCTGCAGCGCTTCGACGTGCATTTCGACTACTCGATCTTCAACCGGCCCTATAACGACCTGTACGATTTTACGCCGTACGAGACGATCCAGCTTTCGACCGTGGGAGCGAACCGTACGCCTTTTGTCTTTACGCGTCTCGGCGCCCGGTATGCGCCCGGCGAGAAAGGCATCATGCCGGCCGGGGAACTCTATCTCCAGTCCAAACCCAAGAACGGTTTCTGCTCCGGCCTGTACGGCCGCCACGACTCCTTCTTCGGCGACCTCGGCCGCAGTTTCGACGCCTTCCCGGTCCTCGGCACCGCCCGGATGACAAATACCGTGGGCGGCGACCTGACCTACGACTGGGCCACCGGCGAACTGATGTTCGACGTGAAATACGATTTCGACCGTTACGACTATACGGCCAAAGACAACGGCGCTCCGACCGTCGCGCCCTGGCCGACGGGCTATTTCCCCACGGCCTCGCACCGGAACAACAGCCTGACGGCGTCGTTCAACCTGAATTCGGCCCAGAAAGAGGAGAACACCGTCTACTACGACGTGACGCTTTCGTACCGCAATACGCAGAAAGCCCTGGCCTTGTCTTCGGCCGCGATGGCTCCCGACACGGCACGGCTTACCGAAGGCTTCCTCAAGGTCAGCGGCTATGTGGGCGCCACGTTCGACGTCCATCGCGTGTACATCGACATGAACATCGAGTACGCCAACTACCGCGGCGTGCACGATTTCCAGAGCGGCGTGGTGGAATTCTCGCCTATCTACAAATACCAGCGCAAGCGGCTCGACGCGAAACTGGGTGTCAAATTCGGCACCCGCTACGGCATGGCGGGCGCGATTGAGGAGCCCGGCCTGGATCTGATGCCCCGCAGCGGCATCTTTCCCGACGTGGACCTCCGCTTTACGCTGCTCGACCGCAGCCTCTGGGCCCACGCGGTGGTGACCGGCGGCAACGACCTGAATCCCTATTCCCGGATGATCGACGACTGCCCGATCGTGCTCCCCACCACGACGATGGCGTTCGGCACCCGGCCGGTCGATGCGACGCTTTCCCTCGAAGGCGTGGTCAGCGGCCGCCTGGGATTCAACCTGGAAGGCAACTACAAGCTTTTCCGCAACAAGATGATCTTTGTTCCGGTATATGACGGCACCTCCCTGCACCAGATGGCGGCTTCCTACCGCGACGTCAACCAGGCTTCCGTCCAGGGCGAGATCATCTGGCGTTCGCAGGAACTGACCGTCGGCGGCCGTCTCCGCTACGCCAGTTACCTCGACAAGGATACGAAGGAGACCGTCACCGAAATGCCGAAGGTCACGGGCAATGCGTTCATCCGCTACAACTACCGCGAACGGATCATCGCCCAGGTCGAATGCAACTACCGCAGCAAGACCAGCGGCGCAATGATCTGCGAAGCGCCCGTATTCTACGAAGTGCCGGCCATCGTGGATCTGGATGTGAATGTCAACTATCTGATCAACAAGAATTTCTCCGTTTTCGCCAAGGTCGGGAACCTGCTGAATCACCGCAATGAATACATGCCCCTTTATCTGGAACCCGGCATTAATTTTGGCGGCGGAATCTGCTTGAATTTCTGAGATTTTTTTGCTATCTTTGTTCGTTTATAAGAAGATAGCATTTAATGGAGCAAAACGAAAACTATTCTGCCGACAGTATCCAGGTTCTCGAAGGCCTGGAAGCCGTCCGCAAACGTCCGTCGATGTACATCGGCGACATCAGTTCCCGCGGCCTGCATCATCTGGTCTATGAGGTGGTTGACAACTCGATCGACGAAGCGCTGGCCGGATATTGCAACGATATTGTAGTGACCATCAATCCGGACAACTCGATCCGGGTATCCGATAACGGCCGAGGCATCCCGACCGGCCTCCACGAAAAAGAGCAGCGCAGCGCCCTCGAAGTGGTGCTGACCGTGCTCCACGCCGGAGGTAAGTTCAGCAAAGACAGCTACAAGGTGTCCGGCGGTCTCCACGGCGTGGGCGTTTCCTGCGTCAACGCCCTTTCCTCGCACCTGACGGCCGAAATCCACCGGGAAGGCAAGATCTTCATGCAGGAGTATTCCCAGGGCAAACCCCTCTACGACGTCAAGGTGGTAGGGGAGGCCTCCGACACGGGTACCATCATCACCTTCAAGCCCGACAAGGAAATCTTCACCGTCCTGGTCTATGACTACGACATCCTCGCCGGCCGCCTCCGCGAACTGGCCTACCTGAACAAAGGCGTCCGCCTCACGCTGCGTGACCTGCGCCCCCGCGAAGTCGAACTCGACGAAAACGGCAACCCGCTTCCGCAGGAGCCCCGCGAGGAAGTGTTCTATTCCGAACACGGCCTGGTGGAATTCGTCCAGTACCTCGACGGCGTCCGCGAGAAGCTTACCGAGAAGCCCATCTACCTCGAAACCGACAAGGTGATTCCCATCGAAATCGCCATGCAGTACAACACGGGCTTCAGCGAGAACGTCCATTCCTACGTCAACAACATCAACACCATCGAGGGCGGTACGCACCTGAGCGGTTTCCGCCGCGGCCTGACCACCACCCTCAAGAGCTACGCCGACAAGAACGGCCTCCTGTCGAAACTCAAGTTCGACCTCGACCCCTCCGACTTCCGCGAAGGCCTCACGGCCGTCATCTCCGTCAAGGTGGCCGAGCCGCAGTTCGAAGGCCAGACCAAGACCAAGCTGGGCAACAGCGAGGTCATGGCGGCCGTCTCGCAGGCCGTGAGCGCCGCGCTCGACCAGTATCTCGAAGAGAACCCGAAGGACGCCCGCGCCATCGTCGACAAGGTGGTGCTCGCCGCCACGGCGCGCCACGCCGCCCGCAAGGCCCGTGAACTCGTGCAGCGCAAGACGGTCATGTCCGGCTCCGGCCTCCCGGGCAAGCTGGCCGACTGCTCCGACCGCGATCCCGCCAACTGCGAGCTCTTCCTCGTGGAGGGCGACTCCGCAGGCGGAACGGCCAAGCAGGGCCGCAACCGCCAGTTCCAGGCCATCCTGCCGCTCCGCGGCAAGATCCTCAACGTGGAGAAAGCCATGGAGCACCGCGCCTTCGAAAGCGAGTCCATCCGCAACATCTACACCGCCCTCGGCGTGTCGGTCGGTACGGAAGAAGATCCCAAGGCGCTCAATATGACGAAGCTGCGCTACCACAAGGTCATCATCATGACCGATGCCGACGTCGACGGCAGCCACATCGCCACGCTGATCCTCACCTTCTTCTTCCGCTATATGCCCGACCTCATCCGCAGCGGCTACGTGTACATCGCCACCCCGCCGCTCTACCGCGTGAAGAAAGGCAACGTGGAAGAATACTGCTGGACCGACGAGGAGCGCTCCGCCGCCATCGAGCGCATCGGCAAGGGCAAGGACACCGGCCTGCTGGTCTCGCGCTACAAAGGTCTCGGTGAAATGGACGCCGAGCAGCTCTGGGCCACGACCATGGACCCGGACCGCCGCATTCTCCGCCAGGTGCACATCGAGAACGCCGCCGAAGCCGACCGCATCTTCTCGATGCTGATGGGCGACGACGTCCCGCCGCGCCGCGAATTCATCGAACAGAACGCCAAATACGCCAACATCGACGCATAATTTTATTACAGAATAATATGGATATTTTTGAAAGAATCGCAAAAGATTCCGGCGGCCCGCTGGGACAGTATCGTGACAAGGCCTTCGGCTACTACATGTTCCCCAAACTGGAAGGAGAACTGGGACCCCATATGCGGTTCCAGGGCCAGGAAGTCCTCTGCTGGAGCCTCAACAACTACCTGGGCCTGGCCAACCACCCGGCGATCCGCAAGATCGACGGTGAAGCCGCAGCCCGCTGGGGCCTCGCGTATCCGATGGGTTCGCGCATGCTGACCGGACATACCTCGCTCCACGAACGCCTCGAACGTGAACTGGCCGACTTCGAGAAGAAGGAAGACGCTTTCCTCTTCAACTTCGGCTACCAGGGCATTGTCTCGACCATCGACGCGCTGGTGAGCCGGCACGACGTGATCGTCTATGACAACGAGTGCCACGCCTGCCTGCTCGACGGTATCCGTCTCCACATCGGCAGCAAATACAAGTATCGCCACAACAACATCAAGCACTGCGAAACGATCCTCGCGCGCGCCTGCGCCGAAGCCGAGAAGAACGACGGCGGCGTGCTGCTGATCACCGAAGGCGTCTACGGCATGACCGGCGCCCTGGGCATCCTCGACCAGATCGTCGCGCTGAAGAAGAAATACAAATTCCGCATCCTGATCGACGATGCGCACGGTTTCGGCGTCATGGGCCCCCACGGCCGCGGCACCTCCGAGCATTTCGGCGTGATGGACGACATTGACCTCTACATCGGTGCCTACGCCAAGAGCATGGCCATCATCGGCGGCTTCGTGGCCGGCCCGCACGCCATCATCAACTACCTGCGCTACAACCTGCGTTCGCAAATCTATGCGAAGGCGCTCCCGATGCCCATCGTGGAAGGCTGCCTCAAGCGTCTGGAAATCATCCGCGGTCCGGAAGGCGACGAACTTCGCAACAAGCTCTGGACCATCACCCGCGCCCTGCAGGACGGTCTCCGCAAACGCGGATTCGACATCGGCGTGGCCGAGGCCTGCGTGACGCCTGTCTTCCTGAAAGGCAATATGGCCCAGGCGACCAACATCCTGATCGACCTGCGCTCGAACTACCACATCTTCTGCTCCGTGATTACCTATCCGGTCGTTCCCGAGGGAATCCTGATGTACCGCATCATCCCCACGGCCGCCCACACGCTCGAAGACGTGGAATACACGCTCAACGCCTTCGCCGAAGTGCGCGAGAAGCTCGACAAGGGTGTCTACGACTCCGACACCATCCTGAACATGAGCATCAAGTAGGCGGGAGCCTCAGCTTCGTTAAAACAGAAAACCTCGGGTCAATACCCGAGGTTTTCTTCGTTCAGGATGCGGCTGAAGTACCACAGGTGGAGCTTCAGCGCGTAGCCCCAGTATTTCCAGGAATGGGTCCCCGGGGAATAGACTTCGATGTAGGGGACGCCGAGTTCCTTGCAGCGGGCGCAGAAGCTCTGGGAGGCGCCGTAGAGGGAGTCGCTGTAGCCGCAGGTGATGAGCATCAGTTTGCCCGCGTCTTTCGCCCGTTCGATGCGGTTGACGGCCGATTCTTCCGCGTGCCGTTTGTTGGCGGGGTCGTCGTAGGGGCCCAGCAGGTCCGAAAGGCCGAGGCGACCGTGCTCGTAGGCCAGGTCGAGGACGCCGCTCATCGAGCCGGCGGCACGGAAGCGGGCCGGGTCATCGAGGAAAAGGTTGATGGCGCCGTGTCCGCCCATCGACAGACCGGTGATGAAGGTCTTCTCCGGATCGAGGAAGTATTTCTCTTTCAGCTGGGGATAGAGCTCCTGGTCGAAGAAGTCGCGCCACTGCATCTTATTCGGGTCGTTGGCGTTTACGTACCAGCTGTCGTAGAAGCCGTCGGGGCAGATGATGAGGAAGCCCGATTCGTCGGCAATCTGCTGAAGGTCATAGTAATCGCTCCAGTTGCGGTAGCAGCCCGACCAGCCGTGCAGCAGGAAGAGGGCGGGGACAGGATCGGGATCCCCGAGGCAGTCCAGGCAATAGCGGTCGGAGTAATTGAATTCGAACTGTTGCGGGATGAAGACCAGCACGGAGTCGTTGGCGTGGAGGTTGGGCGATTCGATGACGACAAGCTGTTGGGCGTGCGCGCCCGCCGCGAAGAGGAGGAGCAGGGCGGCCAGCATGATTTTTTTCATATTTCCGGAGTTTTTTGCTATTTTTACTGATTCTGAGGCTTCACAAAGTTATGAAAAAATATTGGATCATCAGTTGCTATATCGTACTGGCCGTCCTCTTGCTGCTGCTCTATCCCCGCATCGGGAAGTTCCAGTACGAGTACCAGAAAGGCCGCCCCTGGGTCTATGAGACGCTGATCTCGCCCATCGACTTCCCGATTCTCAAGTCGGAGGCCGAAATGCTCCGGGAGAAGGAGGAACGGGCGTCCGAGATGGTGGATTACTATGCCTACGATCCTTCGGTGGCGCCGCCTGTGCTGGAACGTTTCGGGCACAAGGCCGTGGAGCTTCAGCTCGACGAGGAGCTGACCCGCAAGCTCTACGAACATCTCGACGAAGCCTACCGCCGTGGCATCGTGTCCGATTTCGGCGGCAATGAGCAATCCGACAAAGTGGTCTTCATCAAGCGCGACAAGCGGGCCGACGAGACCCCGGCCTCGGAGATCTACGACCTGGCGCGGGTGCTCAACGCCCTGAAATCCGATCTGGCGTACGAGTATCCCGAAATGGAAGTCGATTCGCTGGTCCGGCAGCTCGATCTGCCGTCGTTCATCGTGCCCAATCTCTTTTTCGACGAGAATACCACGCAACTGGTGCATCGCGAAGCCGTGAACTACATTTCGCCGACCAAAGGCATGGTCTATGCCGGGCAGCTCATTGTCTCGGAAGGGGAGACCGTCACCGGCGAGATCTGCGAGATCCTGGATTCCTACAAAGAGGAATACCGGCTCAGCTACGGTTACTCCGGATCGCAGAACGCGCTGCTGATCAGCCATCTGTTCCTGGTACTGATCCTGCTGGCCGTGTTCTTCTTCGCGGTGTTCTTCCTCGACCGTTCGGTGTTCTCCTCGATGCCCAAGCTGCTCTTCCTGATGATGCTCCTGCTGATCTCCTTCGCGGGCGTCTCCATCCTCTTCCGCGTGGACCAGCGGCTGCTGTATCTGTTCCCGTTCGCCGTCATCGCGCTCTATATGAGCGCTTTCTTCCGTGACGACCTCTCGTATGCCGTCTATGCCGTGACGATCCTTCCCCTGCTGATCATTCCGGAAAACGGCGTGGAACTGTTTTTCATCAACATGGTCGGCGGCTCGGCGGTGCTGTACGCCTACAGCCGGCTCAGCCGGGGCTGGCTGCAGTTCATCAACATCATCATCCTCTTCGTGGCCATGGCCGTCACCTGCTTCGTGTTCAAACTCGGCGCGGGCGACTTCTCCTATGCCTTCAAGGCCACGGAATTCCTGTACCTGGGCATCAACGCCCTGCTCTCGATCGTGCTATATCCGTTCGTCTACCTGTTCGAGAAGCTCTTCGGCTTCGTGTCGTATTCACGCCTCCGGGACCTGTCGGAAACCACCAACAAGCTGCTGAAGAATCTCCAGTACAAGGCGCCGGGCACGTTCCAGCACTCGCTGCAGGTGGCCAACCTGGCTGAAAACGCCGCCCGCGAGATCGGCGCCAACGCCATGCTCGTGCGGGTCGGATCGCTGTATCACGACATCGGCAAGATGGAGAACCCGATGTGCTTCATCGAGAACCAGGCCGAAGGCGTCAACTACCACGCCGGCCTGACGCCGGAAGAGAGTGCCCGCGCCATCATCAAGCACGTCGACGACGGCCTGGCGCTGGCGAAGAAGGCCAAACTGCCCGCCATCGTCACCGATTTCATCGCCTGCCACCACGGCCGCTCCGTGACCCTGTATTTCTACAACGTGTATTGCAACAACGGCGGAGACCCGGCCAACAAGGCGGCCTTCACCTACAACGGCATCCTGCCCCGGACCAAGGAACAGGTGGTCGTGATGATGGCCGACGCCGTTGAGGCGGCGTCCCGTACGTTGAAGGATTATTCCGAGGAGAGCATCTCCGCGCTGGTCGACCGGATCATGGCCAATCGTTTCGATGATTCCCAGCTGGCGGAAGCGGACATCTCCATCCGCGACATCAACCAGGTGAAGAAGTCGTTCAAGACTTACCTGATGCAGATTTACCACGCCCGGATCGCCTACCCGAAACGGCAAAAACCAACAGCGTAAGCAGCGAAGCCAGGAAAAGATAGCCGGCGCAGCGCCCGACCCGGTCGCCGTGCCGGACGAACGGCGTGAGGGCGTCGTTGCCGTTGATGGTGCCTTTCAGCGTGGTCTCGACCCACCAGCCCGTCTTGGCCAGCACGTCGCCGCGCTGGTTGATGAAGCCGGAGGTGCCGGTGTTGGCCGCCTGCACCACGTCGCGCCGGTTCTCGATGGCGCGCAGGCGGGCAAAATTGAAGTGCTGCCGGTAGCCTGGCGTATCGCCCCACCAGCCGTCGTTGGTCATCACGGCCAGGAAGCGGGCGCCCTTTTTCGTGGCTACGCGCGACCAGTCGCCATACACCGATTCGTAGCAGATCATCGCGCCCAGCTTGCTCCCGTCGCTGGTCGGGATGGCGTCCATCTCGTCCTGCGTCCCATAGCTGGAACTCGAGCCGCCGAACTTCTGGACGATCGGGCCCAGGAACTTGAGCACGTTCTCATACGGGATGATCTCCACACCCGGCACGAGCTTCGACTTGACATACGAGCCGTACACCTGCTGGCTGTCCATCACCAGGGCGGTGTTGTAGACGTCGACCCACTGCCCGGCGCCGCCGGGGCGGGCGCTGCGCGAGGGTTTGGCGTACGTATTGAAAAACCGCCGGTAGGTGAGGGCGCCCAGCAGCAGGTCGGTTCCCGGATGGGCCGACAGGAAAGCCGCGTAGGTCCGCAGGGAAGGACTGCTGAGCAGGGGATTGTCGATATCCACGTCGTAAGTGAAAGTCTCGGGCGTGACCACGAAACGTGTCTGCGGCGTCACTTCCTGCGCGAGAAGCTGGACCAGCCGTTCGTCGAGGCCGGCCTGCGGCGTGACGCCGTATTTGTGGAAAGGATCGATATTGGGCTGCACCACCACCACTTCCATCGGGTCGTCCGTTTCCTTGTAGGTGGCGTAACGGATCTCAGAATAAAGGATGGGGATGAACACCACCACGGGGGCGGCAATGGCATACCAGCGGCGCCAGGCGCGGTCCCGGGTGGTCAGCCACAGGTAAATGATGCTGTTGCAGAGGAGGATCCAGGCGGAGCCGCCCACGGCGCCGCAGTCTTCGTACCACTGCACCATCTCGGGATTATAGGCGAAGGAATTGCCCAGGCAGAGCCAGGGCCACGACAGTTCGATGTTGAAATAGATGTGCTCCCAGGCCAGCCAGGTGAGGATGAACCAGCAGAGCGATAAGGCTTCGGCCAGGGTCGGATCCTTGACTTTTCTGCGGAGGATGCGCCCGCCCCAGCGGAACAGCGCGAAGATGGCCGCCATCTGCAGGGCGTTGAGCAGGAGCGCCGCGATGGCGCCTGCCGGCGAGACGAACCAGATCCAGAAGGTCGTGGCGATGTTGAAGAGCAGGAAGGCCGTGTAGTAGTACCAGAAGGCGTGCTTGACCCGGTATTCCGTCAGCAGCCGCTCGAACAGGAAGAGGGGAACGAATCCTACCAGGGAAAGGAATCCCAGGCGCGGCACCAGGAACGGCAGGCTTGTCAGCAGCGTAAATCCGGCGATCAGCAGCCAGAGATTTCCTTTCGATATAGGGCGGGATGTTTCCATGGTATGTTCGAATGTGAAGAATTGCTTACAAAGATAGGTTTTTTGCAGTGAATGTTGTAAATAATGGTATCTTTGTCATCGTTTCGGAAACACAATGGTACTCAATTTCCTCAAAGCGATCCTCATCGGACTGGCGGCTTCGATTCCGCTCGGGCCGCTGGGCATCGTCTGCATCCAGAAGTCGCTGGACAAGGGCCGCTGGGCCGGCTTCGCCGTCGGCGTCGGCTCCTCGATCGCCGATACCTTCTATGCGGCGATCGCCCTATTCTCGGTCTCGTTCATCAGCGAATTCCTGAACCGGAATTATGACTGGGTGATGCTCATCGGCGGCGCGATCATCCTCCTGATCGGCCTCCAGATTGCCCTGAAGAACCCGATCAAGGACCTGAACCGGCACAATACGGAAGCCTTGAGTACCCGGCACATCCGGGAAATCGGCCGCGGCCTGCTGATGACGATCACCAACCCCGGCGCCCTGGTCCTGATGCTCGGCCTGTTCGCCTTCTTCAAACTGGATCTGGGCAGCAGCTATTCGACCCTCGACGTGCTGTTCGTCCTCTCCGGCATCTTCCTGGGCACCGCCACCTGGTGGTTCCTGCTGAGCAGCGGCATCTCGATGTTCCGCAAGCGTTTCCATCTCCGCCAGATGCTGGTCATCAACCGCATTTCCGGCACCCTCATCGCCCTCCTCGGCCTCGCCTCCCTCATCGAAGGCCTCGCCCGCCTCCTCCTCCACCAGTCCTTCATCGGGCTCTAGCGGCCGACTTTCGTTCTCGTTCCCATCCTCAAATAGCGGCTCTTATGAGGATGGCAGCCCGTTTTTTGCCCTCCCATCCTCAAATAAGGCCTTGAATGAGGACGGGACCACGCAAGGCCGCGACCGCTATCAAAATCATTCATATTGCTCGAGCATGGCCTTAATGTCGGCATGAATCACGTCTCGGAACGATTCTGGCGCGAGAACTTCTACCCAAGGACCTTTACTGAGTACTTCCTGCTCGAAGTCGAAGGTAGGAACGAGCTTATATTCGAAGAGTGTGGATTCATTGGTTGACTCGATCTCGCGCTGCGAACTGTGAAGCGGCAGCGATATAAAGTATTTGACTTGTCTGGCTTTGACTTTCAATTGAATGGTTTCAGGCTGGCAATTGTTTACATAGATCCCGAAATAATGGCTGAAGAACTCGTCGGCTTTGAACTTCTTGGGAATCTTGAGTGCATTCTTTGTCTCATTGACTGCGCGGATTCGATCGAGGGCGTAGATGCGAGGTTCCTTGTAGGTTTCGCTTCGGGCAAGAAGATACCAGCGTTGCTTGAAGAGTTTCAGACACCAGGGATGCGCCTCGAAGGTGGCAGGTTCTGTGCGATTGAAACTCTGGTAGGTCATTTCGATGGTCTTGTTATCCCGCATGGCGTTTACTATGGCGGTCAACCAGCGCTGGCTGGATGGTATTTCTTCGAAGAGGATGCGGTCACGCATATCGCGAGACTCATTCAGCAGGTTGTTCATTGAGAGGGATTCGAGCAACCACCGACGGATGCCATCTTCTTCCATATCTTCACGATTGGCGATGTAGTAGCCCAATGACCGGTCGCACTTGATCTCGATGCCGAAGGTGTCCAGAATGGCTTCCCTGTGATTGTGGAAAGTGCGCTCCGCGAGGTAATTTTCCCCTAGCTTGTTAATCGGGCTATGCGCCCACAGATAACTGATCTCCTTGAACGAGATGTGCCCGTGCCTGTTGATGGTGTCAATCAGCCAGATGTAGCGGTCGAAGTAGTTCTTGGCCATATTCCTCTGTCATTTATCGATACAAAGATAAAAACAAAAACTGCCAAAAAGTGGCAGTTGATTTAGAAACCGATTTTTCTTTTCGATTCACTACCGGAAAGGGTTTCTTCTTCGCAGTAGGAGCGGATGGCGGCGTAGTTGGGTTCAACTGTTTCCAGGATGGCAGCAATGGCACGCTTGCGAGAAACGTTTTCAATTTGCCCACCGCTGAAATCGTAGTCAGTTGCCAACTGAATGGATTCGTCTTCTGAAAGAACCGGAATCATCGATTGCCAGATGGCTGCACGAGCTTCTATTGAAGGCTTCTCAAAGTGGACCTTGTAGAGGAAGCGACGCTCGAATGCTTTGTCAAAGTTGGACGTGAGATTTGTTGTGGCCATCAGAATGCCGTCCAGGTCTTCCATCTCCTGCAGTATGATGTTTTGAAGACTGTTCTCCATTTTGTCCACGGCGCGTTCCGCTCCCAGTTGCCGGATGCCGAAGATGGCGTCGGCTTCGTTGAAGAGCAGAATAGGGATTGTTCCGCCCGCTTTCACGGTTTGGCGGTACTTGTCGAAGATCTCCTTGATGTTCTTTTCGCTTTCTCCCACCCAGCAACTCTTGATCTGGGACACATCGATGATGAAGAGGTCGCGGCCACTCTCGCGGGCAATCTGGTAGACGGTTTCTGTTTTGCCGGTTCCGGGACTGCCATAGAACAAGCAGGTGAATCCTGTCCTCAAGCCCTTTTCCTTCATCTTCTGGCGTATTTCCTCAAAACGTCTCTCGTTCATCAACTCTATCAAACGCTTTACTTGCTGGCCTTCTAAAGAGTTGTAGAACAATGTCTTTTTCGTAATCTCCGACGCACTCAGCTTCCGGGATGCTTTCACGAAGGACTCCACTTTTCTGACACCGCCCACATCTGCAAAGAGTTCTTCTTTCACGTTTTGCGTAATCCGGAAGTAGTCTTTATTCATCATACCGTTCATTCCGGAAGGCTCAATGATCTTATCTAATTGTAGAATAAGCCTTTTGCGTCGATATAAAGACTTCAGCCATGCCAGTTCGTCTTCGTTCACGTAGTCGTCCAAATCGTGCCAGCCTACCATATCGTCGTTTTCAAAATAGTAGCGATAGACCAGACCGTAGAGCGTTACGCTTTCCCGATAGTCGAGTTCGGAAATGATTCTTCGTATCGTCCGGGACACGCTGTTCTCAGGATTGAGTTCCATCAAAGTTGTCAGGTCTTCTTCCATTTCTTGTGCTGTGCACTGGTCCTCTTTTCTGATGGCAAGGGCGTGTTTGATTCGGATCAGTAACTCGCTGGCATCGAGTCCCGTTAGAGGTTCCGGCCGGATGGGCATGTTTTCTGTCAAACTGTTCAGGACGTTTTTGGGGATGACAATGTTCCCTTCCCTGTCGATGCGGATGTATCCGCGTTTTCTGATGCCTTCCATTTCCTGATGGTAAGTCAAGAACTTAAGGTAGTCCAACCCGAGCATATCGGCAATGTCGCTGCTTTCAACACAGAAATGCGACGACCTTTGTACGATGGCAGTGAGGATAACGACCTGCATTGGGCTGATTTCCAGTAGTTTTGTCAATGCGCGAATATCTGCTGATGCCTTCGGCATTTTTCCCAACTCCATTTGGATGCTGTTCTCCACCGGCCTCATCTTTTGCGCAATACTGCACATTCTTTCAATAATCGTCTTGGCCATAGTTGTTGCTTTAGATTCACAGTGCAAAACTAAGTCAGTGATTTGCCAAAAAGTGGCAGCAAATCGGAAGTCTATATGCGTTTATATGGTTTCGACCAGCCTGCTGTTTTTTGGCATTCGGGGACTCTATCTTTGCGAATGATTTGAATATTTGAGTCAGCGAAATAACGATGGCGAATGAAGTAATCAGGATGCGGGATATGCATTTCAATCCGGAATTGTTCTGCAATTATATGAGCGGAACAGTGCTGGACGAATTGCTTTGCAGCTACAACGGCCTTCCTAAAGGCGTGAACTATATGATCATCGGCGATCCTGGTGTGGGTAAGACCACAATCATCCTGGATCTGCTGTCAAACATCCGCAGCTTCAATCCGGGCGTTCGTGTTCTCTTCATCAGTGCAGAGATGAATGAAATCGACCTGGCCATCTATGTCCAGCGCTTCCCGAAATTTCAGGACTTGGACATCCTCTTTGTCGAGGCCGGTTTTGACGAAGAATCCCATACCCATAATTTGGAAACTATCAAAAGAATCCTGGAGCGGGGATGGGATATCGTGGCCATCGACTCGTTTTACGAGTTGCAAGGCATCATCAAGGATGAAGAAGGCCTGACTCTGAAGAAGGCGGAAAGCATTCTCCTGTCTTTGATCAAGCACCAGAACAAGGCGTCCAATGACCGCGGCGTCAACACGACGTTTCTTACCATTCAGCAAGTCACGAAAGCGGGGCATTTCATCGGCTCCAATCGCCTGAAGCATTCGATCACGGCTATGCTTGAGTTGCGGCTGGAGAACCCCAAGAACATCTATTCCGACAGATATGCCGTCTTCAGCAAGCATCGAAGGGGTGATGTCGGCGTGCGCCTGTACTACGATCTCTCGGTGACCGGCGATGTCTATTATAACGAAGAAAAGTTCGAGCAGGACCGCAAACTTCGGAAACTGCAATCCACGGCTTCCAGCAGTCTCCGCCAGTTTGCAGACCAGTTCGACAGGATATTCAATCATCAACAAACGAGAATAATTGATAATGAGTGAAGTGGATCTTACTAAATTGCGGCAGTATGTGGCTGCTGTGGCAAATCCTTACAAGGTGGTCCGTAGGGACGCTATCGAATATGTGGGCCGCTTGCAAGACGGCTCTGAAATCACGGCACCCTATGAGGGTTATGGAAAGAATGTCTACCGGGTGGAAGGCTCTGAGCTTCTGGTCAACGATACGGTATCCCGACAGCTTGATAAGATTATAGGCCTTACTACGAAGCATACCAAGATCGTCAAGAACGCATCAGGGGAAGATGGCGTACGCGACTTGCGCAACTATTTTGCAATCGCCGGATCCATGTCGTCTCCTGTGTCTGTTGCGTTGATTGCCAATCCTAAGAGCCGCACGGTCAGTGGTTTGGTTCCCATCGAAGAAGAACCTATCAGCGCAGAGGTTTTCTTCGATTTTCTGGAGATGTTTCTTGACAAAAATCAGCTCTACCCAGTCAGGTACGAGACGGCCTACGACATTGTCGCCGGACTCACGATCTTCCTCGACAGCGCTCAACCTGAAGTGCGCCAGATCGCTCCTGGTGAAGACTTCCTAGTCAACTCCTATTACCTCAAATGGCACCTTGGGCAGATTGAATTGGGCAGATACTATGAGCGTCTGATCTGTTCCAATGGGCAAACTGTAACGATCAAAAACAGAGAAGCCCGAGCGACATCTGTCCGTGAAGACAGGATTGGCGGATTCCTGGATATTCCCCGCAATATGGGCCTGTTGAATGACGATTTCGACAGGTTTACCGGGAAGGCTCTGGAAGCGATGGAAGTACGTGCGTCGATAGCTGAACTGAAATGGGTTTCTGACAAGTTGGAAAAATGTCTGGTCGATAGCCAGGCGGCTATGGCCATAGCGCCTTTTGCGGACGAGCACAAGAAGTACATGGATGCCGGATTTAGACCAGAACAACTAAGCACGCTGAAAGCAAGCATGTCGGTGTGGGAACTGTACAATGGGATGACAGACTATGCCTCCAATAACACGACCTGGGAGCGCAGAGACAACCGCCGCGGTATTTTGCAGGCCGAGGCCATCAAATTCCTTATGCGTGAACGGGACATCAGGAACTACTCGGATATTTTCGCATAAGTTCGTAACTTAACAAAATGATTCAGTACATCGCAGATGATGACCATTTCAAGGAGGTAATTGCTCGCGTTCCCAACGTGAAGAAACTCCTGTGGATTGGAACCGCCGACATCAAGGATTTGTATGTCGGCGATCGCCCGTTCCTGGGCGTGTTGGCCGACTTGGTCAGCCGTGGCCGGGAAGTACGGCTGATCCATGCCAAGGAACCCGGGCCGAACTTTCGCGAAGACTTTGACCATTATCCGATTCTGTTTTCCGAGATGGAACGAATGCTATGCCCGCGCGTCCATTTCAAAATCATCATTTTCGACCTGACGATGGCCTACATCGGTTCCGCCAACCTTACTGGTGCCGGCCTCGGCATGAAGGCCCGAGGGCGCCGTAACTTCGAAGCCGGCATCCTGACCGATGACCCCGAATTGGTTGATGCGGCCATTAATCAGTTCGATGCCGTCTGGGCGGGATTCAAGTGCAAGAAGTGCGGCCGGAAGAAGTTTTGTGGAGATCCGATAAAATAGCAAAGACATGAAGATCCATAAAATAGAGAGGCTCTATCGCTTAATCGGCAGCGATCAGAGATTCGATTATCGATATGGGATGTTTACTACTGAATATTCATCGGACTGTCTGTTCCGCATATCTTTTAGTCAGGACTCTTTTCTTCAGCGCCTTGGAATGCCTCCAAAACTTATCATTCGCACCAACCAGAAGAAATATGAATTCTACGGAATGCAGGATTATGATGAGTCAAAGCTAAGCTGGTTTTTCCCCATCAATGTTAGGAAAATGGTGGAACTCGCAGATGCCTCCAGTATTGTGGTTATGAAAATTGAACATTTTGATAACGATCTCGATTTATTCCAATACGAGCCCAATGTTTGGAGCGCTTTCTTCCGTGCTGGAGTGGCTGAGTGCATTGAGGCGACAGACGGCTCTTTGGAATTGGAAGCATTTTATCTCCAGCGCGCCCTTGCATGTGCCAGATTTGAGATAATGACTCATCTGAAAACCGGCAAAGAAGCTATAGACGAAATGGCGGACATCGTCTTGGATCCTCATCTCTATGATGTGGCGACAAGTGTCAAAGGATTGCACTAAGCAATAGAACAATCAGACTTGTCCTTTTATGCTCATCAATAGTAAGGGACATAAGATCTTCGCCTTCGCCGACCCCCAGGGGCTGTATCGGCGGCTGCAGGTGCCTGGGGATGTGGACATTCTCATTTGCGCTGGGGATGCTTGCGAGGGCTTTGCGCCTGGTGAACTGAGGGACTTCTTTGCCTGGTACATCAGCATCCCGGCGAAGCTCCGCATCTTTGTTGCCGGCAACCACGACATGGTCTTTGATCAGCAGCCAGAGTATGCCCGGAGCCTTGTTCCCGATGGGGTCATGCTTCTTGAGAACGACGGGCTAGAGTTCGATGGAATCAGTTTCCACAGCGTGGCTGCGAGGCCGTACCTGGATGGAGCTATCACCTTGCCAGACGGTATAGATTTCCTCATCACTCATGGCCCCGCCTATGGACATCTGGACCGGGGTGAGGGAGATCGCAACCTATATCTGGCCATCGCCAAGGC
Organism: uncultured Bacteroidia bacterium; assembly: GCA_902778855.1. Lineage (GTDB taxonomy): Bacteria > Bacteroidota > Bacteroidia > Bacteroidales > UBA932 > Cacconaster. The sequence continues at coordinate 31,550 of CACYZM010000015.1, forward strand.
GCGGCCCAAATACCACATTTTTGGCCATGTCCACGAGGAAGGGCTGAAGAGAGAAGCGATGCTTTGGGGAACGACTTATCTCAACGTGGCGTATTTCAACTCGCTTCGTTATTGTTCTCCGAGCGAAGGTTCTTCATAATGAACCGTTGCCGTTCGGCTGTATTTTCTCCCATATAGAAGGCCAGAAGAGATTGGACATCTTCAGCGTCATCGATAGTGATCTGCTCAAGACGCATGTTCTCGCCGATGAAATCGTGAAACTCTTTCTTGTTGATTTCTCCAAGACCTTTGAAGCGTGTGATTTCCACTTTTTCGTTTCCCTTGCTGAATTCGGCAATCGCTGCGTCCCTTTCGTCCGGGCTGAAACAGTATCGGTTGTGTTTCTTGGTCCTGACACGAAATAGTGGGGTTTCCAAGATATACAGATGACCGGCGCGGATCAGGTCTTGATAGTACTTCAAAAAGAAAGTGATCAGGAGCAGGCGGATATGCATCCCGTCGTCATCGGCGTCCGACGCAACGATTACTTTGTTGTAGCGCAATCCTGCAAGACCGTCACTCAAACCGAGTGCCGCCACCAGGTTCCGTAATTCAGCATTCTCCAGCACCTTTGCGTCGCTGCTGCGGTAGCTGTTTTTCGACTTGCCGCGAATGCTGAAGACAGCTTGATAGATGGGATTTCTGGCTTCGGTAACTGTGCCGCTTGCCGATTTCCCTTCTGTGATGAAGATACTGGTCTGGTTAACATACTGGGCCATCTCTTTTGAAATACGGCCTCCGTAGTGTACCTTACAGTCTCTCAGATTCTCATTATAAACATGGGATGATTTCGCGCTTTTGTTCCGATTCTTGATCTCGTTGATTTCCTGACGGAGCCTATACGCCTGTTTGACCTTTTTCTCGATTATTGCGGCTACTTCTTTATGGGATAGCAAGTAATTATCCAGATTCCTGCTGACGAAATCATTGATGAATGACCGGATGGTCAGCCCGTCACCGCTTTCCGTTTTCCGTATATGTGTAGATTGGAGCGCTACTTTTTGTTGTGATGCGAAAATCGGATCTTGCATATGAATGTAAATCGCGCCGACAAGCCCCTGGCGGCAATCGTCTGGGATGTAGTCTTTCTTGAAGAAGTCTACAAGAGCTCGTGCCACTGCTTCTTTGTAGGCTGTAAGGTGCGTTCCGCCGTCAATGGTATATTGCCCGTTGACAAACGAGCCGATGTTGGTTCCGCTTCCGTCGTAATGGGTAAGGACCATCTCAATATCATCCCCTTGCAAATGAATGGGTTCATACAAAGGCGGCTCCGGGATGTTGTACTTGACCCAATCTGGAAGGCCATTTTCGGACCGGTATTGAATGCCGTTCAAAGTAATGATCAAGCCCTTTTTTACGCAGGTGTAATTTCTGACCATCTGTTCAACGATATCCATTCGGTAGGCAAAGTCAGGAAACAACATTTCATCGGGAGTGAACCGGACATAGGTGCCATTCTTTTCTTTGGTGGTATCCCGTCCGCTATCCTGAAGCTGCCCACGAGAGAATTGTGCCCAAGAGCATTCGCCGTTTCTATACGAGGCCACATAAAAGTCAATCGACAGGGCATTGACGGCTTTTGTTCCGACTCCATTCAGGCCGATAGATTTCTTGAAGACCGAATCATCGAAACGGCCACCCGTGTTCAGGACGCTGGTCGCCTTGATTACCGAACCGAGCGGTATCCCGCGGCCATAGTCCCGAACCGTGGCGGTTCGTTCATCTACGTCCACGATGATATTCTTCCCGAACCCCATGGTGTACTCATCAATGGAGTTGTCAATGATCTCCTTCAGAAGTGTGTAGATGGCATCTTTGGGCTCAGCCCCGTTTCCCAATTGGCCAATGTACATACCCGGACGGCGGCGTATGTGCTCGTGCCATTCAAGCGTCTGGATACTCTTTTCGTCATAGATGCTGGTTGTGAATTCCATTGCAAGTCTATTCTGACTGCGAATTAAGACAATCTGACTGCCAAAGAGTGGCATATTCGTGTATCTTAATGGCTTTTGAAAGCCCGTCGAAAAACATTATATTTGTATGATAACACTAAACTTGCTATGGTTTGGCAGGAATGAGTATTAGTTTTGTCCAAAAGTTTTATACTATGGCCGAAGAAATAACACTGAAATCCATATCTGAATTAAGCGGGTTAGTCTTCAAGAGTCCGTACCAGCAGAGAGGGTATAAATGGACAGAGGATAATATCAATATCCTCTTGCAAGATTTCCATGATTTTATTCACTCGGATAAAATCATGTACTGCCTCCATCCTATAACTGTATATCTTGAAGGGGGCGCTTACTTTGTCGTTGACGGTCAACAAAGGCTTACGAGTCTTTTCCTTCTTCAGAAGTATCTTATTGAGGAATGCAAGGCACAACTCGACACATACACTCTCGACTACGAAAGAGATGAAGATAATGAACGTTACAATCTACTCACGAAACCAATTACCCAGTTAATTGACACGGATTCTGATCATTTTTTCATCACGCGTGCCTACTTGACAATCAGGAATGCTTTCTCAAAGCAGAATTCTCCTTATAAAACAGAGGAGTTTGTAGATTTGCTGGTAAAAAAGAAGGAGGAAAAGTCTGTCCAGGTCATTTGGTATCAGTTAGAAGACGATAAAGTAGCGCATCAGGTGTTTCGTGATCTCAACAGTGGAAAGATTCAATTAACAAACGCCGAGTTAATTAAGGCTTTACTTCTTAATAGAACAAATGGCTTAAAAAACCATGAACAGATTGCAGCTCAGTTTGAGTCTATTGAGCGAGGATTAGACAATGACAGACTTTGGTTTCTTTTTAATAATGACAAGACGCTAAAAACCGCAAAAGGGCAATCCAGGATTGATATGTTATTCAACATCGTAACTGGCATTGCTCCGTCAGACTATGAGATAGAGACCAGGAAGTCGTTTTTTGAACTTAGCGCACACAAAGAACAGCTTAAGGAGAAGTGGGATAAAGTCTTGGATATTTATTCCCGCATTATGGAATTCTACCAAGACGTTTATATCTATCATTATATTGGCTTCTGGAACTATTTTAAGGGAGGCGGTAAAAAATTCTCCTTGCAGGAGATGTTAAAGCGTAGTGAAACTCTTGGTAAATGTGCTTTTAAAGAGTCGCTGCGCAAAGAATTAGTGAGTTTGCTGAATATGGACAAAGAGTGGTTCTCCTGGAATGCGCTTGTCTATGGAAATGACACAAAAACCCTGCGTGGCGTGTTCTTGTTGCACAATATAGCAACCATTCTATCTTCCTATGATTCGTTGAACGATTCTCTTGAACGGCACGGGAAAGGGACTGCCCGTACCTATGAGTACTTTCCGTTTGATCTGCTACACAAGCAGAATTGGGATATTGAACACATCTCGTCTCAAACAGAGAATGATTTTACTTCCGAGTCAGACAGGCAGGATTGGCTGGAAGGCGTTCAGGCTGATTTTAATTTCCCTCAAGCTGCAGAAAGAATTGCGAATGACGAGACGTTGGAAGGAAAACAAGCCATGGAGTTACTGGCTTTATATGATAAACTCGATGCATCAGACAAGACTTCTTTTAATAGATTCTATGAGAAGTTCGTTGAGCTATACGACAACAAAATTGAGAATAAAAACGGCTTAGGTAATTTAGTGCTTCTTGATAGTCATACTAATCGTTCATTCCACAACTCTTTGTTCCCAAGGAAACGTCGTATTGTTATCATAGCAGATGGCGGTTCCCAGGATTCAGAAATCAAGGAGAGAGTCCAACGCGTTTATATACCAGTCTGTACTCGGAACGTATATCTAAAAGCATACAACAAAAAAAGGGATGTATCATTGACTAATTGGACCCAAGATGACTATGATGCCTATTATGAGGACATTAAGCAAAAGATTACAGACTATTTCATATCTCCGAAGAATGTCAAAGCATGAATACATTTAAGAATACATTTATCGACAAAAAGAAGAGCATTCTAATTCCTCTTCTTCAACGGGACTATGTACAGGGAGGACGGCCAGACATCATAAAACCACTTTTAGATAATGCAATAGAAGCATTAACAACGTCAAGGAAACTCGAGCTGAACTATATTTATGGCTACGACGAAAATGATGATGCGTCATTATATGTAGCCATTGACGGTCAACAAAGGCTTACTACACTCTGGCTTTTGCACTTATACATTTATAGCCTAACTGGAGTAAGCTACTCAGTGAAACTGCAATTTCAGTCACGGCAATCCGCGCAGGCGTTTGTTGACAACCTAATGAAAGAGTTGCCCACATTGCTTCCTGAAAAGAAAGGAGAAATAGTTGATGTAATCACAGACGCTCAATGGTTCCGTTCATTTTGGAATGAGGACCCGACAGTACGGAATATGCTTCAAGCACTTCGTCTTATTGACGATAAAGACATCCCTACCGAAATGTCACAGCTCATGCTGGACAACATTCAGTTCAGTTTCCTCAATATGAAAGAAAAGGGACTGGACGATGATGTGTATATCAAAATGAATGGTCGTGGCCGCCCCTTATCCTATTTTGAGAACGTAAAGTCCTGGATGGACGAACAGGTGAAAACAATATGGGGAGAAAACGACCAATTCACAAAAGCGTGGCGCTCTTCTATGGATGGCAAGTGGGCCGGAATGTTTTGGCAGGAGCGGAACAAGGGCCAGCAGCATCCAGAAGAAATAGACGATGAGCAACTTCGCTTTCTTTATTCGGCGCTTTTGCTTTTTTGGGTACAGAATAGAGAGAAATTGAAGATTAATCTTTCACTTGTCACAGATAATTATCTTTTCACGTCACTCTGTGATTTCATGGATGTCGAAGAAAAGAGTGCAAAGGATAATTCCGATGTACTTGCGAATGCGGTATTCCGGATTCTAAGAGAAGGTAGAAAGATGATTCCGGTGTTCTGGTTGGACAAACTCGCATTATTCAACGAGTCGGTTTTTACTTTCATACAGAACAGTCTGGATAGGTTGTGTAATTTAGCTCCTCGAATTCGTGGATTAGAGTTTCTGTTCCCAGACTATGAGGTCTCAAAACAAACATCTTTACTATACCACTTGGCCTTTGCAGAAGAGGCTTCTTATAACAAGACTTTGCCAGTATTATACGCAATCTTAAAGAGTCCCTATGAACAGCAAGGACATCTTTCCCACTGGCTCAGAGTGATTAGGAACCTGGTTGTCAATTCCTCAATTGACTTAAAAGATATGGTTGATGTGCTGGGTAGTATTGATTATCTGGAAGTAAATTCGTCCCAAGATGAGTTCAATCTTTATTCTCTGCTGTTAAAGGACGGTATATCAAAACAAATCAGAGGCTTCAGTCAGAATCAAGTTAAAGAAGAAATAACGAAGGCGGCTTTTATGGCATCAGGCTTTGATTGCACACTCGTAGCCAAAGAAGCCTCTTTAACAAGGGACAGTCTTGCAGAATCAATGATCTCTCTGGAGAATCTACCGCAGTTTCAAGGGCAAATCCGATTCATGTTTAAGATTTTGGGAGAGCCCATTGAGACAGTAGAGTATGCGAACCAGTTTGAGAGCGCGGGTAAAGTTATGGCAGAGTCCATCACATGGAATAAGGGAGAAATCCGGACAGCATATCCTGATTCATTATTTAGGAGAGCTCTGATGACCTATCCCCCTCATTGTTTCGGCAAATCATACGGCAATTACAAGTGGCAGAATATTTACGGCAATCAGTGGAAAGAGTATTTAGTAAGCACAGGAAAACTCTCGTATGATGGCGTAGAATATGAACAGACAGATGCGTTGAAAAGCTTAATCCTTGATGTTTGTCAAACTCTTGAAGGAAAGGAGATTACCAAGGAGTCAATCTGCAAGGCTATTGCAAATAGAGTCTCTTTTTTCTCCGATCCGGATCAATTGGATTGTTATTGGAAGCATTTTGTCCGTCACCCTGGTGTATGGTCATATATGGAGTACAAATTGACTAATGACTGGGACAATGGAAATGATATTAATCTGATTCGCAGTATTAATATTGGTCCTCGAATGAATCTTAGGACATTGAGTCTATTTTTAGATATTTGTGATACGGGACAACTATCTCTTAAGAATTACTATAATTCGTGGGATGGTCCATATAAATCAGAATACGACGATGATTATAAAACATCCTGTTTCCGTTTTGAAAAACACCTGGAGGATGATAATCATCTCTTGATAGATGTGTTTCATTCTTTTAAGAAGGAAGAAGACTACCATATCCAAGTATTCGTCAAGAAACCCGACAATCTTACGAATGAGGAGTTTGCGGCAAAAAGAGCTCAGTTCTATTCTGTAAACCAGATTTCTGGTTTTGAATATGCAAAAACCAGGAATGGAGAAGCAAGGACTACGCGATTGGAGTCGGGAACTCTTACTCGAAATGAGACCATCTCATTATTAAAAGAGTTGCTGACGAGAGATTGGAAATAGGCTTCATTCAAGAAGACAGAGCGCCTCAGCGCTTGCTACAAGAATAACGCATCTTAAAGACTGCCACTCTTTGGCAACTTCATGCCGTATCTTCGCGGCATGATACTCAAAGAATTGATACAGAAGTATGAGTTCGACGCGATTGTGCCGGACCTTCTTGCTGATAGTATCCCCAAAAGTCTTAGAATACTGGATGGAACGCTGGTAGCGTTCCATCCAGTGTGTCTGGAGTAGGGTCTGCAATTTAAAGAACGTTCAAAGTTACATCATTTTTCTTGTTATCCAAGGAGACTGGCCCCTT
>CACYZM010000016.1 GCA_902778855.1 uncultured Bacteroidia bacterium
TTCGACGCCAGCAGCGTCTGGGGTCCCCTGATGGGCCGCAAATTCTACATCGGCCTCCGTTATACTTTGTGGAAATAACCTAGTCTAATCTATAACAATTGTTCGATATGAAACGCTTTTTCACCCTTATGCTGGCCGTGCTGCTGATCGCCGGCACCGCCACCGCCGCCCTGGCTCAGGACAAGAAACAGAAGAAGGCCGCCAACATCCAGGAAGTGACCTTCGTCACCACCATCGACTGCAAGAACTGCGTCAAGAAGGTGGAAGCCAACCTCCCCTATGAGAAAGGCATCAAGGACATGAAAGTCACGCTGGACGACCGCACCGTCTGGATCAAGTACGACGCCAACAAGACCGATAAGGAGAAACTCGCCGCCGCCATCAACAAGCTGGGCTACGAGGCCGAAGAGGTCACTCCCGCGGAGCAGGAAAAGAAATAGCCGCGACGCTGCGCGTCCGCGCAGTCACTTTGAAACGGTCGTCGATGCGACGGCCGGCAATGGCGACGATCACTTCGTCGCCATTTTCATTTTGCATCGTGACGACGACCTCCCGCCGCTTCTGCTCCACGTCGAGCTTCAGGTCGGTGAAGAAATCGCTCAGGAGTTTGGTACCGCGATGCATGCCGAAGGGGCGGAAGCGGTCGCCCTCCTTCGGCGGACGGGCCGCCAGGGGCATCCGAACTTTATCGGCGTCCACGAAGAGAACGTCGTCCGGCTTCTGCTTCGGATCGAAGCCCGGCATCACGGCAAAGGTCCGCACGTCGAGCCGGTCGGTCAGATCGGCCGAATCCGGAAGCGACAAGGGATAGACGCGTAGTTCCCGGCGGTCTTTCACCAGCCGGTGCGTCGCCGACAGGAAGGTTTTGCCGCTCAGGGCGTCCAGCGAACGCTCGATCTGCCCGAGCTGGTCGGCATTGAAGCCACAGCCTTCCAGCAGCCGGTAGAGCCACCAACCGCACTGCCCCTTGCGGCGCAAAGCGGGAATGTCGATGCAAAGCACGCCGTCGCGGTCCGAACAGATATCGGCCTTCCCTGCTGCGAACACCTCGTCGAGCAGCAGCTCCGCCTGGCCGAAATGCCGCATTTCCGTCTGCAGCGTACGCAGGAAAGCGGGGTTGATCTGCGCCAGTTGCGGGAAGACTTCGTGCCGCAGCCGGTTCCGCGCAATGGAGACATCTGCATTGGTGGCGTCCACGCGGAATTCCACGCCTGCCCGCACGGCATAGGCTTCGATCTCTCGCCGGCTGAAGTCCAGCAGCGGCCGGATGAGCCGCACGCCCGCCGACCCAGAAGCGTCCTCCGCCCCGCGCAGCAGCATCGTTTCCCGGATGCCCGTCAGGCCGCGCAGGCCCGTGCCGCGCAGCAGATGCAGCAGCAGCGTTTCGGCATTGTCATCGAGATTGTGCGCCACCCCGGTGAACCAGTCATAACGCAGCCGGCGCGCGGCCATCTCGACGGACAGCCCGTGCGCCGCGGCATACGCCTTCGTGTCGGCCTCCTGCCGGAAGAACAGAATCCCGTTCCTGCGGCACCAGTCCGCCACAAACGCTTCGTCGCCATTGCTGTCGGCACCGCGCAAATGAAAATTGAAGTGCGCCACGGCCAGGGGAAGCCGCAGCGCACTGTGGAGGAACAGGTCCGCCATCGTCATCGAATCGATGCCGCCGCTCACTGCAAGCAGCACCCTGCTGTCCGGCCGGCCGTCGGTCAGCCGCGCCAACGTCCTGTCGAAGCGGTCCTGCATCGCACGTTATTTCTTCGCCTGGCCGAAGGTGTAGGTGAAGCCGATCGAGAAGAGCTCCTTGAACTGGACGCCCTTGCCCTGATACAGTTCGTTCGTGATCCGGTCGTACTTGGGCACCAGCACGTTGTCATCGTAGATGAGGTTGGTGCGCAGCGTCACCGAGAAGAACTTCGTGACCTTGGCTTCGGCGTTGACGTCCCACAAGACCTTGATGTTCTGCGGCTTGTTGAGATAGTCGGAGAAGAGCACCAGCGCGGTGCCCACCTTGAAGTTCTCCACTTCCAGCTTGGCGTCCACACGCAGCTGGGCACCTAGTTCGAACCGGGCAAACTGGTCTTCCGCATTGCCGTAACGGGTGCGGAGCGCTTCCTGACGCACCATCGTGACCTTGCCCGTGAGGGGTGCGAAGTTGATGGACACATTCTTGGTCGGCGTGTAATCGATACCTAAACCGAGAGAGGTGTAGGCCGGCGCGAAGAAGTCGGAGATCACCACCTCATGCTTGGCATCCCAACCGTCCGCGAACTGCGTACGGAAGTTGTACACGGCCGAGAAGTACAGTTTTTCCGCCGCCTTGTAGCCGAACTTGCTGTCGAAGATCAGCCGGTCGTCGCTCTTGAGGAGATAGTCCTTGTCGAACGAGTGCACGAAGCCGTATCCGGCCTGCAGCTCGTTGTTCCAGATAATCTTCCCTTTCGTGACATTGGCATAGACGTCGGCGTAGGTATTGAGCGTCAGCTGTCCGACGCCGCCGGCGGCCCATTGCATCAGGGAAAGCTGGGAAAAGCCGATGGTAGTGGTGATACCCTTGTTCCATTCAGCCTTCGGGGCTTCCTCCGGCGCGGGAGCGTCCTGTGCAAACAACGCGCAGGTCGCGAAAACGGCCATGACGGCCAGAATCAGTTTCTTCATGGTATTCCGTTTTTAATAGGCTCTTGCAAAAATGACTCTCCGGTGCGAAGGCTTGCCGCTGTAGACGCAGGTACCCTCTTCCTCGCACACGCACGAATCGATGGGGATGCAGCGGATCGTGGCTTTGGTCAGCTCCTTGATCTTCTCTTCGGTTTCGGCCGTGCCGTCCCAGTGGCAGAGCAGGAAGCCGCCCTTCTCGATCTCGACCTTGAATTCTTCCCAGGTATCGACCTTGCGGATATTCTCGTCGCGGAATTTCAGGGCCTTCGCGTAGAGGTTTTGCTGGATCTCGTCCATCAGCGCGGCGACGTGGTCGGCCAGACCTTCCTGCGAGATGTTCTCCTTGGTGGAGGTGTCGCGGCGGGCGAGCTCCACGTGGCCGCCTTCCAGGTCGCGCGGACCAATGACCACACGCACGGGCACGCCCTTGAGCTCCCACTCGGCGAACTTGAAGCCGGGCCGGAGATTGTCGCGGTCGTCGATCTTCACGCGCAGGCCCTTGGCCTCGAACTCTTTCTTAAGTTCTTCCATCCGGGCGAGGATGGCCGCGCGTTCTTCGTCTTTCTTGTAGATGGGCACCATCACCACCTGGACCGGCGCCAGGGTGGGCGGCAGCACGAGACCGTTGTTGTCGCTGTGGCACATGATCAGCGCACCCATCAGGCGCGTCGACACGCCCCACGACGTGGCCCACACGTATTCCAGCTTGCCTTCCTTGTTGGCGAACTGCACGTCGAAGGCCTTCGCGAAGTTCTGGCCCAGGAAGTGCGAGGTGCCGGCCTGGAGGGCCTTGCCGTCCTGCATCATGGCTTCGATGCTGTAGGTGTCGAGGGCGCCGGCGAAACGCTCGGTCTCGGATTTGTGCCCGATGACCACCGGCATGGCCATGAATTCGCGGGCGAACTTCGCATAGACGTTCACCATCTTCTGCGCCTCGGCCACGGCCTCGTCGTAGGTGGCGTGGGCGGTGTGGCCTTCCTGCCAGAGGAACTCGGCCGTGCGGAGGAACAGGCGCGTGCGCATCTCCCAGCGCACTACGTTGGCCCACTGGTTGCACAGGATGGGCAGGTCGCGCCACGATTTGATCCAGTTCTTATAGGTGTTCCAGATGATGGTCTCGGAAGTCGGACGGACGATGAGCTCTTCCTCGAGCTTTGCATCGGGGTCGACCACCACGCCCTTGCCGTCGGGAGCGACTTTCAGCCGGTGATGCGTCACCACGGCGCATTCCTTGGCAAACCCTTCCACGTGTTCCGCCTCGCGGCTGAGGAACGACTTGGGGATGAACAGCGGGAAATAGGCGTTCACGTGGCCCGTTTCCTTGAACATCGCGTCAAGCTGGTGCTGCATGCGTTCCCAGATGGCGTAGCCGTAGGGCTTGATCACCATACAGCCGCGGACCGCCGATTGCTCGGCCAGGTCGGCTTTCACCACCAGATTGTTGTACCACTGCGAATAATTGTCTTCCCGGTTCGTCACCTCTTTGTTCGATACCTCTGCCATAATTTTTTATTGGTATAAAAATTGATATATTTGTATTCAAATTAAACGAACGGACAAAAAATGTGTCCAATCGACAAAGCGCAAAAATACGAAAAATACACTTATTTATAAATTTCACAGGAGGTAAAAATGAAAAACAATCGATTCGGATTCTTCGCAATCCTTGCTTTCGCGGCACTTGCCAGCTCTTGTGGTACGTCGGGGTACTATTCTTCTTCCCAGTACAACGACGGAATTTATTACCGGCCTACGGCGGAGTCTCGAGCCAAGATCGTCGCCGAACAAGAAGCACAGCGTGAAAGGGAACGCCAGCGTCAATATGATCAATACCTCGCCAAAGACGATGAGGGCAACCTCTACGTCGTCACCGAACTGATGGACGGCGAGACCTATGAATCCCGTCTCCACAAGTTCGACAGCCCCTGGTACGTGAACTACGGGGTCTACGGCTGGGGCGCCGGCTATCCCTACTTCGGCTACTACGGCCTGCGCAGCCCCTGGTACACAGACTGGTACTGGCGGACGGCCTGGTATGACAGCTGGTATTATCCTTACTACGGTTACTACGGCTACTACAGCCCGTACTACTACGGCCTCTACGATCCCTGGTACTGGGGCGTCGGCTATGCCGGCTGGTACGGATGGGACCGCTGGTATCACCGTCACTACTATCCCGGCCACTACGGCCCGGGTCCCGGCCCGCATCACGGCCACAGCGGCAACCACAACGTGGTCTACACCCCGCGCAACACCACCAACGGCGGCGGCATGTACCGCACCACCGGTTCCACCGGCCGCAGCGGCATGTACACCACCCGCCGCACCAGCTCCGGCGGCAGCGTGAGCACCCGCACTTCCAGCGGCACGGTCCGCAGCTCCGGCAGCAGCCGTCCGACCCGTACCGGCGCCTCCGGCGGCGGCAGCTACACCCGCTCTTCCGGCAGCTACAGCAGCGGTTCGAGCTCCCGCAGCGGCGGTTACAGCGGCGGTGGCGGCTACAGCGGCGGTTCGAGTTCCGGCGGCAGCCACAGCTCCGGCGGCAGCCACAGCGGCGGCGGAAGACGCTGATCAGACGCCCATCCCGCGCCAACCTTATCTTACTATCAAAACCTCTAATACTTCGAACTGACATGAAAAAGATAATCACCTTGTTCCTGTCCCTGACGACGGCAGCCTGCCTCTTCGCCCAGACCGCGGAAGACGCGCTCAACATCGCGCAGGAATATTATGAGGGTACGGCCCGTTCGATGGCTATGGGCAATGCCTTTACCGCCCTGGGCGGCGACCTCGGCGGCCTGGCCATCAACCCGGCCAGCTCCGGCGTCTACCGCTGCTCCCAGTTCTCCTTCACGCCCGGTTTCACCACGAGCCGCTCGGCCGTGAACTACCTGGGCAAAGCCGACGATGCCAGGAAGACGGGCTTCACCGTCTCCAACTTCGGCGCCCTCCTCTCATTCGACACGGGCAACTACAGCGGCCTGCTGAACTACAGCTTCGGCTTCGTCTACAACAAGAAGAACAGTTTCCGTTCGGCGATGAACGCCTACGGATCGACCGACAATACCTCCATGCTGAGCTCCCTGGCGGCCGGCCTCGAAGGCATCGATGCGAGCGTCCTCGATGAGAACAACTTCAACCTGGGCATCTCCTGGCCGGCCCAGCTGGCCTGGAACGCCTACGCCCTCGCGCCCCTGTCGGTCCTCGGCGGCAAATACGCCGATGTGGAAGATTCCTATCTCGCCTCTACGGAAAACTATGACGAGATCGCCGACGAACTGCAGATCGGCGGCATGCTGAACCAGCGGTTCAACCGCCGCACCTACGGCGGCAACGAGGAATTCAGCCTCAACTTCGGCGGCAACGTGTCCGACTTCCTGTACTTCGGCGTGAACCTCAACATGCTCGCCGTGAGCAATACGGTGGAAGAGTACTACGAGGAAAAGGCCGGCAACCCTTCCGATTTCCAGGACGGCTTCGTGTCGATGGACAACAGCTACTGGCTGCGCACCACCGGCAGCGGCGTCAACCTCAAGGTGGGTGCCATCCTGACGCCGGTAGCCGGTCTCCGGCTGGGTGCCACCGTCACCACGCCGACCGTCTACGCCCTGGTCGATGAATGGGACTACACGATGAACACCTCGTTCAACAACGGCAATTCCTACACTGAGTACTCCCCGACCGGCCGCTACGACTACCGCATGACCGCGCCGATGCGCTTTAGCGTGGGCGCCGCCTATACCTTCCTCGACCGCGGCCTGCTCAGCGTGGACTACGAACGCGTGAACTACGCCCGCACACGGCTGTCCGGCGAGAACGGCGCTCCCGCCGTCTTCACCGACGAAAACGCCTATATGAGCCAGAACTTCCTCGGGTCGAACATCGTCCGCGCCGGTGCCGAGATCAAGCTGGGCCAGTCGATCGCGCTGCGCGGCGGCTACCAGTACTACTCGCCGGCCGTCAAGGGCTACGCCGCCCGTCAGGCCTACAGCGCCGGTATCGGCTTCAACCTGGGTCAGGCGACCACCCTCGACTTCGCCTGGACCAAACTGGCCGCCGTCTCCGACAGCTTCCAGCTCTACGACGACTACTCCAGCGCCGTGAGCGTCCCCGTCGGCACCAACACGCACAGCCTCAGCAAAGTGGTCTGCACGTTGGCCGTCAAGTTCTAAAGAAGATACTTCCCCGCGTCGGGTCCTTCTGCGGAAAGCAGATCGAGAATCGAAAGATTCGGTATGAAAGTCGACGCACCGTCATCCCCGGCCTGACCGGGGATCCGGTTGACGAAAACCTGATAGTAAGCCTGCTCCCGTCCATATTCGGCGAGCAGGCTTTCGCCTTTGTATTTGGGCTGGATGCGGGCCCGGCCGTCCAGGACATCCCCGGGCAGGCCGGGCTCATAGCGTTCCGTCAGCGCGACGGGCACGGAGAGATCCAAAAGGACGAGCAGCTTCTCCAGTAAAGCCAGATTGAGGTCGAAAAGGAAAGCGGGCTTTTTTTCGAGAATCGGCAGGAGATCGTCGGCGTAATAATCGTAATAGGCGGAAGCGTTGTAGGCGGCGGAAAAGGCGCGGATGTGGTGCTGGAGCCAAGGCTCGCCGTAGTCGATGCGGATGTCGCGGATGGGACGGCTGCGCCGCTCCTCCTTGACGATGGGGATCGACAGGTCTTCCGGGCCGCCGGCCGAGAGGATGCGGCAACGGCTGCGCCACGACTGTTTCTGGTAGTTTTCGTGCTGTTCGAGCAGAAGCCGGTCGCTGTGGGCGATGGCGAAGAAATAGTCGACGGGCGGCAGGTAGGCCGTCGTCAGCAGGCAGGCGGAAAAGTGCGGGCCGCTCATCGGATGATGCCGCGGGCGGACGACTCGATAAAGGCCAGGATGGTATCGCGGTGCGGGCTCTCGGGGAACAGTTCCCGTACGCTCCGGCACGCGTCGGACACGTTGTATCCGCTTTGGTAGATGACCCGGTAGATGGCGGAGATTTCCGTGATGACGGCCTCGTCGAAGCCCCGGCGGGAAAGGCCGACACGGTTGACGCCGGCATAACTCACGGGATTGCGGTTGGTCAGGACATAGGGAGGCACGTCCTTGGTGACGGCCGATGCGCCGGCGACCATCGAATGGGCGCCGATGTGGGTGAACTGATGGAGCATCGAACCGCCGCCGATGATCACCCAGTCGTCGAGGTCGACTTCGCCGGCCAGCCCGGAGAAGCTGGAAACGATGCAGTTGTCGCCCAGCCGGCAGTCGTGCGCCACGTGGGTATAGGCCATCAGCAGGCAGTTGCTTCCCACTTTCGTCAGGTTCTTGCCGCTGGCGGCCGTGCCGCGGTTGACCGTGGCGTATTCACGGATCGTGGTGCCGTCGCCGATTTCGACCCAGGTCTCCTCGCCCTGGAACTTCAGGTCCTGCGGGACCGAGCCCAGCACGGCGTTGGGGAACACCTTACACCCACGGCCCAGTTTCACATAGTCGAAGATGGTAACGTTGGGACCGATCCAGCAGTCGTCGCCGATTTCCACGTGGGCGGAAATGGTCGTGAAGGGAGAGATCACCACATTGCGGCCGATCTTGGCGTCGGGGTGGATACAGGTCATCGGATCATTCATGGCAAGGAGTAGCTAAGAAAAGTTGGAGGGCGTGCGCGTTGAAGCGGTGCCCGGGTTTATAGGCCTGGACGCGGCCCCGGATGGGCCGGCCGGCCAGGGAAAGGTCGCCCAGCAGGTCGAGCAGTTTGTGGCGGGCGGGTTCATTGTCAAAATGCAGCGCGGGGTCGCCCACATAGCCGCGCGGCTCGTCGACGACGAGCGCGTTGTCGAGGGAGCCGCCCCGGATCAGGCCGGTCAGGCGCATCATCCAGACTTCCTTCTTGAAGCAGAACGTCCGGGACGGAGCGACCTGGGCGGCAAAGTCGGTACCCGCGTCAAAGCGGGCGCGCTGCACGCCGACCACCCGGGACGGATAATCGACGGTGACTTCCACGGAGAAATCCTCGGCCGGATCGATCCGGAGGGTCGAGCCGCTGCGGGTATCGGCATAGACGAAGGGCTTCGTCACGACGATGGGCTTGCGGTCCGCATCCTGGGCTTCGAGGCCGGCGGCCAGGAAAGCCTCGGCGAAAGGCCGGGCGCTGCCGTCGAGAATCGGCACCTCTTCAGCGTCGAGGCGGAGCAGGGCGTTGTCCACGCCCAGGGCGTACAGGGCCGAAAGCAGGTGCTCCGGCGTCCGCACTTTCGCGCGGCCGGCCTGAAGCAGCGTGCTGCGGCGGGTCCGGCCGGCATTGGCGGCGAGCGCCGGGACGCAAGGCGCGCCGGGAAGGTCGGTCCGCTGAAAGACCAGGCCGTGCCCGGCGGGAGCCGGGCATACCTCCAGGGATACGGGACGGCCCGTATGGAGGCCGGTTCCCCGGAAGGTGCAGGCGGTTTTCAGCGTATGTTGTTTCATTTCGAGCCGGATTTCGTGCCGCTGCGGCGGAACAGGGCGTAGGCGCGCATATAAGTGCCGTATTCGAGGGCCGGATAGCCGACCAGCGTGGTGTCGGGCTGGGTGATGTTCGCGATGATGCCGCTCTGGGCCGCCAGCGTCGTGCCGTCGGCCACGGTCACGTGGCCGTTGACGCCGGACTGCCCGCCGAACTTGCAGCCTCGGCCGATGCGGGTGGAGCCGGCGATGCCGGTCATCGCGGCCATCACCGTGTCTTCGCCCACTTCGACGTTGTGGGCCACCTGGCAGAGATTGTCGATCTTGACGCCCCGGTGGATGCGGGTGGAGCCCATCGTGGCCCGGTCGACCGTGGCGTTGGCCCCGATCTCTACGTCGTCTTCGACCACCACGTTGCCCAGCTGGGGGATTTTCCGGTAGGAGCCGTCTTCCTGTGGGGCAAAGCCGAAACCGTCGGCGCCAATCACCGCGCCGGCGTGGAGGATGCAGCGGTCGCCGATCTCGCAGTCGTGGTAGATGCGCACGCCGGGATAAAGAATGCAGTCGCTGCCGATCTTCACGTTCGGGCCCACATAGACCTGGGGATAGATGTACGTGCCCTTGCCGATGCGGGCGGAGCAGGCCACGGAGCGGCGGAAAGAAAGCCGCGCCCAGAAGCGGTTGCCGCGCTTCCGCGTCCGGCGGAGCCGGGCATAGAAATCCAGCAGCACCGACACGGCCCGATACGCATCATCCACCCGGATGACCGTGGCGGGAATCGGCGCCTTGGGCTGAAAATCCTTATTGATCAGCAGGACGCTGGCCCGGGTATCGTAGATATAGTGCTCGTATTTGGGATTGGCGAAGAAACAGACATCGCCCTTGCGGGCCTGTTCAATGCGCGCGGGACCCGTGACCACGGTCTTCGGATCCCCTTGTATTTCACCGCCGAGCAATTCGGCCAGATACTGCGCTGTGATTTCCATAAACATTACAAAAATAATATATTTTCCTGCAAAAATTTTGCCTTTTCATCGGATATTGCTAAATTTGCGGCCGAATCGAGGGGACAGGCAGTCTCCTTTTTTTTGTGCCAAATAGACCATGATCCAGAAACAGACCATCGAAGCCCTTGCGCAGGAGCATCTGCAGGGTACGGACCTCTCCCTGGTGGAGGTTACCGTGAGTGAAGACAACGACATCGAAGTGATCATCACCCGCGAAGGCGGCGTGGCGATCGACGACTGCGTGGCGCTGAGCCGCTACCTCGAGTCGAAACTCGACCGCGACAAGGAAGACTTTTCGCTGATGGTCGGATCGGCCGGCATTTAATTTCGGAAACAATCAATATTCAACATATAACAATGGAAGTCAATCTGATCAGCACCTTTGCCGAATTCAAGGAGCTCAAGAACATCGACCGTCCCACGCTGATGAGCGTGCTGGAGGACATTTTCCGTACCCAGCTGGCCCGTATGTACGGGGACGCCGACAATTTCGATATCATCATCAACATCGACAAGGGAGACATCTCGATCATCCGCAACCGCACGGTCGTCGAGACGGTGGAAGATCCCAACAAGGAAATCTCGCTCGAAGAAGTCCGGAAGATCGACGACTCCTACGAGGTGGGTGAAGAGTATGCGGAGGAAGTGCCGATGTCGAGCTTCGGCCGCCGCGGCATCCTCAACCTGCGGCAGAACCTGTCGAGCCGCATTACCGACATCGAGAAGGCCAACCTCTACAACAAATACCGCGAGAAGGTGGGCGAAATCCTGGTGGGCGAAGTCTACCAGGCCTGGAAGAAGGAAGTCCTGGTGATGGACGAGGACGGCAACGAACTGGTCCTGCCCAAGACCGAGCAGATCCCTTCCGACTTCTTCCGCAAGGGTGACACCGTCAAGGCGGTGATCATCAGCGTGGAAATGAAGAACAACACCCCGATCATCACGCTTTCGCGCACCAGCAACCTCTTCCTCGAAAGACTCTTCGAGCAGGAAGTTCCCGAGATCTTCGACGGCCTGATCACCATCAAGAAGGTGGTCCGCATGCCGGGCGAACGCGCCAAGGTGGCCGTCGAATCGTACGACGACCGCATCGACCCGGTCGGCGCCTGCGTGGGCGTGAAGGGTTCGCGCATCCACGGCATCGTGCGGGAACTCCGCGGCGAGAACATCGACATCATCAACTGGACCACGAACACCCAGCTCCTCGTCCAGCGCGCCCTCTCGCCGGCCAAGATCTCGTCGATCCGCATCGACGAAGCCAGCAAGAGCATCCACATCGACCTCGAGTCGAGCGAACTGGCGCTGGCCATCGGCCGCGGCGGCAGCAACATCCTGCTGGCCGAGCAGCTCTCGGGCTACAAGATCGACGTCTACCGCCTGGGCGACCAGGGTCAGGAGGACGAAGAAGACGTGCTCCTCGACGACTTCGCCGACGAAATCGACGGCTGGATCATCGAGGCCCTCAAGAAAATCGGCTGCGACACCGCCAAGAGCGTCCTGGCCCTTTCCACCGAAGAGGTCATGCAGCGTGCCGACCTGGAAGAGGAGACCGTCCTCGACGTGCAGCGCATCCTCCAGGCTGAATTCGAAAACTAAACAAACACGACGGGAGAACAAAGTATGGCAGAAGGTACTATCAGAATCAACAAAGTCCTCAAGGACTTCAACATCGGTCTGTCGACCCTGACCGATTTCCTCAAGAAGAAGGGCTACACCGACGAGCTCACCCTGACCTCGAAGATCTCGGAAGATGTCTTCGCGCTGGTCGCCAAGGAGTTCGGCAAGGAGCAGCTCATCAAGGAACAGTCGCGCAAGGTGGCCATCAAGGTCAAGGAAATCACCGAGATGGAAAGCAACCGCGCCGTCGAGGAAGACGAACCGATCCGCGAAGTCATCATCAAGTCCAACGTGTTTACCGAGCAGAAGAAGGTGGAGACTCCCGCACCCGAACCTGCCCCGGAACCCGTCAAGGAGAAGCCGGCGGAACCCGCGCCGGCCACGCCGCGGAACGACATCAAGGTCGTCGGCCACATCGACCTGACGCCTAAGAAGAAGCCGGCCCCGGAACCTGAACCGGAACCGGCCAGACCTGTGGTCCAGAAACCCGAGCCGCCGAAACCCGAACCGGCCCCTGCCCCGGCTCCCGCTCCGGCACCCGCCCCGGCGCCGAAACCTGCTCCCGCTCCGGCGCCTGCTCCGGCTCCGACCCCGGCACCGGCTCCCGAAAAAGAGAAACCCAAGCACGACGAGCGCCCCGTCATCGAGCACATCGAGACCCGCGTCGAGAAACTCGCCGGTCCCAAGACCGTGGGAACCATCGACCTGTCGAAGTTCGAGAAGAAACCGGCCGCACCCGCCGAGCACGGCAAGAAAGACAAGAACAAGCGCGAGCGCATCCACAAGGGCCCGGCCAAGGTGGATATCAGCAACCCGAAGAACAGCATCGCCCGTCCCGGCGCCCCGGCTGCCGCCAAGGACGCGGGCCGCGGTAAAGCCGCGAAGAAAGGCGAGCGCTTCAAACCCGTCCGCACCGAAATCGACAGCGACGAAATCCAGAAGCAGATCAAGGAAACCTACGCCCGGATGACCGAAGGTCACGGCAAGACCAAGACCTCGAAGCACCGCCGCGAGAAACGCGAGGAAATCTCCCTGAAGATGCAGGAAGAGCAGGAAATGCAGGAGCGCACCAGCAACGTCCTCAAAGTCACGGAATTCGTGACCGTCAACGAGCTGGCCATCCTGATGAACAACACCCCGGTGACCAAGGTCATCGAGGCTTGCATGAACCTCGGCCTGATGGTGTCCATCAACCAGCGTCTCGACGCCGAGGCCCTGGTGCTCGTGGCCGAGGAATTCGGCTACAAGATCGAATTCGTGACCGCCGAGATCCAGGGCGCCATCGCCCAGGACGAAGACCGCGAGGAAGACCTGCAGCCGCGTCCGCCGATCGTCACCGTGATGGGTCACGTGGACCACGGCAAGACCTCCCTGCTCGACTATATCCGGAAGACCAACGTCATCGCCGGCGAGGCGGGCGGCATCACCCAGCACATCGGTGCCTACAACGTGGCCCTGCCCGACGGACGGCACATCACCTTCCTCGACACCCCGGGTCACGAAGCCTTTACGGCCATGCGTGCCCGCGGCGCCAAGGTCACCGACCTGGCCATCATCATCATCGCGGCCGACGACGCCGTGATGCCCCAGACCATTGAGGCCATCAACCACGCCCAGGCTGCCGGCGTCCCGATGATCTTCGCCATCAACAAGATCGACAAGCCCGGCGCCAATCCCGAAAAGATCAAGGAGCAGCTGGCCAACATGAACATCCTGGTCGAAGACTGGGGTGGCAAGTACCAGTGCCAGGAGATCGCCGCCAAGAAGGGCATCAACGTCGAGGAACTCCTCGAAAAAGTGCTGCTCGAGGCCGATATGCTCGAACTCAAGGCCAACCCCAACCGGCTGGCCGTGGGCAACATCATCGAATCGTCGCTCGACAAGGGCCGCGGCTACCTGGCCACCGTCCTCGTCCAGAACGGCACGCTCCACGTGGGCGATCCCATCGTCGCCGGCTGCTACGCCGGCCGCGTGAAGGCCATGTTCAACGAACGCGGCCAGCGCCTCAAGGAAGCCGGCCCTTCCACGCCGGTCTCCGTGCTCGGCCTGAGCGGCGCCCCGACCGCCGGTGACACCCTCAACGCGATGGAAGACGAGAAGGAAGCCCGCGACGTGGCCAACAAGCGCGAACAGCTCATCCGCATCCAGGGCATCAAGACGCAGACCCACATCACCCTCGAGGAGATCGGCCGCCGCATCGCCCTGGGCAACTTCCAGGAGCTCAACATCATCGTCAAGGCCGACGTGGACGGTTCCATCGAGGCTCTGTCCGATTCGCTGATCAAGCTCTCCACCGAAGAGATCCACGTCAACGTGATCCACAAGGCGGTGGGTGCCATCTCCGAGTCCGACGTCCTGCTGGCCGTCGCCTCCAACGCCATCATCATCGGCTTCCAGGTGCGCCCGATGCCCAACGCCCGCAAGCTGGCAGAGAAGGAGCAGATCGAAATCCGTCTCTACTCGGTCATCTACGACGCCATCAACGAGGTCAAGAGCGGTATCGAAGGCATGCTCGCCCCGGAAGAGAAGGAAGAAGTCACCGCCAACGCCGAAGTGCTCGAGACCTTCAAGATCTCGAAGGTCGGTACGATCGCCGGCTGTATGGTCCGCGACGGCAAACTCACCCGCAACGCGAAAGTCCGCGTCATCCGCGACGGCATCGTGGTCTACACCGGGCAGCTGGGTTCGCTCAAGCGCCTGAAGGACGACGTGAAGGAAGTCGCCGCCGGCTTCGACTGCGGTCTGAGCGTCGACGGATTCAACGACATCAAGATCGGCGACATGGTGGAAGCCTACCAGATCGTAGAAGTCAAACGCAAGTTATAATATGGATCCCCTGCTGGCCATCTCGCCCGTCGACGGGCGCTATGCCGCCAAGACGGCTGAACTTTCCGCATTCTTTTCGGAATATGCCCTGATGCGCTACCGCGTTCTCGTGGAAGTGGAGTATTTCATCGCCCTGTGCGAACTCCCGCTTCCCCAGCTCGCGGAAGTGGATCCGGCCTGTTTCCCCGCCCTTCGGGCCATCTACGGCGATTTCACGACCGAAGACGCCGCCCGCATCAAGGAAATCGAGGCCCGGACCAACCACGACGTGAAAGCCGTGGAGTATTTCCTCAAGGAACGCTTCCCCGCCCTGGGGCTGGAAGCGTATATGGAATTCATCCATTTCGGCCTCACTTCGCAGGACATCAACAACACGGCCACGCCGCTGTCGCTGAAGGAAGCTCTGGCGGAGGTCTACGTGCCGGCCCTGCGCGAACTGATCGCCATGCTCGACGAGCGCGCCGCCCTCTGGGCCGACGTGCCGATGCTGGCCCACACGCACGGCCAGCCCGCCTCGCCTACGCGCCTGGGCAAGGAACTCAAGGTGTTCGTGGTCCGGCTCAAGGAGCAGCTGCGGCAGCTGGACGCCTGCACCTACCCCGGCAAGTTCGGCGGTGCGACGGGCAACCTCAACGCCCACTACGCCGCGTATCCCGACATCGACTGGAACGATTTCGCCGAGAACTTCGTGGCCTCGCTGGGCCTGAAGCGCTCCTGGCCCACCACCCAGATCGACCACTACGACAATCTGGCCACCATCTTCGACGCGCTGCGCCGCATCGACACGGTGCTCGTGGACCTGAGCCGCGACTGCTGGCTCTATATCTCGATGGATTATTTCTCGCAGGCCATCCGGGCCGGCGAAGTCGGCTCCTCGACGATGCCGCACAAGGTCAACCCCATCGACTTCGAGAACGCCGAAGGCAACCTCACGCTGGCCAGCGCCATTTTCGACTATCTGTCGTGCAAGCTGCCGGTGTCGCGCCTGCAGCGCGACCTGACGGACTCCACCGTCCTGCGCAACATCGGCGTCCCCATCGGGCACGCCCTGATCGCGATCCGCTCGCTGGAAAAGGGAATCGGGAAACTGATCCTCAATGAAGAGAAAGTGTCGGCCGACCTGGAACGCAACTGGGCCGTGGTGGCCGAAGGCATCCAGACCGTGC
Organism: uncultured Bacteroidia bacterium; assembly: GCA_902778855.1. Taxonomy (GTDB): domain Bacteria; phylum Bacteroidota; class Bacteroidia; order Bacteroidales; family UBA932; genus Cacconaster. The sequence goes on from CACYZM010000016.1 coordinate 15,696, forward strand.
TGCGCCGCGAGGGCTATCCGAAGCCCTATGAAACGCTCAAGGCCCTCACCCGCACCGGCGGACACATCTCCCAGGAAGCCATCAGCGCCTTCATCGACACGCTCGACGTGTCCGAGGACGTCAAGGCCGAACTCCACGCCATCACGCCCCACAATTACACGGGCCGCTGAGGCCGGGGGCATAAAAAGAATTAAGCGTTCATCTGCCGGAGGTGAACGCTTATTCTTTTTAACCTAAAACTTAACCTATGAAAAAACTATTCGATCGTAGGTTAAGCGAAGACCGTGCCAAACTTTTTCCAAACGCTACTTTCCAGCGGGCGTGATGGAAATAATCTGCACTTTGTTGAGCGGACGGTCGCGCATGTCGGTGCGCTCCGAGGCGATCTTGTCGATGACCGAGAGGCCGTCGACCACTTCGCCGAAGATCGTGTATTCGCCGTCGAGGTGCTTGCAGCCTTCCTCATCCTGCACGATGTAGAACTGCGAGCCGGACGATTCCTTGGCGGGGTTGACCTGGTCGCCGCGGCGGGCGGCCGCCAGGGCGCCTTTCTTGTGGGTCTTGCCGGCGACGATCTCGGCCGGGATGGTGTAACCCGGGCCGCCCGTGCCGAACTGCGCGATCTTGGAGGAATCCCGGGTGAAGGGATCGCCGCCCTGGATCATGAATCCCCGGATGATCCGGTGGAAGAGCAGGCCGTCGTAAAAGCCGGACTGGGCCAGTTTGACGAAATTGTCGCGGTGAAGCGGCGTATCGGAGTAGAGTTTGACGGTCATCGTGCCGTCGGTGGTCTTGATCTTGAGCATCGGCTCTTCGCCGAGTTCGGCCCACAGGTTGGCGGGCGCTGCAGGGGCTTCGTTCATGGGTTTGATCTCCTTGTTGGGCTCCTCTGTCGTTTCGGTCGTCGTTTCGTTGGCCGGAAGCGGTTCTTCGGGGCCGGGTTTCTGATTCTTGCAGCCCGTCATCACGAGGGCCGCGGCCAGGAAATAACAGAATAAGCGGTACTTCATAGGAATGTTTTTTTCCAATCCCAAAATTAGTGATTATTTCGTAAATTTGTCTGTTAAATCGATCCGTCCCGTGGCAAATCCCATCAAACAGCTTGCCGGTGAAACCGCCATCTATGGCCTGAGCACCATTCTCGCCCGGGTCATCAACTTCGCCCTCGTTCCCCTCTACACGCGCGTCCTCAGCCAGTCGGACTTCGGGGTCATGTCGGAGTTCATGGCCTACATCGCGATGCTGCAGGTCGTCCTGACGATGGGGCTCGAGACGGGATGCTTCCGCTATGCCACCAAAGAGGGCGCCGATCCCCGGCAGGTCTTCTCCAACGCCTTCGTCACGGTCTTCGGCCTGTGCGCCGTATTCCTGGCCTGCATGGTCGCCTTCTCGGGCGACATCTCCACGGCGATGGGCTATGCCGGGCATTCCAAGCTGATCGTTTACTGCGGCCTGATCCTGTTCCTCGACTGCACCACGGCCATCCTCTTCGCCAAACTCCGGCACGAGCACAAGGCCCTCAAGTTCGCGGTCATCAAGACGCTCAAGATCCTTACCGAACTGGGCGTCAACCTGCTGCTCTACCTGGTGATGGCCGCCCGCTTCGCCGACGGGCAATCGCTCTGGCTCACGCGGTTCGTCAGCGCGACCCCCGACTTCACCTACCCCATCTTCGCCATCCTGGTCAGCTGCATCGTCTGCCTGGTCCTGATTGCGCCGGAGCTGCTCAAGCTCACCCTCCGGCTCGACCGCAAGCTCATCGGCCGGCTGCTGCTCTACTCCCTGCCGCTGATGATCGCCGGCCTTCCCGGCATCATGAACGACGTGCTCGACCGCGTGCTGATGCGCTTCTGCAACGCCGATCCCGTGAACTGGCGGGCCGACCTGGGCGTGTACCAGGCCGCCGTCAAACTGGCCGTGATCATGCAGCTCTTCGTGCAGATGTTCCGCTACGCCGCCGAGCCCTTCTTCTTCCAGCGTGAACGCGAAAAGGGCAGCCGGAAAATCTATGCCGACGTGCTCGACTACTTCACGGCCTTCTGCATGTTCGGCTTCGTGCTGCTGATGCTCTTCATGGACGAGATCGGCCTGATCCTGGGCAAGGATTTCCGCGTGGGCCTCGACATCACGCCCATCATGCTGATGGCCTACATCATCACCGGCATCCTGTTCAACGTCAACATCTGGTATAAGCTTTCGGAGAAAACGGGCTATGCGGTCTGGATCACCCTGGCCGGCCTGGTGGTGACCGTCGTGATCAACGTGATCTTCATGCCGCGCTACTCCTACCACGCCGCCGCGTGGGGACACGTGGCCAGCTATCTGACCATGCTCGTGCTGACGGCCTGGCTGGGGCGGAAGCACTACCCCATCCCCTATCACTGGGGCGTGGTCTTCCTGCTGGTCGGCGCGGGACTCGGCGTCTGGGGCCTGAGCCTGCTGCTGCCGGAAATGGGTCTCTGGACAAAAATTTTCATCCATTTGCTCTTCGTACTGCTTTATATTGCCGCAGCATTTATTATATTTGTAGTTCATAAAAGAAAATCCGCAGCATGAGAGTGAAGATCGTCAACCGCTCGCCCTACCCCCTGCCCGCCTACGCCACGGCGCTCTCGGCAGGCATGGACCTGCGCGCCAACCTCACGGAGCCCCTCGTCCTCGGGACGCTCGAACGGTCGATGGTCCCCACCGGGCTGTACATCGAGCTCCCGGCAGGTTTCGAAGCGCAGATCCGTCCGCGCAGCGGCCTGGCGGCCAAGCACGGCATCTCCATCGTCAACGCCCCCGGCACCATCGACGCCGACTACCGCGGCGAAATCCGCGTGGTGCTGGTGAACCTTTCGAACGAGCCCTTCACCGTCGAGCCCGGCGAACGCATCGCCCAGATGGTGGTGGCCCGCCACGAACAGGTGGAATGGGAAAGTGTCGAAGAACTCGCGGAAAGCGGGCGCGGCAGCGGCGGATTCGGATCAACGGGAAAATAAAAAAGGATACGGAATATGATTTCAGTCGAAGAGTTATACGCTCTCTACAAGAGGAGTTCGGGCATTACGACCGACAGCCGGAAAATCAAGGACGGCGCGATGTTTTTTGCCTTGAAAGGAGAAACGTTCGACGGGAACGATTTCGCCCTGGACGCCCTGAAGGCGGGTGCCCGCTATGCCATCGTCGACCGCTTCCTGCTCGAAGGGACGGCCTGGCGAGGAAGGAAGTGCATCGTCGTTGAGAATTCCCTGGAAATGCTGCAGCTGCTGGCCGCCTACCACCGCCGGCAGTTCGACATCCCGGTGATCGGCATCACCGGCACCAACGGCAAGACCACCACCAAGGAGCTCATCGCCGCCGTCCTGGCCAAGAAATACAACGTGGTGGCCACCCAGTCGAACTTCAACAACCACATCGGCGTCCCCCTTACCCTCTTCCGCATCGACGAACGCACCGACCTGGCCGTCGTGGAAATGGGCGCCAGCGCCCCCGGCGAAGTCGCCCAGCTCACACGCATCGTCCAGCCCACCTGCGGCCTGATCACCTGCGTGGGCAAGGCCCATATCCTGGGCTTCGGTTCCTTCGAGGGCGTCAAGAAAGCCAAGGGCGAACTCTACGACATCCTCCGCCAGCGCGGCGGCGTGGTCTTCTACAACGCCGACAACGAGCATCTGTGCGAAATGGTCGCCCACCGGCCCGGCCTCTGCACCCGGAAATACGGCGTGCGCGAGCAGGGCGTCCGCATCGTCCCCGCCACGGCCGAACAGCCGTTCCTCTTCCTGGAATGGGAACACGACGGCAAACCCGTCAAGATCCGCACGCACCTGATCGGCGACTACAACGCCGACAACGTGATGGCCGCCCTCTCCGTGGCCGAAGCCTACGAAGTCCCCTTCGCCAAGGCCGTTGCCGCCATCGAAGACTATACGCCTTCCAACAGCCGCAGCCAGCTGGTCAAGACCAAGCGCAACACGCTGGTCATCGACGCCTACAACGCCAACCCCTCAAGCATGCAGGCCGCCCTGGCCAATTTCGCGGCCACCGGCTTCGAAGGCAAGACCCTGATGCTCGGCGACATGCTCGAACTCGGGCAGGAATCGTCGGAAGAGCACCGCGCCATCCTCCAGATGGCCATGGAAACCGCCCCCGACATCTACGTGGTCGGCGGTGAGTTCGGCCGAGCCTCGCGCACGCTGCACGCCGATCCCCGGCAGGTGAAGGCCTTCGACGACATCGAAGCCCTCAAGGCCTACATCGAGGAGCATCCGCTGGAAGGACGCACCGTCCTGATCAAGGGCTCCAACGGCAACCATATGCCGAAGATCGTCGACGTGCTCTGACGAAATATTTGTATTTCAAAATTTATCCGTATATTTGCAGGCCCTTTCTCGAGAAGATAGGGAAGTTAAAATTATTGTATTAATTACTAACTTAACGCATTACAAATGGCTGTTAAAATCCGTCTTTCGCGTCACGGCAAGAAGAACTACGCTTACTTCCACATCGTCGTGGCCGATTCACGCGCACCGCGTGATGGCCGTCTGATCGAACAGATCGGCCTCTACAACCCGAACACCAACCCCGCTACGATCGTCCTCGACGGCGACAAGGCCCTCGACTGGCTCAACAAAGGTGCCCAGCCGACCACCACGGCCCGTCGTATCCTCTCCTATGAAGGTGTGATGCTTCGCAAACACCTGCAGGGTGGTGTCGCCAAGGGCGCTTTCACGCAGGAAGAGGCTGACCGCCGCTACGCTGCCTGGAAGGGCCAGAAAGATTCCAAGCTCGCTTCGAAGAAGCAGACCATCGCCACCGCCGCCGTGGAAGCCGCCAAGGCTGCCGTGAAGGCTGAGGCCAAGGTCAACCAGGAGCGCGCCGAGGCCATCGCCAAGAAGAAGGCCGAGATCGCCGCTGCCGCTGAAGCCGCCGCCCGCGAAGCCGCTGAGGCTGCCGCCGCCGCTGCTGCTGAAGCTGAAGCTCCCGCCGAGAATCCGGAAGCGTAATTTCGGGATGAAGGTGCTGAAGTCCTGGGGTGCCGAGGGGCAGGTCGTCCTGAGCCCCGATGCGGAAGATCCCCGGGATTTGAAGAGTCAGGAACCGGTATTCATCGAATTCGATGGACTGCCGGTTCCTTTTTATGTCGAATCCGCCCAGCCGCGGGGCTCCCGCTTCATCGTCAAGTTCGAAGGCGTCGACTCGCTGGCCGAAGCCGAAGAACTGGTCGGCCGCCTGGTCAGCTTCCAGGAAGGCGACGAGGAAGAGGAAGACTCGCTGGTCGGCCTGCGGGTCCGCGACAGCCGCACCCGCCGCACCATCGGCGAAATCGTCGACGAGGCCGACTACGGCGGCAACCTGGTCATTACCGTGGAAACCGCCGGCGGCGACGTGCTTCTTCCGATTCACGAAGATCTCATCGTCAGCATCCACGACGACGTGATCACGCTCGATATTCCTGAAGGTTTATTCTGAGAATTTTAGTTTTGGCACGCCCTTTGCTTAACCTACGATCGAATAGTTTTTTCATAGGTTAAGTTTTAGGTTAAAAAGAATTAGCGACCCGTTGTGAAACGAGTCGCTTTTTCTATTTATGTACTTCCGGTTTAGACGAACTGCTCGATGATGGAACGCGCCCGGGCGATCTTCTCTTCCAGAAGCTCGAGGTCCGTGGCCTCGCAGAGGAAGCGGAGGTAAGGTTCCGTATTGGAAGGACGCACGTTGAACCACCATTTCGGGAATTCCACGCGATAGCCGTCGAAATCGTAGAAGGCCGTGTGCTTTTCTTCCGCCATGAAGGCGTCCTTCACGGCGTCCATGGCTGCCTGCTTGTTCTCGACGCGGAAATTGATCTCGCCGGAATTCTCATAGTGCTTGATGCGGGCGACCATCTGCGAGAAGGTGACGCCTTCGCGCTTGAGGCGCGCCACGATGCCCAGCACGAGGATGCCGGCCAGGATGCCGCTGTCGCAATAGAAGAAGTCGCGGAAATAGTAGTGGCCGGCCACTTCGCCGCCCCATACGCCGTCGAGTTCCCGCAGGCGCGGCGCGGCAAACGCGCGTCCCACCTTCCACATAGCGATTTTGGCACCCAGCGGCTCGAGGTACTCGGCCACCGACTTGGAGCTGCGGATATCCTGCAGCACGATGCCGTTCTCCCCTTTCTCCTTGATGAAATACTCGCCCAGCAGCGCGATGATCAGGTCGGGCGCGATGAAGCGGCCCGTCTCGTCGATGAACATCACGCGGTCGGCGTCGCCGTCGTAGATGACGCCGACATCGCATTTCTCGGCGATGACCAGCCGCTGGAGGTCCACCACGTTCTCCGGCTGGAACGGATTGGCCTCGTGGTTGGGGAAGCTGCCGTCGAGGGTATCGTAGAGATAGAGGGGCTGTTCGCCGAAAATCTGATGCACGAAGATGGAAGCCATGCCGTTGGAGCAGTCCATGGCGATCTTCAGGTTGGAGAAGTCCTTCTTGAAGGCATTGAGGAATTCAACGTATTCCTCCCGAACGTCGAAATCGTGGACCGTGCCGCGCTGCGGCTGCACGGGCGTGGGACGTTCTTCGAGGATCCAGCGCTCGATGGTCTGCAGGCCGGAGTCGTAGCCGACCGGCAGGGCCAGTTCGCGGGAGATTTTCAGGCCGTTGTCTTCCTTGGGGTTGTGCGAGGCGGTGATCTGGATGGAGGCCTTGAAACCGTGGCGGGCCGTGACGTAGTAGACGAACGGGGTGGTGCTCAGGCCGAGGTCCCAAACTTCGGCGCCGGCATCGAGCAGGCCGCGGAGAACCGCTTCGTGCAGGGCGGGAGAGGAAAGCCGCATGTCGCGGCCCAGCAGGATACGGTGGGTATCGAGCAGCTCGGGAAGGAAGTACGCCACTTTGTAGGCGAGCTCTTCCGTCAGGTCCGTGCCGAAGTGGCCCCGGATGTCGTAAGCGTGGAATGCTTTCAGTTTCATGGGTTTATTTTTTGTCTGTCTTGACACGGTAACGGGTGCGGACGTTGCCCCGGGTGATGTTCATCAGTTTCCCGGTCAGCATTTTCCGCCGGATGGGCGAGGCGTGGTCGGTGAACAGGATGCCGTCGAGGTGGTCCATTTCGTGCTGGATCATCCGGGCGGCGAAGCCGGTGAATTCCTCCTCCACCTCTTCGAAATCGAGGTTCAGGTAGCGGACCCGGATGGTTTCCGGGCGGGTGATGTCGGCGTCGACGTTCGGGATGCTCAGGCAGCCTTCCTCATAGGAGCAGGTCTTTTCGCTTTCGAACGTGAAGCTGGGATTGATCATCTCGCGGTGGAAGCCTTTCAACTCGGGATAGCGGTCGGCCAGGTCGTCGCCGTCGACCACGAGGATGCGTTTGGAAACGCCCACCTGCGGGGCGGCCAGGCCGCATCCGTCGGCGTGGTGCATGGTGTCGACCATGTCGGCGATGAAGGTTTTGAGCCAAGCCTTGTCGGAAAGGTCGTCCTCCTGGGCGGGGGTCCGCAGGACCTGGGAGCCATACAGATAAATCGGTAGGATCATAACGTTGTCTTTTGCCGGTCCAGCCAGGTTTGCAGGATCAGGGCCGCGCTCACCTTGTCGACGGCCGCCTTGTCGCGGCGGGCCATTTTCTTCACGCCGCCGTCGATCATGGCGCGGTGGGCGAGCACGGAGGTGAAGCGTTCGTCCTCGAGGGTGACCGGGATGGCGGGGAAGTGTTTCTTCAGCTGTTTGAGGAACACGTCCACGTCGGCGGCGGCCTCGGAAGGGGTCTGGTCGAGGTTCATCGGGTAGCCTACCACGAAGCGCTCGACGGCCTGGCTTTCGGCATACTTTTTCAGATAATCTATTATCTTTGCAGACGGAACAGTCTCCAGGGCAGAAGCGAAGATCCGGAGCGGGTCGCTGACCGCAACCCCCACGCGTTTTCTTCCATAGTCGATTCCTATGATTCTGTCCATATTTGCAAAGTTAACGATTTCTATGGCAAAACAAGAAAGAAAGTTCGACAGGCGGGGACTCATCTCCTACGGGGCGTTCGCCCTGGTCGTGATGCTGCTGACCTACCTGCTCATCGCCCATACACCCCTGCGGTACACGCTTCCGGGCTATCCTTCCCGGGAAACCCGCCAGGCCGCCATCGACAACTACAAGCTCGTCGACTCGCTCGAGCGGGTCATCGACCTGTGGGCGTTCCAGGTGGCCAACATCCAGCGGGTGGCCACGGGCCGGGAGGCCCTGCCCCTCGACTCCCTGCGGCTGGGCCGCACCGAAGAAGCTCCCGACGAAGAAACGCTCGCCGGCTACCGCCGCAGCGACTCGCTGCTGCGGGAACAGGTCGAACAGCTGGAAGCCCTGCAGAACGCCAATCCCGCTCCGGGCAAGATCGAAGCCCTCGAAAAGGTGAAATTCACCCGCCCGCTGAAAGGCACGCTCAAGGAAGATTTCAGCCGCAGCGAGCGGCAGCCCTACGTCCAGGTCAACGCCGCACCCGGCACGACCGTCGCCGCACCGCTCGACGGACGCATCGTCTCCGCCGAATGGAACGAACTGGAAGGCGGCTCGCTGCGCATGCAGCACGACAACGACTTGACCACCATCTACCGCCACGCCGGCCAGCTCCTCAAGCGGGTCGGTGAGGAAGTCAAGGCCGGCACGCCCGTCGCCGTCGTCGGCCAGACCGGCGAACTCTCCGAAACGCACATCCTGATCGAACTCCGCTACAAGAACCAGCGTGTCGATCCCACCCTCTATCTCACGTTCTGATGGAAGCATCTCCCAAAAGAAGGATCGCCATCCTGGGATCCACCGGATCTATCGGCACCCAGGCCCTCGACGTCATCGGACAGCATCCCGACCTGTTCGAAGTGGAGCTCCTCACGGCCAACCGCAACAGCCGCCTGCTCATCGAGCAGGCCCGGCAGTTCAATCCCGCCGCCGTGGTCATCTGCGACGAAAACCTCTACGAGGAAGTGTCCGCCGCCCTCGACCCGCTCGACATCAATGTCTTCGCCGGCATCGGCTCCGTGTGCGACCTGATGCGCTCGAGCCGCATCGATATGGTGCTCACCGCCATGGTGGGCTTCAGCGGCCTGCGGCCCACCCTGGCCGCCATCGAAGCGGGCAAGGCCATCGCCCTGGCCAACAAGGAGACCCTCGTGGCCGCCGGCAGCCTGGTTACGGCGCAAGCCCGGAAGTACGGCGTTCCGATCCTGCCGGTCGATTCCGAGCACTCGGCCATCTTCCAGTGCCTTCAGGGCGAACACGCCACGCTCGAAAAGATTCTCCTCACGGGCAGCGGCGGGCCGTTCCGCCACAGCACCCGCGAAGAGATGGCCGCCGCCACCCGGGAAGAGGCCCTCAACCACCCCCGCTGGAAAATGGGCGCCAAGGTCACCATCGACTCGGCGAGCCTGATGAACAAGGGGCTGGAACTGATCGAGGCCCGCTGGCTCTTCAACGTGGACCCGAAGGACATCGAGGTGGTCATCCACCCGCAGTCCATCATCCACTCCATGGTCCAGTTCTCCGACGGCTGCGTCATGGCGCAGCTCAGCCAGCCCGACATGCGGCTGCCCATCCAGTACGCCCTCTCCTATCCCCGCCGCATCGACTTGAACGCCCGCCGCATCGATTTCGCCGAACTCGGCACCCTGACCTTCGAAAAGCCCGACCTCGAGCGGTTCCCCTGCCTGCGTCTGGCCTACGAATCCCTCGAACGCGGCGGCAACGCCACCTGCACGATGAACGGGGCCAACGAAGTGGCCGTGGCCGCCTTCCTCGAAGGCAAGATCCGCTTCACCGACATCCCGGAAATCGTCGCCACCGTCCTTTCGCGCAGCACCTTCCTCAAAGAGCCCGGCCTCGAAGACATTTATAGCACGGATTTTGAAGCGAAACGGCTCGCTTCCGAACTTGTAAACAGACATTGATAGGATGGTCGTCCTGTTGAAAATCATCCAGGTGATCCTGGCTCTCTCCCTGCTCGTGCTTTTCCACGAGTTCGGGCACTATACTTTCGCCAAACTCTTCAAGACGCGGGTCGAAAAGTTCTACCTCTTCTTCAATCCGCGGATCTCGCTCCTGAAATTCAAGCGTTTCGACGGCAAGTGGCACTGCAAGGCCTTCTCGTCGAACGACGATCCCGTGTGGGACGTCCATCCCGAGAACACGGAATACGGCATCGGCTGGCTGCCGTTCGGCGGCTACTGCAAGATCGCCGGCATGATCGACGAGTCGATGGACACCGAAGCGATGAAGCTCCCGCCCCAGCCCTATGAGTTCCGCACCAAGAAGGCCTGGCAGCGTTTCTTCATCATGTTCGGCGGCGTGCTGTTCAACTTCATTCTGGCCGTCATCCTGTATGCGGCCATCCTGGGCACCTGGGGCGAAGAGTACCTGCGCAACGAAGACGCGGTCTACGGCATCGCCGTGAACGACCTGTCCTACGAAATCGGCTTCCGCGACGGCGACCGCATCCTGGCCTTCGACGGGGTCCCGACCGAGAACTTCTCGAACCTGCAGGTCGACCTGGTCCGCTCGCAGGCGCACGAAGCCACGGTTCTTCGCGGCGGCGACACCATCCAGGTCGCCATCGACCCGATCTATCTCCCGGCGATGCTCAACACGCCGGGCATGTTCGACCTGGCCTTCCCGTTCGTGGTCAAGGAAGTCGCGCCCGAATCGCCCAACGCCGATGCGGGCCTGCTGCCGGGCGATGCCGTCACGGGCATCGACGGGCAGGACATGTTCCTCGTCCAGCAGATCCAGAAGGAACTCCTGCAGCACCGCGACAGCCGGATCACCGCCACGCTCCGCCGCGATGCCGCGCAACTCGAAATGCCGCTGCAGGTCGACACGGCCGGCCATATCGGCGTGCTGCTCGACACCGACCTGACGAAGTTCTTCCAGGTCACCACCCACGACTACAACCTCCTCTCGGCTCTGCCGGCCGGCGCCAAAAAGACCTGGACCACCATCAAGGGCTATGTCCAGGAACTCGGCCTGATCTTCTCGCCCAAGACCCAGGCCTACAAGTCGGTGGGCAGTTTCATCGCCATCGGCCGCATCTTCCCCGACACCTGGGACTGGTACCGCTTCTGGACGCTCTGCGCCCTGCTCTCCATCATGCTCGGCGTGATGAACCTGCTGCCCATCCCGGCGCTTGACGGCGGGCACATCCTCTTCCTGATCTTCGAGATGATTACGGGCCGCAAGCCGTCCGACAAATTCATGATGGTGGCCGAATGGATCGGCATGGCCCTGCTGATCATGCTGATGGTCCTGGCCTTCGGCAACGACATCCGGAGTCTTTTCCACTGATAGAAATAACTGTTTGCCATATGAAAACCAAAACCTTGTTTCTGTTCACCCTGCTGACGGGCCTGCTGATCCTGCTGCCTTCGGGCTGCAACAAGAAGGAGAAGCCGCCCGTGCTGGCTTCCATCAGCGGAAAGGCCGGCGAAGTGGAAATCGTCTCGTCCAAATCCGTCTGGGAATCGGAGGCCGGCAACGCCGTCCGCACCGTCCTGCAGGCGGAGTATCCCTTCACCCCGCAGAAGGAGAACAAATACCGCATCTACAACGTGCCGCCGGAGGGCTTCGTCAACGTATTCCGCGCCCACCGCAACATTCTCTATCTCCATATCGCCGACACCTGCAAGCCCAAACTCGCCATCAGCCGGAACGTCTGGGCCGAGCCGCAGACGATGATCACCGTCTACGCGCCCGACGAGGCCGCCGCCGCCAACGTCATCCTGACGAACGACGAGAAGATCTGCGAGACCTTCGAGGATGCCGAACGCGAACGCGTCATCATGAACGCCAAGGCGTTCCCCAATGAGAGCCTGGCCGCGGTCGTGCGCAACCAGTTCGGCGGAACTCCCTGGTTCCCCTCTTCCTACAGCATGAAGAAGCGGACCGACGACTTCGTGTGGATCTCCTATGAGACCTCCTACACCACGCAGGGCATCTTCATCTACAAGTTCCCCTATACCGGCGAGAACCAGTTCACCCGCGACGCCCTGGTGGCCAAACGCAACGAGGTGATGAAGGAGAACGTCCCGGGCACCCTGGAGGGCAGCTATATGATCACCAACCCCGTGATCGAGCCGGGTTACTGGCAGAAATCCTACAAGGGCCGCACCTTCACCGAAATCCGTTCGCTCTGGGAAACCCAGAACGATTATATGGGCGGACCGTTCATCAGCGACGCCTTCCTCAGCTCCAACGGCAAGGAGGTCATCGTGATCGAGGGCTTCGTTTATGCGCCCAAATACGACAAACGCGATTACTTGCGCCAGTTGGAGGCCATAATCTACTCCTGGCACTAAAAAAAATTTGTAATCGAAAAAACTTTTTCTACCTTTGCGGTCCCATTCTACCAAGTATGGGATGCCGGCGGGTTCGTCTATCGGCTAGGACGAGAGATTTTCATTCTCTAAAGAGGAGTTCGACTCTCCTACCCGCTACGAAATATAAAAATTGAAGTAATGGCAAACCACGCATCCGCAGACAAGCGTTTCCGCCAAAGTGAGAAACGCAGAGTGCATAACAAGTACTATGCACGCACGACAAGAAACGCCATCAAGGCGATCCGCAATACTACCGACAAGGCCGCAGCCGAGGCTTCCATGCCGAAGGTGTTCGCCATGATCGACAAACTGGCCAAGATCGACGTCATCCACAAGAACAAGGCCGCCAACCTGAAGAGCGGAATTGCAGTTTACGTGAACAAGCTCGCTTAAATTGCTTTTTTGTCGGACGAAATAGAAAAAACTTTCCAACCTTTGTTGGAAAGTTTTTTTTATGTCCATGTCCATCAAAACCTGGGATGAGGAAGAAAGGCCGCGTGAGAAACTGATGGAACAGGGCCCCTCCTCCCTCACGAACACAGAACTGCTAGCCATCCTGCTCCGGTCCGGAACCAGCCGCCAGAGCGCCATCGACCTGGCCCGGAGCGTCCTCGCCGCCTGCCAGGGCTCGCTGACTACGCTTGCGCAGGCCGTCCCCGGCCAGCTGACGCGCATCGAAGGCGTCGGCCCGGCCAAGGCCACCGCCATCCTGGCCGCCTTCGAGCTCTCCCGGCGGCTTGCCGCCGAAATCCCCGACGACGACCTCACCATCCGCACGCCCGAAACGGTCGTCCGGATGCTGGCGCCCCGCCTCCGCGATCTCCCGCACGAAGAGTGCTGGGTCGTCTACCTCAACCGGCAGGGAAAACTCATCGGCAAAGAGAAAGTGAGCAGCGGCGGGATGAGCGCCACCATCATCGACATCAAGATCATCGTCAAGAAAGCCGTGGAGCGGCTCGCCAGCGCCCTGATCCTGGTCCACAACCATCCGTCCGGCAATCCGCAGCCCGGCGGGCAGGACCGCACCCAGACCGAAGCGCTCCGCAAAGCCGCCGCCGTCTTCGACATCGCCCTGACCGACCACGTCATCATCGGCCGCAAAAAATATTTCAGTTTTTGCGACGGGGCGGAAAGCCGTTACTGATAAAATGACTATCTTTACATAATTATTCGCTGGTATGAAACGTTTGATGACCTTATTCTCCGCTCTCCTGCTTGCCTTCGCGGCCTTTGCGCAGACCCCGGAAGAGATCTTCGTACGTATGGAAGCGGTAATCGACCAACACGAAAAGGAAGGCGTCGTGATGACCGTCGACGCCAAAGTCCCCCTGCTGGGCACATTGAGTTCCAAAGTCTATTCGCTGGGCGACAAGACGCGCGTGGAAGCGAAAATGATGGGCTTGCAGCTCATCACCTGGGACGACGGCACGACCGAATGGACCTACAACTCCAAAGCGGACGAAATCGAGATCCAAAGCGTGAACGCCCAGAGCAGTGAGCCGGAAGGCGATGTAGGCATGTTCGAAGGCCTCACCGACGACTACGACATCACCCTCAAGAAAGAAACGGCCGACACCTGGTATTTCGTCTGCAAGAAATCCAAGAAGAACACCGACAAAGACGCCCCGAAAACCATCGACCTGGCCATCGCCAAAAACACCTACTATCCCGTCAGCCTGAAGGCTACGGTTTCCGGCGTGACCATGACCCTGCGCGACATCGCATTCGGCGTGACCGAAAAACAGGTCACCTTCAATCCCAAGGACTATCCCACGGCCAAAATCGTGGACAAACGGAAATAAGCCTGCATACCCTATGAAAATCATTCCGCTCGGAGAAACCGATTCCCTGCTGGGCCACTATCTGGCACAGCTTCGTGACAAATCCGTCCAGAAAGACAGCCTGCGCTTCCGCAAGAATCTGGAACGGATCGGTGAGATCTTCGCCTACGAGATCAGCAAGACCCTCGCCTACCAGGAAGTGGAAGTCGAAACCCCGCTGGGCATCGCCACCAGCCGCGTGCTGGCCGAAGAGCCCGTGCTGGCCACCATCCTGCGCGCCGGTCTGCCGGTCCATCAAGGCCTGCTCAATTGCTTCGATCACGCGCAGAACGCCTTCGTCGCCGCCTACCGGAAATACGGCAAGGGGAACGAATGCGAACTGCTGATCGAATACCAGAGCTGTCCGCCCCTCGAGGGCAAGACGCTCATCATCTCCGACGCGATGATTGCCTCCGGCGCTTCCATGGAGATGACCTACGAAAGCCTGACCTCCTGCGGAGAACCGGCCCACACCCACATCGTCTGCCCCGTCGCCTCCCGCGACGGCGTGGAGTATCTCTCCCGGCAGCTCCCTCACAAGCGCGTCACCTTCTGGGTCGGGGCCATCGACGAGGAACTCACGAACCACTCCTACATCGTCCCGGGATTGGGCGATGCCGGCAATCTGGCTTTCGGCGAGAAAGACTGATTATTTCAGCCGACGATTTCGCAACGCAGCGTCGCCGAGGTGCAGGAAAGCACCCGGACGGTGACGTATTCGCCGGCTTTGTGCCCTTCGGCGGGGAAGACGCAGGTCTTGTTCTGGGACGTGCGGCCCATCAGTTCCGCCGCGGAGCGTTTTGACGGGCCTTCGATCAGCACCTCGTACGTGCGGCCGACGCATTCGCGGTTGATTTCGAGCGAAATCTCATTCTGCAGCGCGATGATTTCGTTGAGCCGGGCGGTCTTGACGGCCAAGGGCACGTCGTCGGGATAATGGCGGGACGCCAGCGTGCCCGGACGCTCCGAATACTGGAACATGAACGCACTGTCATAGCGCACGGCGCGGAACAGGGACATCGTGTCGGCGTGGTCGGCATCGGTTTCGCCCGAGAAGCCGGCGATCACGTCGGTCGTGATGGCGCAGTCCGGCAGGATCTCCCGGATTCGGGCGACCTGCTGCAGATAGTGGGCGCGGGTATATTTGCGCCGCATCTTTTCCAGCATCACATCGCTGCCCGACTGGACGGGGAAATGGATGTGCCGGCAGATGTTGGCGTGCCGGGCCATGGCAAAGAGGACGGCGTCGCCGATGTCCTTGGGATGGGACGTGGCGAAGCGCACGCGGACCCGCGGATTCAGTTCGGCCACCCGCTCCAGCAGGTCGGCGAAGGTCACGCGGCGGGCCGGATCCTCGGGATCGCGCCAGTCATAGGAATCGACATTCTGCCCCAGCAGATTGATTTCCTTGTAGCCGGCGGCAATAAGCCCGGCCGCCTCGCGGACGATGCTCTGCGGATCGCGGCTCCGCTCGGCGCCCCGGACGAAAGGCACGATGCAATAGGAGCACACGTTGTTGCAGCCGCGCATGATGGAGATGAAGGCGCTCACGCCTTCGCGGTCCATCCGCACCGGGGTGACGTCGGCATAGGTTTCCTCGTGCGAGAGCAGGGTGTTGATCTGCTTACCTTCCACGGCGACGGCCGCCACCAGCCGCGGGACGTCGCGGTAGGCGTCGGGGCCGGCCACGAAATCGACGGCCGGGTTGTCGAGCAGTTTCTCCTTCATCCGCTGGGCCATGCAGCCCAGCACGCCGACCACCACGCCGCCGCGCCGCTTCTTCTCCTGACGGAACACGTCGAGGCGGCCCAGCACGCGCTGCTCGGCATTGTCGCGCACCGAACAGGTATTGATCAGGATCAGGTCGGCCTGGTCGAGCGTCCCGCACGACCGGTAGCCGGCTTTCTCCAGGATCGAAAGAACGACCTCGCTGTCGTTCACGTTCATCTGGCAGCCGTAGGTCTCGATATACACATTCATCTGGGGTAGAATTTCGCAGCAAAGATAACTTTTTATATCTTTGTAAACGATTACGAAACTGAAAATAGATGAAACGGATTCTCATCTGCCTCACGCTGGTTCTGCTGGCCGTCGCCTGCAAACCGACGCCCACCCCGGTGATCAGGGACTACCGCATCACCGATGCGGACGGGTTCAGCATCGGTCTCGACGGGGTCACCGCCGATATGGTGCTCGAACTCGACGTCGAGAATCCCGCTTCCGTCGACTACACGCTGGAGTCGCTCGACGCCATCCTGTACAAAGGCGTGGATACCAACCCGTACGCCAACCTGACCATGCGGGGAACCGCCTCCATCGCCCCCAAGAGCACCGAAACGGTCCCCGTCCCGGTCACCGTCCGGATTCTCCGCCCGCTCTCCATCCTGGCCACCGGCTTCGACACCGACCTGTCGAAATACGAAGCCGACGTGGATCTGACCATCCGCCGAGGATCCCTCAAAAAACGCATCCGTCAGGAACGGGTTCCGCTCGACCGGCTCACCGACCTGATCGCCAATCCCGACAAGAAATGACCCTGAAATTCCATAGAATCGTCATCCTGGCAGCCGCCCTGCTTCTCTCGCTCAACGCTTTCGCCCAAAACGCGCCGGTCGACAGCACGATGCTGGGCGCCGACGTCCTGACGCTCATCTCCCAGAAGGGCAAAGGCAGCGCCACCGTCAACCAGTCCATCGAAATCCGCAACGCGCTCTCGCGCCACATCGTGGCCAACAGCAACAAGAAAATGCAGGGCTACCGCGTCCGCATCTTCTTCGGCAACGACCGCACCGCCCGCGCGAAATCGGAATCCATCGCCGCCGCCTTCTCGGAGCGCTATCCCAACATCCGCGTCTACCGCAGCCACGTCAGCCCCTATTTCAAGGTGACGGTGGGTGATTTCCGCACCCACGCCGACGCGCAGCGCTTCGCCACCCGGCTGACGAACAGCGGCGCCTACCAGACCGCCTTCGTGGTCAAGGAACAAATCAACTATCCCGGCTTCTGATGCTCAAGCAGACCCAACAACTCAAGCAGACCCAGAGGCTCTCCCCGCTGCAGATCCAGACCATCAAGTTGATCGAACTGCCTGCACCGGAGCTGGAACAGCGTATCCAGAAGGAGCTCGAGGAGAATCCGATCCTTGAGGAAGTCGTGGACGATTCCCCGGAAGGGGAAGAGAAGAAGAACGTCTCGCTCAGCGAATACAGCGGCAGCGACCCCACGCCGTCGTACAAACTCTACGTCAACAACCAGGGCAAGGACCTCAAGCCCCAGTACAATACCTTCTCCGTCCGGGAGAGTTTCCACCAGAGCCTCGAGACCCAGCTGGGCTATTGCAAGATCGACGAGCGCCAGCGGCAGATCGCCCAGTTCATCATCGGCATGATCGACGACGACGGCTACCTGCGCCGCGACCTGGAAGCCCTGGCCGACGACATCTCCTTCCGCCTCGGCATCGAGACCGATGAAAACGAAGTGGAGGAACTGCTCCACCTCATCCAGGAATTCGACCCGGTCGGCGTCGGCGCCCGCGACCTGCGCGAGTGCCTGCTGCTCCAGCTCGAAGCCAAGAAGCAGACCGAACCGGTCGAACTGGCCACCCGCATCCTGCGCGACCACTTCACCGAATTCACCAAAAAGCACTACGCGAAAATCACCGCCAAACTGAACATCTCGGAAGATCAGCTCAAGGAAGCCGTCACCGAGATCGTGCGGCTCAACCCGCGTCCGGGCGGTCAGATCGACGACTCCTATACCGAGCAGATCCAGCAGGTCGTTCCCGACTTCCTGGTCGAACTCAAGGACGGCGAGCCCGTGATGTCAATGCCCCGCTTCTCCGTTCCCGAGCTGAAAGTCAACAAACGCTACGCCGACGTCCTGATGGAAGCCGTGGGCAGCGCCACCCGGGAAAAGAAGGAAGCGGCCACGTTCGTCAAGCAGAAGCTCGATTCGGCCAAATGGTTCATCGAGGCCATCAAGCAGCGCCACAACACGCTGCAGAACACGATGAACGCCATCATCGACTACCAGCACGACTACTTCATCGACGGCGACGAGACCCGGCTCAAACCGATGGTCCTGCGCAACATCGCCGAGAAGACCGGGCTCGACATCTCGACCATCTCGCGCGTGGTCAACTGCAAATACGTGCAGACGCACTTCGGCATCTATCCGCTCAAGTATTTCTTCTCGGAAGGCCTGGTGGCCAACGATGGCGAAGAAGTCTCGACCCGCGAGATCAAGACCATCCTGACCGACAGCATCGCCGAAGAAGACAAGCGCAAACCGCTCACCGACGAAGAACTGGTCGCCGTCCTCGCGGAAAAAGGATACAAAGTAGCCCGTCGCACCGTGGCCAAGTACCGCGAGCAGCTCAACATCCCCATCGCCCGGCTCCGGAAAGAACTCTAACATCCCGACATTTCCGATATGACCAAAATGAAAACCACCTACCTGGGCGCGTTGCGCTGCGAAGCGGAGCATCTCGACTCAGGCAGCCGGATCCAGACTGTCGCCCCCAAGGACAACAACGGCGACGGATCCCTTTTCTCCCCCACCGACCTTTTCGCCACTTCGCTGGGCTGCTGCATGCTGACCATCATGGGTATGACCGCCCGCACCTACGGCTTCTCGATCGACGGCACCACCATCACCACGGAAAAGATCATGGCCGCCAACCCGCGCCGCGTGGCGGAACTGCATCTGGAAATCAAGTTCCCCGAAGGCAGCGCCTACTCCGACAAGGAGAAGAAGCTCATCGAGAACGCAGCCAAGACCTGTCCGGTTGCCAACAGCCTGCACCCGGACATCAAGAAGGTCATCGAATTCATCTGGTAAGGCCCGCGGGCGGGCCGGCTACTCGACCGTCCACTCGCACCCGTCCTTGGTGTCCTTGATGCGGACGCCGAGGGCGGCGAGTTCGTCGCGGATCCGGTCGCTGGTCGCCCAGTCCTTGGCGGCTTTGGCCTGCCGGCGCTGCTCCACGATCATACCGATCAGGCCGTCGACCAGCTTCCCGGAGGAAGCGTCGGCGGCTTCGTCGTGCAGACCCAGGACGTCCTGCAGGACTTCCGTAAAGAGCGTCTCCAGGATCTTCTTGTCGGCAGCATTGATTTTCAGCGACTTGTCTTTCACGCTATTGACCAGGCGCACCGCGTCGAAGAGCACCGAGAGGGCGATCGGCGTGTTGAGGTCGTCGCAGAGGGCGTCGTACACGCGGTCGGTCAGCGTGGCTATTTCGGCATTGGGCTGCGCCTGCGGGTCGACGGGAAGGGACTTCACGTCGCGGGCGGCCTGCAGCATCCGGCGAAGGCCCTTTTCGGCGGCCTGGAGCGCCTCGTTGCTGAAGTCCAGCGGGCTGCGGTAGTGGGCCTGCAGGATGAAGAAGCGCACGGTCATCGGGCTGTAGGCCTGGTCGAGGACCTGGTTGTTGCCCGTGAACAGTTCGTCGAGCGTGATGAAGTTGCCCAGCGACTTGCCCATCTTCTGGCCCTTGATGGTGATCATATTGTTGTGCATCCAGTAGTGGACGCCGCCCTGACCGCGGGACGCGGTGTTCTGGGCCAGTTCGCATTCGTGGTGCGGGAACATCAGGTCCATGCCGCCGCCGTGGATGTCGAACACTTCGCCGAGGTATTTCTCGCTCATCGCCGAGCATTCCAGGTGCCAGCCGGGGAATCCTTCGCTCCAGGGCGAGGGCCAGTGCATGATGTGCTCAGGCGAGGCTTTCTTCCAGAGGGCGAAGTCGAGGGGCGAGCGCTTGTCGTCCTGGCCGTCGAGATTGCGGGTTCCTTCGCGGGTTTCCTCCAGGTTGCGGCCGGAGAGGATGCCGTAGTGGTGCTTTTCGTCGTATTTGGCCACGTCGAAGTAGATGGAGCCGTTGCTCTCGTAGGCATAGCCGGCGTCGAGAATCTTCTTCACGAGGGCGATCTGCTCGATGATGTGGCCGGACGCGCGCGGTTCGATGGACGGCGGCAGCACGTTCAGCTTGCGCATCGCATCGTGGTAGCGGATCGTGTAGGTCTGGACGACTTCCATCGGCTCGAGCTGCTCGAGGCGGGCTTTCTTGGCGATCTTGTCTTCGCCTTCGTCGGCATCGTGCTCAAGGTGCCCCACGTCGGTGATATTGCGCACGTAGCGCACCTTGTAGCCCAGGTTCTGGAACAGGCGGTACAGCACGTCGTAGGTGATGCCCGGACGGGCGTGGCCCAGGTGGGCGTCGCCGTAGACGGTCGGGCCGCAGACATACAGGCCGACACGGCCGGGATGGACCGGTTTGAAAAGTTCCTTCTGGTGCGACAGGGTATTGAAGATATAGTAGGCGCGAGGCATAGTGGCTTGATGTTTAAGCGTTATCTTGCAAAATTATACATTTTCGGGCAATAATCCCAGTTTTTCGAGCAGGGCGTCGGGTTCGGGGTCCCGGCCGCGGAAATTGCGGTAGAGGACGTCGGCATCGACGCTGCCGCCTTTCGAGAGCAGCTCGCGCCGGAAAACACCGGCGGCGTCGGCGCTGAAGATGCCGCGCTCCTTGAAAAAGGCGAACGCGTCGGCCTCCAGGACCTCCGCCCACTTGTAGGAATAATAGCCGGCCGCATAGCCACCCGAGAAGATATGGTTGAACGACGGGGAGAACGCGAAGCCGGGAACCAGCGGCAGCGTGGCTGCGGGCTGAAGCCGTTCTTGTTCGAAGGCCACGACATCGGCGGCTTCCATCCCCTGCAGGGCCGCCATTTCCTGCGTGGTATGCCAGGCCATGTCGACGAGGCCGAACTGGAGCTGACGCACCTGGGCGTAGCCGGCCAGGAAGTTGCGGGCGGCCACGATCCGGTCGATATAGGCCTGCGGAATGACCTCGCCGGTCTGCCAGTGGCGGGCGAAGGTCTGCAGGAAATCGGGCTCGTAGGCCCAGTTCTCCATCAGTTGGGAAGGCAGCTCCACGAAGTCGCGCACGACGTTCGTCCCCGTAAGCGACTTGTACCGGCCTTCGGCCAGCATCCCGTGCAGGGCGTGGCCGAATTCGTGCAGCAGGGTGGTCACTTCGTCGAAGGTCAGCAGCGACGGCCGGTCGGCGGTCGGCTTGCTGAAGTTGGTCACGATCGAGACGAACGGGCGCTCTTCCACGCCGCCGCGGCGGGTCAATTCACGGAACGAAGTCATCCACGCCCCGCCCCGCTTGCTCTCGCGGGGATAGTAATCCATATACAGGAGGGCCATGAACCTTCCCGAAGCTTCCGTCACTTCAAAGACCCGGACGTCGGAATGGTAGCGCGGCAAGTCCTCCCGGGGCTGGAACCGGAGGCTGTAGAGCCGGCCGGCCAGGTCAAAGACGGCCGCCTGCACCGCATCCAGCCGGAAGTAGGGCTTGAGTTGCTCCTCGTCGAGCGCATAGTGCTCCTTCCGGTATTTTTCCGACCAGAAACTGAAGTCCCAGGGCATCAGTTCTTCCTCGAACCCGTTCTCCCGGGCGAAAGCTGCGATGGCGGCCACCTCACGCCGGGCGGCGGGCAGCGAAGCGGCCATCAGCCGGTCGAGGAACGAGGCGACGGTTTCGGGTTTGCGGGCCATACGCTCTTCCAGGGCGTAGGCGGCATAGGTTGGATAGCCGAGCAGCTGCGCCTTTTCGGTGCGCAGGGTCACGATCTTGCGGAGGATTCCGGCATTGTCGAGGTCGCCGCCGATGCATTTGCCGTTATAGGCCCGCCACATCCGCTCGCGCAGGGAGCGGCAGCGGCTGAACTTCAGGAAAGGCCCGTAACTGGGCTGGTTGAGCGTGAAGGTCCAGCCCGATTCTCCGCGGGACGCCGCTTCCGCGGCCGCCATATCGCGGACGTAGGCAGGCAGGCCTTCCAGCTGGGATTCTTCGGTCAGGTGCAGCGTGAAGGCGTTGGTGGCGGCCAGGACGTTCTGCCCGAACTTGAGGGTGGCCAGGGACAGTTCTTCGGAGATCTTCGCAAAGCGTTCCTTCTTTTCGGGCGGCAGGTTCGCGCCCTGGCGGACGAACGATTTCCAGGTCTCTTCCAGCAGTTTGGCGGCTTCCGTGTCAAGCGTGTATTCCGCCCGGTGCTCCCACACGGCCTTGACCCGGGCAAAGAGCTTCTCGTCGAGCAGGACCGACATGCTGTACTGCGTCAGCAGCGGCGAAACCTCTTCGGCGATGCGGTCCAGTTCGGGGTTCGTACAGGCCTCGATCAGATTGAAGAAGATGCCTTCGATGCGGTCGAGATCGCCGGCGGCCAGCTCCAGCGCCTCCACCGTATTGGCGAAGGTCGGCGGCTCAGGATTGTCGGTAATCGCCCGGATTTCGGCGCGGGCGTGGGCGATGGCTTCCCGGAAGGCGGGCAGATAATCATCGTCGCGGATTTCCTGAAAGACCGGAGCCCCGTAGGGAAGCGGGGACGGGGTCAGCAGCGGATTGGGTCGTGTCTCTGGCATGGTCGTTTGGATTGGGGGTGTAAAGATACGCATTATTCCGGCAGACGCTCTCGGCAATCCGGACGATCCCCCGCCGGGAAATCCAATAGATGCAGTTATAACACCAGTACAGGCGATGCGGGAACCGCCACTGCGTCGCCGTATAGACGCCGAAATTGAATTGCTGGGCGGCGAGTTCAGCGCTGGGCAGCCGCGTGCGGCCCTGGCGAAGCTGGGCCGAGAGGATCTTCCAGTTGGCCGCCAGGATGCGGTTGACTTCGCGCAACGCCTTTTCATCCTGCCGGCGCAACTCGTTGTGATAGTCCGTCCGGCAGGCGTCGCTGCAGAATTTGCGGTCGACGCGCCCGCGCAGCGGCGCGCCACATCGGATGCATCGTCGTTCCATAGTCCTTCGCTTTTCCACAAAGATAAGGCATCGTCAGACCGAGAAAAAACTCGGTTGAAAGATTTACCGATTCTCGGGAAAAGCGGCGAAAATCCAATCTTTTCCGGGGCGCGCTTATCCGTTTATAAACGTTTCTATCCATTTAGCGGCTGGTTATCGCCTTCATCGTCCATTTACTTTGCATCCCAAACGATAAACACACAAGCGTTATGATCGAAACTGAATTTTTGAACCGAGTAGAACTCCGGGGCCGTGTGGGACACGACCCGCGGATTACCAGCGTGGGAGATTCGCAGGTCGCGCGGAACTCCGGGAAGAGACCACCTGGCACAACATCACGGCCTGGGCCGGCCGGAACATCATGGACTTCAAGGATATCCGGAAAGGATGCTTCGTCAGCGTGGTCGGCCGCCTGCGCAACAACAAATACGTGGGCAACGACGGCAACGAGCGCTACGTTGTCGAAGTGGTAGCCGGCAGATTGCAACCGTATGCGCCGGCCGAACGGGCAGTCTGAAAGGAATGGGGTATCGGGCCTGCCGGGAAAGCCCGGCGGGCCGGTGCCTACTTCTTGCCGTAGGCTTCAGCGGCGGCCTTCATTCGCGCGGCGCGCTCCTGCGTGGCCGGGTGCGAAGAGAAGGCGGTCTGGGTGCCGGAAGGACGGTCGGCCGACTCGCCGTTAAGCTTCAGCAGCTTCATCAGGGAGTTGTACATACTGTAGGGGCTGTATCCCTGATCGATGGCGAACTGGAATCCGTGTTCGTCGGCCGCAAACTCCTGCTTCTGGGAGTACTGGGCGTTGAGATAGGACTGGGCGATGTCGCCGAGAACACTGGTGGAGAGCTGGCCGATGACGCTGCCTGTGGAACCCAGGGCGATGCGCGCCGCATAGGCCATATAGGTCTTCTTCATGGCGTTCTTGGTATCCTTGTGGACCACGTGGCCGATTTCGTGGCCGATGACGGCCATCAGTTCGGCATCGTCCATCGCATCCATCAGGCCGGAATACACGCGGATGGATCCGTCACCGCAGGCGAAGGCGTTGATTTCTTTCGTCCGGTAAACCTTCAGATTGATCGGCATGCCGTCGACGGTCTTGATTTTCGACATCAGTTTCCGCAGGCGGGCGTCATAGGCGCCGCGGTCCACCGTATTGATCGAGTCCATATAAGCGACCGACTGGGCGCTGAGCTGGGCAATCTGCTCATCGGAGATGGACAAGGCCGTCATCGCGGTATTGGCCGCCGTGGCGAGAGCCGCGGGATCCATATTGGAAAGACCGTTGGCGAGAATGCCGCATCCGGACAGCAGCATGGACGCAACCAGCAGGGCGAAGAATGATTTTTTCATGGTCTGAAGGTTATTAACTTTCAAATTTACAAAAAAATCAATTACAACGTTTTTCTGTAGTGACAATTAATCACTTCGGCACAGTCGCCATGCCAGTTGTGCATCCCGTTGCCCAGGCAGTCGCGCCAGACCGGGCAGTCGGCGCAACGGCCGCGGCAGGCCCAGTCGCGGTTGCGGAACGGCTCGAAGCGGGTCTGCCAGACTTCCCACAGGCTGTCCTGATAGATGTTTCCCTGTGAAAACCGGTCCCGGTCGATGTTCGGGCAGCCGCAGATCCGGCCGTCGATGAGCACCGAAGCGATGTTGACGCCAGCCCGGCAGAAGAAAGGAGTCTGGCGGACCTTCCGCTCATAGCGGCCCAGGTACCCTTCGCAACTGAAGGTCACGTTCATCGGGCGCGGCCCTTCCTTCACGGCCGCAGCCGCCTCGCGTTTGGCCTGGATGAAGTCCATCAACTGTTTGAATTCCGCATCGGTCAGGTGCATATCCGGATCGTCCTTGGCCCGGCCGATGGGGATGATCGTGAAAATGCGCCATTGCCGGACGCCGAGCGACTGCAACCTGTCGTGCAGGGCATCCAGTTGCCCGATGCTGCGACGGTTGATGCAACTCACCACGTCGAAATTGAGGCAGGGTTCTTTCGCGGCGATGGCGATGGCCCGTTCCGCGCGCCCGAAGGCGCCGGTGCGGCCCCGCATCCAGTCGTGATTCTCCCCCAGCCCATCGAGGCTGATGGTCAGCGCGCCCATCCCGGCGCCCATCAGTTTGCGGTGCATCGCCTCGTCGTAAAACCAGCCGTTAGAGACCATGCTCCAATGCACCCCGTGCTGGCGGATGGCACGCCCCACCTCAGCGATATCGGGGCGCAATAGCGGCTCGCCTCCGGTAAGGACAACCGTGAATTCCGGTGGACGCTCCTTCACCGGAATGGTGTCGAGCGCCTTCAGGAAATCGCCGAGCGGCATATCGATGTCTTCACTCGCCGCCATACAATCACTGCCGCAGTGGCGGCAGTGAAGATTGCAGCGCGTGGTGCACTCCCAGAACAGATAGTTCAGTTCGTGGACCTTCGTCTCATTGGCCCGGAACAACCGGAAAAGCGCGT
>CACYZM010000017.1 GCA_902778855.1 uncultured Bacteroidia bacterium
GTTTCTTTAAAGTTGAACTTACCAGGTTCTTTTTGCACTCTTTAAAGTTACAGACTTTTTTCTTTTACCTATTTGGACACACTTTTTGGGATACTATCGAGTTATCGAACTGGGCAGGCAATTCCGCACATTTATTTCAAAGATTACGGAAAAGAAGTTCTCTATTGCCCAGCCTTGGATGACCAGAAACGTCTGGTAAAGGGATTGGAGATGATTGACTCCAAGATTGATATAGAAAGAGCATTGCTTCAAAGCCTTTATTCTGCGAAGGCCTTCTTACTCTATTCAGTGTTTATATAAACATCTGTTTTAAGATACCTTGCTTAAGTTGTAATAAGCCATCTGTAATTTTACGTTCTGTAGAAAGGCAACGATTGATAGAAGAAATGATTGCGGCATGTTTATGCTGTACTTGCAATGAAGGGACCTTAATGCGCTCAGACAAAAAATCTTCGGGTGAAACAGCCATCCTTTCATATACCGTACCTTGCTCATATTTAAGCATATACCTCACGAAGTCGGGATTTGTGAGATAATACTCAATATATTCGGGGATATAATTAGTGGCAATTTCGAAGGTTACGTATATCGGAGAAAAAACCATAGGCCCAATCTTATTCCTAGTGATTACACCAAATTTGAGATTCGCCGGGTTATAGCAAATATCATTGAGCCGAGTTACCTTATACTTTTTCTCTTTATCACGAACAAGGAAATCTCGATCATAGCGCTCACTTTTTCTATCAACTCCCTCTTTGGAGAGGCTGGCATGGGGATAAGTCCCATCATTTTCACAGTATTCCTTCCTTTCGCTGAGGATTACCGATAGCTTAATAGATGAAAGAGAAATGTCTTCTCTAACACTCTTAAAATGTCTCTTATTTATTGCCTTAATAAGGGATTCATATTTCTCAATCACCTTGTTTTGTATTGCAATGCGCTGGTCAATCAGAGATAGTAATGATGATATCTTCTCTTGCTCAGATCTTGACGGATAGTTTACAGTGATGTGAGAAAGCGCGTTGCCATGTAAATGAACAATAGAAACGCCATGAGCAATTCTTGCTATATCTTTCTTTCTGACGCCGTTAAGTTGATAGCTGAAAAATCGTCCATCTTGATTGAATAGCCGAATAATATTCAAATCACCGCCCAATAAAACATCATCTTGCAGGACACACCGAGCGGTAGAAATGTCAATAGCCGTTTCGCCTGATGCGGGAATAATAATATCGTTGGCTTTGCTTCTTACAAGCCCTGTGGGATCAAGGTTGGTCTTGCTAACAACTTCGTCAATTATCTCTGTTAAATACGTCGTGTATAGTTCTCCATATAGAATGCAAGGATTCCCGTCGGAAGATCGCTGGTCTTTTGAGATACCCGCTCCCTTACTGAATTCTGCAATATCACAAAGCTCGCAAGACTCCCAGTCACCTTCAAATCCCGGGAATCTCAAATTCGGGACATTGAGCTTTGTATGTTTCTGAGTATCACTCATAACGATTGTCTGTCAGTCAAATTCTTGATTAGGGATTAGATGATCCCGAGTTCCTTGAGGTACACATCAATCTGGGCATCCAGTTCGGCACGTTTGGCCTCCAGTTCCTTGATCTCGGCCATCACAGCCTTAATGTCAATCTCCTCTTCCTCTTCGAAGGTGTCCACGTAGCGAGGAATGTTGAGGTTGTAGTCGTTGTCCTTGATTTCCTGGAGGGAGGCGCAATGACTATACTTTTCAATTTCCTTACGCTCCCGGTAGGTGCTGACAATCTTCTCAATGTGCTCCTGACGCAGTTTATTCTGCGTCTTCACCTTCTCGAATTCCTTGCTTGCATCGATGAAAAGAATGTTGTCATCTTCCTTGCGACATTTCTTCATCACTAGAATACAGGTGGGGATGCTGGTGCCGTAGAAGATGTTGGCCGGGAGACCAATAATGGCATCGATGTAGTTCTTCTTCTCGATGAGGAACTGACGAATCTTGCCTTCTGCAGCACCACGGAAAAGGACGCCGTGAGGAGCCACGCAAGCCATTGTACCACCGTCATTGAGGTGGTAAATCATATGGAGGATGAAGGCGTAGTCCGCTTTTGATTTCGGAGCCAGGACACCGGCCTTGCTGAAACGGTCATCGTTGTTGAACTTGGCATCAGCGGACCACTCGGCCGAGAACGGAGGATTTGCAACCACCGCGTCAAACTGGCGGTCTCCGAATTCATCTTTCTCAAGCGTATCGCCGTTCTGGATGTCGAAGTCTTTGTATTTGACGTCGTGCAGCAACATATTCATTCGGGCTAGGTTGAAGGTGGTAGGGTTCTTTTCCTGACCAAAGATTTCGTCTGCGTTACCTCCACGGGCCGTGCGGAGCAGCAGAGAACCGGAGCCGCAAGTGGGGTCGTAAACCGTCTTGAGACGAGTCTTGCCGGTAATCACAATCTCGGAAAGGATGGTACTCACCTCCTGCGGCGTGTAGAACTCACCGGCCTTTTTACCGGCTCCTGCAGCGAACTGGCCAATCATATACTCGTAGGCATCACCCAGGATGTCGATGTCCTGGGCATCCTCCAGCCCAAAGTCGATGCCATTGAGGGCCACCAGCACGTCGCTGATGAGCTTGTTTTTGTCATCCGCCGTCTTACCGAGCTTCGGAGAGGCCAGGTCAATGTCGGAAAACAGACCGCCGAAGTCATCGCCGCTCTCATGGCCAATGGTGCTGTCCTCAATCTTCTTAAGGCTGCGCTCCAACTGGGGCAGGATGTTTTCCTTGTGGCTGATGCTCTCGATGATGGAAGAATACAGGAACTCCGGCTCAATGAAATAGCCAAGATCTTCCATGCTGATGCGCTGTATTTCCGCTTTCAGTTCCTCTTCGTCGGAGGCCCAGGCCTGCTTGAAGGTGAGGCCATCCTCACTGAGCTGGTCGTCGATATATAGCTCAATCTTCTCGGAGAGGTACTTGTAGAAAATGAAACCGAGGGTGAAATACATAAAGTCACCGGCGGTCATATTTCCCCGGAGTTTATTGGCAACGTCCCAAAGCTGGGCACGGAGTCTCTGTTGCAGTTCTTCGCTCATATTATATTATCCCTTTATTCCCAATTAAATAGATCAAAAATCTCACGCATCTTCTCAACAATGCGGCGCACGGTCGCGCTTCTGGCCAGCAGGCCCATCTTCTTTTTACGGACGGCTTCCTGGATGATTTCTGGCTTCTCGCGGCCCAGGTAATCGTACTCGGACATATATTTGCCAAGAGCCTCAGCATCTACTCCTTCCTCTGATGCTAGTTCTTCCACTGCCTCTGTCTTCTTCTCAATGATATAATCCTTCAGACGGGTTTCCAAATCCATTGTCCCATCGGCCTTGGCCCGCTTGAAGCCTTCCTTGTCGTAGTCCACGTTGGCCTTGATAAAGCCGTCGATCAGGCGCGTCTTCTTGCGCATGGTAGCATCCTTGATCATGGTGTCCAGAATCTCCTGACGCTTCTGTTCGTAATCTTCATCGGAAGGATTCAGGTTGCTGATGAGGGAGAGGATATAGGCGACGTTGATGACGTCGCTGTGCAACAGTTCAAGGCAGAAGTCAATGTCTTCCAAACGGCCTCCCTCCCCATATTCGGCCTGTGGCTCCTCCAACAGAAGTGGTTCCTCAGGATTATCTTCCTTGATGAAACCAACGGTCAAATCAAGATACTTGGAACGATAGTCGTTGTAGTCTTGCTCAGAGAGGATGAGGCCCGGATCATCCGCAATATAATCCTCATAGATTTGGATCTCTGCGTGTTTTTTGATGATGTCACGGAAAGCCAGAAGGAACTTTTTCTTGTCATACTCGCTCTTTAGGGCATCTACCGATTCCATAGTAGGATACTTTTGCAGAAATGACTCACTAAGTTCGTTCAGCTCCCGTTTTACCTGTTTGAACTCCGGACGCTGGACACCCACATTGGGGTCGCCATCACAGAAGAGTTTCAGGGATTCGTCCACTTTGGCCTTAAGGTCGCGGAAGCAGAGAATTTTACCGAAGCGCTTCTTCTCATTCAGGATTCGGTTGGTGCGGCTGAAAGCCTGCAGGAGCCCGTGGTACTCCAGGTTCTTATCTACATAGAGGGTATTGAGTTTCTTGGCGTCGAAGCCGGTGAGGAACATACCCACGACAATCAGCAAGTCAATAGGTTCCATTCCCGCTTTGCGCTTTTTCATACGCTCGTTGATGTCATCGTAGTAGGCGCCGAAGTTGTCTGTGGTGAATGCCGTGCCAAAATGAGTGTTGTAGTCATCCATGATGGCCTGCAGCTCATCGGCCTGAACGGAATCGGTTTCAAAGCCCTGGTTCATTCCGGTCTTGGCGTCATCCTGACTGACGTTGGGCGAGTAGGTGAAGATGGCGGCTATCTTGATGTTCGGCTGCAGGTCTTTGAAGATCTTGTAGTATTTGAGCAGCATCGGGACGGACTGCACAGCAAAGAGGGCGTTGAATTCGCCGTCGAAGGTGGACTTGCGGAAGTTGTTGACGATGAATTCCGCAATGGTCTTCATACGGATCTCGCTCTGCTCATTGGAGTCCAACTTGCCCTGGTAATACTCTACAAGGAAGCCAAGGACGTTTTCATCCGCGATGGCGTCCTTGATCATGTACTTATGGAGGCATTCGCCAAAGACCTCGAACGTTGTGATGTCCTGCTTGGCGTTCTCCGGGAAGATGGGTGTGCCGGTGAAACCGAATATCTGGAGATTCCTGAAGAAATTGACGATGTTGCGGTGGTACTCACCGAAATGGCTGCGGTGGCACTCATCGAAAATCATCACAATCTTCTTGTCCCGAAGGTCCTGAATCCGCTTGTTGTAGAAGTCCTTCTTAATGGCGTTATTCAGCTTCTGGATGGTTGTGAGGATGATTTTTTTATCTGAATTCAATCGCTTTACCAGCTCGTAGGTGTCATCGGTGCCATCAACAGCGCCAGGCTCGAAAGCTTCGTATTCACTCTTGGTCTGGGTGTCCAGGTCATGGCGGTCCACGACGAAGAGAACTTTATCGATACCGTCCAATTCAGCGACCAGCTGCGCTGCCTTGAAGGACGTCAGCGTCTTACCGGCGCCGGTGGTGTGCCAAATATATCCGTTCTTATTGGTGTTTTGTACACGGTCCAGGATCTTCTCTACAGCGTAGTACTGGTACGGGCGGAGGACCATCAGGCATTTGTCTCCCTCATGCATGACGATGTACTTGGAGATCATCTTGCCCAGGGTGCATTTGTCAAAGAAGTGGGTCGCGAATTGGCTGAGGTCGTTTACCGGCTCATTGTTGATGAGGGTCCAATTGAAAGTGAACTTATAACCGCAATTCGGGTTATTGGCGAAATAACGGGTGTTGACACCATTGGAAATGACGAAGATCTGGATGTAATCAAACAATCCCCGGAAAGAGGTCTTCTGATAGCGCTGGACCTGATTGTATGCCTGCTTCAGTTCTACGCCGCGTTTCTTGAGCTCAATTTGTACAAGCGGAAGGCCATTAATGAGAATAGTGACGTCATAACGACAGGTTTTACGTCCTTCGACGGTAATCTGGTTAGAAACCTGAAACTCGTTCTGGCACCAACGGTTCTTATTTAAGAATTCTACCCATATGCGATGCTGCCCATCTTCGGTTTCCATCGGAAAGAGGTCGCGGAGTTTCTTTGACTTCTCGAAGAGAGTTCCCCCTTCCAGATAGATACAAATTTTTTCGAACTCCTTTTCTGTAAATGCCGTGCGGCCAATATCGGCCAGCGCCTTGGAGTTATGTTTTTCCAGTTGCCTCTTGAAATTGCTGAGCAGATTGGTCTCTTCTTTAATCTGGACATATTCGTAACTCAGTTCCTGCAAGGTAGAGATTAGCCCACTTTCAAGAGCCTGTTCGCTTTGTACCGTCATTTTGCTAAATGCAATTAATTAGGGATTTCCATAATTTACAAAGTTAACTTTTTAAACGGAACAATGATGAGAAAGTTGCGTTTCCTTCAGCTCTCCAGAACTGAGTTTCTCTTTTTTTAATAATGAAAAAGCCGTATCCGCACAATCGTATGGCCCCCAAAAATGGATGATAGCTAACCGGTTATTATTAACTCCTCCCGTCTGATCTTCTCACGCAAACAATTCATAAGACATGCGTGCATGTTGGTCAAAAATCGATCGACAGCTAATAGCGTATTGAAGAGTTTCGAAGAATCCATCATTACTTTGCTTTCAATGATTTCTTCCTGACGAGAAGCATACAATTCTTCAGCGTCCAAATGTGTTTCGACGTCTCGTTCATCCCTCCACCATGAGCTAGACTTAGAATGCCTTTCAAGAAGATCCCCCAAATCTGCATATTGCTGCTTTATTACTTCAGGAAAGTACTGAATAAGTGGTGAGAGCTGATCCCATCTTGATTTCTTCTTTTTCTTTTTCTCAAAACCATACAACTGCTTGAATCCTTCGTTAAGAATAACCATCAACTTGCCACGCATATAACGTCGGTCATAATCTTTGTCAGCTAAAATGAAGTATTTGCTGGCAACCATACTGTCAATCATAGTTATTAAGACGAATAGCATCACAGAAGCGACTGTACGCTCGACTTCCTGATATTCGCCTGGCAGCTCCTTAATACTATCTAGTATATCTTTAATCAGAGGCAAGCCATCAGAATAGTCAGAGATTGTCTCATCAATAACTGCCACATATTTTTTTCTCTCATCCGCAGTAAGAGTTTTGCCATTGTACTGAACTTCTTCGAAGTACGTGGCGTACTTGTAATCCCGAATCGGGAAGTACTGTAAATTCTCAAGGTTGTCGTTCATCATCACTATATTCACTTTATAACAAATCCTTGAATGGCAGAGGCTATAACTAATTCCAGCTCACAATTCAAGGATCCTCTTCATTCAATAACCCAGCGGAACTACAAGCCGCCATAAATAAAGAATATCCAGGGGTTCAAGATTCAAGATACCTTATTTGCTTTATGATATTTATCTGACCGCGATAATATGCGATTCTTTCATTGATATATGACAAGTATAACTGTTTACGCGTGTTCTTAATGGCATCGAAACTTGTTTTAACTTTAATCCACATTGCAAGATGATCCTCATTCGGATCCTCATTCATGTATACGCTTTTGTGGTAAATCCAGTCAATACTTTTAAAGTCATCCAGCGTTGGTTTTATCTCTATGTAGTTGCTTATTGCTTTTGGCAATAAATCCGGGAAAAGCTGGTTAATAATGCAGACAACCATATCCACAATTCTTGTGTCTGTTGAGAATCTCGTGACCAATGAACACAAATATTCTCGTGCTTTAGTTTGAACAGACGTATCTATATCTCTAAAGAAAGAATTGAAAATACTATCGTGAGCAATTGCATACTCATTATTCGCGAGATATTTCAATATGTCATTCAATTCGAGTTCGATTCCATCTATATTCCACACCCTACCAAGAGATAACGCATCAAAACCAGAATAATACTTCTGGGAGGAATCAATCATCGCTTTGATATATTCGAGCAGAAAGGACAAATCGCTTTCCATTATCTTAAATAGAAGTTCCTCAATAAAAAGACCGTCTCTCGATAGCCTTATCTTCTGAATATATATTCTCCTTAATAAGCTCGGGTATGGTTTCAAGTATTCATATGAATCGGGATACAGGTGAATATCAATGATTTGCTCATCTGCTGCTGAGTTGATAACATAGGCACTCTCCACAACTTTTGATACGAAATCAGGATATTTAAAGAATAACCCCTTGTAATGACCGGGAACGAAAACATATCCTTTATGCCATTTCTTGACTATCTCTAAAAATCTCGTTTTATCAATCTCAGAGAGATAATCTTCTTTTGCGGACTGGAATAAGGCCAACTCCCACCGCCATGTATCGGCCGGAATAGTCTTTATCACATTCCAGAATCGTTCATAGGACTCCTTGTTAACAATATACTCTTTAAAAACCCGATATGGGATATAATCTGTGAAATTATTCGAACGAATATACTTCAAGGCGTTAAAGCCACATTCCTCATTTACAGCAAATGCACTTTGTACTAAAACCGATACAACCTCAGCTATGCCCCACCTCTTTCTATCTCTTAGCGTATAGAATATTTCTTCTATTGACTCATAAGTTGTGACAAACGAATCAAAGGAGTTTATCGAGAGAATTGAGGCTATCCGGTTTTCTTCATCAGCGGTGATTACTCTTGCAGGGGTCTCCCAATGTATGTCCTTATAGAATCGATAAAGTTTACATGAAAAGCGCTGCCCTAGGCTATTAAATTCCTCTCTTTCTATTGAAAGACTTTTAGCAAGACTAATTATTGAATGCACTATCAAACAATCACGCAATTCGTTATCTTGGAGTGTTGTTTCTATAAGATCGATAATATCATTTAAATCATTTGAAATGATCCTCGGATCTGCACCGATTGAGATATCGGTATATGTCTCCAAAATGCATAATACTGTCTCGCGATTGAGCTCTTTCATAATATGCCAAACTGCAGTTCGAAGATCTCTTATACAATTATCTTCCTTTATCTCAATCGTGAAAAAAGTCAGGGCATTGCCCGAAGACTGAGTTGTTGTAAATCTATATTCTAGTAATTTAGGTGCTATATTTTCAAAGGCAAGACTAAGTGGATACCCTTCCGTTGGAGCGTTTGAAAAAAAATCTACCAATTTTATCTGCCGGTTCAATTTCGCCGAATAATCGTCATAGGATATCTCTATGTGCTCTCTGATCCCTTTGATCCATTCACCAAAGACTGAAGGATGTCTCTTTGAATATTGATAGCCTATAGCTAAAGCCTGCTCTATGTAGTCAGCATAATGATATACCTTATTGAGAATTCTCAATATAGGATCAGAATTGTAATATAAAACAGGATCGTCACAGTCAATCGAATACTGTGTGTTATCCTCTTGAGGAACACCATCGACAATTTCAGATAGATATCTAATTGCTTCGTCCGGAATAAAGATCCATACCTTTTCAAGTAAAAGAAGGCTGTCATTTATATTAGATTTGATCACGGAGAAATATGCTAGAATATCATCATGAATTGCAGCTTTAACTTTCTGATATCCAAATAAATTATTGGTAGAGATTATTAGATCTTCGAATGCCGATTGATTATTCGCATAAAACCGTTCGAGAAGTATTTTAAAGGACAGGACTTTTTTATCCAGAAACGCATGGTAGAAAATGTAATCACGCAGATTCTGCTCAGGGATTCTTGCTATGCCATTTATAAGGTAGACAATCTCAGAATTGTTCAATTGTTCTAGCACTTCATTGAAGTCAGAGGTTTCTACGCCAAAGGCTTTCAGAACGGAAATCAGGGAGTCGTTCCCCAGATATTGTAAGTTACCAAAAAAAGCGACAACACCTGCAACTCGAAGTTTATCATTGTCCTTTAGGATACTTGTTTCTTCTGCGAAGGACTTAAAGTATGCCTCAATTAATTCCCCTATGCTGTATAATGAGCCTATTGGACGTAACTTGGCATATTGGGCTGCCATAATTGCCAAACGAGGAGAGCCTTTTGCTATAGTAGTTATTCGTTGTTGATATCTTTCGTTTTTGATATTGTACGGTTCTTCCTTGATGATATCTACTATGGCCTCATTACTTAACTTGTTGATTTGGATCGGATTTATCTTTCTGTTACCGACAGTAGCTAATATATCCTCGTAAGCATAGTCTCGAACTGTCATAACAAGTTTCAAAAGTCCAATTTCCAAAGCATCTGTATAAGCAATAATCTGCTTTAGACAATCTAGTCTATTGGCATCATCAATGAAAAGTACAACCTTGTTGTTATAGTGACAGAGAGTTGAGAGGTCTTCCAAAAGGCTCACCTCTTGATTGTACACACACACAACCTTACTGCCTGGGCTTTCCTCAGAAAAATGAATTAATGCCTCGATACATATTCGAGTCTTACCTAATCCTTGCGAGCCACTAACTATAGTAAAATCATTTGCTCGAATTGATGAGACAACAGCTCCGACTTCATCTTCTCTCCTAACAAAAGGGTTGTCTAACGGTGTCCCTATTTTGGAATTTGCCTTTCCATACCGCTTCTTAAATTCATCAACAGGAACAATTTGACCAGATCCCAAAGGTATTCCGAGATATCTATTAGCCAAATCTGAATGTTTCGTGGCAATTTTTGTTGATAGCCAATCAATAGAGCGTAACTCTAGGCTGATGCCATCCGGGACCTTACTTTTCAGTGATTCTGCCTCAGAAGTCGAAAGTTTAAAATTAAAGCAAAGGATTATCTTGTCTATATCCTCGAGTTTCACTCCTGTTATGCTAGCGTCCAGACATTTCCCGATATCCTCAGATAATTTTTTTGCTTTTGCGGTTAAATTAGTAGAATGCTCAACAAAAACATAGTGACCACGGGAATTCATGAAAAAGGTATCCGGTGTCCCCTTTCTTGTTTTATCTCGACCAAGTACACTACCAATTTTTGAAACGAGTTGCCATTCCGTTTCTTCTAAGAATAGAATGTGGTCACACAGCTCTTGAAAAACCGCATCGCCAATTTTGTGTAGTTTTTGTTCTATCTGATGAATATCGCTCATATACACTTCCCGGGGCTGATAATCTCTTTTACTGATCCAGTATTTCTCTTGCCAGAGAATTCACTGCACCTGCATCCATAGGTTCTATAATGAATTCTTCCGGTTCCAAATCCAGCAGAAACTGCATATAGGAAGGAAGAGTCAGCAGTTGACCTTCCCGGCCAACATTATAGTCACCGAATTTGATGATCTGCTTTACTCCATATTTGTCCGGATGCTTTAAAACTGTCTGAGCGCTTTTCGCCTGAGAGGTCCTCGCTTTGACTTCTAGTGGCACACATTCGCCTTTCATGCGGACAAGAAAGTCCAGTTCAAGCCCGGAGTCTTTTTGGAAGTAGTATAAGTTCTGACGTTTCTTGTGAAGCGTATCGGCCATGAGGTTCTCAAAGATGGCGCCTTTGAATCCTCCAAGATTGCCCTGCAGGATGTCTGCACGTATTCCCGGGCCAAGCATCTCGATAAGGAGTCCGATGTCTGCCGTATAGACCTTGAAAACATTGTCCTTTGCGTTTCCTTCCATCGGGAGGCCCGTGATGTCAGTATTATAGCAACGGCAGATAATCCCGGCATCTTGCAGCCACTGGAGAGATCCGGCAAAAGCTTCTCCACGTCCACCTGGTTTGATCTTACTATATTGGAATTTTTTATTCTCCTTGGCTAGTTGTTTGGGGATGGAGTTGAAACACTCCCGTATGTGAGGTTTGTCCTTATCCGGAGCATACTTGATCATATCATCGCGGTACTCCTTCAAAATGGCCTGATATTCTTCGCTTACAGCATTCATATTGTTGGTGGCCAGGAAAGCATTGACAGGAGCGGGAAGACCGCCTATAGCAACATAGAGATTCAAGTAATTCTTCATGGCCACATGTATCCCGGCCGGGACCGGCGTCTCTTCTTTATAAAATTTCCGGAGAGCCTCAATGACTTCCGGGTTCACCCCGTTTGCCCAAAGAAACTCTTCGAAATCCAGCGGATACATCTCGACAATCTCTTCACTTCCAACGGGGACAGAGTTTATTCCTAAATCTTCTTTGCGGACCAACTTACGGCACCTTCTCCTTAGTTCGTCACCGTAGCCTTGAACTCCCAGCAGTGAACCGGTGGCAATTACATCAAAACGTCCATCCTCCTTAAAGAACTTGAGCGACGTTCTTGCCTCCGGACATTCCTGGATTTCATCGAAGATAAGACAGGTTTCTCCTGGGATAAACTTGACACCTTGAATCTGGGCGGAAAGATTGAGCAGAATCTTATCCACGTCCTTCGAACCGACAAACGCGTTAATGCGTTCCGGTTCTTTGATGAAGTTCATATAAACGACACTCTTGTAGTTCTCTGCAGCGAAATGTTGTGCGATGAAAGTCTTTCCGCACTGGCGGACGCCCATTATCACCAAGGGCTTGTGTCCCGTTTTGTTTTTCCACTTGGTCAGGGTGTCTTCAATCTTCCTTTTCAGCATATTATGACGTATTATCTGGCAACAAATATACATTTTTCCAACGACTATTTTGCAATCTGTCGCATTTTTTCCAACGACTTTTGAATATTTCGTCGTAATTTTTCCAACGACTTTTGGGCGCTCCGACGCATTTTTTGGAACGAGTTTACTAATTACCGGATTCATCGCGGATAAATCCGGACCGACCCCACCCCGGGCACGATTTCGCGCCTACCCGTGCCCCGGAGCCGCAAAATCGGCACTTGGGGCACGGATTTGCCCATTTCCGTGCCTCAGAGCTACAATTTGCGTGGTTGGGGCACGCTGGGGCCCTGATTCGTGCCCGCGCGCCGCGGCAACGCTCTCTTTCCAGCAGATATGCGAGCCGATTATGATGAAAAACGATTAACTTTGTAGAAACAATCCTTCGCCTTCCCTATGAAAAGAACTCATTCAATTTTCGTCATAATGGCCTTCGTGGTCGCAGCCTTATGCTTAGCATCTTGCGAGGAAACAACCCCTGTTGTGGGAAGCGCAGAAGGGTTGCATGGAAATTGGAAATGCACCGCTTCTACCACTCCTCCGGAAGGTGCCACTTTCTGGATTCGGAAGGGTGAAACAATTATCATCAGTGATCAAAGCTATGATTTGGATCATGGCGATGGTACAGCAGAGCGCGGAATTTGCGTGTGGAGTACGAATGAAATCCGTTTTAAACCCAAAACGCAGCGCGATTATTTCGTTTTCAAATATTATACTGGTACTTACTCTATTACACTTCGTTATTCAAGGGACCACCAAATCCGGCTCGAAAGATTTTATGCAGACTAAACGCCATCGTCAGGTTTCCACCCAATGAAAAAGCATCGCCTCCATCCCGCCATATTCCTGGCAGATCATCGCGACGAGGAGCGCCTCGAGTATGCGAAATTATACCTGTGCTTCTCGGACGAAGGCGCTTATCTGCTGGAGGATGTCTATACCCCGGGATGGTCCGCCGGCAACTATGGCGGCGGGACAGTCCGGACCGACCTGCCGGCCGATTTCTACAAGGGCCAGACACCCGAAACCTTCGCCGCGCATTTCGGCGAACGCTTCCGCGACCAAATCCGCCACAACGCCGAACTCGCCGCCTTCCTCGAAGAGGCCAATCGCGAAACAGAAAAGTAACGGCGCCAACGATCCTTCTTGGCTTTGATCTTTAGATCTTGCGCCCATCCGGGCTCATAAATCCCTGTTAAGCACTTCGCTGACCTCCCGCGTTTCCGGCAGTGCTTGCCAGCTGCTCATCAGTTCACAGACCACCACTCCCTCCGTATTCGTAAGCATATGGAGATACCTTCCATCATCCAGGCGCGACATGCGGCACGTCAGCGTTTCATCGAGATAGGTCTCGTGCAGCCAGTGAACGGTCACTGACGTCAATGACTGCGAGGAAAGCACTTCATCGGGCATGGTCAGCAGGGCAATGCTGACATAGCTGCGGTTGCTGACGTGGAAATTGAAGTCAAGGTCAAGCCGGGTGGCCCGATGCTCCATCTGCATGTCAACCCCCTGCGCTTTCGGGAACCGTATTTTCTTATGACTGCCCGTCATCAGTTCGGGCACCACCGTCAGCTTGCCGGCAAGGAACTCGGTTGTTTCCAGCCGCTTGGTGTCGAGATTGAGAATGTTCCACTGACTTGTGCCGGATGCGATCAGTTGCCCGTTATCTTTTCGGACAATGCGGAAGTCGCAGTAGATGCGCAGTGATGTCAACTCACTCACCCAAAGCTCGACGGTAAACTCCTCCGACCAGAATGTGACCGCAGGCTGAATGTCCAACTGAACCTCCGTGATGACCCACATCCTGTGCTGCTTGACGATGTCGAACGCCGCGAAATGATGGACAGTCATCATCCGCGCAAAACTGTCCTGAAAATACATCAACAAGGCATTGGGAGTAACCCTGTACAAGGGCGTGATGTCCGAGGCCGTTGATGTGTACGTATGCCTGTATTTTCCTTTTTCGTACATTTTTCCCGATTAATCAGCACAAAGATACGAATAATCTGGAAGCCCTACTTCCCGACAGGGCTTCCCCCGATTCATTTGGCAATTTATTTGAAATATTGCCAAAATAATATATCTTTGCACAGAAAGCTGACGCAATGGATTATAAGAGCCATATATCGCCAATCATGCGGGCTGTCTCGGAGGTTTTGATGGATTCCTTCGTGGGAATGGATCATTGCATTACCGACACACGTAAGAATATCATCGTAGAAGTTCCCAAAGGAATGTGCGACGATGTCCGTACTGTGCTGAAGCGCCATTTCCCGGATGTGGCCCTCATCCGTAATGCCTACCCCATGATGGAAGACCTGCACGATTTCATCCTGGTCAAGCCCCTCATTTCAGAATCGCCGGTCTTTGAAGACAACGGCGTGTCCGTCCCGGAATTGGAGAAACTGCTGGTAGACCGCGATTCCGACAAGGAATACGCCTCCCTGGGCGACGCCGAAATCCAAAAAGAGTTCCAGCGCGCATTCGAACTGTATCCCGTCAACAAGTCCCGCCTTCTCCGCTATGCCGGCAGAAAAGGGAAAAAAGAAGAAATCCAAAACCGCCTGGCACGGGTCGACACCCAACGCGTCGCAACCATCCATTCCATCCAGGACTATTTCCGCCAAGCGCCCGTACTGCGAGCCTGGATCTTCGGCTCCTTCTCCCGAATGGAAGAAAAGCCCAACAGCGACATCGACATCCTGATCGACCTCGACCCATCCGTCTCCTTGGGCCTCTTGCAATATGCCGCCATGATCAACCGCCTGGAAGACCTCCTCGGACGCAAAGTCGACCTCGTAGCCACCGGCACCGTCAAACCCTTCGCCCAACAAACCATCAACCGCGATAAAGTCCTGATCTATGAGAGACCCTGACCGCGATTATGGACGTCTTCGAGACATCATCCAGGCTGCCGACCACATAGCTGCGTTTACCGAAGGATACTCCCAGGAACAACTCATGGCCGATAAGCTACGGTATTTCGCCGTCGTCAAAAATGTCGAAATCATCGGAGAAGCTGCCTTTATGCTATCTCTCGAATTCAAAGAAAAGCATAGCCAGATGCCTTGGAACGACATTATCCGAATGCGCCACGTATTAGTCCACGGCTACGCCACCATCCTCCCGGAACTACTTTGGCAAACCGCCCTTGTGGACGTTCCAATCCTAAAGAAACAAGTGGAAGCCATCGTCAATTCCCTGCCCAACAATTAGACTGAAAAGGAATCAGGCACCTACTGATGACTCCGGAAGCCCTACGGAGGGAAGGAACAATTCCGGAGCGAATTGGCGAAAAAGGGACGTGCGTGGGCCCGTGCAGGGAGCGGTGGCCGTAGAAAGCGGGCCGCAGGGCTCAGTCCCTGCGGCCCGCTCGAGGCCATGACGGCGTTCTGTTTGACGACCGTTAGACTCGCTTTAGCGAGGCTAAAAGGGAGAAGTTCGCCGTCAAGCTCCCGATGCCGCTCCCTTTTTCGCCATCCTGAGCGGAGGAATTGTTCCTTCCCGACAGGGCTTTCCCAAAAGATACGGCAAACCGAAAATCACAGAGCGCCTAAATCGACGAAATAGTGCAGGAGACGGCTATCGCCGCGCTCCGTGCGGCCATTTGGCCTCGCGGCGCGCGGGAATGGGCCAACGAGGGCCCAGGAAAGGGGCCACCGCGCTCCGTGAATATCGGGTTGCGACAAAATTGCCCGGCGGAGAATGATGCGGCTAATAAACCGCAAATTTTGCGGCTAAATAGCTGCAAACAGACCGAAAAACATTATCTTTGCGAAAAAGACACGTAATGAAGTATATCTACGACACCCCACAATGGCCGCATTTTTCTTGGGACCACGAGCAGGTTTCCGATGCATTGGCCCGGGTCAATAAGGAGGCGGGCTTCCTGGCAGGCAGGCTCAGTGCAATCGGTTTGGATGCACGGATGGGGGCGGTCGTTGAGACCGTCACCCACGATATTGTGTCTTCTTCCGAAATAGAGGGGGTTGTTTTGAACACCGACGAAGTGCGTTCTTCAGTGGCCCGTCGTCTTGGGGTTGACATCCCGCAGAGCAGGGACTCTTCCCGGTACATCGACGGTATCGTGGACATGATGTTGGATGCCACGGTCCATTACAAGGAGCCACTTACCCACGGCCGCCTATTTGCGTGGCACAACACGTTATTCCCGAACGGGCGCAGCGGATTGGCGGTCATCGATGTAGCCAAGTACCGCTCAGGAGAAATGAGTGTCGTTTCCGGTATGCTCGGGAAGGAAAAGGTCCATTATGTCGCACCGTCTCCGGACAGGATAGAGAAAGAGATGGACGTTTTCCTGGATTGGTTCAATGCGGAGAGTACGCCCAAGACGTATCTCAAATCAGCCATCTCGCATCTATGGTTCGTCTGCATCCACCCCTTTGACGATGGGAACGGACGCATCGGCAGGGCCATTGCCGACATGTCGCTTTCGCAGTCCGACGACAGCCAGATGCGGTTTTTCAGCATGTCCCGGCAGATCAATGCCGACAAGAAATCCTATTACGAAATCCTGGAACATACCCAGAAACAGGACGGAAACATAACCGCATGGTTGTTATGGTATCTGGACTGTATGTCCAGGGCCATTCACGCCTCCGACGAACTCCTTTCCCGTGTTCTTTGCAAAGCGGTTTTCTGGCAGACACATGCAGGCATTCCGTTCTCAGATCGGGAGCTGCAGGTCTTGAATGTCTATCTGGATGGTTATGAAGGCAAGTTGACCGCTAAGAATTGGGCAAAACTTTCAAAAGTATCTTTGGACACCGCGGCAAGAGACATCAAGCATTTGGTTGAGGCCGGAATTCTCATTCCCCAGCCGGGAAGGTTGCGCGACGTGTCCTATGGTATTCGTTGCGCAAAGGATTCGATGGTGATCCCCGGGCCGAAACAGTCTTGATCGCATACGGCTGCAAGCCTTGCACCCATTTGCGCCCCCGCCCCCGCCCCCATATCTTTGCGATGTAATTCTAAAAACATCGCGCCATGAACATCTACAATGTGATCATTCTGGACGAGAGCGGGAGCATGTCGTCCATCTACAAGGAAACGCTGCAGAGCATCAACGAGGTGCTGGGCGGGATTCGGAAGAATCAGGAGGAGCACCCCGAGCAGCGGCACAATGCAACCCTAGTGACCTTCGAGGGCAATGGCATCAGCGGCGTCAAGACGCGGCGCGACCGCGTGCCCATCGAGAAGATCGACAATCTCACGGAGAAAGACTACCGCCCGGGCGGCTGCACCCCGCTTTACGATGCGATGGGCCAGACGCTCAACCGCCTGGAAGGCCTGGTGGCGGAAGGCGACAAAGTGATGGCCACGATCATTACCGACGGATATGAGAATGCCTCGGAAGAGTACTCCGGCAAGACCGTCAAGGCACTCGTCTCGCGACTGCGCGAGAAGGGCTGGGTATTCGCCTACATCGGCGCCAACCAGGACGCGGTGGAAGTGGCGCGCGACCTGAATATCGCCAACGCCCTGAACTACGACGCCACGCCGGAAGGGATGGTATCGATGCGCTTCAGCTTCAAGAAGGCGAACCGCAAGATGGCCGAATTCGTGGCCCGCTGCGCAGAACCCGAAATGTACGAGACGCTGTTCGAAGACGATGACAAGGCGTAGCAATACTTGTCATTGACGGCCGAATTCGTTACATTTGTAGTTACTTATGCGAAACGAAGAAGACCGTCCGATCCACCTTCCCGTCCCCTTCCTGAAGGAAGGCACAGTCCTTTTTGTCAGCCCCGACGCCGCGGACGCGGCCACGCCCATGCCCCCGTCCGCGGATGCTGACGCGGACGCATCCGCGTCCGCGCCCGCGCCC
This sequence comes from uncultured Bacteroidia bacterium, assembly GCA_902778855.1. Lineage (GTDB taxonomy): Bacteria > Bacteroidota > Bacteroidia > Bacteroidales > UBA932 > Cacconaster. The sequence continues at coordinate 17,960 of CACYZM010000017.1, forward strand.
GGCCGGCGGCCCGACAGGAAGGGCTGTCTGTCATTGACCGACCTCGCCGCTTCGCTCTCCCCCGAGCTCCGCGCCTACTTCTTCCCGGGCGTCGAGGCCGACCTGTCGGCTGCTGCACTGTACCAGCGCCTACAGGAGCTCGCCGGCCTCGGCGACTCAGCCAACGCCGCCGCTGATGGCCTCGGCGGCCAGCCCGGCCTCCTCTACCGGCGGGACGGCACACTCTACTTCCACCCGCTGCCCGAGGGCATACGGCCCGACGCCGAGGCCGCGGGCGCGGCCGCTCTGCCGAGCCGCCCGCCGCAGTCCGAGCCCGCACTTTCGGGCCGCCCGCCTCGCTCCGTGGCCGAGAAATCCCGGCTCCGCGGCTTCCGCCGCAGCCGGGCCCCGCGAATCGAAGCGATGCCCTGCGAAGAGCCGCTAATCGACGAGGAATCGATTCTTTTTTCGGATACTGAGGAGAACGAGCGCAACCAGGTCGCGGCGCCGCAGGAGGCCCTCGGGAAAGAAGCCCCGGAGGCCGCTCGAGAGACAGCCCGGGAAACGGCCCGGGAGGAGGCGCAGGATCCCCGCGTCCAGGCCATCCTCGATGCCTGGGAAAAGATCGAACGCGAGTTCGGCATAACGATAGAAGACCTTCAGGTACTCCTCGGTTATCAGGTGAAACTCAGCCGCTTGAGCATCACCACGTCCAACCGGATTTTCCTAACCGACTTCGACAATCGCGAAGTCAAAATGGACGACCTCACCAAAGCCCTCTACTTCTTCTTCCTCCGCCACCCGGAAGGCGCCCGCCTCAAGGAACTCCAGGACCACGAACCCGAAATCCTCCGCATCTACTCCGGCATCACCGGCCGCGACGACCCCGCCAAAATCCGCGAAAGCGTCCACAACCTCCTCGACCCCTTCGCCAACAACCTCAACGTCTCCCTCTCCCGCATCAAAAAAGCCTTCCGCGACGTCGTCGGCGACCGCATCGCCCGCTTCTACTACATCTCCGGCTCCCCCGCCCAACCCCGCACCCTCCCCCTCGACCGCGACCTCGTCCTCTGGGCCCATTGAATCCCGGACGAAACCCACAAGCCGAAAATCGCGGAGCGCAGGAATCGATGAAATATGCGTACAGACAGCTATCACCGCGCTCCGTGAGGCCATTTGGCCTCGCAGAGCGCAAGAATGGGCCGAAGAGAGGCCCAGGAAAGGGGCCGCCGCGCTCCGTGATTATCGGGTTGCGTCAAACACGCCCACCTCACAACACATCCATCAGCAACCACCCCTGCCAATACCGCAACTACCCGGAAGACAGAAACAACAGCGCGCCGATGATGACAACACCCAGCAGAAACTTGCTGATTGCCTGAATGAAGAGATGATTCTTTACCATAAACACCCCGCTATTCCGCATCCGGCTGCTGCCCGTCGTGCGCCTTCCAGGCACATTCCGTGATCTTCAGGTCCGTAAATACGGCCGTGAAGGAAGATTCTTCCGGCGAACAGGCGTAGATGCCGAAACGGATGGCGTCCGTGGCGGCGTACATATGGCACACACGCATCTGGCTGAAATCCACGCCATTGGCGGAGCACTCGATGCAAAAATCATCGTCCCTGCGCGAGAAACGGTACCACATCGTCTTCACATCGGCCGGAATGGCCGTCGTGGCCCAGTCCGAGTAGCCGTTGTTGGTGGCCACGCTGCCCAGATGCTGGAACGCCTCGTTCTCAAACTCCACGGAACCCTTGAGCCAGTTGTCGCTGTCCAGATACATCACAATGCCGCACTGGTCGAAGCGCTGATGACTCTGCGTAAAATCGGTCTTCACCACGAAACTGAAGAACTTCTCCCGGGTCTGCATCTGCAAAACCGGGGCATTGTCATTCCTGAAATGATAGTACGTCCGCTGCCACAGATCCGTGTGCGGTGCCGTCGTGATGGCAATGGTGCCGTCCTTGATCTCACAAGCCGCAGGCTCGCGCGTCCACTGCAGCTGGCTCAAATCAATCTGGCCACCGTTGGCAAGCGCCTCGGCCACACTGTCCGTAAAATCTGTATCTGCTTCCTTCTGAGCAGGCTTGCCACAGGCCACCGCACACAGGCAGAGTCCCAGGCATAGAAGTTTTGAAATCTTGTCCATAGACAACGAAGATACGAAAAAACATTCGCATCTTACTCCTTGTCTTTCTTCAATTGCTTGATCCCTCCCGAAAGGATAAGCACAGCGGCCGCAAATGAGACGGCAAAGAAGATCCAGCGTTTCAATTCATGAATGCCCGCTACAATAAGCTTGATGAGCAGGATGCAACTGGCAATAATGAGGAGGACGGAGACGACAATCATCACGATCGTTTGCGTTCTTTTCTTCTTTTCCATACCAATACCGATTTTATTGTCACGAAGTTACGAATAACCCGCCGCATCTGCAAGCGGGTTTGAATCATGGCGGGAATTCACTATTTTTACATACTAATAAATGTCAATTCCTATGAACCGACCGAAATTCCTACGCTTTCTGTTAGGCCTTTCCATCGTACTGACCGTGATCTTTCTCATCGGGATCATTGTGGACGACAGTAGCAACAATCTGCTCGGCCGAATCGGACTCTGGTGCGGCTTTATTTCACAGCTACTGCTGGCTGTGACTATGTTTCTGGAGATTCGAAGGGAAAAGAAAAAGCAGGATTAGCCGCCATGGCGCTTGCCGCGATATCCCAGCCTCATCATCTTTTGACGCGACAGGATCGGAGAGGCGGTATTTAGTCCTGTGGTGGCGGCTTTTTGGGCGAAATCGCCCAAATCTCCGCCACCACAGGACCGTCACAGCCTCCCGGAATCCTGTCGCGTCAAAAGTCCGCCCCCGAAGAGCCTCTCTTGTCAGTTGATTTCTTTCCGAAAAACGAACATCTCGTCGTCTGCGCTCCAGTTGCCTTCCTCGGCTTCCGGAACGGCCGGACCGTGGTGATACTTGTTCCAGAATTCGACGATATGGAACCCGCAGCGGTTCACGTAGAAATGGATGTTGCGCTTTTCGAAATACGGGGTGATGGTTTCCCATACCCTGATCTCCGGATGCATCGCTTCCACCGCTCTCCAAGCCGCCTGGCCGATACCCTTGCTGTGGATTTCCGGTAACACGAACAACAACTCCAGTTCGCCCTTGGCCGCCCCCGCGTCGATGCGAAGGACAACGCCGCCGACTTTATTCCCATCAAGAACGATTCGATATGTCTCGGCATTCTCCCCATCGATGGACTCCTCGATGGTCTTGCGGGAAATGACTTCCTCCCCTTCCTCGCAACGCTCATCCCGCATCCCAAACTCCTGCTGGGCCCCATACTTGAACGCCCACTGATTATCAAGGATAAACTGTTCCCGGTCATCGGGTTGTAAAGGAAGGAGTATGACTTCCGGTAATTTCATAGATGCCGACATATCTCGATTGACGGCCCAAAGTTACAAAGAACCCGCCGCATCTGCAAAACAGTCCTTCCTGTCCAATCACTGCCTTTACTTCAGATTCGACCTGAAGAAGTCCTCCATCTTGTCGTACGGGACGACGCCGGCCTCACGCCGACCGAGTTCCTGGGATAGCCATTCGATCAATTGAGCCCCCGGGCGTCAAATCTAACTGTCAATGGCTATCAATCTTTTCGCCACCTCTTCCGGGTGGTCGATCAGAAACTGTCCGTGATTCATTCCGGGGAACACCGCAACGTGCGTATCGGGGTGGAGAGAGCATAAATGCTTGGCCTGCGGTTTGGCGACGAAGGCCTCTTTGGTTCCGTACCAGAAGTGGATATCGGCCCCGTGAATGGATTCCAATTTATGAGTATAGACATCTTTGTATCCATCGCGTACGGCTTTTCCTTTGCCGTAAGGCCACACTTTTCGACATTCATCCAGCAGCACGTCGAAGTAATGGGAATGGAACACCCATCGCCAGAAACCAGTCCAGTGGTAGCAGGTCCAGACATTCAGACTCTGATAGTAGCGCAGCGGATCCACACTCCATTTGGGAAGCGGCAACAGCGGTGCGGCGTCCATAATAGCGTGGTCGATGACAATCTCGTTCCTCTCCATGATGCGGGAGAGAATTTTCCCGCCGAGCGACAGCCCGTAGGCGACGTCCAAGTGGCCGCCCATGTTTCCCTGAACATATCTAATGATCTGCCCGGCCTGGTCGTCAACCGAAGTAAAGGATGATTCCTTCCCAAGCAGGAAACCATCAATCCCGGCCGCAACAATATGGAAGCGGTCTTTCAAAATGTCGATGAGCGGCAGGAATATCTCGTACGATACCCCCAGCCCGGGAATCAGGAGCAAACTAGGATTCCCTTCGTCTCCGTACGTGTTGAATGTCATTTCCTTAAAGTGATAAACCGCCCCGTGCGTTTCTTGTATTCCAGATACTCATCGCCGAAATCGGCCTCGAGACGCTTCTCTTCCGAACGGACCTGCAGCGACATCAACCCGGCCACGACGGCAAAAACCAGTAGCGTCCACCCGCTCCAAAGCGCAACGACAATGCCGGCATAATACAGATAGGTCCCCGACAGCATCGGATTCCTAGACAGCTTATACGGCCCGTCCGTCATCAGATGTTTGGTCCTTGGCGCCACCTCGTGTCCCATCGCATCAAAAGGGTTGCCCTTCCCCACGCGCTTCATATACACGATACTCCACACGCTGAGCGTAAGCCCTGCCAATGCAATGAGCGCCGATATCCACAGACGCCCCGTCGGAATATCCGCAAAGCCCGGCCTCCCGGCAACCAGCCACATCAACGTCGGAATCCCGACAATGAAAATGGCAAAACCCAGAAAAAAACCCAGAACCTGTTTCACGGCATCTATAAACTACGATTTATCGATACGAAGTTACGAAGATCCCGCCGCATATGCAAGCGGGTTTGAATTATGGCGGGAATTCACTTTTTTTACATACTATGAACCGACCGAAATCCCTACGCATTTTATTTGTGGACGGCAGAAGCAACAATTTGCTCGGCCGAATCGGCCTGTGGTGCGGCTTTATCTCACAGTTTCTGCTGGCTGTAACTATTCCGCATCCGGCAGCTGCCCGTCGTGTGCCTTCCAGGCACACAAATTATTGCTTAAATAGCCAATCCCTGACTGCGGCAATCTTATAACCATAGTCGAACGAGGCCATGTGCTCCATTCCACGGCCTGTTTCAGGCAGCACGCTGCCAGTCTCCCATTTGATAAAGTTGATGTCGCCGCCCCGGGCAATCAATTCTTCTGCCAGTCGCTCCTGCTCTTGATCGGGAAGCTTGGCACTCCAAGAGGCGGTTTCGATGCGGGCATTATGCGCCTCCAGCACATTGGTCAGGTCTTGCATGCCGCCATAGGCTTTCTGGTCGCCACCGGCTACGATATAGAAAAACGTCTTGGTGCCAAAGTCCTGCATCTTCGAAGTGTCCCACTGGCTGCTGACGAACAGTGAGGCGGCAAAAAGGTCGGGATGGGTGATGTTGAAATAGAACGACATCATGCCTCCCATCGACTGCCCGGTGGTATACAGGTGTTTGGTGTCTACATTGTATTCCTTGCAGACGGATTCCAGCAGGCGGATTGTCATTTCCACCTCATCGGTGGTGCTCCAATCATCCTGTACGGCCCAATCCGTGTATTGGGGAACCAGCACGAACGATGGATGCAACTGCTGGTCCCGGTCTGAGGCAAACTCCAGTGCACCGTAACCCTGCGTAAGCGGAGCCGTCACTTCCTTACCCACGGTGCTGGCATCAGCCATAAACAGCACCAAGGGGAGTTTCTCGCCATCCTTGATACCGCTGGGAACGAACAGGTTGTATTCCATCGTCTTGCCCGTCTGCGTGTCGTTGAACGTCAATTGCTTGAACTTTCCCAGCGTCTCTTGCTTCAATGCCACGAAAACACTGTCAGAATCTTTGTTGATCACCATATGGCCACCCTGGCGAGGACCACGTTCACCGCCCTTTTTCTGGTTCTGGGCACAGGCTGTCAGGCACAACACTCCGACCGCCCAAAAAAACAATACTTTCTTCATTTTTCTATGGAGTGTTTCGAGTCGAAGCTCTGGTCTCTGCCAAGACCTTTCAAATGAATGATTATGATTTAATAACGAAGATACGAATAATCCGCCGCATCTGCAAACAGGAAAGAACCTATCGACCGATTAAGACCGACAACCCGTTCCTTCCGGTCCAAATGCTGGACCGGAAGAAGCAAATACCGGCCGAAACCGCGTCCTCCGGTCCAACGGCGGGACCGGAGGGAACACACCCGATCGATTAAGTATACTGATTACTGATACTCCAGCCCCTTGACCGAAACGCCGATGTTGACGGGGATCTTCATCATTTTCCCCATCGCGGTATAACGTTCGTAGCTGCTCTTGAAATAGAGCGCCGTGGCCATATGAAGGGCGCGGGGATTCCGTTCCGATTCGGGCGTTTCCAGAATCTTCTGTACCGCCGCATCATCGGTCGAAACAATCTGTAATGCAACGAAATACTTGCCCGGCTCCAGCAAAATGGTCTCCTCCGGCTGAATGTCATAATCCCTGGGAGTTTCAGACTCGACGATATGGCAATACATCGGCTTGTGCAACACGTTGACAAATTCCTCCGTATCTTCCTCGATCCGGTACACATTGATGGCCGCCACGCATCCCGGGATGTAATTGTTCAGGATGGTAAACTGAATGTCCTGGATCAGGAACGGCTTCCGAACCTTCGCAATACAGCCCAACTCCGCGCCTTTTCCGCCCCCGCCCGGCCGATAGAAATCGGCACCGCCGATCCGCTCGCTGATTTTTACGCCCGGCTTGACCAGATACTTCTCCTTCGTATCGCCCCCAATGAACACCGCCGGCGGCAACTCCTGCTCACGCAGAACAATAACCACATCCTCCGCCGCCCCCGTCACCGGATAAGCCGCCACCTGATACGACACGTGGAAAAATTCCAGCGTATCCAACGGCATCGCAATCTCAAACTGCCCATCCACCGTGGAAATCGTCCCGATCTGCAACCTCGGCACTCCCACCTGCACATACTCCACCGCCTCCCCCTGCTCATTGACAATCCGTCCCTTAACCGTAACCCGCTCCCCAAGCGGCTCCCGGACCTGCACATGCTCCCCCTCCTGCGCAAAAACCCCCACAGGCAAAACCAGCACCATCAGCAGCGCCAACAAAAATCTCATTTTCATACCCTAATTCAATTGACGCCGGAAGAGGTCAAAGATAGTGCCAATGGAAACACAAGGGGCCCCATAAGGATTGTTATATTCAATAAAAAAACATGGTTCAAATCGCGAAGATTTACGAGGTCAGATCCCAATTACCTGCCAAGATCTTTTGAGAATTCCCGATATCGTTTCAGACTACGATTCACTAAGTACCGACAAAAACAAGAGAGGGCAGGATTTGATTATCTACTCGAAATCTTTCGATCAGGATAACACCTACTATGTCGAAGAGATAAGACTTGGACGGCACGAGCTAGCCGCCTGCAGTATCTATAAAAAGAAAAAGGATGACTCACCGACGCAAATAGACTAAACTACGCAGATTTCGGATTTGTCTCCTTTCCTGCAAAGATAGTACAAATGATTCAATTTACAAATTAATTCGCAATCACTAAAACCAGATGATTCAGGAAGCCCAAGGCGGGAAGGAACAATTCCGGAGCGAATTGGCGAAAAAGGGACGTGGGAGGGCCTGTGCAGGGAGCGGTGGCCGTAGAAGAAGGGGCCGCAGGGTTTCCTGCGGGCCCTTTCGAGGCCATGACGGCGCTTTGTTCGACGAACGTTCCGGGCCCTTGCGGCCCGGATAAGGAGGAGTTCGCCGTCAAGCGACCGGTGCCGCTCCCTTTTTCGCCAGCCTGAGCGGAGGAATTGTTCCTTCCCGCCAGGGCTTGCCCATAGTGAAGGCAAACCGAAAATCACAGAGCGCAGAAATCGATGGAATAGGCCGAGAAATGGCTATTGCTGCGCTCCGTGCGGCCATTTAGCCTCGCAGCGTGCGGGAATGGGCCAGCGAGAGGTTAAGAAATGGGAAGACCGCGCTCCGTGATTTTCGGGTACGTCAGAGAGGCTGCCAGCTGACTTTGCTACGGTTGGTTGACAGCTGGAAAGTGTCAAATGGGCTCTTCCGCGGGCAAGGTCTCATTTGAGGCCCGACACCTTGCCCGACCGAATGGCATCCTACGGCTGTCTGGGGCAGATTGCCCGGGCAAGGTCTGCCATCTCAAATGAGACCTTGCCCATTTTGCCCCAGGACTTACCCCGTTTTGCCCCAGAACTTACCCCATTCCACTCCATTACCACTTCACGCTGTCAATGATCGCCGCCGCCATCATCCGCGCCCCGGCAGCTTGGGGATGGACGCCGTCGAAGCAATGGTGGGCGTCGGGGAAAAGGTCGACCAGGTCGATGAGCTCAAGGCCAGCAGCCGCAGCGACAGCGCGAATCGTCGGCCGAATCCCTTCTTCCAGGATCTCCGGCGAAAGCCCCATAAAGGTCTCGCCCATCACGCGATGAATGCGGGGAGGCGCGATCAAACAAATGCGCGGAGCCGACGGAAGCCCCCGATATGCCGCGACGATATGCTCATAATCGCGGCGAAAAGCATCCGGATCCCAATCATACGGCGAAGCATCGTTGGAACCGAGCATCAGCAGCACGATGTCAGGATCCCACGCCAGACTGCTGCGAAAGACCGAGGTATCGACATAGCCCGCATACGAATCCGCCCGGACCGAAGCCCCGTTGCACCCGAAATTCCGGACCTCGTACCCCTCGCCCACCTTCTCGCGAAGCATCTCCTGCAACACCGCCGGATAACTCTCCCGCCAGGGATCCGCCAACGCAAATCCCCACGTAAGACTGTCTCCGATGCAAGCTACGCGTATTGCCATTTCGCCTACAAAGATAGGTTTTCTTTTTTGCCATTCCCGCCAAAAGCGCTATCTTTGATAAGCTAAGCGCTCTTCTCAACCATGAAAAACCTCCTCCTCCTGACTATGATCTGTTTTGCCTTAGGCCTTACCGGCTGTAAACCGCAGTCGGCGCGGCAGAATCCGGCCGGCCACGCCGCGGCGCAATCCGATGCGGAATTGCAGCAAGTGCTGACGCAGCTATCCGGCGAATTTGAACGGATTTCGCCGCGGGTCATCCGGCCGGCGGAGGGATTTCTGAAGTATCCGTATCTGATCCCGGCGGGCTTTTACCAGCAGATGTGGGACTGGGACGGGTACTTTATGGGCACCTGGTTCATCGAAAAGGGAAAACCTGAGTATATGAAATATTGGGCGCTGAACTTCCTGGAAGGGATGAATGAGAACGGATACGTCGCGGGCTGCATGACCACGGAAGGGCCGCGGGTCAAACGCGGCACCTTCTTCATGAAGCCTTTCCTCTCGCAGGGCGTGCTGCGGGCCAGCGAGGCGATGGGCGACTTCGAGTGGATCCGCCCCTGGTACGACCGGCTCTGCCGCATCCTCGCCTACCGCGACTCCACCCAGCGCGATGCGGCCACCGGCCTCTACTTCTGGGAGATGGCCTTCCAGAGCGGCGCCGACAACAACCCCGCCCTCAACTACTTTGCCGACGACACGCGTTCCTTCCTGGCCTGCGACTGCTCCACGATGCAGATGCTGGAATTCCAGGCGCAGGCGAAAATCGCCGCGGCGTTGGGCCTGGCCGAGGATGCGGCCGCCTACGAAGCCCGCGCCCAGGCGCTCGCCGATGCGATCCGCGACATCCTCTGGTGCCCCATCAACCAATGCTTCTATAATGTGGACCGGGAAACCGGCGCCCATTACCATCGGATCAGCTATTCCTGCTTCTGGCCGCTCTACGCCGGCCTGGCTTCGCAAGAAGACGGCCGGGCGATGATCCAACGTTACCTCCTCGACGAAGCGCATCTGCGCTCGCCCCATGGCTTGCGTTCCCTGTCGGCCTCCGACCCGGACTATAACAATCGGAATATCATCCTCCCCTTCTCCAATTGGCAAGGGCCCATCTGGATTCCTGCGCTGGTGGTCTATGCCGGCGGCATGCTCAACTATGGCTTCCGCGATGAACTGCGTCCCATCGCCCTCGCAACGGCCCGCCTCCTCCTCGCCGACCTCGAGGCCTACGACACCATGCACGAAAACTACCACGCCGAAACCGGCGTCGGCCTCGCCCCGGCCCCCGACTACGTCGATCCCGACACCGGCCGGTTCATCGGCTTCATCAGTTGGAACCTCTGCGCCGAATCTGTCCTCAGGGCCTGTCAGTAAGAATCTTCTTTACCCCTTCTTCTCGACAATCATCTCCGCCGACCCGTCTTCCAGCGAATCGTAGGCGTCGTAATGGATATGACTGCCGGCGGATTCATAGGCCAGGGCGGTCAGCTGTTGCGCCAGAGAGATTAAGCCTTCTTTGTTGGCGGAGATCACCACCGTGGCGCCGCCCTCGACTTTCACTTCGATCGTGAATCCGTCTACCCATCCGATTTTCATAACGACTGATTTGATTGGACAGATAAAGATAGTGGAAAAAGCGTATCTTTGCCGCCCGAATCCAAAAAAAAGCGTGAAAACGAAGGTCCATATCGACAAAAGACGCCTCCTCGGGTATATCGCGGGCATTACGGCGGGGGTGTCGTATGGGATGAATCCGCTGTTTGGGAAGGCGTTGATGGAGAGCGGGGTGCCGGTGATGGTGATGCTGTTTTTCCGGTATGGGTTTGCCGCCGTTTTTACGGCGATCCTGATGCTGGCCCGGAAAGAATCCTTCCGGGTGGGCAAACGGGAGATCGGCCTGCTGATCCTGCTGGGCCTGCTGTTCGCAGGAAGCAGCATCACGCTGTTTACTTCCTATGCCTATATCCCTTCGGGACTGGCCACGACGCTGGTTTATCTTTATCCGGTGTTCGTCGCCCTGATCATGGTTTTTCTTCGGATCTATCCCAGCTGGCAGACCTGGCTGTCGATCCTGGCTACCTTTGCCGGCATCCTGCTGCTTTCAGCCCCGTCGGGCAATGCGGAAATCCGGCTGGCCGGCATCCTGCTGGCCATCGGGGCGGCGCTCTGCTACTCGTTCTACCTGGTCATCGTGAACCGGAGCAAACGCATCAAGAAGGTTTCGGAACAGACCCTTACACTCTACTCGCTGATCACCGGCGCCGTCCTCTTCGCCGTCATCCTCGCCTTCCAGGGCGAGTATTTCCTCGAAGGCCTCGATACGCCGGCCGACTGGGGAATCCTGATGGGCCTGGCCATCGTCCCCACGATGATCGCCACCCTCACCCTGGCCATCTCCTCCCGCTATATCGGCCCGACCAAGACCGCCATCCTCGGCGTCTTCGAGCCGCTCACGGCCATCCTCATCGGCACCCTCTTCTTCAGCGAGCCGCTGACGTTCAAAATGGCCCTCGGCATCGCCATCTGCGTGGCGGCCGTCGTCTTTATGATCCTGAAGCCCGGAAAGAAAAAGAATTGAGGCTACGAGAGCGCCTCGATCACGGCGACCCAATCGGTTTCGGGATCGAAACCGAACTTGTCGTCGATGCCCACGTTGAAATAAAGCTTCTTGCTGAAATCCTGGAAAGTTGAGTTGCCGACTTCCGGATTTTCGTTGAGATAGTCGAAATGGATGCCGTCCTGCGCGAAACGCTGCCGGTAGGCCTCCATCCGCTCGGGATAGCAGCCGCTCCAGAGAATCAGACAGATGTCGTCGCGACTCGACATCAGCTGCAGCGCAGACCGGGCATACGGCATATAATCGTAGGTCTCTTCGTTCTGGTAGCAGGCGTGCAGGATCGTGTCGTGGATGTCCACCACGACGTAGATCTTCTCCCAGCCTTTCTCCTCCTTGCGCCGGAAGGCGGCTTCAAATGCTTTTGCGATGCTGCTCATAACACAAAGATAGGAAAAAGCCGCGGAAATCACTATCTTCGCACTGATGAATCCCGTTTCCGCCCGTCTGTTGAGCCAGCAGCTCGTCGCCCCCGAATTCAAAGATCCGGCGGACGTCGTCGCGTGGTTCGGCGCCATGCAGGCGCAGGAGTATAAGGCGATGCGCTGGGCCGTGGCGATGCGGACGCGGAAGCCTTCGTTCAAGGCCTTCGAGAAAGCCTTCAACGAAGGCCGGATCATCCGCACGCACCTGCTGCGCACCACCTGGCAGCTGGTCGCGCGCGAAGATTTCCCCTGGATGCTGACACTCTGCCGCAACAAGGCCCTGGCCGGCCTGCGGGGCTGGATGCATGCCAATGGCATCGATATCCCCGACACCGAAAAAGGCCGCATCCAGGAACTGTTCGCCGAATATATGGCCGGGAAACGCTGCGTCCTCAAAGAGGATCTCGACCGGGCCCTGAAGGAGAAAGGCATCGCGATGGAAGACCATCGCCTGTCGTACCATCTCCGCCTCGCCGAGTTTGACGGCCTCGTCTGCTCCGGCGATCTCCACCCGACGAAACGCACCCTGGCGCTCGTCTCCGAAAAGGTCGGTCCGCAGCCAAAGCCAGCCCCGGACGAAGCACTCGCGCTCTTCGCCCGGAAGTACTTCCGCAGCCACTCCCCGGCCACGCTGGAAGACTTCGTGTGGTGGTCGGGCCTCAACATCAGCGACTGCCGACGCGGCATCGCCGCCCTCGGCGACGAACTCGCCGTCGTCCGCCATAAAGGGAAGGAATTCTATTGCCACCGTGACGCCCGCACCCGGGGCTTCCGCAGCGGAACGCTGCTGCTGATCCCGGCATTCGATGAATATCTCATCGGCTATAAGAGCCGCCACGTCGTCCTCCATCCGCACCATGCGGCCAAGGCCCACAACCAGTCGGGCCTGTTCTACAACGTCGTCGCCCTCGACGGAGAGATCGTGGGCAACTGGCACCCGGCAAAAGCTGACTGCGGCATCTCGATCTTCAAGGAAGGAGTTACCCTTCCGGAGGAAGCCCTCCGGAAGGAAATCAACCGCTTCCGGCTCGCCCAGAAACGATAAGGCTTACTTGAGTTTTTGAAGAAACCGGCCCGTGTTGACGACGAACCGCGTGTGCGTGCCTTCGCCGATCAGCGTTTCGCCCTGACGGGCTTCCAGCCGGAACGTAAACTTCCGCCCTTCGGTGCGCTCCAGCACGGCCGTGGCCGTGACCTCGGCGCCGACGGGCGACGGGGCGAGATGCCGCAGGCAGATCTCGCCGCCCACCGTCGTGTCGCCGTCCTCCAGGATCGGCGCCACGGCCTCATAGGCGGCGTTCTCCATCAACGCCGCCAGCCGCGGCGTCGCCAGCACCGGCAGGCTGCCGGACCCCATCGCCCGGGCCGTGTCCTGCTCGGACACGACCAGCGCGCTGGTGTGCGTCAGCCCCGACGCGAACGCCACTTTCACGATCTCATCGGGAATCCAGGCCTTGTAGAAACCCTGCTGGTTCTCCTTGGCCATCTCTTTCTCCAGCTCATCCATCAGCGGCTCCGCCGCATCGTTGAGCTTATTGTAGAGCGCCGGGCAGGACTCTTCCAGCACGGAATTGTAGATGTCGGGCTCCTGCTCCACCGCCCGCAGGAAATGGATCAGCGCGGCCACTTCCTCTTCGGAAAGGGCCAGCGGCTTCTCGCGATAGCGGCCGGTATAATATTCTTCGACCCGAAAGGTATAGTCTGCCATAAAACGACGGATCAGTGGCGGCCGAGTGACTCGAGATAACCGATCAGGAATTCCGGCCGGTCGGTCTGGATGATGGACGTGCCCAGATCGAGGATCGGGCCGTACACCGTGCCGGGATCGTCGGCCGCGAAGGCCGCATTGTCTTCATAGCCACCGCAGAGCGAGGCCCACAGCGTATTGACCCACAGCTTGGCGCCGGAGTCGAGAATCTTCGCGGCCACGCCCTTCGCGTTGTCGTTCAGATCGGTAAAGCAGAGCTCATAGGCCAGCTGCGGCTTGGGATCGGACACATAGCCCTGGAACAGCGGCGATTCGCCGTCCTGGGCGCCGCTGATGATGGGCATATACAGCAGGTTCCGGGGATGCGAAGCGAGCTTCTCCTTCACCTCCGGCCAGGGCTGGCCGCTCTTGATGAGGATCTGGTCGGTCACGCCCAGCTCCTCGGCCATGGCGAGCACCCGGTCGTAGTATTCGTAGCCCTGGTCCACATTCACCAGGATGCGGTCCTTGCACGCTTCGAGGGCCTGGCGCAACGTCGGCATCTTGATGCCGGGGCACGGCTCGCCCTGGCTCGATTTCAGGCTGAGCGACAGGATCTGATCGTAGGTATAGTCGCTGATGCGGCCGTTGCCGGTCGTGCAGCGGTTGAGCGTATGGTCGTGGCTCAGCACCAGCACGCTGTCCTTGGTCTGCTTGAGATCGAGCTCGATCATATCGACGCCCATCCGGATGCACGACTCGATGGCCGGCAGCGAATTCTCGGGATTGTTGCGCCAGTCGCTGCGATGCGCCACCACCATCACATACTTGGAAGCCGGATCGTGGAGCGCCGCCAGGGACTTCTCTACTCGCCCCGTCTTGGGCGCCAGGGCGGCCTCGTCGGCGACCACATCGTTGAACGTGCGGAAGCCGTAGCCGCGCGCCCGCAGGGTATCGATGATCTCGCCAAGATGGTTGTAAGGCCGCTCAACCTCCTGCTTCTCGGGATAGTTCATCGCGTGGATCAGCAGGATCAGGCCGTTGAGCCCTTCGGTCTCCTCCATCTCCCACAGGCGGTCGAGCATCTGGTCGATGGTCGTGTAGGAATCCATATCGGGCGTGGTCCAGTCGAGGCCGAAGAGCGGGCCGGCGGAAGGATTGAGCAACTTGTAGCCGAGGTTCTCGATGTTCTGGCGCGATTCGGCGTTGCAGGTCTCATACGGTGGAATCATCCAGTAGTACTGCTTCTTCTCCAGCCCGAAGCGTGCGAGCTGCGCCTCCATCTTCGCGAAATCCTTCGCCAGCGAGTCGGCCGTCACCAGCGTCTGGCCGTTCTCGCAGAGCACCAGATGCGCGTAGGAATGCGCCGAGAGATAGTGCCCCTCGTCGATGATCCGCCGGATGGGCTCTTCATACTGCGGCTGCGCGAAGCAGACGCCCGTGGGGAAGAACGAGCCCTTGACGCCCTTTTCCTTCAGCGTGTTGAGCACCGGCACGAGGCCGTCGAAATTCTCGAAATAGCCCTGGTCGTTTTCGCTGTAATGGGCCGTGAACACGAGATAGACATTCTTTTCTTCGGGATTCACCCGACGCACGATGCCGCTGTCGTCATAGACGAAGACGGGTTCGTGGGTCTGGACCGGCTTGTTGCAGGCCGCGAGCAGAAAAGCCGCAGCGACGACCGTCGCCGCGCGCAACAGATTATTGATTCTTGTCATAAACAATGGATAAAGTTTCAGCGAGATAGTCGGCAATGCGTTCGAGCCAGGTGTAGCTGCCGGTGCCGGGCGAGGCATACTCCTGGAAACAGTGCTTGCGCGTGGCCAGGATATGGAGTTCGCTCTGGACGCCCATGGCGCGCATCTTTTCCCACACTTTCACGGAAAGCATCGGGGTGTCGGGGTCAGCGTCGCCATGCAGGAACAGCATCGGTGCGGTGCCGAGGTCGAAGGAGAATTCCGGCGGCATCGGTTCCGCGTCGTAGGCGGGATAGATGCCGATGCCCCACTGGACCTGGCAGGAAATCGTATCGCGCGCATCGATGGGCCGGTAGGCACGGTGGCGCGACGAAGTGACACCCATCAGGGTCAGATGACCGCCGGCGGAAGAGCCCATCAGGCCGATCTTGTTCGGATCGAGGCCGTAATCCGCGGCCTGGCTCCGCACCAGCCGGATGGCCCGCTGGAGGTCCTGCCACGCCGTGGTGTGCATAGACAGCCCCTTCGGGCGCGGGGTGCGGTATTTCATCGTGACGACGGTGATTCCTTTCGCATTGAGATAGCGCCGCGCGGGCAGCACCTCGAAACTCCCGGGGCCGTTGCCCACGTAGTCACCGCCGGAGTAAATGATCTGGATGGCATCGGTCGTCCGGTGCTCCGGAATGTACCATTCCAGATAAGGCGTGCACTGATGGTCCTGCGCATCAGGCATCCGGCCTTCCGGCCAGATGTTTTCCTTGTGGTAGCTTGTGGCGACCAAGTCTTCCGGAAAGCGCTCCTGCAAGCTGACTTCGGGCTCCAGCGGGCCCAGCCAGCCCATCTGCCGCATAAACTCCACGCCGCGCTCGAAGCCGAAGGCGCCGTGCCCCTTTCCGGGATACAGATGCAGCTCGACCGGCACGCCCATCTCGTGCAGCTTGCGGTAGACCAGCGTCGAGCCGTTCGGCGAATAGGGATCCAGGCCGCCGTGGTGCAGGCTCATCGGGCAGGTCTTCGCATCGAAGGGGAAGACGGCGCTCAACGCTACGTCGGTCCCGTAGCCATCGCGGGTGGCCGGCGTGCCGGTTTCGCCGTCGGTCGTCACATAGGCCGGCGCGTTGACGATGGCCCAGTTGATATGACAGGGAATATCGTCGTACCAGTCGATCTTCGGATAAGTTTCGGTCAGGGAGCCCGTCGCCAGCAAGAGTGCCAGATGCGAACCGGCCGACATCGAGACCACGCCGATCTTCTCCGGATCGAAACCCCGCGCGGCCGCCTGGCTGCGCACCAGCCGGACGGCCCGCTGCCTCCGGGCGCGGCGTGCGATACACGAAATTCACGCATTGCACGCCCAGGCGCGTCAATTCCTCTTTCCAATACTGGATCAGCCCCACATCGCAGCAGTTGACATACGCACCGCCCGAAATGAGGATCATACAAACATCCTTCTTCACGTCGTCCGCCGGCGCCGGAAACCACTCGAGATACGGAATCCGATGCGCCTCCGGCAGAAACCCCGGCGCCTCAACCTCATCGGTCATCGCCGCAATCTGCCCCACCTGCGCATCCGGCATCCGCCCCGCCGGCCAAATATACTCCCGTTGCTGCGCCGCCAGTGGCAGGCAGGTCAAAACGAGAAGAAAACAAAGAAACAAACGTCTGAAAGAGGTATGACCAAACATAGCCGCAACGGATTTATCTTCAAAGTTACGGATTATTTTGGAAATTCCGCTGCAAAGTGACCCCCTGCGTCCCTTCGCAAACTGACCCCCTCGTCCGCTTGAAAATGACCCCCTGGTCCTAAAGACGAAAACCCAATTTTAGATTCTGATGAAGGAAAAAGATAACGGGGGTCAATTAGGAGCGGATTGAGGGGGTCAATTTAGTGCGGATTCTCCAATAAACCACACAACCTCCTGTTATTCAGTTACTAAAAAATTGCTTTTTCGTCGGTTCGCTGTGGAATGTTTTGCGTTCCTTTGCAAGCATTGAATAATAGATATTATTTGGAATTTGTTTACTAATTAGTTAACTTCGTGCCGAATGAAGAAGGAGTTTGTGAGACAGGTAGTCGTATTTGAGGATCACTTCAAGGAGTTCAGAAAGACACTAAACAAAGACACGCTCAAAAAGCTATATCAGGTGCTAACCTTAATAATGCTGGTGGAAGAAATTCCAGCGAAGTTTCTGAGAGCAATCGTGGGAAGAAAAGGACTCTTTGAGATACGAATAGAACACGGAAACGACATCTATCGGGTATTCTGCTGCTTTGATGAAGACAAACTGTTAATCCTGTTCAATGGTTTCAAAAAGAAGACGCAAAAGACACCCGCAGAGCAATTGGATAAAGCAGAAGCCCTGATGAAGAAGTATTATGACCAGAAAAGCAACCGAACAAATGGATAAGAAAGACCTCAAAAAGATGAATCTGACCCCCATCGAAGACCTCATTGAAGAGGACTTCGGTGCCGTGGGGACGGCGGAACGGGACCAGTTCGAGATGGAGTGCGATGTCTTCGTAATCGGCGAGCAGTTGAAGAATGAGCGCCTCAAAGCCGGTCTCACGCAAGAACAGTTGGCAGAGAAGATCGGCACCAAGAAGAGTTTCATCTCCCGAGTGGAGAGAGGCCACGCCGACATTCAGCTCTCTACCCTCGCCAAGTTATTTCGAGGGCTGGGACGCCAAGTACGCATACGAGTCCTCTTCTAGGACATAGTTCTCGCCACCCCTACCCCAGCACCTCCCAAAACTCCTTCGGCAGAAACACATTCGGCAGATTGTAGGCGAGGCCGAAGAGCGGGGCGATTTGTTGGGCGGTGAAGCCGGCATTGCCGCAGCCGATGGGGGTGACGAGGAAAGTCTTTTCGGGATGTATGTCGGCGAAGCGGATGAATTCGTCGACTTCGCGGGCGATAGTTTCGAGGGAGGCGCCCATCGTGGGGATGGCGTAGCTGCGGCCTTGGAGACCACGGCCCTGGCCGTAGACGGCGCCGAAGCGTTTGAGGGCGAGGCGGGCGGCGCCGCCGTCGTGGTGACCGGCCGCGTTGCTGCCGAAGACGAAGATCTGGCCGTCGCGGAGGGAATCGATACGTGGCGGCGTCACACGGGTCAGGGCCTGGCGCGAAGCGAAGAAGTCGTCTTCAAAGTCGATCCGTTCGCCCGATGCCTGGGCTCGTCGCACTTTCTTATAGTATTCTCGGCGGCTGGAGTGGACCCGGTCCCACATCACCGATGAGCCCTCGATGGTGGCTTTGAAATCCATCGTGCACTTGATACCCAGGCCTTTGGCAGTCCGCGCGGAGTCCTGATTGGCTCCGATATAGGTGAAGACCCAGCCCTTGGCGGAGAGACTGTCCACCAGTTCTTTGATCATGGCGCCCGTGTAGTGGCGCGATGCGTTCTCATAGCCGTCGGTGACGATGGTAACCAGCACGTGGTCCCCTTCCTTCACCACTTTCTGCAGACGGGTGATGGACTCCCCCATCGCGTCGTAAAGCGGAGTCATTCCGTACGGGTTGTACTGTTCCGGTTTGACGTCCTGCACGTTTTCGATCTTCTGGTTGTCGATGATCAGCCGTACGTCGGGGCGGTCGCCGCCCTGGTCGAACGTGACGAAGCTGAGCATCTGGTTGTCGGCGGGGTTCTCTTTCTGCGCCTGACGGATGGTCTGGATGGTTTCATTGACACCGGTAAGCGCCTGTTCTCGAATGTCGTCCATGGACCCGCTTTCGTCCAGGACAATGAGATTGTAGATACGCGTTTCTGCAGCTGTCTGGTTCATAACGATAAGGTTTTTGTGTAATTTTTACGCAAAGATAAGGGGCAAATTTCTATTCTCCAAATTTTTTGTGTAAAAAATACACATATTGCTTGCACGCGCGCCTGAATTACCTTATCTTTGCAGAAACAAAGCAGAACAAATGGCGACAAAAGGAAAATACATTTACGAGTATCCGCATCCGGCCGTAACAGCGGACTGCGTGGTTTTCGGATACGACGGCAAGGAGCTCAAGGTGCTCCTGATCAAGCGCGGTAAGGAGCCGGAAGCCAGCGCCACAGCATATGTCGGCGAGTGGGCGTTGCCGGGCGGATTTCTCGAAGTGGAGAAAGATAAAACCATCGCACACACGGCCGCGCGCGAACTGAAAGAGGAGACGGGGCTCCGGCTCACCGTCAAGGATTTCAAGGAAGTCGGTACCTTCAGCGACATCCATCGCGACCCGCGCGAGCGCGTGATCACCATCGCACACTATGCCCTGGTTAAGCTCGCCCAGGTTGAGGCCAGCACCGATGCCGACCGGGCCGACTGGTTCAGTTGGAACGATATCCCCCACCTGGCCTTCGACCACGACAAGATCCTCCGCGTTGCCTTCTCGCGCCTCAAGCGCGACATCCACTTCGAGCCCGTGGGCTTCGACCTCCTACCCGAGGTCTTTACCCTGCCCCAGCTCCAGAACCTCTACGAATCCATCCTCGAAGTGAAATTCGACCGCCGCAACTTCGCCAACAAGATGAAGCACTATGCAATCCTCACCGAAGTCGAATCCCCCACACCCCGTCGCGGTACCCGCACCCCCGTCCTTTACCGCTTCTACAAAGAGAACTACGACCGCCTGAAAGGAAGCGGTTTTCAACTGGAGTTCTAATCCGGATATGACCGACGGGTCTTGATTTCATTCCCTAGCAACGAAAGGGACGGTTTATCTATCTCGTCCCTTTCGCTGCCATTAATGCGGGGATTTGGGCTAATTCTGGCAACGAAAGGGATCAAGCGGCGCCCCTATGGATTTCGCTGCCACCACAGCGCCGCATAACCATACTCTGCCGAAAGATCTTGGGCGGAAGATAATCTTTTGGCCCCACAACGTCGCCGGCAGGATGGACGCTCGATCAATCATTCATCCATCTCGTGGCACAGGTTGAGCAAGAATCTTGAATCAAACACTTATTTTCGGAGCATCAGAAAATAAGTTGATTATGAAAGTTTTTATCTCGCTTTTCGCCCAAACGCTTCTCTCTGTTTTCGTTATCATCGCGGCCCCTGTCATTGGGGTTATTCTTCTGGTTTGGTGGATTGTTGCCGGGATCATAGGGGTTGTTTTTCCGAAGGTAAACCTTTTTCCGTTAGGAAGGATGTACCGAAAAGCTACCAAATGGATGAAAGCGCATATCGGCGAGGATCTCTCCGCGTACCGGATTGTTTTCTCCTTGTTTCTGATGTTCTTCGAAGGATTCCGGAAAATACGCAAATTGATTCGCTAAGTAGGTGAAAGATTTTGAGGGCTCCGTGGTATATGTAGGTGTAAACGCAAAAGCCCAATGGATATGACGCTGAGGATGGAACAGTGGACGCCCGAGAAGTGGCAGTCCGAAATCGACCGGATGGCAGGCCAGAGCCTGGATGAAGAACGCCAGGAGATGATTTCACAAATCTACGGCCTGCCGCTGCGCATCAAGCTTGACCAGCTCGGCGAAACATACACGATGGAAGCCGACGACAAGTTCATCACGGTCAACATCAACCTGAAACCCGACCGCTGCCTCCACTTTTGCGTCCGCTCGGAGAAGGCGCCCGAAATGGCCGACAAAATTGAAGGCCTCATCGCCGCTGCCAACACCCTCAACCAGGAATTCTGGGACACCGGTATGCGCATAGAATAAGCCGCCGGACCTTTCGAAAAAGATCCGGCGGCTGCGGCTTAAGCGAACGAGGTTCGCGATTAGATGGCCTTGATCATCTTGGCGCCGGGGACGTTCTTGAACTGGGTGGCGGCGTCGCCGACGACGACCACGATCATGTTGTCGACATTGAGATACTGGGCCGCTTCGGCCTTGATGTCGTCGAGGGTCATGTTATTGACGACGGCTTCTTCCAGAGCGATGTAGTTGTCGGGCAATTTGTAGTTCCGGATGCGGGAGAGCATGCCCACCAGGCTCATAGAGGTCTCGAAAGCCGAAGCGTTCGAGCGCAACATAGCGTCTTTCACGCCGTCGAGTTTCTCCTGGGTGTACTCGTCGCCGAAGTCGCCGATGATCTCGCGGAACAGCGACACCGATTCCTTGGTCGAGCTGCCCTGCACGCTCGAAGCGGCGTGGAAGTAGCCGGTCTCCAGGTTCTTGGTAAAGCCGGAGCTGGCGCCATAGGTGTAGCCGCGCTGGAGGCGGAGCACCTCGAAGAGGCGGCCGGCGGAGCCGGCGCCGAGCTTCTCGTTCAGCACGTCGAGCTTGTAGTAGTCAGGATCGCTGATCTTCTTGCCGGGGCCGATGAGATAGATGTAGGACTGCTTGGAACCCGGGAAATCGATGAAGTAGGTGCCGGGGGCGGCGCTCTCGCCTACTGCGATTTCGGGCACGGCAACCGCATCGCCTTCCCATCCTTCCAGCGCGGCCAGGGCCTTCTTGAGGGTCGGGAGGTCGATGTCACCCGCAATGTCGATATGGGCGTTCTTCGGCGTCAGCGTGGCGTAGTAGGCCTTGACGTCATCCATCGTGATCGCGTCGATGCTCTCGTTGGTCGGGAAGTCGGTATAGACGCAGTCGCCGAGCCAGAGCTTCGTCGCGGCGCGGGAGCCCAGCGACGTGATGCTCGTCATGGCGCTGCGGATGGCGGATTTCTCGACCTTCACGGCACGGGTGAAGGCTTCCTCGTCGAAGCGCGGCTTGGTGAGCATCTCGCAGACGATATCCATCACTTCCGGGAGGTTCTTGGAGAGCGCGCTCACGGAGATGGTGGTCGCCTTGGTGCCGGCATTGACACGAGCGGTGGCGCCGAGTTTCTTGAGCGCCTGCTCGAGTTCGACGGCCGTGTGCTCGGACGTGCCTTCGTTCATCATACTCGCGTTGACCGAAGCCGTTCCGCGCTTGCCGGCCGGATCGAGGATCGCACCACCGTCGATCGAGAGGGTCAGATTGACCATCGGGATCTCGTTCTGGGTGATGCCGGCCACATCGATGCCGTTGGAAAGCGTCGTCCGCCAGATATTGGGGATATTTGTCTTGGGGGCATTGGTCAAATAAGCGGGCTCGACGCTGCGGTCGATCTTAGAAGGCGTCCGCTCATAATCGTCGTCAACCACGGCACCGGCCACGCTGCGCATGGTCTGCTTGCTCTGGTCTTCCATCACGAGATTCGCGGGCACGCTGCTTTCAGTAGACAGCTCAACCTGTCCTTTCGGCACGGCCACCACGGCCACGTAGTTCTTGCCTTTCACATATTTCTCGTAAACGCGCATCACGTCGTCGGCCGTCACCTTGTTGAAGTCTTCGATGTCATCGATGAACTTGTCGGCCTTGCCGTAGAACTCCTTGCTGCGGGCGAGCATCTGCGCCTTGCCGAGCACGCTGCCGAGCCGGCGGTAGGCGGAAGTCTCGTTCTCGGCCTTGATCGTGGCGAGTTCCTCCTCGTCCACGCCATCGCGCTCGAAGTCGGCCATGGCCTGCTCGACGGCCGCCATGATCAGGTCGATATCCACGCCGGGATACGCCGTGGTGCTGATGGTGACCTGGCCTGCGCTTTCGCGCGACCGGTTGCTGGCCATCACCCGCGGAGCGAGATTCTTCTCCACGATGTTCTTGTAGAGCGGCGAATTCTTGCCGCGGCCGAACAGACTGCAGAAGGCGTCGAGCGCCGCCTCGTCATCGGCGCCGTCGGCAACAGCCGACCAGGCGATATTGACGGCGGGCATGCTGGCAAACTGATCCTCGTAGTACAGTTCCTTCGTCTGGTCGAGCGTTACGTCCCAGACGGCAGGTTTCTCCACGGGATGGCTGGGAATCTCGCCAAAGTATTTCTGGATGAGTTCCTTCGCTTCCTTGGGATCGAAGTCACCGGCAATGCAGAGGGTGGCGTTCGAAGGCACGTAGTAGGTTCTGTAGAACTCCTTCACGTCCTCGACGGTCGCCGACTTGATGTCGTCGAATTCGCCGATCACGGTCCAGCTGTAGGGATGCTTTTTCGGGAAGAAGTTCTTGCACATCACGTCGTTCATCATGCCGTAGGCGTTGTTCACCTCGGTCTGGCGCTTCTCGTTGCAGATGACGTCGATCTCGCGCTCGAGGCCGCTCTGGGTAACGGTATTGATGAAGAAGCCCATCCGGTCGGATTCCATCCACAGGATCTTCTCGAGGGCATCGCGGGGAACGCACTCGTAGTAGATCGTGTAGTCGTTGGACGTACCGCCGTTGAAGTCGCCGCCCATCGCGGCGATCTTGTTGAAGAAGGCGTTGCGCGGAAGGTTCTCGGAGCGCTGGAAGAGCATATGCTCGAAGAAGTGGGCGAAACCGGTCTTCCCTTCCTTCTCGCGGGCGCTGCCCACGTGGAAGGCGATCGCCTGGGCGACGATCGGGTCGCTGTGGTCCTCGTGAAGGATCACCTTGAGCCCGTTGTCGAGGGTGTACTCCTCGTAGTCGATGTGCATCCCCTCCTCGTTGCTCTTGCACGAGACGAGGGCACCGATGACCGCAAAGGCGGCCACAAGTAATCTGACGGCGTATTTCATAATGTCTGATTGGTCCTACTTCACGTAGGTGAGTTCATTGATCAGGTTCGTGGCGCCGCCGTATTTCTCGACCATCCAGAGGACGTAGCGGATGTCGACGCAGATGCAGCGCTGCAGGTCGGGTTCGAACATCACGTCGGAGCTCATGCTCTCCCAGTTGCCGTCGAAGGCCAGACCGAGGAGGTTGCCCCGGGCGTCGAGCACCGGCGAACCGGAGTTGCCGCCCGTGATGTCGTTGTTGGTGAGGAAGCAGGTGTGGAGCGTGCCGTCGGCGTCGGCCCAGCGGCCGTAGTCGCCGGCTTCATAGAGCTGTTTTACCTTGGCGGGAACGATGAATTCCGGATTGGTGGGATCCTCTTTCTCCATCACACCCTTGAGCGTGGTGTAGTGCAGATACTTCAGACCGTCTTTCGGCGAGTACGGGAGCACGTGGCCGTAGGTCAGACGCATCGTGGAGTTGGCATCCGGATACATGGCCTGGCCTTTCTGCCATTCCATCAGGGCGGCGGCGAAGTTCTTGCAGGCTTTGTCGAATGCGGTCGCATCGCTGGCATACATCGCGTTGTAGTGCGGCGTCAGTTTGCCCATGATCGCGTAGTAGAGGCCGGCGGCGGGATCGGCGAAGATCTCGTCTTTCGAAGCGGCGGCCACCTTGTCATAGTCGGTGAACATCGTCTTGTCGAAGAGGTCGGCCACGTAGGCGTTCAGATCCATCGTCGCGAAATCCTGTTCCGGAATCTCGGGGAAGTCTTCGGGCTTGGCATTCTGGCGATAGAAGTCGAGCAGCGCCACGGCTTCCTTGCGGTCGAGGTCCACGACGTAGTCGCGGTAGGTGCGCTGGATGCGCTTCTTGGCGGTGTTCAGGGCGGTTTCGTCATCCACACCGCGCTGCAGTTCGCGCGAATAGGTGCTCATCAGGTTGCCGAACAGGCCCACCAGCTCGATGCGGTACGGGGCTTCCGTGATCAGGCTCACGGCGCGGCGGTCGGGGGCATTCTTGTGCACGTAGGCGGCGATGTCTTCGATGGGCGTGCCGTATTTCGCCTTGCGGGCCGGGTCGGCCTCGATCCAGGCTTTCAGCGCGGCCTCTTTCTGCTCTTCACGCTCGATGATGCCGAGGTTCTTGAACGCGAGCTCCTCGCCCTGCCACTTCTTCCAGCCATTGGCGCTGCCGGCATACTTGCTGGCATACTTCAGCTGCACGGAAGGATCGGCGCACATGGCATCCCACATAATGTTCTGGCGGACGGTGCGGGCGTCGATGGCGATGCGGTTGCCGGCGATCATCTGCTTGAGCTGCTCGGCGGTCTGGTAGCGCTGCGTGCGGCCGGGATAGCCCATAATCATGGCGTAGTCGTTCTCCTGCGGGCCCTTGAGGGAGATCTTCAGGCTCTTGGCGGGGCGGTACGGCACATTGTCGAGGCTGTAGTCGGCGGGGAGGTTGTTCTTGTCGGCATACACGCGGAACATCGAGAAGTCGCAGGTGTGGCGGGGCCACATCCAGTTGTCGGTCTCGCCGCCGAACTTGCCCATCGTGGCCGGCGGAGCGGCGACGAAGCGGATGTCGGTATAGGTGCGATAGAGAATCAGATAGAACACGTTCTCGTTGTAGAAGCCCGTTACCACGCCGCGGCTGCCGGGATTCTTGGCCACGGCCGCGTCGATGAGCTGTTTCTTCACTTCTTCGGGCTTCTCGGCCGATTCGACCTGGGCGGTGACGTCTTCCATCGAGAGGAGGAACGTGACGGTCAGGCCCGGGACGGGAAGTTCTTCGGCGCGTTCATTGGCCCAGTAGCCTTCCATCAGATAGTTATGTTCGTCGGTGGAGAGGCCCTGGATGCTGCCGTAGCCGCAGTGGTGGTTGGTCACCAGCAGGCCCTGGTTGGAGATCATCTCTCCGGTGCAGCCGCCGCCGAAATGCACGATGGCGTCTTTCAGCGAAGACTTGTTGATGGCATAGATTTCCTGGGGCGTGAGCTTGCAGCCCGCCTCTTTCAGGTCTTTCTTGTTCATTTGCTGGATCAGTGGCAGGAGCCACATACCCTCATCGGCGGCGGCGCTGAACGCCAGCGACAGCGCGGCCAGGAAGACAACGATTCTTTTCATAGAAGTATGTTTGAATTTGACAAAGTTAATACTTTTTTCTTACGCCGCGCACCGGGTCGGAAGAAAGCGGATCATCGGGCCACGCGTGCTTGGGGTAGCGCCGCCTGAGCTCCTTCCGGACCTCGAAATACGTTGTGTTCCAGAAGCTGGCCAGATCGCTGGTCAGCTGGACGGGTTTGTAGCCCGGCGAGAGCAGTTCCATCAGCACCGGACGCTTGCCGTCGTCGACCCGGGGTGTGTCGATAAGTCCGAAACACTCCTGCAGGCGAACCCGCAGGACAGGCGCTTCGGCGCCTTGCCGATATTCCAGCCGGATGCGGCTGCCGGTGGGCACGACGATATGGGAAGGGGCGATCTGTTCGACGGCTTGTTGCTGGTCGTAGGAGAGCTGGCCCCACATCACGGTGCAGAGGTCGACCTTCCGCAGCTGCGCGACGGAGGTGGCTTTGCCCGCGTAAAGCGGCAGCCACTCCGCGGCCCGCGCGAGGAAGGCGTCGGTCGAAAGGTCGGGCAGTTCCAGCTCGGGATGCCAGGCCCGGACGGTGGCGACGCGCCGCTGGAGATCCGATACGGCATCGGAAAAACCGAACATCGAACGGCCTTCTTTGGCGGCGGCTTCGCAGAGGATCTGCTGCACCTGCGCCTGCAGGTCGCCGGAAAGGGGTTTGGCGTCGAGCAGATGGACGCCCAGCCGCCGTTCGCGGCGGGCGATGACGCTGCCGGAGCGGCTGTCCCAGACGAGATTGTCCTGGGTACGGGTCAGGGGTTCGAGATCTTTGGGATCGACGGGGGCGGCCAGGAAGATGCGGCCGACGCCGCCGCTGCGGGTATGGACGCTGGCGACAGCCAGCCAGTCCAGGCCGGCGAGCGCGTCGGCGGCGTCGGCGGCCACCTGGTCGCCGCTGGCGAGCAGGAAGCGCCCGGCGCCTTCTTTCCAGGCCTTGGCGATCCGTTCAGGATAGGCGGCAGCCACCAGGGCACCGATGTCATAAGGATGGGCCGTCGAATTGTCTTCAGCCGCGCCGGCAAGCTGGCGGTATTGCGCGGCGATGCGCGCAATCCGCGCCCAGGCGGCGGGGCGGCCGCAGCTGCGCGCTTCGCGCAGCGCGTTGATGCGTAAGTCGATCGAACACTCCGTCTCGGTCGACAGCGGGTCTTTTTCTTCGAGGAGGGCGGCGATGTCGGCCGCCAGCGCCTGGCCGGCTTCCGTCTCTGCCGTCAGGAGCATCTTGGCCACGCGGGGATGGCAGGGCAGCTTCGCCATGGCGCGGCCGGCGGGCGTGAGGCGCCCGACTTCGTCGAGGGCGCCGAGCGACTGGAGCAGCGCCCGGGCGGCGCGAAGCGCCTGCCCCGGCGGCGGCGTCAGCCACGGCAGCCGGCCGGGCTCGGGCTCGCCGAAAGCCGCGATCTGCAGCACCAGCGGCGCGAGATCCGCTTCGAGGATCTCGGGCGTCCGAATCTCAGCCATCCGGCTTTCGGCCGCCTCCGACCACAGGCGGTAGCACACGCCGGGCGCCACGCGCCCCGCACGTCCCGCCCGCTGCGTCGCCATATCCTTGCTGATACGAACTGTTTCCAAATGCTCCAACGCCGTCCGCGGGTCAAACACCGGCTTCCGACACACACCGCCGTCCACCACGATGCGGACCCCTTCGATCGTCAACGACGTTTCAGCCACCGGCGTCGCCAGCACAATCTTCCGCTCCCCCAGCCCGCTCGGCGCAATCGCCCGCCGCTGTTCCTCCAGCGGCAGCATCCCGTAAAGCGGACACACGCGCGTGGGCACGGAGGCATCGGCCACGCCCGCGCTGTTTCGCGCCGGCGCTAGTGAACCACCGAGCGACCCGCCGAGCGATCCGCCAAGCCGCTCCGCCACACGGCGGATCTCCCCTTCTCCTGGCAGGAAGGCCAGGATATCGCCTTCCTCCGTCCGATGGGCCATCCGGATCGTCTGAACGACCACATCTTCGATCTGTGCAGGCGGGACATCGCCCGTATGGATGATTTTCACGGGAAACATCTTCCCGGGACAATCGATATGCTTGGCGCCGAGCGTCCGGCACAGGCCTTCTGCGTCGATCGTAGCCGACAAAAGCACCAGCTTAAGGTCGGGCCGGAGAACGGCCTGCGACTCGCGGCAAAGCGCGAGCGCCAGGTCGGTCTGCAGGCTGCGTTCGTGAAATTCGTCGAAAAGAACGGCCGACACGCCTTCCAGCGACGGATCGTCGATCAGGATCCGCGTCAGCACACCCTCCGTGAGCACCTCGATCCGCGTCCGGCGGCTCACCCGCTTCTCAAAGCGGATGCGATAGCCGACGGTCTCCCCCACTTCCTCACCGAGCAGCGCGGCCATGCGCCCGGCGATCTGCCGGGCGGCGATCCGCCGCGGTTCCAACATCAGAATTTTTCCTTCGGGAAAGGCCTCCAGCATCGTCAGCGGCAGAACGGTCGACTTGCCGGCACCCGGCGGCGCCGTCACGACCAGCGCCGACTCCGTGGCCAGCAGCCGGTTCACCTCCGGCACAATGGCCCACACAGGCAGATGGTCTTCGCGGATCATGGCGCCGTCCTGTCAGGCCCGTCAGCTGATGCCGCGTTCCTGCTTGATGGTTTCGTAGGCTTCCTGAATCTTGCGGAACTTTTCCGCCGCCGCTTTCTGGACCTCGGGGCCCAGCGTCGCGACCTTGTCGGGATGATGCTTCATCGCCATCCGGCGATAGGCCGACTTAACTTCGTCGTCGGTCGCCGAAGGAGAAATCTCGAGCACCTCATAGGCCGACTCCTTCTCCTTGTAATACATGGCCAGCACCGACGCCGCATCGGAAGAAGAAAGATTGATGGCCGATGCAATCACCTGCAGCACATCGCGTTCCGACACCGTAAAATCGCCGTCTGCATTGGCGATGCCCGCCAGATAGTGGAACAGCTGCAGCCGCTGCGAATAGTTCATGTTCGCAGCAATCTGCGCACCCACCGAATAGATATCCACCGACTGCCGGTTCAATCCGTCGAGAATCCGCATGGCCTCATCCTCCAGCTGCGCGCCGAAGTTGGAACGGATAAACTGCCGCACATAATTCAACTCGATCTGCCGGACCTGCCCGTCGGCCCGAATCACGGCCGACGACAACACCAGCAGACTCATAAAGAAACTGTTCCGCTGCTCGGCATTCGTATATCTGCCCCGGCTGCTCCCGCCGCTGGTCGTCCCCGTGCGAGTATAGCCCCCACGCGTGTACCCCCCGCGGCCGCTGTTCTCCGCCGCATCGGCTTCATCCTGCGAATATATCTTGATCGACCCGATCCGGTCGACGACAGCCCCCACGGCAAACCCGATCAGAGCCCCGATCGGCCCCCACGCCGCCCAACCGAGCAGCCCGGCTATCCATTTTGCTGATCCCATAGCTTTCTCCTAATTCTCTGCTTTCTCGCTGCATCCATCCACGCAGACGATTCCCTCACAAAAGTAGCGTTTTTTTCAATACCCCGTAAGAAAAAGCCCTCACCCCGCCCTTCACACCCTCCCATCACCCCCATCGCCACAAAAGCGCTGCAATGTACACATCAGTCATTCAGCCGATTACGCAAACTGATCCCCCTCAATTCCGAGGGGATCACTTCTCATAATCAACTGACTTTCAAAAGCGTACATTACAGCACCTTTCAGGCTTCCGACCCCAAAGCCGCAAGGAAAGGAGCCGTGGCACTTATCGTCCTGACAGACTGCCAATTCCCGATAATCGTGTGCGCATTTTTACGCACACGATTATCAACAACAACCTGATACACAAACACATACGTGCCACAGCCGGTCAGCCACATCGATGAATTCCTGTTCACCGATGCACATCTGATCCGCCAATGCACATCTAGTCCGCCGATGAACATCTGGTCCGCCCATGAATATCTGGTCCGCCGATGGCTTCAGATGCGCTGGAAGCTATGTCGTTGGGGTAGAGGCATTAATGAAAAGTCGCCCTCCCTAGGACAGAGGGGGCGACTTTACGTTAGCCACTATGAATCAGCGAGATAGCCTTCAGCCGATGGGGTACCGGATCCGGGAGCGTTGCCGGATCCGGGGATTGCCGGATCCGGAGGGGATTGCCGGATTAGTCGCGCCAGGTGATGTGGCGGTTGGCGTCGCAGAGGACGGTGATCTGGCGTTGGGCGGTGAGGCCGTCGCGGGTGTAGCGGAAGGTAATGGTGCCGGTGACGGGATCGGTTCCGGGTGTGGCGGATGACGTGAAGTGGAGGAGCCAGCCGCGATCGGAACGGTAACCGTCGGAGACGACGGGGCCGTGAGGACTTTCTGGAGTTTGACGTCGAGGGCGTCGATGATGAACTCGAGGGCGGTGTTGTCCTGGCTTTCAAGATGAAGGCCGGTCAGGCCGACGGGAACTTCGAGATCTTCGGCGGAATAGCTGGCAGTCGTCGTCTTTGAACCATAGGTCGCCGTCAGCGTCTTGTTGTTACAAGGCGCCGTGGCCTGCAGCAAGCCCGAGGCGGCTTTGATGGTCAGGCAGCCCATATCGGTGTAAGTCGCTTTGGCCGTGACGTCAACGGTCGTGCCGTTGTCATAGTGGGCTGTCACGGTAAAGGGACGGGACGTATGGACCTGACCACCGGAGATCCAGACAAGGGCATAATGCGACTGATTGAAAGTCAGGTCGGTCAGCACCGGATCGGGATCAGGGCCAGGGCCGGGGCCTGGACCTGGGCCGGGCTCTGCGCCGGCAACTTCCAGGTCAGCAAAGCCGCTGACCGAAGGGGTCACGCCGGAATAGGATCCTGTGATCCGGACAGTCGCCGCATTCTCATCGGTATTGCAACCCGTTACCGCTCCGGAGGCGCTGATTTTAGCTACCGACGGATTGCTGCTCGCCCAGCTTACCTCGGAAGTCACTTCCCGGACTCTTGTCCAAGTCTCTCCCCCATCGGTGCTTTCCTGCAGCCAGGCTTTCGCCTGGGCAGTTCCGTCGCAGGCGATCGACGCCGGCGTCACCGACACTTGCAGCCGGTAGATTGTCTCCACCGGAATGTCGGCCACGCGCAGCAACGCATTCGCGCTGCCGGCGTCGGGCCACCAGGGTGACACCGTGATGGTTGTCTCCAGATAGCTGTTGCCATGGCGGGTATTCACGCCTTTTGCGATGTTTTTGTTCATGACGGCAGCCGATGGATTGCTGCTGGTCCAGTCGGCCAGCTTCGTCGCCAGCCGGGTTTCCCGGTAGAAGCAGTCCGTGTGAGCCGCATCGCGATAGAGGTGGAGCGTCGCCGTATAGGTCTGCCGGCCATCGGCGGCAATGCTGGCTTCTTCAGGTTCCACCGTCACCCGGTAGTAAACCGGATAGATGTCCTTGCGGCGGTAGAACGGGAGTTGCTCCAGATCGACGAAGCATTCCAGGTCATAGGTCGTATTGTAGATCCGGATACGGCCCTTGACCGATCCGGCGGTCTCATTGTCCGCGACCGGATAGACCATGAAAGATCCGTTCCCCGTACCTGACGAGGAGGTCAGTTTGAAATCGGATGCGCCCGACACCAGTTTCGCCTGCCAGGCGACATTCGATGAAACCGTGACGCTCCGCGACACCGAGCCGCCATGTTCGTCATAGTCCCACCGCAGCGTGTTGACGCTGACTTCCAGATAGGGCTGGAACGGTGCACGGACCTTGAGTTCGGATGTCGCCTTGTAGGTCTCTCCCTTATAAACGAACTTGGCCGAAACAGTGCCGCTGACGGCCCGCTCTGTCGTATTGTTGCCTTCCACGCGGAAATGCATCGAAGTCGTGGTGACCGCAGCCAGACGGTTATCGACTGACCATTCACATTCATAACTGACATCTTCGCGGCCGGCTTCCCGGCCGTTGACGAATGTTACCCATTCCGCCGTAAACCAACAGTTTCCGTCGCAGGCGATCTCGGCTCTCGCAGGGGTAATCTCCAGGGAATGTTCCACATAGGATCCGACATCGATCTTCCAGGAAGGTTCGGTGCGTTCGATCACCGCATCGCTCAGCAGGAGCGTCACGGTGTAGACCCGGTTGCGGATCACGTCGAAATCCGACACGGCGTTCGCGCCCAGACAGAAACGGTATTTCACGGGAAACGACACCCCGCTTCCGTCGGTCGTGGCCGCCTGGCCGGCGAGTTCGATGTAACTGGGCCGGGCGTCGGACGGCAGGTTGCCGGGCACCTTGGCCCAGGGATCGGTATTGCCGGGCAGCAGTTCGCCCCAGCGGTTTTCCAACGGATAGAAATGCGCAGCACGGCCGGCGGATAGTGCGGCCAGATCGGCCGCCACGGCATAGTCGGTCTGGACGGCGTCGGCCCGCGAGCGGGAATCCGCGAACGGCGAAACCGCCGCGGGGCCGCACAGCGAAAGCGAAGTCGGCGTGAACGAATAACGCTCCAGCGCGGTCCGGTCGATCACGATGTCATATTGGGCGACCAGCCGTTTCAGGCGGACCGGCAGGTGCGCCCCGGTGAGCAACTGCGCCCGGGAAAACACCAGGCCGCAGTCCTGCCACGACATGGGAAGCCCCGCCGCGCCGGCCACCGGCGCCGGGAGCGACCAGCCGGCCAGGTCCGCTTCGCGGGAAACCCCGACCGTGAAGGCGCCGGTCACATCGCCCAGATTGGCCACACAGAAATAATCGCGGGGCCGGCCGGCCGGGACGCTCAGGACCAGGTCGTCACTCCCCGCGTGATAGTATTTGGCCGCCAGGACGCCTTCGTCGAAAACCAGCAGACTGTAATTGTTCACCGCATCGTCCGAGCCGGTAAAGGCACTTTTCGTCAACGTCGGGTCGTCGGGCGGCGTCACCGTCACGGCCACCGGCATCGTCCGCTCCGGCCGCAGGAAGCCTGCGGCGCCGCCGCCAGCCGGGTCCGGCTGGCAGCCCGCGGCCGCCGTCCCCAGCCCCAGGAGCAACGCCCAACGGCCGAGGACATTCAGGAATATGTTCTTTTTCATCAGCTAGCAACTTATTCGTAAAGGCCATACACCCGCACTTCCTCCCAGTCGACAATGCGCAGGAAGACCAGCGCCCGCCGGAAATCGATGCGGAACTCATAGTCCGGCAGTTCTTCGGCCGCCGGATCGTAGCCGGCGTCGAAGATTCTGAGGCCCAGCGGACTGGAAAAGAGTTTCAGACGGGATTCCTTGTCCCAGAATTCCAGCACCAGATCGTCACGCATCTGGCGGGGAATCCGGACGCTGATGCGTCCGGCCCCGTCGTATTCCTGCACCGTGTACCAGTAAGGCCCCTCCAGTGCCGCACAGTCGGCCGCGTCGAAGCCGCAGGTCGTGCCGCGGATTACCAGATGGTACTGCCGGCACAGGTCGCCGTCTTCTTCGTCGGTGATGAAGATCGTGGAGAACTGCTTGTGCGGGCGCAGGACCGTCCGGGCCTCTTCCCCGGTGCAGTTCACTTCCTCCGTATGGACGTAGAGCGAATCGATCTGGTTGCCGGGCTCGTAGCGGATCTCAGTGCCTTCGTCGAGGAAGCCGCGCAGCGGCCGGTCGTGGACCAGGCCGACGACCCGGATCCGGGCCTTGTCGACGGTCACCTCCTCGAGCTCGGGACAGTCGTCGAGCCGATGGCGCTGCGTCCAGCCGGGCTCGGGCGCGAACAATTTCACGTCGACCACGCCGCCGGGCATCTCCGCCCGGTCGCCCGTCGCCACTTCACGGTAGTCCACATCGAGGTAGCAGGGACAGGGAACGCGGTTTTCCAGAACCGTGCAGCCCGCCACGACCGGAAAAAGGATCAGGAGCCGGAGGCCCCGGAAAACAGACCGTGCCATCGCTTCGTACTGTTTAGAATTCTTCCGTATAATTGCCGCCGTCGCCCCAGGGATCCACCGTGACGACGACCGTCAGGTTGCCGTTCTCCACTTTCTGGTTCGGATCGGGCGAGCCGGGGCCGTGGATGATGAAGGCCACGTCGTAGGTCTTGTTGCGCTCGAGGTTCTCGATCGTCACGGGATAGTACCAGCTCTGCGAGCCGCCCTCCCCGTACGAGGCCTTCAGCACGAGTCGGGCGCAGGCCGCCTGGTCGGTGGGACCGCTGAAATGGTCGTCCGCCGCCCGGTTCTTGTTGGGGAAGGTATAGAACGGATTGTTGAGCGTCAGGGTCTGGCCGTTGGCCACCTGCCGGCCGATCGACTGGAACGTCAGCGTCGGCGCCTCGGCATCGGAAGCCGCGCCGATGAAATCGGACGGATTGGTCGACGTGCTGCGGCCCTTCTTGCGGCCGGCGTAGTTCACATAGCCGGAAGGATCGCCGGAAGCCCCGCAGGTCCAGTTCCCGAAGCCGTTCTCCAGGAAAGCGAACGAGAGCGTGAGCGCCCCGTACGATGACGGAATGCCGTTCTGGACCGTCGTCAGCCGCACACGGCCGACGAGGCGGCGCACGGTGATGTCGGCCCGTACGGGCGACGTCGCCCCGCCCGTCACGGTCACCGGCGAATCGGTGGAACCGAACATCACGAAGCCCACGTCCACCTTGTTGTCGCCCAGCGTGACCGCCGCCTGCAGCAGGTCCTGCTTCTTCTGGATACTCGTCAGCGCCGGCCCGTTGACCAGGGCGGCGATCTCATAGGTACCGGCCTTAACGCGGTCGAGCGAACGGGACGTCCCGCTTCCTTCGAACGCCTCGCGCCGGTACAGGGAGCCGTCGGCGGAGAACAGGAAGAGTTGCAGGTCGTGGACGGCCGCGTCGTTCCCGATGGGATTGACGTCGGCTTTCGTGGCGCCGTCGTGCAGCGCGATGAGCAAGGTTCCCTCGTCCGCCGCGTTGGGCTTTTCCAGGGTTTGGCAAGCGGCCAGCCCCAGCAGGCCGCAAGCGAGCATAAACATAGTTCTTTTCATATGACAAACAATAAGAGGTAGATCGTCTAATAGAGTCCTTCCAGCGAGCCCCCGTCGTCCCACGGGACGACCGTCACGCTCGGCAGCACATTCGCATAGTCGCTCAGCCGGTCTTCCGGATGTTCCACGCCGTAGCCGGCCACCGTCAGATCGACGAGATAGTGCCGGTTGGGCAGCACCGGATCCAGCGTCACCGGATAATAGGTCAGCCGGTCGCCCAGCCGCGCCCGGACCACCAGGCGCGTGCAGCGGGCCGACCACGCCTCCCGGCCGTGGTCGTCGGCGCACGCATTGGGATAGGCATACAGGCTCACGCCGGCATCGAAGCTCTCGTCCGGCCCCATCGTCCGGCCGATCTGCTTGAAAATCAAATCATACGGAACGTCTTCACCCGGCCCTTCCGCATCCATTTTATTATACCAGATGGAAGACGCATCGGGCGTCAGGTCGGCGAGCGACAGGAGCTGCGCGCCCGCCACGTTGGTCAGATAGATGGCGTCGATCTCGAAGGGCAGCGCGGCCAGCCGTTCCGGGAAGGCCGTGTGCACGACACAGCTCACCTTGGCGGCAATCCGCTGCACCTCGACCGTGATTTTCTCGTCGGTCTCGATGCGGTGCGCGTCGAGCGCGCCGCGCATCACCAGGTGGTCCGGCGCGTTCTCCGCCAGCGTGGTCAAGGTCTGCAGCAACTGCGTCCGGGTTACCCCCGCCGTCGGCAGATCCGCCTTGTTGACCACCGCCTCGAAATCGTAGACGTCGTCGGTCAGGAAAAAGTCGAAGGCCCCTTCCACAGCGGCGTGACAGCCGATCAGTTCGCCCGTCGGGCCGAACACGTAGAGCAGGCTTTCCCCCACCCGGTGATCCTCCCCGTCGCTTTCCGATTCGAAAACCACGTGACGGATTTCCGCTTCTTCCTCCTGGCAGGCGGCGCACGGCTCCTTGTCGCAGCCGGCGGCAGCGGCAAGGAGGGCACCGATCACAAATACAAAACGTTTATTCATTGGTTTCCGGTATTTCAACGTGAAGCCCGTAGTTCCGGATCAGCGCGCTGATCTCGGGATCGAGATTGCCCCGGTGGACGAAGCTGCCGTTCAAGGCGCAGGCGCGCCGATAGCAGTCCACCGCCTTCCGGTCGTCGCCCTGCCGGGCATACACCAGCGCCAGCATATACGACACTTCGGCGGTCGGCTCCAGCCCTTCCAGGACCGACAGTGCGCTGGCATTGTAGTCGAGGCAGCAATAGGCAATCGCCGTATTGAAATCCGCATAAGGCCGCAGCAGCGTCAGGGCCCGCTTGTAGTCGCGGTCCCGGAGCGCCTGCACGCCGGCCATATAGCTGGTATCGAGCATCGTGGTATGGACCGTATCCTGCTGCATGTCGCGGCGGTGGAGTCGGAAGTCGAACACCACGTTGCGCAGGCGGGGATACAGTTCCCGGCTGATGTACGCATACGAGGCGTCGCGCCGCATCGCCAGCTCGCGCAGGTCCGCGTCCGGCTCCTGTCGGCGCTCCCGATAGCGCTCCTTATCGGCATCGTCGAGGAACGTGTCTTCCTCGACCAGCCGGTCGAGCAGCGGCCAGTTCTCCGGCAGCGCATAGCTGCTGAAGCGGATGGGCTGCTTCCGCCGGGACTCCGGATCGGCCAGCGTCCCGTCGAGCCGCAGGAAAACGCCCCGCTCCCGGTCCACGGAGTCGGCGTA
The DNA here is from genome assembly GCA_902778855.1 of uncultured Bacteroidia bacterium. GTDB lineage: Bacteria > Bacteroidota > Bacteroidia > Bacteroidales > UBA932 > Cacconaster. The sequence goes on from CACYZM010000017.1 coordinate 54,479, forward strand.
GCGCTGCATCCACGCGGCGAAATACTGGCCCACGCTGCGGCTGCGGCGCTGCGACAGCGCCCCGTTGGCGTGCCACGAGCCTTCCGGCGACGCGTTCGCCGTCACCACAATGCTGTCGAGTACGAACTCGCGATCGTCGAGCAGCGAGGCGAGCCGGGCGCGGATGCGCCCGATCTCGGCCCGGTTGTCGGCCAGCTCCTCCCGCACGGCGTCTTCGCCCACGGCGAAGACCAGCCGCGCCTCCTCCTGCAGATCCACCCGCCGCGAGATCACCCGGTCGAGATAGCGCTCCCGGCCGTCCACGAAACTGGTCAGCGAACTGATATAGAAACTCAGCGGATCGCTCTCGGGAATGCCGTACACGGTCTTGTCATAGTCCATGACTTCGCCCGACAGGCGGATGTCCACCTTCCGGAGTTTGGGCCGTGTGGCGATGGTCTGCACATAGTTGTAGATGAACGTGCCGTTCTCGTCGACAATCAGCGTGTCGAGCCGCAGCCGCTCGGTCTGCAGCGGCGCCTTCACATAGCGCCGGAACATCTTGTCGCGGTCGCGGAGCTTGCGCTCGTTGCGGCGCACGAGCAGCGCATAGGTATAGTAATCGATCGCCTGGCGCTCCGTCACGCCGTAGATCGAGGCGAAAGCCTCGTCCGACACGACAGCGGAGTCGCGGCGAAGGGCATAAAGTCTGGGGATATTTCGCTCGATGAAAATCTCGAGCTGATGCCGGTCCATCAGGCGTGTGGAATCGGTGATGATGGAGCGCAGGAAGCGCTCGTACTGCTGGTAGCCCCGCAGCTGCGCTTTCCGGTAATCGCGGCCCGTGATCAGGATGTCGTCGAGCGGCACCGTCTCGCCGAGCAGTTCCATCCGCGGATGGAAGCGGACCTGCCAGCGGCTGTCCTGCATCACGGCCGGGACGATGACCTGGAAGGCCAGGTCCACCCGGCCGTGCCGCTCGGCCACGTTGCGGAACCGCGCCGTCACGCGCGCCGCTTCCAGCGTCTCGTTGGCCACCATCTCGCCGCTCACCGAGTCGCGCACGGCGTTCATCACGATGACCTCGCGTCTCTGGAATTCGTGCGCTGCGGCGCTGTCCTGCGCCAGCGTGGGCAGGTCGATCTCGCGGAACGAAGTGGTGTACTGTTCGGGCAGGGCGAGCACGGCGGCCGGTTTTCCGGCCTGCAGCTGCTCGGCCTTGCGGGAAGTCGCGCAGGCGCAGACGACCAGCGTCAGCAGCGCCCAGATGGGAAGAAAGCTTTTCATCGGTTCAGAAGACATAGACGATGCTGATCTGGGTCGCGTTGGAAGGCAGGATAAACCATTTCGTCTCATTGGCCTGCAGCACCCGGCCGCAGCGGGGACAGCGGTACTGCGTGTACCACGCCCGACCGGCCCAGACGCCGAGGCCGAAGTCGAGATTCCAGTGTTTCGACAGCATCCGGTTATACCCCAGCGAGAAGCCCGCTCCGACGGCGCTCCCCTCCTCGGTCGTCGGCCGCCGCAGCAGCCCGCCCCGGTTATACTCCTCCACTTGCGCCCGCGCGCCGAACCACCACGAAGAATACACGTTCCACGGCCAGTACCGCACGCCGAGCCAGGCCGTGCGGGCCCGGTTCTGGAACGGATTGCCCCGCTCCACCGAACCGTAATTCCAATTGTTGTAGCGTCCGCCCGCGTGCAGCGACAGATGCCGGCTGAAGGAACAGCCTGCCTGCAGGTTGACCGTGCCCAGGTTCGCCCAGTCCAGCAGATTGGAGGAAAGCGACAGTTCCTGCGCCGGCAGCAGACAAGCCAGGTGGACCAGCAAGACCGAAAGAATGCATTTTTTCATGATGCCCCGTCATTGGTTTCGGACGCAAAGCTAATGCGCCCCCACACCGGGAAAAAACCCCGAACACGAATCCGGTGAAAGTTTTCAGCATCCCGAAAAAACGCGGAAAAATGCAGATTAGTCAGGCCTCGGACGGCCTTTTCGGAGCCGTTTTATGAAAAACTGACATTTTGTCGGACGGCCGGCGCTGGTATCTTTTTTGATTTTATGGGTCCGTTCAACGACAAAAACAAAAAAACATAACCATGACGAAAGGAAAAATCGGTGTGACAACGGAAAATATCTTTCCGGTCATCAAAAAATTCTTGTATTCCGACCACGACATCTTTATGCGTGAGCTCGTGGCCAACGCCGTCGATGCGACGCAGAAACTGAAAGCCCTCGCCGGAACGGGCGATTTCAAGGGCGAACTGGGCGACCTGACCATCCGCGTGGACGTCGACGACAAAGCCAAAACCATCACCATCACCGACCGCGGCATCGGCATGACCGCGGAGGAAGTCGACAAGTACATCAACCAGATCGCCTTCTCCTCGGCAGGCGAATTCCTGGAGAAATATAAGGACAAGGCCGGCAACATCATCGGCCACTTCGGCCTGGGCTTCTACTCGGCCTTCATGGTGTCGCAGAAAGTGCGCATCGAGACGCTCTCCTGGCAGGAAGGCGCCAAAGCAGTCAAATGGGAATGCCTGGGCGAACCCGACTTCACGATGACCGATTCGAAGAAGACGGACCGCGGCACCACCATCACCCTCTTCCTCGACGCCGACAGCGAAGAATTCGCCCAGGAGGCGAAGATCGGCGCGCTGCTCAATAAGTACTGCAAGTTCATGCCCGTCCCCGTGTGCATGGGCAAGCAGAAAGAGTGGAAAGACGGCAAGTATGTCGATACCGACAAGGACAACATCATCAACGACACGGAGCCCCTGTGGACCCGCAAGCCCAGCGAGCTCAAGGACGAGGACTACCTCACCTTCTACAACAAGCTCTACCCGATGCAGGAAGATCCCCTCTTCCACATCCACCTCAACGTCGACTACCCGTTCAACCTGACCGGCATTCTCTACTTCCCGAAGATCAAGGACCGTCTCGAGGTCACGCGCAACAAGATCCAGCTCTACTGCAACCAGATGTTCGTCACCGACTCCGTGGAGAACATCGTGCCCGAGTTCCTCACCCTGCTCCACGGCGTGATCGACTCGCCCGACATCCCGCTGAACGTTTCGCGCAGCTACCTGCAGGAAGACGCCAACGTGAAGAAGATCTCCTCCTACATCACCAAGAAGGTGGCCGACCGGCTCGAGGAAATCGCCAAGAGCAAGAAGGAGGAATTCGAGCAGAAGTGGGACAACCTGAAGCTCTTCATCGAATACGGCATGCTGACCGACGAGAAGTTCTGCGAGCGCGCCATGAAGTTCGCCCTCCTCAAGAACACCGAAGGCAAGTTCTTCAAATACGACGAGTACGCCGAGAAGATCAAGGAAGCCCAGACCAACAAGGACAAGAAGGTCGTTTACCTCTACTGCACCGATCCCGTGGCCCAGTATCCGCAGGTGGAAGCCGCGCACGCCAAGGGCTACGACGTGCTGGTGTTCGACTGCCCGCTCGACGCGCACTTCGTGAACCTGCTGGAATCCCGGCTGAAAGACACGGTCTTCAAACGCGTCGACGCCGAGGCGATCGACCGCCTGGTGGAGAAAGACGAACGCGCCAAGTTCGAGATCTCGGAAGACGACGCCAAGTACGTGACCAGCGTGTTTGAGGAAATCCTCCCCAAGGAGAACAAATATGAGGTGAAAGTGGAGAACCTGGGCGAGACGGAAGCCCCGATCCTGATCACGCAGAGCGAATTCATGCGCCGCTACCGCGACATGGCGGCCCTGGGTGGCGGCATGAACTTCTACGGCGAACTCCCCGACAGCTACAACATCACGGTCAACGCCGAGAACGCGGTGATCAAGAAGATTCTGGGAGACACCGGCGTGAAGGCCTTCACGGCCGACAACACCCTGCTCAAGCAGGTCACCGACCTGGCCCTGCTGGCCAACGGCATGCTGAAGGGCAAGGCGCTGGCCGACTTCATCAAACGGAGCGAAGAACTGCTATAGTTCTTCGTTTTTTTTCTTATCTTTACAAGGTTATACCTGACCCATGTCCACGACTACGCTGATAATCCTGATCGCCGCGGTGGTTGCGCTGGTGCTCGCCATCATCCTGACGCGCGCCCTGACGCGCTCCTCGCTGCTGGCCGACCGGGAGCGCCTAGAGACCATCCTCGATGTCCCCGCCCGCATTGAAAAGGCGGTGCAGGACACCGAAAAGGCCAAGGACGCCGTGATGGCCGCCCGCGACGAGGCGCACGAAGCGGCCATGCAGACGATGAAGGAGCAGTTCGCCGAAGCCATGGGCCAGATGAAAGACCAGGTCAAGAACGCCACCGACGAACTCCTGAAGGCCCGCCAGAAAGAGTTCAAGGAATCCAGCAGCGAAGCCCTCGGCACCCTCCTCTCGCCCGTCAAGGAAAAGATGGAGGAACTCCGCAAGGAGATGAACGCCAACAGCGACGTCCACAAGACCGCCCAGAGCGCCATCAAGAGCGACGTGGAGAACCTGATGCGCTACACCGGCCGCGTGGCGCGCAGCACCGACCAGCTCGCCGCCGCCTTCAAATACGGCAACAAACTCCAGGGCACCTGGGGCGAGACCATCCTCGAAGAGCTTCTCTCCTCACAAGGCCTCACCAAAGGTGTCCATTTCGACGTCCAGCCGACCATCGTCGACGCCGACGGCAAGACCGTCAAAAACGAAGACGGCTCCGCGATGCGCCCCGACGTGATCATCCACCTGGACCGCCGCCGCGAAGTCATCGTCGACGCCAAGACCTCCCTGGCCGATTACGTGAGCTACGTCAACGCCGAGAACGAGGAAGACCGCGTCCGCTACCTGCGGGCCCACATCGAGAGCATCAAGAAGCACGTAAAGGAGCTGGCCCGGAAGGACTATGCTTCCTATGTGCAGCCGCCGAAGATGTCGGCCGGCTACGTCATTATGTTCGTCCCCAATATGGGCGCCCTCTGGACGGCGCTCAACGCCGAGCCCGACCTCTGGCGCTGGGCGGCCGAGCAGAACGTCTATATCGCCGACGAGCAGTCGCTCTACGGCGCCATCCGCATCGTCCAGCTCACCTGGACCCAGGTGCAGCAGGCCGAAAACCACGAAAAGGTCTATGCCCTGGCCGGCGAGATGATGGACCGCGTGGAGAAATTCCTCGCCTCCTACGACGATATGGGCGCCGCGCTCGACAAAGCGATGAAGGCCTATGGCGAAGCCGGCAAGAAACTGGCGCCGAACGGCCAGAGCATCACCACCACCGCCATCAAGCTCGCCAAAATGGGCGCGCGGAAAGGCAAACACATTGAACGCGCCCTGCAGGACGTCGACGAGATCGGCGCCCTGGAAGAAGGCGACCGCGAATGAAAAAACAAAACATACCTATGGCAGATACCCCCACCCCCCACATCGGAGCACAATACGGCGAGATCGCCGAGACCGTGCTGATGGCCGGCGACCCGCTTCGCGCGAAATTCATCGCCGACAATTTCCTGACCAACCCCGTCCAGTTCAACGAAGTCCGCGGGATGCTGGGCTACACCGGCACCTACGGCGGCAAGCGCGTCAGCGTGATGGGCCACGGCATGGGCATTCCCTCGATCGGCATCTACTCCTACGAGCTCTATAACTTCTACGGCGTGAAGACCATCATCCGCGTCGGTTCCGCCGGGTCCTACCACCCCGACCTGAAACTCGGCGACCTGGTCATCGCGCAAGGCGCCTGCACCGACTCGAACTACGGCGCGCAGTTCGGTCTGCCGGGCACCTTCGCCCCGATCGCCGACTTCGACCTGCTGCGCAAAGCCGCCGCGGCCTGCGAGGAACGCGGCCTCCACTATATGGTGGGCAACATCCTCTCGTCCGACGTCTTCTACTCCGACAATCCGCAGTCCGAAAGCTGGCGGAAGATGGGCGTGCTGGCCGTGGAGATGGAAGCCGCCGCGCTCTATATGAACGCAGCCCGCTCGGGCAAACGCGCGCTGGTCATCTGCACGATCTCCGACCACATCCTTACCGGTGAAGAGATGTCCGCCGACGAGCGGCGGACCACCTTCACCAATATGATGGAAGTCGCACTTTCCCTTATTTGATCACGAAGGAATAGCGTCCGGAAGGAAGCGTATAACGTCCGGGGCGATCTCCGGCAGCGGCGTAAGCCGCGCCGAGCGTCACCCGGACGTCGCTGTCTTCCGACACGGGCAGCGTGAGTTCGGCCGTCGTATTGGCCGGCACCGCGAAGTCGAAGCGGAGCGATCCGTCTTCGAGCCACTGCCAGCCGCTCTCAATCCGGCCGTAGATCGAATCATAGTGTCCGCGGACGAAGTCGAACGATCCGCCCACGCGCGGCGTAAGCGTGAAGCTGTGGTAGCCCGGATCCTCTTCGACCGGCTGGATGCCGAGCATCCACGAGAACATCCATTCTTCGATGGCGCCGAAGGCGTAGTGGTTGAAGGAATTCATATCCACCGGGCCGAAACCCTGGCGGATGGTATAGGAGTTCCAGCGCTCCCACATCGTCGTGGCGCCCTGCAGCACGGGATAGAGCCAGGACGGGTATTCCCGCTGCTCGAACAGTTCGTACGCCACATTGTCGAAGCCGTTGCGCGAAAGCACGAGATTGATGTACGGCGTGCCGATGAAACCGGTCGTCAGCTTGTAGCCGTGCGCCGCCACGTTCTCCACCAGATTCTGGAGCGCCAGCGGCTTGTGGGCGTCGTCGAACAGCTCGGCCTGGAGCGGCACGACGTAAGAGGTCTGCGTATTGGCCTTGAATGAGGCGTCGGCGCTGCCGGCGATCCATTCGTTGTAGGGCGGCACATGCTTGCTTTCCTTCGTCACGCCGTCGGGCCCCACGAACTCGCGGTTGAAGGCGGCCTTGATCCGTTCATAGAGTTCTTTCCACTTGGCCGCATCGGCATATTTGCCCAGCGCCGTCGCCACCTTCTCCATCAGGAGCGCATCGTAGGCGTAGTAAGCCGTGTTGGTGAGCGGCGAATTGGTATGCTCGAGCGCCACCCAGTCGCCATAGCCTTCGCCGGGCTGGATGTCCCCCACCGCCCGCTTCTGCAGGAAGCCCATATACGCCACCATCGAATCATAGTGGTCGCGCAGGAACTTTGAGTCGGCGTACTGGAGATAGAGCTGCCAGGGGATGATGATGCCGGCTTCCATCCAGCCCATCGCTCCGCCGCCCGGATTCGCGCCGCGCGGCGGCGCCGCGATGTTGGGGATGATGTTGGGATAGCTGCCGTCGTCGCCCTGGATGTCGCGGATCGACTGGAACCAGCGGGTAAAGAACGGATCGACGTTCATATTGTAGGTGGCCGAACGCGAGAACACCTGCGCGTCGCCGGTCCAGCCCAGGCGCTCGTCGCGTTGCGGGCAGTCGGTCGGGATGGAGAGGAAATTGCCGCGCTGGCCCCACACGATGTTTTCGTAGAGCCGGTTCACGTCGGCGTCGGAGGTCTCGAAGCCGCTGGTCTGCGCGCCGACCGATTCGAGCACCAGGCCTTCCACGCTCTCGAGCGGCAGGGCCTTGTCGAGGCCGTGGATCTCGAGGTAGCGGAAACCGTGGAAGGTAAAATGCGGCTGGAAGACTTCTCCCCCGCCTTTGAGGATATAGTGGTCGGTCGCCAGAGCACCGCGGTAATTTTCGTTATAGACGCGGCCTTTGTTGGCCTCATACACGTCGGCGGTCAGCGGCGGAAGCGGATCCTCGGGCACTTCGGCCGGATAGATCATCTCGCCGTAGCGCACGGTGATTTCGGTTCCCGCTTTGCCCGAGAGCTTGATGCGCGGCACGCCCACCATGTTCTGGCCCAGATCGTAAACGAACACGCCGGGCGCTGGCTCGGTCACGGAAACGGCCTTCAGGACGATATGGTTCCGGACGGGCGAACCGATGTAACTCGCAATCAGGATGCTGTCGGCCGGCGCTTCCACCACCTTCGCGGCATCCCAGCCCGAATCGTCGAAGCGGGCCTTGCTCCAGCCCGGCACTTCGCGCCGCGCGTCGTAATCCTCACCGTTCTGGAAACTGTCGCTGAGGATCGGGCCACCGCTGAAGGTTTTCCAGCTGTCATCGGAAACGATGACCTCCTGCGTGCCGTCGGTATAGGTCAGCACGAGCTTGGCCAGCAGGGACAGGTCGATGCCGTACTGGTCCTGCCAGTTCGTCGCGAAACCCGTGAAATCGCTCCACCAGCCGGCGCCCAGCTGCGCGCCGAGGGCGTTGGCGCCTTTGCGCAGCAACGGCGTCACGTCGTAGGTCTGATACAGGATGCGGTAGCGGTAGTCGGTGCAGCCGGGATTAAACCAGTCGTCGGCCATCCGCTGGCCATTGATTTCATATTCATAGATGCCGCGGGCCGTGGTATAGAGCCGCGCGGAGGCCAGCGGCTTGCTCACCTCGAACGCTTTGCGGAGCATCGGCGCGCCAGTGATTTCGGCCGGCGAGAGCAGGCACCGCTCGCCGCCCGGCACTTCGTGGACCTCTTCGCTCCGATAGAGCGTGCTGTGCCACACTTCCTCCGTCACGGTCAGATTCGAGAACGTGGCGGTGCTGCCGGCCGGCTGGATCAGGCCCAGCTTGTTGAACCGGCAATATGGCTTCCACACGTCATCGGGATACGGCGCCACGGAAAACTGTTCCTTGACCAGCTCCTTGCCGTCGAAGTACGGCTTGATGTAATAGCCGCGAGCATAGTGGTGTCCCCAGATCTTCAGCGTCAGGTGATGCGGCTTCCGCAGGTCCGCCGCGCGGACGCCGGCCAGGGGCTTCTCCCAATCGAGCGTCTCCACGCCGTCGGTGACGTGGGAGATGCCGAGCGTAACGGGAGAACCCGCCGTGAGGCGCGCGCGGACGAAATTGCCTTCATCGAGCCAGCTCAGCACGAAATCGGCCTCCTGCGCACCTTCGGCCAGGCACAGGTCGAAATCGAGGGTATAGTGGGAACGGTATTTCGAAAAATGCGGCTGCCCGTCGGAAATCCATTGCGCCCCCGACCAGCCGCTGTCCATCAGGCCGGTCTCGAACCACGATTCGGCGCGGACCGTCTCGTCCCGGTCATTCTTCACCTCCACCGACCAATTGTAGCGCGTGCAGGGTTTCAGCGGCTCGCCCCGGTAGACCACGCCGACCGATACATCGGACGGAAGGGTGCCGTCGGCATCGGAATCCCATACGGGGGTATCCTTCCCCGCTTCCGCGACGACGACCCGGTAGGCAACCTGGTGCTGGTCGTAACGGTCGCTGACCATTTTCCAGCTGAAGCTCGGCGACGGGGTGTCGATGCCCAGCGGGGTCACTTGATAATCCACGAGCAAATCCGTGACCTGGAACGGTCCTGCGGGTTCGCGGTGGCAGGCCAGCAGGGCGCAGAGCACCAGCGTGGCTGCAAACAGTTTTTTCATCGGAGTAGGCGCAAATAGTGTTGATAGCCTTTGTACCAGGCCGTGGTGTTGCCCGGCGTATAGATCTCCACGGGCACGCTCGCCGCGATCAGGGAGCGCATCCGGGGCAGGTCGGGGACGAGCCCCGCCGCATAGGCCTGCAACATGACGTTGCCGATGGCCGTGGCTTCGGACGGGCCGGCCACCACGGTCTTGCCCGTGGCGTTGGCCGTGAAGCGGTTGAGCAGGCGGTTCTTGGAACCGCCGCCGATGATGTGGAGCATATCGACCGGCTGACCGGAAATCTGCGTAATCTGCTGCAGGACTTCGCGGTAGCGCATGGCCAGGCTCTGGAACACCGTCCGGATGCAGGCGGCGTGGTTGGCGGGCCGGGCCTGCCCCGTCCGGTCGCAGAAATCGTAGATGGCCGCCTGCATGGAGGCGGGATGGTTGAACGACGGATCGTCCGGGTCGATGAAGCAGGAGAACGGCTCCGTGCGGTCGCACAGGCCGGGCAGGTCGTCGTAGCCGTAACGGGTGCCTTCGGCCGCCCATTCCTTGAGCAGGTTCTCCACGATCCACATACCCGTGATGTTTTTCAGGAAACGGGTCGTGCCGAACACGCCTCCTTCGTTGGTGATGTTGGCGTGGGCCGCCTCCGACGAGAGGACGGGCATCGGGGTTTCGATGCCCATCAGCGACCAGGTTCCGGAACTCAGGTAGGCGAAGCGGCCGTGGGTGGCGGGAACGGCCGCCACGGCGGACGCCGTGTCGTGGCCGGCCACCGACACCACGGGAATCTGCGGCAGGCCGCATTCCCGGGCGAGTTCGGGCTTCAGCAAGCCCGCCGTCGTGCCGGGCTGGACCATGGGCGCGAAGCGCGCAGGGTCGACGCCGACGGCGGCCAGCAGCTCCGGATCGAGGCGTTTGCGCACGGGATCGAGGAAATGCGACGTGGAGGCGATCGTATATTCGGTCACCATCTTCCCGGTGAGCAGATAGGTCAGCGCATCGGGCAGGAAAAGGATATGTTCGGCGACGGCCAGCTCCGGCGCTTCGCGCCGATGCAGGACGTCCAGCTGGAAGAGCGTATTGAAATCCATCACCTGGATGCCCGTGCGGGCATACAGGGCGTCGCGTTCGACGTGTTCGGACATAAAACGCTCCGCGGCGCCGACCGTCTGCGGATCGCGGTAGCAGTACGGCGGGCAGAACAGCCGGCCGTCGGCGTCGAAGAACGCCACGTCCACGCCCCAGGTATCGATGCCGATGGAATGGATGGGAAGGCCGGTTTCAGCCGCCTTTTTCATGCCCTGGCAGATCTCGCTGAAAAGCGCTTCCAGGTCCCAGTGCAGATGGCCGCCGTATTCGACGATCCGGTTCGGGAAGCGGTGCACCTCTTCGAGCTGCAGTCCCCGCCCGGTCAGCGTGCCGAGCATCGCCCGGCCGCTGGTCGCGCCGAGGTCGAATGCCAGAAAATGGTGGGCTTCCATGGCGACGCTATTCGCCCAGGTGCTGCACCGTGTCCATCACGCGCAGGAAATTGCCGCCCGCGATGAGCCGGATCTCGTATTCCGAATAGCCGCGCTTGCGCAGCTCGATGATGATCTTCTGCATCCGGGAGATGTCTTCCAGGCCGCTGGGGCACACTTCGATGCCGTCGAAGTCGCTGCCCAGGCCGACGTGCTTGACACCCACCAGTTTGACCACGTGGTCGATGTGGTCGACGATCTTCTTGTAGGAAGGCCGCGGGATGGCGTTCACGGCCTCATAGGCGGCCTTGACCCGCTCCTGGAGCGCCGGATCCGAAGGATTCTCGAGCCAGGCGTCCTGGGCTGCCTCCGCCGCATCGATCAGGTCGCAGGCCTTCTGGCCGTAGGCGCTGTCGAGGAAGGTGGGATAGAAATTGACCTGGATCACGCCGCCCTTCTCGGCCATCGCCACGATCATCTCGTCGGTCATGTTGCGGGGATGGTCGTTGAGGGCCCGGCAGCAGGAGTGCGTAGCCACGACGGGTGCCTGGGAGTACTTGATCACGTCCCAGAACGATTCGTCGGAGATGTGCGACACGTCGATCATCATCCCGAGCCGGTTCATTTCGGCGATCACTTCGCGGCCGAAAGGGCTAACGCCGTGCCAGCGAGGCTCCGGCGAGGTGCAGGAGTCGCAGATTTCATTGCTGCGGGCATGCGTCAGGGTCATATAGGTGACGCCCATCCGCCAGAACATGCGCAGCAGCGACAGGTCTTTCTGGATGGGGGCGCCGTTTTCCATCCCCATAAAAACGGAGATCAGCCCGGCGCGGGCGTTGCGGCGCGCCTCCGCGGGCGAAGTGGTCAGCGCAGCCTTGTCCTGGTTGCGGTCCACCGAGTCATAGACCTTGGCTATCAGTTCGAGCGCCCGGCGCGTAGCGGCGTCGGGCGACAGGAAGTTGGAGGTGTAGATGGCGAAAAACGATCCGTTGACACCGCCCTTTTTCATCCGGGCGTAATCGACGTGGGTCACCGGGAATTTACCCGGGACATACCCCTGTGGTACCGGCCGGCCGAAATCCGCACCTTTGGCGAGCATCAGCGGCGCGTCGCAGTGGGAATCGAGCAGGAAGACCATATGCCCTCCCGCTTTACTTCTTCATCTGCTTGAGCGAAGAGCCACCGCCGATCTGGTCGGCCTTGACCTTCACATAATCGGAATCGCCGTAGTAACGGCATTTGGAGGCGCCGGAGAGCGAGACGGAGAGCGTCTCGGTCACCAGGACGTCCACTTTCGAGGCGCCCTTGGCGATGACCGACACGTCGGCGGCGTCGAAGTTCTCGGCGGAAACGGTCGAGGCACCGGAGGCCTTTACATCGAGTTCCTGGGTGTCGCCTTCCACTTCCAGTTTGGAAGCGCCGGACAGGTCGACGTCCACGTCGCTCGACCGGAGGCTGACCACGGCCTTGGAGGCGCCGGCCAGTTTGATGGCGACTTCCGGAGCCTTGACATTGAGGTTCGTGATCTGGCTGCCGCCGCGCAGGTCAATGCTGAAGCGGTTCATGGTGTTCGAGAACTGGTCGTTGCACGAGAGTTTCGAAGCGCCGGAGAGGGTGATATCGGTCACGACCGGCATCCGGACGGTGGCCTGGGCAATGCGGCTGCGGGCCTTTTGCTTGAGCCGGAAAGGAAGCCGGGTAAAATTCAGTTCCAGGACGCCGCCGCGGTTCTTGACCAGGAGATACGGCAGGAATTCCTCGGAGATTTCGATTTCCACCCGGAACTCGTCGGCGTGTTCCAGGGTCACTTCAAAGGCGTTGGTGACATTGAGGGCGGTAAAATCATCGATTTCATACACTTTCCGGACGGTGCGGGCATCGGCCAGCGCGATCGTCAGGCAAAGCGCAACGAGGAGAAACAAAGTCTTTTTCATATGCGTCTGAATTAATTGTTGTCAGCGATTAAACCTTTAAAATTAGCAAAACTTCCCGACAAAAGCAAAAATCATGACATTCTTTGCCGGACGACCTCGAAGAGCAGGACCGCCGCCGCGACCGAGACGTTGAGCGAACCCGTCTCCCCGACCATCGGAATGCGCGCCCCCACGGTGCAGAGGCTCAGCACCGGCTCGGAGATGCCCTTGCCTTCCGAGCCCATCACCAGGGCCGTGGCTTTGCGGAAGTTCACTTCATACATCGAATCCTCGGCCTTCTCGCTCGCGGCCACGATCTGGAACTCCGAATCGCGGAAATAGTAGAGCGCCGTCCGCAGGTTGGCGACCTTCGCCACCGGGACGCGCAGCAGCGCGCCCGCCGAAGTCTTCACGGCGTCGGCATTGATGGCCGCGCCGCCCTTGGCCGGCACGACAATGCCGTCGACGCCGGCGCACTCCGCGCTCCGCGCGATCGCGCCCAGATTGCGCACGTCGCTCACGCCGTCGAGCACCAGGAACACCGGATAGGCTTTCGTGGACAACGCATTTTCGACCATCTCCTCGAACGGCACATAGTCGATCTGCGCCAGGTAGGCCACCACGCCCTGATGGGCGCCGCGGACCATATGGTTGAGTTTCTCGAGGGGAACGAACTGATACGGGATGCCCCGCTGCGTCACTTCTTCGAGCAGCGTGCGGAACTGTTCGCCTTCCAATCCCTTCTTGAACAGGATTTTTTCGAACTTGCGGCCTTGCAGCACCGCATCCGTCACGGGATGCATGCCGTAGAGATAATACGTGTCGTTGTGATTGTCCATAGAAACTATCGTCGGTCTGTCTTGAAATGAAGGACGCTGCGGACGGTCATCGACTCGTCGCGGGCGTCCAGTAAGGAGATGGAATAGCGCTTGCCGCCGGGCGTCACGTCGAGCACGACGTGGGCGCCGTCAAAGCAGGCGTGCGCGATGTCGTCGAGCCAGGGACTGCCGGCATCTTCGGCCCGGCGCTCCGCCGGGAAGATGCACGGGCAAAGCACCCGGTCGCCGGGATACAGGGAGCGCGACGCCAGGCGCTCCATCACGGGCGCGACATCGTGCAGCTGGTCCCAGACGCAGGTCACCCACACCTTCGGCCGAAGGGCGGAGACCAGGGGCGCCGGCATCGAATAGTGGCCGTGATGATTGACTTTCGCCACGTGGACCGGCACGCAGACCTTCGCCAGTTCCGCCTCGACATCGACCTCGGTGCCGTCGGGCTTTTTGAACGTGTCGCAGAAGTCGCCGGCCGTATAGAAACGGAAATCGCCGTAGGAGAAGACGAGGCCCATGCTCATGCCGTTCTCGTTCAGTTCCTGTTCCGGCGTCTCCACGAAACCTTCATAGAGATTGGTCACCGTCCCGTCGGGAGCGGCGATGCGGCCGCAGCCGCAGATGTTGCGCACCGAGAACTCCGGATAGCGTGCCGGATCGTGCTGCAGGGCGATCTGTCCCGTCTCCCCCACCCGGAACTTCTCGATTTCCATACCCCGCTGCTTCTGCATCCGCACGAAGAACGAACGGATGTGAGCCACGATGTCGCCCATATAGTCGTCGGGCATGGGCAGCGGGTCATTATAGTCGGGCCAGGCCCGGTCGACCGCCTTCCGGAAGGTCAGGCGCTCGGCCGCCTGCGTGAAGCCGCTCAGCGCGAAAGTCTCCCCGTTGCGGGTGACCGTACCGTCGTTGAAATGCGGATCGCCGGCGTGGTCGCAGTGGTAATGGGAGAGCATCATATAGTCGACGACGCTCCGGTTGGGATTCACGCGTTCCACGTACCGGGCGATCCAATCCCCGGAGTGGCGATCGGGCGACGGCAGTACGGGAACGGCCAGTTTCCCGCGTCCGATGGCATCGTGGTCGCCGCAGTCAAGCAGCATCGACGTACCGTCGGGGAAGATCATAAACAGGGATTCGGCCACGCCGGTGTAGATGAAATGCACCTGGAAATGGCCGTTCTTCCATCCTTTCAACGGCTTGCCGGCAGCCTTGTCGGAAGTTCCGGCCGCGAAAGCCGTCCGCCAATCCGCCATCAGCGCCAGCGAAGCCAGCGCCGAGGTCTTCAGAAAATTCCTTCTGTCCATAGCAAAGCATATTTACAAGCTCGCCCACTCGTCCATTTTGGCGTCGAGGTCGCGCTTGAGTTCGAGGTAGTTTCGGGTCAGTTCCATGATGTCGGCGTCGGGCGTCGGCGCAGCGAGGACCTTTTCGATGTCGGCCATCTTGGCCTCCAGCTCTGCAATCTGCTTTTCCAGCAAGTTCTGCCGGTTCTTCGCCCGCTTCTCCTCCCGCGACTGCTGCTTCTGTTGCTGATACGTCTGTTTCGGCTTCGCCGGGTCTCCAGCGCGCGTCAGAACCTTTTCAGACCCGTCCAGGGCCGGGTCTGAAAGAACCTGCCGCTCCACCAGGCCATCCCGCGCCGGCGCAGCCTTCTTTTCAATATCTCGGAATGATTCTGCCTTTTTGCGGCGGAGGAAGTCGTCGACGCCGCCGAGGTGCTCCTTCACGCGGCCGTCGATGAACTCGTAGACCTTGTCGACCAGCCCGTTGAGGAAATCGCGGTCGTGCGAGACCACGATGATCGTGCCGTCGTAGGCCTGCAGGGCCTGCTTCAGAATATCTTTCGACCGGATGTCCATATGATTGGTCGGCTCGTCGAGCGCCAGCAGATTGTGCGCCTTGAGCATCAGCTTGGCCATCGCCAGCCGGGAACGCTCGCCGCCGCTGAGCACGGCCACGCGCTTGTCGATGTCTTCGCCCTTGAACAGGAACGCGGCCAGGATGTCACGCAGCTTCGTGCGGATGTCGCCCACCGCGATGCGGTCGAGCGTATCGAAGACCGTGGCCTTCTTGTCGAGGATATCTTCCTGATTCTGCGCATAATAGCCGATATCCACATTGTACCCCACCTTCGCCTCGCCGTCAAACGGCTCGAGCTCGCCCATCAGCACGCGCATCATCGTGGTCTTGCCTTCGCCGTTGCGGCCCACGAAGGCCACTTTTTCGCCGCGGCGAATCACAAGATTCGCGCCTTTGAGCACCGTCTTCTGCGGATAGCCGATCACGGCGTCCTTCACTTCAAACACCACGTCGCCGCTGCGCGGGGCGGGCGGGAACTTGACGTGGATGGCCGAGAGGTCTTCGTCGTCGATCTCGATGCGCTCGATGCGCTCGAGCTGCTTCACGCGCGACTGCACCTGGTTGCTCTTGGTGGGCTTGTAGCGGAAACGCTCGATGAATTCCTCGGTCTTTTCGATCATCCGCTGCTGGTTCAGATACGCGGCTTTCTGCTGCGCGATGCGTTCCTTGCGCAGCTCCACATACTGGGAGTACGGCACCTTATAATCGTACAGATGCCCCAGCATCACCTCCACCGTGCGGGTGGTGCAATTGTCGAGGAAACGGCGGTCGTGCGAGATCAGCACGAGCGCGCCGGTGAAACTCTCTTTCAGATAGTCTTCCAGCCACTGGATCGACTCGATGTCGAGGTGGTTCGTGGGCTCGTCGAGCAGCAGCACCTCGGGCCGGCGGAGCAGGATCTTCGCCAGTTCGATGCGCATGTTCCAGCCCTGGGAAAAGGTTTCGGTCTTGCGGCCGAATTCGTCTTTCTTGAAGCCCAGACCGGTCAGGGTACGCTCCACGGCTTCTTCCGTAGCTTCGCTCCGGGCGAGGACCAGCTGGTCGTTCACTTCGTTGAGCTCGACGATGAGCCGCTGATAAGCGGCTGATTCATAGTCTTCCCGACTCGCCAGCTCAAGTGATATTTCATCTACGCGACGGTCCAGGCGGTCGAGTTCTTCGTACACCGTCATCACCTCTTCGAGCACCGTGCGGCCGCGGTGATGCTCCATAATTTGCGGCAGATAGCCGATCCGCTGGCCGGCGGTCTGCGTGATCCGCCCGGTCGTGGGACGCTGGATGTCCATGATCAGCTTGAGCATCGTGCTCTTCCCCGCCCCGTTCTTGCCCACCAGGCCGATCCGCTCGCGGTCGCCGATGTGCAGGCTTACGCCGTCGAGCAGCGTAAAGCCGCCGTACGCAACAGTGATGTCGTCGAGGGAAATCATGCCGCAGCCTCCGCTTCGTCGGTTTCGTCTTCGTCTTCCGGCTGCTCCTTCCGGCATACCAGGATACTGATGCCGTAGAGCAGGAAGAGCGGGATCGATGCGATCAGCATCGAGAAAGGATCGGCGGGCGTGATGATGGCCGCCAGCACGGCAATCACCAGTACGGCCCATTTCCAGCCGCTGAGCAGCGTCTTGCGCGTGATCAGGCCCAGCTGCGAGAGCACCGCCACCAGCGTCGGAACTTCGAACACGATGCCGAAGAGCAGCACCGTGGAATTGACCGTCGAGATATAGGAATTGAGCGAAATGGTGTTGGTCACCGCCTCGCTCACCTTGTAGCCGTCAAAGAAATTGACCATCAACGGCAGGATGATGCAGTAGCCCACCGCAATGCCCAGATAGAACAGGAACGAGGCAAAGAGGAAGGCGCGGCGCGTGGCCCGCTTCTCGCGCTGATAGAGCGCCGGGGCGATGAAGCGCCAGATTTCAAAGAGGATGTACGGGCAGCAGGCAATGATCGCGCACAGGAACGTGACGCGCATATGCACCATGAACTGCGTGGAAAGCTCGATGTTGACCAGCTGCAGGCCCGTTTCCATCCCGAACCACTTGTAGAAGAAGAAATCGGAACGGGTCGGGGCCAGGATGAGGTCGTCGAAGAGGAAATCCTTGAAGAAAAAGAGCACGATAAAAGCCGCGAGCAGGGCGATGATCACGTGGAACAGGCCCTGTCGCAACGCTTCCAGGTGCTCCCAGAAGCTCATGTCCTTGGATTCGTCGAGCTTCTCCTCGGCCACGGCGCGCTACTTCTCCTCCTTCTTGTCGTCAGCCTTCTTGGGCTCGTCGTCCTTGACGATCTCGGCGCGGATTTCTTCGATGTCCTTTTCGGCATCCTTCATGCCGGCCTTGAAAGTCTTGACGCCCTTGCCCAGTCCGTGCATCAGTTCGGGAATCTTCTTGCCGCCGAAGAGCAACAGGACGACCAGTCCGATGATGACCCACTGCCAGACACCGATGACGCCCAGCGGAAGCATTACTGCAAATAAAGTTACCATAGTTGCTGGTATTTAGTTGTTTATTATTTCTTAAGAGATGCCAGGCGTGCCTGGAGATTCTCGATCTTCGTGGTCGCGTCGGCCAGTTTCTTGCGCTCCGTCTCCACGACTTTCGCGGGCGCGTTGGCCACGAATTTCTCGTTCGACAGCTTGGCGTTCACGCCGCGGCGGAAGCCTTCGTAGCGCTGGATTTCGGCCTCGATCCTGGCCACTTCGGCGGCCACGTCGATCATGCCCTCGAGCGGCACGTTGAACTCCGTGGTGCCCACCATGAACATCTCGCCGGCGCCGGAGAAGGCATCGACGGACGTGATGTCCGTGACGAACGCCATCTTGCGCACCACCGGCGCCATGGCGGCCGGGAAGGCGCCCTTCACCTGCAGGCTCAGCGGCGCTTTCGGCGCCAGATTCTTGGCCTGACGCAGGGCGCGCACGCCGACGACCACGTCGCAGGCCATGGCGAAATCGGCCACGAGCTGGGCGTCGTATTCGCCGCCAAGCGGCATCTGCTGGAACATGATGGTGTCGTTTTCACCCCGCTCGGCCAGGGCGTGCCAGAGTTCCTCCGTAATGAACGGCATCACGGGATGAAGCATCCGCAGCAGCGCGTCGAAGAAGCCGAGGGTCGCCTCGTACGTCGCACGGTCGAGCGGCTGCTGCACGTTGTCCACGAAAGCGGGCTTCACGAGTTCCAGATACCAGGCGCAGAAGTCGTCCCAGAAGCACTTGTAGGTGCCCATCACGGCGTCGTTGATGCGGAAGTTCTCATAGTCGCGGTGCGTCTGCGCAGCCGTCTGGGCCAGCTTGGCGCGGAACCATTCCACCGCCACGCGGTTCGCCTCGCTCTGCGGCACATCGGCCACCGTCCAGCCCTTCACGAGCCGGAACGCGTTCCAGATCTTGTTGCTGAAGTTGCGGCCCTGCTCCACCTGCGTCTCGTCGAAGAGGATGTCGTTGCCGGCCGAAGTGCAGAGCAGGATGCCCAGGCGGACGCCGTCGGCGCCGTATTTCTCGATCAGGCCGATCGGGTCGGGCGAATTGCCCAGCTGCTTGCTCATCTTGCGGCCCAGCTTGTCGCGGACGATGCCGGTGAAATAGACGTTGCGGTACGGAACGTCGTGCATATATTCCTCGCCGGCCATGATCATGCGGGCCACCCAGAAGAAGATGATGTCGGGGGCCGTAACCAGGTCGCTGGTCGGATAGTAGTATTTGATCTCGGGATTGTCGGGGTTGCGGATGCCGTCGAACAGCGAGATGGGCCAGAGCCAGCTGGAGAACCAGGTGTCGAGCGCATCTTCGTCGTGACGGAGATCTTCGGCCTTGATGTTTTCGTATCCGGCGATCTGGCGGGCTTTCTCCAGCGCTTCCTCGCGCGAGAGCGCCACCACGAAGCGTTCCTCCTCCCCTTCCGCGGTCGGCAGATAGTAGGCCGGGATGCGGTGGCCCCACCAGAGCTGGCGGCTGATGCACCAGTCGTCGATGTTCTCGAGCCACTGGCGGTAGCTGCCCACGAATTTCTCGGGGTAGAACTTGATCTCACCTTCGAGCACGGGCTTGAGCGCGATGTCGGCCAGGTGGCGCATCTTGACGTACCACTGCTTGCAGAGACGCGGCTCCACGGCCGTGTCCTGGTTGCGCTCCGAGTAGCCCACCTTGTTGAGGTAGTCTTCCACCTTCTCCATCAGGCCGGCGGCTTCCAGGTCCTTGGCAATCTGCTTGCGGACCACGTTGCGGTCGAGGCCGACGTAGAGCGGCGACTGGTTGCTGATAGTGCCGTCGGGGTTGAAGATGTCGATGGTCTCGAGGTTATGGGTCTTGCCGAGGTTGTAGTCGTTCACGTCGTGGGCCGGGGTCACCTTCAGGCAGCCCGTACCGAACTCGATGTCGACATAGCGGTCTTCGATCACGGGAATCACGCGGTTCACCAGCGGGACGATGACCTTGTGGCCGCGGAGCCACTGGTTCTTCGGGTCCTTCGGGTTGATGCACATCGCGGTATCGCCCATGATGGTTTCGGGACGCGTGGTGGCCACCACGGCGTAGTAGCGCCCCTGCTCGTCCTGATGCAGGACTTCGCCTTCCTGGCCCGTGGGCCGGACGTTCTCCTGGTCGGCCACGTAATAGCGCAGGTAGAAGAGTTTGCTGTGCTCCTCCTTGTACACCACCTCGATGTTCGAGAGGGCCGTCTGGGCCTTGGGATCCCAGTTCACCATCCGCAGGCCGCGGTAGATGAGGCCTTTGTCGTAAAGGTCGCGGAATACGCGGAGCACGCTTTCGGAACGGATTTCATCCATCGTGAAGGCGGTGCGGTCCCAGTCGCAGCTGGCGCCCAGGCGGCGGAGCTGCTTGAGGATGATGCCGCCGTGTTCGCGGGTCCAGTCCCAGGCGTGTTCGAGGAACTGTTCGCGGGTGAGGTCCTGCTTGCGGATCCCCTGCGCGGAGAGGCGGCCCACCACCTTGGCTTCCGTGGCGATGGAAGCGTGGTCGGTGCCGGGTACCCAGAGGGCGTTCTTGCCCAGCATGCGGGCGCGGCGGATCAGCACGTCCTGCAGCGTGTTGTTCATCATATGGCCCATATGCAGCACGCCGGTGACATTCGGCGGCGGGATCACGATGACGTAGGGCTCGCGTCCGTCGGGTTCGGAATGAAAGAATTTATGCTCCAGCCACCAGGCGTACCATTTATCCTCGGTTTGGGCGGGATCGTATTTCGCTGAAATTTCCATATTCTCGATGATCGGGTTTATCTTGCAAAATTAATGTTTTTCCCGAAATAATCTTATCTTTGTAGGGTTCAAAACTCGAATCCCATGCACAACAGGATAAACCTCGTCATTTTTTCGTCCTCGCTCCACGACAACCAGAGCGTATCGGGCTCCCGTCAGGAGCTGTTCGAAGGGCTGCGCAGCATCGCGAACGTAGAAATCACCTACCCCTCGATGCTTGCCACGGACAAGCACTTCGCCGGCCTGTTCGACGGCGGCGACAAGGGCGGCCACTCGCTGGCGCACTCGGCGCACGAGAAAATCGTCTGCTTCATCGCCACGGGCGGCACGGAAGAGGTTTTCAAGGGGTTCGTCGACGTGATTCCCCGCCCCGTCCTGCTGCTGAGCGACGGCCTGCACAACTCGCTGGCCGCCTCGTTCGAAATCAAGACCTACCTGTCGCAGCTGGGCATCCCCAGCACGCTCTTCAACGCCCCGCTCGACTGCAGCCCCGAATTCTTTGAAGAGCTGAAAGAACAGCTGTTCGGTGGAACCGGCATCGCCGACACGCTCGAGCCTTCCGATCCGCTGCCCAAGTTTCCGAGAAGCGTTGTCAAGGCTTTCGAAAAAACGCGCATCGGCCTGATCGGCAGCGCCAGCGGCTGGCTCATCTCCTCCGGCATCGACCGCGAAGCGGTGGAAAAAGCCTACGGCGCCCGCTTCACCGACATCCCGATCGCCGAACTGGAGCAGGCCTACGCCGCCATCGGCCAGGACGATCCGCAGGCCACCGCCGTCTGCTACCGCATGGAACGCTTCCTCACCGGCGACCGCACCCGCGACGACCTGTACGACGCCGCACGGATGTACCTGGCCCTGAAAGGCCTGAGCGCTCGCTACCAGCTGAACGCCCTGACGCTCAAATGCTTCGGCATCCTCGGCAGCTGCCGCACCACCGCCTGCCTCGCGCTTGCGCTCCTCAACGATGAAGGCATCGTCGCCGGCTGCGAAGGCGACATCCCGGCGCTTTGGACCATGCTCTATGTGAAATACGCCTACGGTCAGGAGGCCTTCATGGCCAATCCCTCCTCCTCGAGCCACAGCGAGCAGACCATCGACTTCGCGCACTGCACCATCCCCCTCGGCATGGTGCACGGCTACCGCCTCCCCACGCATTTCGAGTCCAACTCCGGCATCGGCATCGCGGGCAGCGTGCCGAGCGGGCGCTATCGTCTCGTGAAAATATCCGGCGCGAATCTCGACCAGTTCTACGAGGCCGAAGGCGACCTCATCATGAACACCAACATCCCCCAGCGCTGCCGCACCCAGATCCGCTTCCGCTTCGACTCCCCCGAAGACTACGAACGCTTCTTCCGCGTCAGCAAAGGAAACCACATCATCCTCTGCCGCGCCTCGTAAGAGACGGGGTTCCTACCTTCCGTTCGACAGGAATGCGGCCTGCACCGGGCCGATCCTGAGATAGCCCTCCTCCGTCATATGGAGGCGGTCGTCCTTGTAGTGGTATTCCACATTGAATTCATTGATTCCCTGCAGATTGAACTGATCGAGCACAGGGATTCCATAGTAGGCGCAACAGGCCTTCTGAGCCTCCACATATTCGGCAAAAGTCTTTCCGGCCTTGTTCGGGACCGTGGAGAAAGGATTGTGGCCGGAGTCGGAGCCGAAAAAGCGGAGCGAGGAGAAGAAATAGATTTCAGCCCGGGGATTCTTCTCGAGCAGGCGGCGGATGCAATAGTTGATGCCGCCGCACTGGGTATGGCGCTTCGACTCATCGTAACCGTCCAGGGCCGTATAATCAGACCAGGAGCCGCATTCGCGGTTATTGGTAAAGTCATTGGTAGAGGCCCAGAGCACGTATACGTCATAGATGCCGGCCGTATCGACCTGCTTTTGGAGAGAATAACCCTGGTCGAGCGAGAACCCCGCCCCACCGACGCCGTAGGTCACCACCTCGGCGCCAAGCTGATCCGCCCAGATCTGTTTGGCGGCGTCTGATTCGGGATTCACGGAAAGCGATCCGCCGAACACGGCGATGCGCTTGCCGAAGTTCTTGCTTCCCGCGTAGGGGCTGCGTTTGGCTTTCCCCGCGTCGGGTTTGAGGGTATGGGCGGAGGGATCCGGACGCCTTGACGCAAGATAACTTTGCATCCGCTTGGGCCCCATTTGCCGACGGAGGAAGTCGATTACATAGGCGTGGTACTGCGCCCGATGCTCCGGTTTGCGGAAGCCGTGACCGGCGCCGAAGATCAGGTGGAACTCGCTGCGGTCGTACACATTGGAAGCCTTGGCCGAATACTCCGGCTTGACCAGGCTGTCCTCCGTACCGTGGATGATCAGGACATCGCCCTGATAGCCGGCGATTTCCTTGTAGATATCGTAGCCGTCATAAAACGGCTCATAATACGCCCGCCCGATGTGCAGTCCCATGAAAGTGACCGTGTCCGGAATATTCTCGCGTTTCGGATAGAGCGCGAAGGCATCGTCCGGAATGCAGAGGGCCGGATAGACGAGCAGGATCGATTTGATCTTGTCGGCCACATAAGGAGCAGTGATGGCCGAGACGCATCCGCCCTGGCTCTCACCCAGCAGGAAGATACTCTCTGCGTCCACGCAATCCCAGCCCCGGACCATCTCGATGACGTCGAGCAGGTTCTGTCGCTCCGTGAAGATCGACATATCTTCCGTACGTCCTTCGCTGCGGCCGGACCGCGAACCGCCGGCGAAATCGTAGCAGTAGCACACATAGCCCAGCTTGGCCAGGGTGTCGACCATCGGATAGAAACCGGTGTGCGAAGCGCCATAGCCGTGCGACAGGATCACAGCCGGATGCTTCCCGGCCGAACGCGGAATGAACGCTTCGCCGTACAGGCGGTTGCCGGCGCTGACACAAGCGATTTCACGCATCTCATAGGCCGGATCGGCAGGTGCCTGCGCCTGTCTCGGCGCGGGTCTTTGTGCGAAGGCGGGAATCATCCACAACGCCGTCAGGAGGATAAGCAGCTGTTTCATTTTCAAGTCATTCAAGATTAGACAGAAAAGCGCACAACTCAGTGTAGAGTCGCTGGACCGGGAGGCCCATCACGTTGAAATAGGAGCCGCGGATGGCGGGAATGCCCACGTAGCCGATCCATTCCTGGATGCCGTAGGCACCGGCCTTATCGAAGGGGCGATAGTGGTCGACGTAGTAATAGATTTCGTCGTCGGTCAGGGGTTTGAAGTCGACTTCGGTCGTGTCTGAGAAGCTATGGAGCCGCTCGATCGTGCGGAAAGCCACACCCGTGATGACGGTATGGGTCCTACCCGACATGGCGCGGAGCATATTTGCGGCATCCTCGCGGTCGTGGGGTTTGCCGAGGATTTTTTCGTCGAGGAAGACGAGGGTATCGGCAGTGATGAGGACTTCGCGGGGCGCCAGTTCCCGGTGGAAGGTTTCGGATTTATGGCGTGCGAGAAATTCGGGAATGGCGGTATGGGGCATGCCTTCGGAGTAGGCTTCCTTCTCATCCTTACCCGGCTCGACCGTAAAGTCGATGTCCAGTCCTTTCAACAGTTCCCGGCGTCTCGGCGACGCCGACGCCAATGTAAATGTATATTCTTCAAACATATCTGTTCAACTGCGCTGCGCTGCGCTCTGGTTTTAGTCTCGCTCCCTAAAAAAAGGTCGCTCGCCTAAAACCACCCGCTACGCTACGCTTTTATTCCTTCTTTTCGTCTTCGTTTCGTCAGACGTTTTTACCCGTATGTAACGCGGCTTGGGTGATGGAGGCGGGGTGGCTGCCTTTCCAGGGGTTTTCGGGGTCGAAGAGCCATTTGCCCTGGGGTTTGAGAACGCTTTCGATGAGGTCGCGGATGCAGCCGCGGCCGCCGGGAAAGCGCGACACGAGGTCGGCGGCGGAGCGGACCTCGGCGACGGCGTCGGCCGGGCAGACGCCGAGACCGGCGAGCTCGATGGCCGGGATGTCGGGGATGTCGTCGCCGACGAAGGCCACCTGCCACGGCTCCAGGCCGTTCCGCTTGCAGAAATGCAGGAGGTCTTCGGCCTTGTTTTTCGAGATCATATACAGGTTCTCGTCGCCGATGCCCAGCGAGTGGGCGCGGTGCAGGAGGCTCGGCGACACACCGCCGGTGATGAAGGCGCACGGAAAGCCGTTGTCGACAGCCGTCCGTACGCCAAAGCAATCTTTCGAATTGAACTGGCGAAGCAGGTCGCCGTCGGGCATCGCCAGCACCAGCCCGTCGGTGAAGACCCCGTCCACATCGAACGCAAAGGCCTTGATGTCTTCAAATCGCGTCATTTCTTCCTGGCGTCCAGCAGGCGGACGGCGTTGTCGTGGTAAATCTTTTTCAGGACCTCGTCGGAAAGACCGATTCCCTGCATCGGCCAGTGATAGGACTGTTCGTCGAGATAGAAGTGTTCGTCTTCCGTCTCGAGGATCCGCCACTGGGCCCGGTACATGCTCGGGTCGGGGTCATTGTCGGTGCCGAAAAGGAGACGGTCCTGATATTTTTCATAGAAGCGCTTGGTGGCCCGCGGGGTCACGCAGGTTTCCTGATGACGGGCCGAGATGTCGAGCCAGAGCTTGGGATGGCTGTCCATCACTTCGCTCAGGCGGGCGTAATCGTGGTTGTAATTGAGCAGGTGGCAGGCGATGAAGGTCGTGTTCGGATGCCGCTCCACGCATTCCAGGAACGCGTTCACCACGCCGTCGAGGTCGAGGATGCCGGGTTCCGACAGGTCGATGCGCCAGTGCTTCGCGTTCATCAGGCCGTCATTGTGCGCATCGATCGGTTCATACATCCAGATGGGATCGCCGCTGTGGATCGAGACGGGCAGACCCAGCTCGCCGCATTTTTCGAACAGCGCGTCGAACTTCGGATCGTTGAAATGCAGGCCGGGTTCCTTGACTTTTCCGGAGATCCGCTCGCCCATGCCCTTGTCGATGAGTTCGCCCACACCGGCCGCGCCTTTCGCATAGCAGCGTTCCAATTCCGCAATGGCGCACGCGGGGAATTCGGGCTGGTCCCATTTCGTCATATCGAAGCCGCACCAGATCTCGAACTTGTCGGAGATGCCCTTGTAGAGGTCGTACAGGCGGTCGAATTCTTCGCCGAAGGCCTTGGTGTGGATGATGACTTTTTCAATGTTGTTCTCTTCCAGCGTCTTCACCCAGGCACGGATGCCCGCTTCATCGTCGCGGTACGGATGCGAGTGCATGTCGATGACGGAGAATTTGGCGGCCGTCGGCTTGTGTTCCTCGAGCTGGAACACGGAGACGGGTTCATAATCCTTCAGCTGAAGCTGGTCCACAGGGTCCTGGTCCTGGGGAGTGTCGGCTTTGTTGCCGGAGCATCCGGCAAGGAGCAACAGGCTGGCCGCAATGGAGAAGAAAAGGGACTGTTTCATAGGTTCGGGTTTGAGAATAACAAATGTAAGGAAAAATACGATAACTTTGCAACGCACAGTACAGAACCCCATTCCCCCATGCAATACAGAAAAGATAAAAACGGCACCGAACTGTCGATCCTCGGATACGGATGCATGCGTTTTTCCCGCAAGGGCGGCGGCATCGACGTGGACAAGACGGAACGCGAAATCATGGCGGCTTTCCGCGCCGGCGTGAACTATTACGACACCGCCTACATCTACCCTGGCAGCGAAGCCGCCCTGGGGCAGATCCTCGAGCGCAACGGCATCCGCGACCAGGTCTATATCGCTTCGAAGCTCCCCCAATACCTCATCCAGCGCCGCGCCGCGCTCGACCGCTATTTCGACGAGCAGCTGAAACGGCTGCGGACGGACCATATCGACTACTACCTGATGCACCAGCTCACGGACTTCGCCCAATGGGAGAAGCTCAAGGACATCGGGATCATCGACTGGATCGCGGAGAAGAAACAGGCCGGCGCCATCCGCAACATCGGTTTCTCCTATCACGGCAACACCGACAAGTTCCTGCAGATCCTGGCCGACTACGAATGGGATTTCTGCCAGATCCAGTACAACTACCGCGACGAGCACACCCAGGCCGGCGTCACCGGCCTGAAGGCGGCCGCCGCCCGGGGAATCCCGGTCATCATCATGGAGCCGCTCCGCGGCGGCAAACTCGTGGGAATGCTCCCGGAATCGGCGAAGAAGATCATCGCCGCCAACCCGCGCGGCTGGAGCCCCGCCTCCTGGGCCTTCCGCTGGCTCTACAACCAGCCGGAAGTGACCGTCGTCCTTTCGGGCATGAACTCCCTGGAAATGGTGGAAGAAAACGTCCGGACCGCTTCCGAAGCCAGCGTCGGCGCCTTCACGGAGGCCGACCACGCCCTGATCGACAAAGTCCGGGAAGAGATCAAGCGGACGGAGAAAGTCGGTTGCACCGGCTGCCGCTACTGTATGCCCTGCCCCCAGGGCGTCGACATCCCGGGCGCTTTCCGCTGCTACAATGCGATGTACAGTGAATCCAAGTCGGCCGGCCGTTTCCAGTATGCCCAGACCGTGGGCCTGACGCAGGAGCCGGCCTTCCCCTCACAATGCATCGAATGCGGCAAGTGCGAGAAGCATTGCCCTCAGGGCATTCCCATCCGGGAAAAACTCAAGGAAGCCGACAAAGCCCTCCGGCCGCTGCCCTACCGCATCGGCATCGACATCGTCCGGCGTTTCATGTTCCGGAAAAAGAAGAAATAGCGTCAGCCTTCCAGGATCTGGCCGGCGGCGTTTTTCGTGTCGACCTTTTCGATGATGCGCTCGAGAATGCCGTTCTCGTCGAAGATGAACGTCCGGCGGAGCGTGCCCATCGTGGTCTTGCCGTACATCTTCTTCTCGCCCCAGGCGCCGAAGTCCTGCAGCATCTGCAGCGACGTGTCGGCCAGCAGGCGGAACGGCAGTTCGAACTTGGCGCGGAAGCCGCTGTGCGATTTCGCGCTGTCCTTGCTCACGCCCACCACATTGTATCCCGCGGCGGTCAGCGCGGCATAGTTGTCCCGGAAACTGCAGGCCTCCGCCGTGCAGCCCGACGTATTGTCTTTCGGGTAAAAATAGACGATGGTCTTCCGGCCTTTTCCGATGAAGTCTTCCGACCGCACCGGCACCCCGTCCTGGTCCACGACCTCGAACGACGGCATTTTATCTCCGATTTTCAGCATATGATGATTCTTTTTGGGTTCGTTCGTTACCAGGCCTTGATGCAGCCTTCGCAGACGGTGAAATGGACGTCGCGGCCGGCATAGGACAGGCCGTAGATACGGCCGGAGTCGGGCTGGCCGGCGTGATAGGCCGGCCGGGGATCCTGGGCCAGGATTTCCCGCAGGGCGGCCTGCTGCCCGGCCGACAGGACGGCCGTCAGCGAAGGATCGAGTTCCACCGTGAGCAGCGTCTGCGGATGCGCCCCGACAAAGCCGTCGGTGGCCTCGGGATGGGCGTCCACGCCCGGCAGGTAAGGCTTGATGTCATAGATGGGCGTGCCGTCCATCAGGTCGGCGCCGGTGACGATCAGCACGAGGCCGATTTCCCCGTCCGTCTCGATCCCTTCGAGACGGACCGACGACAGGCCGATCGGATTCGGCCGGAAGGGCGAGCGCGTGGCGAAAACGCCCATCCGGACGTTCCCGCCCAGGCGCGGCGGCCGCACCGTCGGAGACCAGCCTTCCGACTCGGAGAAGCCCCAGATGAGCCAGATGTGCGAGAAGCCGTCGAGGCCGCGGAGCGCCTCGGGGATGCGGAAGGCGGGCTCGAAGACAATCTTCGAGCGCAGCGACGGGGCCAGGCCGCTCTGGCGCGGCAGCCCGAACTTCGTCGGGAAATCGTTGTGGATACGGGCGATGACTTCCATGGCAATGCGAAGATAGCGATTTTTCGCCTATCTTTGTACGCAATGGCGTCTTACCTCCAAATCGAGAACATTTCCAAGTCGTACGGGCCGAAAGTGCTGTTCGACCACATCGGCTTCAACGTGAACGAAGGCGACAAGATCGCCCTGATCGCTCCCAACGGCACAGGCAAGACCTCGCTGATGCGCATCCTGGCCGGCAAGGACAAATCGGACTCCGGCGGCCAGATCAAGTTTCTCAAGGAGATCCGCATCGCCTTCCTGGAACAGGACTACGACTTCGACCCGGAAGCCACGCTGCTCGAGCAGGTGCTCGCCGGCAGCAAACCCTTCCTGGAGCATCTCGACGCAGAGGGGCAATTCGACTACGAACACCGCATCGTCCGCATCCTCACGGAGTTCGGCCTCAACCCCCAGGCGCAGATGCGCACCCTCTCCGGCGGCGAAGTCAAACGCGTGGCCATCACCCAGGTCCTAGCCCCCGAGGCCGATTTCCTGATCCTCGACGAGCCGACCAACCACCTCGACATCGACGCCATCGAATACCTCGAGAACTACCTGAAACGCTCGCGCTGCACCCTCTTCATGGTCACCCACGACCGATACTTCCTCGACCGCGTCTGCAACATCGTGATGGAACTCGACCACGGCCAGGTCTACGTCTACAAGGGCGACTACGCGAACTACCTGGAAAAACGCGCCGAACGCATCGCCAACTACAACGCCGAGACCGACAAAGTCCGCAACCTCCTCCGCCGCGAACTCGAATGGATGCACGCCACCCCCTGCGCCCGCACCGGCAAAGCCAAATACCGCAAACAAGCCTTCTGGGAACTCAAAGGCCGCGCCGAACAGGCCTACACCGTCCGCCAGGTCTCGATGGAAGCCCTCGAAGGCGCCACCCGCCTCGGCACCAAAATCATCGACTGCTACGATGTCTCTTTTGGCTACGAACAGACAGGTTCGCGGGAGGGCCTGGTGGAGCGGCAGGTTCTTTCAGGCCCGCTTGACGGGACTGAAAAGGTTCTGCCGCGCGATGGGGATATCGGCCAGCACTATTTGGTCAAAGACTTCAGCTATAAATTCCAGCGATACGACCGGATCGGAATTGTGGGAAGAAACGGCATCGGAAAGAGTACGTTCATCGACTTGCTCATCGGGGCGCTGGAGCCGACGTCGGGACGGATCGAACGGGGCGAATCGCTCAAGATCGGCTACTACCGCCAGGACGGCATGCAGTTCGACGAAAGCCAGACCGTCCTCGAGACCGTCAGCAACCTCGGCCTCCTCAACCAGTTCCTCTTCCCGCACGACATGCTGAACAACCCCGTCAGCAAACTCTCCGGCGGCGAAAAACGAAGGCTCTACCTGCTCACCATCCTGATGCAGCAGCCCAACCTGCTCATCCTCGACGAACCCACCAACGACCTCGACATCGTCACCCTCAACATCCTCGAGGAATACCTCCTCGACTTCAAGGGCTCCCTCCTGGTCGTCTCTCACGACCGCCACTTCCTCGACCGCGTCGTCGACCACCTCCTCGTCTTCTGCGGCGACGGCCTCATCAAAGACTTCGTCGGCGCCTACACCGAATACCGCTCCTTCATCAAGGATTACGAAGCACAGCAACGGAAGCAGGCGAGAATCGAAGTGACGGCCAACGCCGGCCGGACGAATTCTTCCCGGGACCGGGACCAGAACCCGGGCGGCGCACCGCCCGCAAAAAAACGCCTCTCGTACAAGGAACAGCGAGAACTCGACCAACTGGAAGCCGACCTCGAAAAGCTGAACGCCGAAAAAGCCGCGATAGAATCCCTTCTCTCAAGCCCCGACGCCCCCTACGACCAGATCCGCTCCGCCTCCGAACGCTACGAAGCCCTCAAACAGGAACTCGACGAAAAAGAATTCCGCTGGCTGGAACTCTCGATGTAATCACCGCAGGCAGATTATTAGCATAGCCTCCCAGGAATCTTCCCCGCCGTTTTTTCGCTGCAGGATACATAATTAATAATCAGCTCCTTACGCAAAGTCGCCCCCTCTATACACAGCGGGGCGACTTTTAGCATATCTCTACAAATCAACAACTTACGCTCCAGCCATTCTGGAGCCATCCATCCTTCTCTGGAGTCCTCCACTCCGTTCTGAAGTGGCGTGGCACTTATGTATCTAATTATCAAACTATTGCTACAAATCGTGTGCGTAAAAACACGCACACGATTATCTTAAAAC